>CAYHEW010000004.1:0-140565 GCA_964355715.1 uncultured Opitutaceae bacterium | reverse complement strand
GTGATCGCCGTCTGCGGCGACGCCGCCTTCACCTGCGGCATCACCCTCGAGGCGCTCAACAACATCGTCTCCTCGACGAAGCGCCTCATCGTCATCCTCAACGACAACGAGTGGTCCATCGCGAAAAACGTCGGCGCCATCTCGAGCTACCTCAACCGCATCAGCACGAGCAAGACGTACAACAAGCTGCACCACGACGTGGAGGCCTTCTTCAAGAGCTTCCCCGCCGGCGCGGAGATGAACCGCGTCTACCTGAAGTGGAAGCGCGAGACCAAGGACTTCTTTGTCGAGTCGTCGCTGTTCGAAAAGTTCGGCCTGCGCTACCTCGGCCCGGTCGACGGCCATAACCTCGACGCCCTGGTCAAGAATCTCGAGTTCGCGAAGCACTGCGATGTGCCCGTGCTCATCCATGTCCACACCAAGAAGGGCAAGGGCCTCCCGGCCGCGGTGACATCACCGGAGAAATTCCACGGCGCGAGCCCCTTCGATCCCGAGACCGGCGAGAGCAAGCAGACGGCCACCGGCATGCCGCCGAATTTCCAGGACGTCTTCGGCCGCGCCCTCGTGCGCTTCGCCCAGGCTGACCGGCGCATCGTCGGCATCACGGGTGCGATGCCGAGCGGCACCGGCCTCTCCCACCTGGCCAAGGAGGTGCCCGGCCAGTTCTTCGACGTCGGTATTGCCGAGGAGCACGCCGCGATCTTCGCCGCCGGCCTCGCCACCAAGGGCATCCGCCCGGTTGTCGCGATCTACTCGACCTTCCTCCAGCGCGCCTACGATCCGATCATCCATGACGTCTGCCTGCAGAACCTGCCGGTGACGTTCTGCATGGATCGCGCCGGACTCTCGCCCAACGACGGGCCGACGCACCACGGTCTCTTCGATCTCGCCTACCTGCGCTGTGTCCCGAACGCCGTCGTCATGCAGCCCAAGGACGAGGACGAACTCGTCGACATGCTGCACACCTCGCTGCAGCACAACGGCCCGGCTTTCGTGCGCTACCCGCGCGGTGCCGGCGTCGGCGTGCCGCTCAAGGCGCAACCCGCCACCCTACCCCTCGGGCACGCCGAGGTCCTGCGCGAGGGCTCCAACATCATGATCTGGGCGCTCGGCAACATGGTGCAGGATGCGCTCAAGCTCGCCGCGCGCCTGGCCGCCGAGGAGAACCTTTCCGTGGGCGTCGTCAACGCGCGCTTCGTGAAGCCGATTGACCGCACATTGCTGCTCAGCCACGCCGCCTGCATCCCGCTCATTGTGACGATGGAGGACCACGTCCTCGCCGGCGGCTTCGGCAGCGCGGTCCTCGAGGCGCTGCAGGAATCCGACTGCCCCGCGGCGGTGGAGCGCATCGGCTGGCCCGACAAATTCGTCGAGCACGGTTCCAACACGGAGATTCTCCGCGCCGCCTACGGCCTGGCCCCTGACGACATCCACCGCCGGGTCCTCGCCCGCTGGCGCAATCTTCGGGCCGAGTCCGTCCCGGCCGGGACCTGACGGATTACTTGGCCAACAAAAAGCCGCGCATCGGCTGATGCGCGGCTCGCAGATTGAAAAGGGAAAAGAGCTTAGGACTTCTTTTCTTCCTTCTTTTCGCACTCGGCCTTCTTGTCCTTGCAGCAGCACTTGCCGTCGGCGCATTCCTTGCCGTCTTTGCCGGCCTTGCATTCCTTGGTGCAGCAGCACTTGGCGGCCTTGTCTTTGCACTCGCCCTTGTCGTCACCAGCTTGGGCGACGGAAACGGCGAGGATGCTGGCGAAGGCCAGCGCGAGGAGGATTCGGAGGGATTTCATATTTAGTTTTGGGTGGGTTAAGGTTGGTGCGCCATGTCGGAGTCGAACCGACCTCTCATGCTTGGGAAGCACACATAATAGCCGATATACTAATGGCGCATTGAACTGGCGTGGAATGAATAATAAATCCCGGTATTCGCAATCAAGAATAGCTGCGACGGCCATCCAATGCGCTTTTTAGCGTAACGGAGTCCGCGTACAGGACGCCACCGCCGCTGGGCAGGCCGAAACCGATGCGGGTGGCCGTGACCCCGGAGCCGGCCGGGAGGTGCTCCGTCAGGTAATGGCAGGTCGCCTCGCCCTCGACGTCATTGGAGAGCGCAAGGATGAGTTCGCGGACGGTGCCCCCGCCGATGCGCGCGTTGAGCGCGGCGAAATTCAGATCCGCCGGGCCGACGCCGTGGATGGGCGAAAGCTTGCCGTGCAGCACATGGTACACGCCGCGAAACGCCCCGCTGCGCTCGATGGCCACGAGATCGGGCACCTGCTCGACCACGCAGACCAAGCCGTGGTCACGACGCTCGTCGCCGCAGATGCCACAGAGGTCCTCCTCGGCGAGATTGCCGCAGCGGGTGCAGCGTCGGACCGACTTGGCCGCCTCCTCCAGCGCCGCGACGAGCGCCGGCAGGCGATCGGGCTTCTCGACGAGCAGGTGCAGGGCGATGCGCTCCGACGAGCGGTAGCCGAGCCCGGGCAGCTGCTTGAGGTGCTTCTGGAGCTTCTCGAACGCGGGAGTCATCGCCGATGGACGCCGCCCGGCGCCGTCACATCATGCCGGGAATCTGGAAGGCCGAGGTGACCTTCTGCATCTCGGCGTCGTTGTATTCCTTGGCCTGTTTCGCCGCATCCTGGATGGCCGCGAGCACGGTGTCGGCGACCAGTTTGGCGTCTTCCTTGAGGAACTCCGGATCGAGCGTCAGGGCGAGGAACTTGCCGGTGCCGTTGACCTTGACCTTCACGGCGCCGCCGCCGCTGGCGACCTCGATCTCCTTGGCTTCGAGCTGCCCTTGGAGGGCCTCGATGCCACGCTGCATTTTCTGGGCTTGTTTGAGTAGTTTGCCGACGCCGGCCATGGGACAAATGGGTTAGGGTTGAGGTGCGAGTTGAATGAAACGGCACCGCTCAACGCGACAACAAACTTGCATAGCCCGCGCGAAAATCGGGGTACTGCGGCTGCCAGCCAAGCGCGGCCTTGAGGCGGCCGTTGCGGATCACGCGGTCGGGCGTCTCAGGGCGGCGGCGGCCGGTGGTGGCGCCGGGATCAAAAACTGGCGGCGGCAGTCCCAGCCTCGCGGCCAGCCAGGCCGCGACTTCGGCGCGCGGTGACGGTTGGTCGTCGGCGACATTGAAGGTGCCACCTGAAACAGCCGGCGGCGCGGAAAAACACGCCAGAATCGCCGCCACGATGTCGTCGCGGTGGGCCAGATTCAGCCGGTGCGTGCCGGCGCCCGGCAAGGGTGTTCCCTGTTGCAGGGTGTCGAGGATCATATGCCGGCCGGGTCCATAGATTCCGGCGAGGCGCAGGATGAAGACTCGGTTGGCCTCGGCCGTCGCAGACAGCCGCTCGGCTTCGAGCAGGAGCGCAGCGCGTTCGCTGGCGGGATCGGTCGGGGCCGATTCGTCGATCTCAGCCCCGCCTCCTTGCGGATAGACCGAGGTGCTGCTCGTGTAGACCAACGTGCCCACGCGTCCGCGCCGGGTCCACGCGGCGATCCGGGCGGTGCCATCGACGTAACTGTGCCGGTATCCGTCGAGGCCGCCACCACCGGAGCTCACGCAATTGAGCACGAAATCGGCGCCGACGGGGATTTCGTCCAGCCACGTCTCGTCGGCGAGGTCGGCCAGCACGGCGCGAATGCCGTCGGCGCGAAGCTCTTCCGCCCGGTCCAGGTTGCGTGTCAGGGCGGTGACCTCGAATCCACGGGCGACGGCCGCCCGGGCGACGGCGCCGCCGATGTAGCCCGCGCCGAAGATGACCAGGCGGGGGTGCATTTTTCCGTGTTCAGGGAGGCGCATGCCGTATAGGAATAGGCATGCCCACCGTGCTCGCAATCCTGGCGGACGGATTTGAAGAGATCGAGACTGTCGCGCCCATTGACCTCCTGCGCCGCGCCGGCGCAACCGTGACGATCGCCGCGCTCGGCGACGGCATCCATGCCACTGGTCGCTGCGGCATGACAATGCACGCGGACACCACCCTCGAGGCGGTGCGCGCGCAGGCGTTCGATTGCCTGTTCCTCCCCGGTGGACCGGGCGTGAAGCTGCTGCGGGCCGACCCGCGGGTGCGCGAACTCGTGTTGCGCCAACATCAGGCTGGCGGCTGGATCGCGGCGATCTGCGCCGCGCCGTTGGTATTACACGACGCTGGTTTGCTAGCCGGGCGGCGGTACACGGCGCATTTCGCGGTGGCGAACGAATTGCCGGCCATCCTCACCGCCGAACGCTGCGTGGTGGACGGCCGGATCATCACCTCGCGGGGCGCCGGCACGGCCCTCGATTTTGGCGCGGCATTGATTGCCAGACTCCTCTCCGAGCCGAAAGCAACTGAGGTCATGGCGTCAATCTGTGCGTGAAATTACGCATTATCAGGGGATTGCCTAATACCCCGAATTCATTAGGCCTCATTTCACTGGGTATTAACCCCTAGCCACCCCTTGATAGCCAGATCGAACGAAGTCACCTCACTTCCCCGCTGGAAGTGACCGGGCGAAGCCATCCCTAGCATGTGCGGAATTGCCGGTTTCCTGAGTGTGCGCGAGTCCCCGGATTCGCGTGAAGCGGTCGTGCGGCGCATGTGCGATGCGATGGTGCATCGCGGCCCGGACGATGCCGGCATCGTCACGCACCACGAGGCCACGCTCGGCATGCGGCGTCTGGCCATCTTCGACCCCGCCCACGGCCACCAGCCGATGCACACGCCCGATGGCCGATTTGCGATCGTGTTCAACGGTGCGATCTACAACCACCGTGAATTGCGGGCCGAGTTGGAGGGACTGGGCCACGTGTTCCTCACTCAATGCGACACCGAGGTACTGCTGGCGAGCTTTGCCCAGTGGCAAGCGGCCTGCCTTCCTCGCCTGCGCGGCATGTTTGCATTCGCGGTTTGGGACGATCGGGAACGCACGCTGTTCGCGGCGCGGGATGCTTTCGGCATCAAGCCGCTGTATTATGCCCGGGTGCCGGGCGGAATCGCATTTGCCTCCACTCTGACCGCGCTGGTGAGCGGCCGGGTCGTAAATCGGGAGATCGATGCCGCCGCGGTCGGTGAGTACCTGGCTTGGTTCAGCGTCCCGGCTCCGCGCACCATCTATCGTGGCGTCATCAACCTTCCACCGGGCCAGGCGCTGACAGTTGTTGCCCGCGGCGCGATCCGGACGACGGCCTGGTGGCGGCTCCCGGCTCCGGTCGCAACCACCGGCATTGCCTCCAGCTACGAGGAGTTCACCCGTGCTCTGCGCCACCAGCTTGAGGACTCCATCCGGGCTCACCGCCTGGCCGACGTTCCGGTCGGCGCGTTCCTCTCGGGCGGCATGGATTCCACCGCCATCGTCGGCCTGATGTCGCGCCTCGGCGGCTCGCGGCTCAAGACGTTTTCGATTGCCTTCGACGAGGCCGGCTACTCCGAACATGACAGCGCTCGGCTGGCCGCGCAGGCATTCGGGACCGATCACCACGAAGACCGGCTGACCGGCGCGCGCGTCGCGGCGGACCTGCCCCGCATTCTGGCCAGTTTCGATCAACCGACCGGCGACGGCATCAACACCTACTATGTCAGCCGCCTCGCCCGCGAACACGGCGTGACCGTCGCTTTGTCCGGACTCGGAGGCGACGAACTTTTCGGCGGGTATCCGTCATTTCGCGATCTGCCGCGCCTGCAGCGGCTGCTGCCGATCTGGCGGAAACTTCCGGGCGCGCTACGAGCAGCGGTGATCGACCGCCTGCGGGCTCGGCCCGGAGTCCGGGCGCGCAAGCTGGCGGATTTCCTCCACCATGCACGCGATCTTCACGAGCTGGCATCGCTGCAACGGCGTGTCCTGCCCGAGGCCCAGCGGCTGGCGTTGCTGACGCCGGATGCGCGTCATCTCGCAGCCCGGCTCGGGCCCAACCACCCGATGCTCGATGACTTCGCCCACGAGTTGATCGGTGCCGACCCCTTCCAGATCATCAGCGCTTGGGAGCTGCGCACCTATATGGCGGACGTTCTGCTGCGCGACAGTGACATCTTCAGCATGACGCATTCGCTGGAGCTGCGCGTGCCACTTGTCGACCGGGTATTCCTGGAATGGCTCTGGCCGCAACCGGCCGCCTACAAGTTCAACCCGAAGCGCCCGAAGGCCGCGCTGGCCGACGCCACGGCCGATCTGCTCCCCACGGCCATCCGCCAGCGAGCCAAGCAGGGGTTCACCCTGCCTTTCGCGCAATGGATGCGCACGCAGCTGAAGGGCCAGTTGAACGACATCTTTTCGTCGTCCTCCCTCGCCTCCTGCCCGTGGTTGGAGGCTGACGCCGTTGGCCGCATCTGGCGGGAATACTTAGCCGGCGACGACACCCGGGCCTGGTCCCGCGTCTGGACGCTCGCCATGCTCATCGCCTTCGCCCAGCGCCGGCCCGAAGCATGAACACGCTCCTGCTCGCACCCGAACTCTTCCGCCACGAGGGCGGCATCGCCCGCATCCTGCGGCTGTACCTCATGGCCCTCTCCGCGCAGTCTGGGTCCGGTCGGAAGGTGGACACCGTCGTCCTCAATGACCACGCCGCACCTGATTCGCGGCTGGCCCGCTATGCAGGGAACAACCTCGGCGAGTACCACGGCTGCGAACGCCGCAAGGGCGCGTTCATCCGTCACGCGCTGCGTTGCGCGCGCCGGGCTGACCTGATCGTGTGCGGCCACCTGCACCAGCTGCCCATCGCCTGGCTGGCGCGGTGCCTCCGTCCGCGGCTCCGTTACTGCCTCGTGGCGCATGGCATCGAGGTTTGGCGTCCCTATTCCGCCCTGGAGCGCTGCGCCCTGCGAGGTGCAGATCGCATCCTTTGCGTCAGCGAATACACCCGGAGGCAGATGCTGCGCTTCTGCCCCGACCTGACGGCCGACCGGCTGGTCGTGGTGCCGAACACGCTCGACCCATGCTTTGTCCCGAGCACGAATGGAACAGCTGCCGCCGACCGCACCCCGGGCCCGCGCATCCTGACGGTGGGCCGCTTGACGACAACCGACACCTACAAGGGTTTCGACACGCTCATCGAGGCCGTACCCCTGGTGCTGGAGAAATTCCCGACGGCGCGGCTCCGCATCGTCGGCACCGGCGACGACCAACCGCGCCTCACCGCGCTGGCCGACCAGCTTGGGGTCGGGGCTTCGGTCGATTTTCTCGGTGCGGTCAGCGACGAATCGCTGCGGGCCGAATACGCAGGATGCGACCTCTTTGCCCTCCTGAGCCGCAAGGAGGGATTCGGTTTGGTCTACCTGGAAGCGATGACCCACGGGAAGTCTTGCCTGGGCGCGCGCGCGGGCGGCGTGCCTGAAGTGATCAGCAACGAAGTTGGAACCTTGGTGACCTACGGCGACATCCCGGAGCTTGCCGCCGCGATCGCCGACCTGGTCCACCACCCGCGCGATTCGGCAGTTGTGCGCCACCACGCGGAAGCGTTTGCTTACCCGGCCTTCCAGCGCCGGCTGGCCGCCGCCCTACCCTGAACCCATGTCCACCCTCGTCACTCCCGAGCTGGTACTCGAAGCCGGCCGAACCAGCCGCCGCTACTGGGCCGACCTCTGGCGCTATCGCGAGTTGCTGGGCTTCTTAGCATGGCGCGACATCAAGGTGCGTTACAAACAGGCGGTGCTTGGCGTTGCCTGGGGAGTGATTCAGCCCGCGGTCCAGGTGCTGCTACTCACCTTCGTCTTCGGCAAACTTGCGCAAATGCCAGCCGGCGACGCCCAGTTGCCCTACCCGTTGCTCGTTCTCGCGGGACTGCTGCCCTGGCAACTCTTCAGCAATGCATTTTCGGGTGCGGGGGGCAGCTTGGTCGGGAACAGCCACCTCATCTCCAAGGTATATTTCCCGCGTCTGATTGTGCCGTTGGCTTCACTCGCGGTCGCGCTGGCTGACTTTTTGATACTCTTCGCATTGACGCTGCTCGTGCTCCCGTTGGCCGGCTACTGGCCGACGTGGCACCTGCTCGTGCTGCCGGTTTTCCTGCTTGCCGGGCTTGTTATCGCTCTCGGGGCCGGGTTGTGGATCACGGCATTGACGGTCCGCTATCGCGACTTCCGTTTCATCTCACCCTTCATACTGCAAATTGGCCTATTCGTCACGCCCGTGGGCTACCGCACCGATAATCTGCCGACCTGGCGTGAACTGCTGGCTCTTAACCCGCTCACCGGCGTGATCGACGGCTTTCGTTGGTGCCTCCTAGGCGGCCAGGTCGAATTCCAAACCACGGCCCTGATCAGCACGGGCCTGTTCGGGGCCATCCTCCTCGGCACGGGTCTTTGGGTCTTCCGCCGGACAGAACGCGGCTTCGCCGACATCATCTAGCATGAGCCAACCCGCCATCTCCGTAGCTGGCCTCAGCAAGCGCTACCGCATCGAGCATGCGACCCGGCGCGAGACGCTCCGCGAGGCGCTTCACCACGGCGCCCGTCGGGTGTGGCGCCGCCTTCGCTGGGGTACCGGTTTCACGCATGAGGAGTTTTGGGCTCTGCGGGACATCAGCTTCGACGTCCGACCGGGCGAGGTGCTAGGCATCATCGGTCGCAACGGCGCCGGCAAATCCACGCTGCTCAAGATCCTTTCGCGCATCACCGACCCCACCACCGGCAGCGTCACCCTGCGCGGACGGGTGGCGTCGCTGCTCGAGGTCGGCACCGGATTCCACCCAGAATTGAGCGGCCGCGAGAACATCTTCCTCAACGGCGCAATCCTCGGCATGAGCCGGCAGGAGATTCGCCGGAAGTTCGACGAGATCGTGGCCTTCGCCGAGGTCGAGCGGTTCCTCGACACGCCCGTGAAGCGCTACAGCAGCGGCATGTACGTGCGCCTGGCCTTTGCGGTCGCCGCGCACCTCGAGCCCGAGATCCTCATCGTCGACGAGGTGCTCGCCGTCGGCGACCTCGCGTTCCAGAAAAAATGCCTCGGTAAGATGCGCTCGGTCTCCGCCAGCGAGGGCCGCACAGTCCTGTTCGTGAGCCACAATCTCGCCTCGATCCGTCAGCTCTGCGGCTCGGCCATCCTGCTTTCCAGCGGCACCGTCCAGGCGATGGGGCCTTGCCAGCGGGTGCTGGACATCTACCAGCACGGTCTCGGTGCCGCGGTTGCCATCGACGCCCCCAAGCCGCCCGCGGACCTGCTGGATCGCGCCTATGCGACCGCGGTGTCCGTCCAGTCGCCCGATGGCACCCCGCTCGTGGCCGTACCGGTGGGCCAGTCGTGGCAGGTGCGGATCGGGTTCCGGGTTGTGAAGGCGCAGACCGCCTTCGTCGTCGCCGTGGGACTGCGCGCCGCCGACGGCACCCCGGTTCAGACCGCGTGGCATCCGCCGCAGGACCTGCCCCCGGGCGATTACGAGGCGGTCTTCACCCAGGACCGTGTCAACTTCGAGGCCGGCACCTATAGTTTTCTCGTCGGCCTCAGTGCCAACGATCATAGTCTCCAGCAATTCGAGGCCGGCCGCCTCGAGATCTCCAGCGAGGGAGCCGTCGGGTACTTCGGTCTCACGGTGGGCGCCGGCGCGGTCCTGAACTCGATGTCTTCTGCCGTCCGACGCCTGCCATGACCGAACCCCTGCCCGGCCGCGCCCTCCGGCGGGTGCAGCGCCTGTGGACCAAGGCGCGGCTGCGACTTCGCCTTAGCTGGCGCTGCCTCACCGGCCTTGAGGATACGCCGGGACGGGGCAGTCTCCGCATCAGCTACGCGCAGAACGGCGAGGACCTCATTGCCTGGCGAGCCCTAGTGGACTTTGGCATCCGGCAGCCGCGTTACCTCGACATCGGCGCTCATCACCCCACGCACCTCAGCAACACCGCACTCTTCCATCTCCTGGGCGCCCGTGGCATGAACATCGAGCCGGATCCGGAGCTCCACCGCGAATTCGTCCGCGAACGTCCCTGGGACATCAACCTGAACTGCGGCATCGCCACCACGGCCGGCTCCTTGACGCTGTACCTCATGGCCGACCGGGCGCTGAACACGTTCTCCGCCGCGGAGGCCCAGCGGGTGGCGGCCGAGGAGATGATTCCCATCGTTCGCACGATCGAGGTGCCGGTCGCGTCCCTCAACACGATCCTGGAACGGCACGCATTCCAGCCTGACTTCCTCACCATCGACACCGAAGGCAACGACCTGCCCATCCTTAAGGACCTGGACTGGACGCGATACCGTCCGGCGGTCATTTGCGCCGAGACGCTGACATTTTCGAGCCGCATGGCGGGTCGAAAGAGCGAGGCGATCACGGATTTCCTCCAGACCCAGGGTTACGCTATCCATGCCGATACCTGGATCAACACGCTGTATGTCGATGCGCGTCGACGCGCGCGCGGAACATGAATCCGGCCAATTTGACCGCATACCTTGCCCAAGTCTCCGAGGCTGAACGGCACCTCACGCTCCGCCAGCCCGCCGAAACCATTGCCGGCGCCGACTGGAACTACGGCGTGCGTAAGTGCCTCAACCGTCTCCAGTTTCACCCGGGAGCCGTGCGTTCCCGCTGGCTACCTCCCCGTCGATGAACCCCCTTCGTATGATAGCAGGGCTGGCCGCCCGCCTCGGGCTGGTGGTGATCAAGACCAACCATCCCTCGTTCCGCTACCTCGGGCTGGCTCCAAACAGCGGCTTCACCTACGCCCTGCACCGCACATTTCCCAGCCTCGTGGGCCGGCGTTTCATCCAGGTCGGCGCCAACGACGGACGCCTGGAGGATCCACTGAACCAGCCGATTCGACAATTCGGCTGGACCGGTACGCTGATCGAACCTCGCGGAGTTTTCTCGGCGAAACTGGCCCGACTCCACGCCGGCCAACCCGGGATCCGGATCGTCCCGGCGGCAATCGCCGAGCAGCGCGGGCACCGGAAGCTTTTCTACATCGCGCCGGAGACGCCACACTTGCCCGACTTCGCCGCAGGACTCGCCACCCTCGATCGCACGCGCATCGAAACCGCGTGCCGCGACCTGGGAATCGCCTCCGAGCAAATCCGGGAGGAGACAGTCGATGCGATCCGCTGGCAGGATCTCGAGCCCGCAACCCCGCTTGCGGCCACCGAGATCTTGGTGCTCGACACCGAAGGTTACGACACGGTTCTCCTGCGCCTGTGGCCGTGGTCAACCTGCCGCCCGGCCGTTGTTCACTTCGAGCACGCGTGCGTGTCGCCGGCAGAGCATCAGGCTATGCTCGGCGACCTGCGCGGCCGGGGCTACGAGATCGTGACCGATGGCGGTGACACCACCGCGTACATTTCCTCAACCTAACCCAACGGCCCCATGATCATCACTTGGCTGACAGGCGGACTCGGCAACCAGATGTTCCAGTATGCCTCCGGCCTCGCATTGGCGGAACGTCGCCGCACAGTCCTCAAACTCGATGTCTCGTGGTACCGCGAGGATCCAGGCTACGAGGCGCACAATCGTTACGCCCTCTCGTGCTGGAACATCACGGAGCAGTTCGCGACGGCGGAGGAGATCGAGCGGCTGCGCGGGGTGCAGCTGACCCGCACCGAGCGATGGAGCGTGAACCTGGCCCGGGCCCTTCGCCTGCGGCGGTACGCCGCCTGGATGACGCGCCCGCGTCGTGCCTTCCAGGAAGCGTCGCTGACCGGGAACCCGGCCGCCCTGGAGCGGCTGCCGGATGACACCTACCTCCATGGGATGTGGCAGTCCGAGGGCAATTTCGCCGGCATCGCACCCCTGCTCCGCCAACACTTCACGCTGCGCTATCCGCTCTCCGCCGCGGCCCAGGCCTGTGCGGCTGCGATCTCGGCCGCGTCGCCATCCGTCTGCGTGCATTTCCGGCGCGGCGACTACGCCCGCAATCCCGCCTTCGGCCGCGACATCGGCGTGCTCGGTCCGGCTTATTACACTGCTGCCCTCGCCCGGATCCGAGCCGTGGCCCCGCGTGCCACCCTCTTCGTCTTTTCCGATGACATCGACGCCGTGCAGCGCGAGTTCCAACCCGACCTTCCCTGCCATTACTACCGCAGCCCGTCGCCGCTGCATGCGCCCGAGAAGATCCACCTGATGAGCCTGTGCGACCATGCCGTGATCTCGAACAGCACCTTCGCCTGGTGGGGCGCCTGGCTCCACGCCGGCGATGCCACCAACCGCTGCGTCATCGCGCCCGATCCTTGGTTCGCCAATTCCAGACTCGACGGCAGCGCGGTTGTTCCGTCCCGCTGGATTCGCCTATCCCGCAACGGTTGAGCACATCACCTAATTCCTGGTTCCCTTGGCCGACCCGGCTATTCGCTGTAGCCCTCGTTGTGGGTATGGGACTGCTGTGGGCTGCTGGCCCAGCGCCGCAGCTGCTCTATCCCTTCGATACTGCAGCCTACCTCGATGCCTGCCACCGCGCTGCGACCGGCCAGTGGCTCGGTCGCGATTTCGGCTCGCCCATCGGCCCCGCCGCCATTCTACCGACTGTGCTGGCCATGAAGGTCGGCGGCGCAACAGTGCACGCACTAGCGGGCGCCTCGGTCCTGATATGGCTCAGCTACGCTCTCATCACGTGGTTCGCCGTCCGCCGTCGTATCTCGGCATGGTTGGCTGGCGCTTTTGCCCTCTTCACGGCCGGCATAGCTGCCGCACCCTACACCCTCGATTTCGGCCACTGGCGCAGCCTCTCCTACGGCATGTCTTACAACCGGCTGGCTTGGGCCTCCCTCGGGATCGCCGCTGCCATCGTGATGCTGCCCCGGCGCGACGGTGCCGCGGCGCGCTGGGTTCCAGCTGCCCTTAGCGCCATCGCCGTCTGGCTTTGGGCCATCAAACCCAACTATCTCGCCATCCTTGCGCCACTCGCTTTTTACAACTACTTGGGCCAAACTAACCGACGAGCATGGTTCGCCCGCTCCATAATTGGGGCCCTCAGTCTGCTTTTGCTGTTGTGGATCTGTGTGCCGTTTTCAATCCCCGGCTATATCGCCATCCATTTCGGCATGGCGCGAGAGGCGCCGCCTGACCTTTTGCGTTACACGTTTTTCCGCTCACTGCAGGAGAACCTCGTGCCGGTCCTCGGCGTCCTCGCAGCCTGGACCTGCGCCCTGCTTTCCGCCAACCTGCGCGATTCACGACGGCTCGCTCTCCTTGTCGCCGCGCTCATCGGCGCAACCTTCGTGACCAACCTTGCCAACTGTCAGTTCTCAGAAATCCCCTTGTGGGGCGCGCTCGGCTGGCTCGCGGCGGCCACGGCCGGACCACGCGCTCGCATGGGTCTCGTTGTTGGTTTGGTCTGTGGCATCGCCTACATCTGGCAACCGCTTGCGAGCATTGCATACAATTACGCTTGGAAGCATTATCGGGCCCCAGGCGCACCACCGGCCTTGGAAGTCGCTGGTGTAGCATGGCAGGGCATGCCCATGCGCCCAGCGCCGGGTATGGCGCCAAATCCCGCCGCCTCACTCGAGGGACCGGCCAATTTCGCTGCCTGGCTCAACGAAGGCTTGGTCCTTTTGGCCGGCCACCACCCAACACCAGGCTACGTGCTCTGCCTGGATTGGACCAACCCGTTTCCGTTCGCTACCGGCACTGCGCCAGCTCCCGGCGACGACGTCGCATGGCATGTCGGTCGCACTCACGGTCCGCACAACCACCCGGATATCTCACGCTTGCTGGCCTCGGCAGCCGTGATTATGGAACCGATCCGCTCAATCCAGCCTGACTCGCTCGAGTTCAAGCGCAGACTCTTTGCCCCCGGTCTAGCCACTTCCTTTCGCCTCGCCGGTGAATCACCGCAATGGCGCATCTGGCTCAGGCAAGACGCGCTGCCGGCCGTCCCCGGCCCGCGATTCTGACACTTTTGCCAAACACAGCACAGCCTCCCGCCGCCCAACCAATGAAGCTCGCGTTTGTCTCGACCGTTTTCGGCTACCCTTGGGGTGGAGCCGACACGCTTTGGACCAACGCAGCCGAAGCTGCGTTGGCGCGCGGCGACGCGGTTCTCCTTGTCCTGCCTCCCACCACCGCCGCCGACACGCGGGTGCGCGCGCTCGAGCGGGATGGGGCCACATTGGTGATCCGCCCGGATCCGAGCGTCTTCCGGCCGCTGTGGCAGCGCGCCCGGCAACGCCTGACCGTCGGCCGGCCACCTGATCTACGGGCCCTGGCGGACTTCCGGCCCGACCTGGTCATCATCAGTGGCGGAGGCACCTACGACCTGGCCGCCGAGCCCGCACTGGGCGCGTGGATCAGTGCCAGCCGGACGCGTTACCGCCTGATTGCCAATTTTCAGGTCGAGAATCCGACGCTCGACGAACCCGCCCGCACCCGGGCCGCACAGGCGCTCGAGGGAGCCGAACGCCTCTACTTCGTTTCCCGGCGCAACCTTGCCAGCACGCGCCGGCACTTGGGAGCTGTGCTGCCTCAGGCCGTTGTGGTCCAGAATCCGCTGCGCTCCGTGCCGCCCGGTCCGGTCGCGTGGCCGGCGTCGCCGCCATGGCGGCTGGCCGCGCTCGCCCGCCTCGAGGGCGTCAAGGGTCTGCGGCTGCTCCTGCATGCACTCGCGTTGAGCCTCGGAAAGGAAAGGGATTGGCGGCTGTCGATCTTCGGTCGCGGACCGCAGCACGCGGAACTGACCGCCGCCGCGACGCGTCTCGGCCTTGCCGACCGTGTGGCTCTCCGCGGCTACGATTCTGATCTGCAGCGCATCTGGGCCGAGCACCATCTCTTGGTCTCGCCGGCCCTCGAGGAAGGCGTGCCGATGACCATCCCTGAGGCCATGCTGCACGGCCGCCCGGTCCTCGCCACCCGCGTCGGCGGCGCCGAAGACTGGATTGCCGATCAGGTGGACGGCTACCTCTGCCCAGCGCCAACGGTGGAGCTTCTGGCGACAACCTTGGCCGAGGCATGGTCGGATCGCGCGCACTGGCCGATCAAGGCATCTGCCGCTTACGCTTCCTCCCACGCCAGATACGTCGCCACGGATCACCTGCAACTGATCACCTGAATGCTAAACCATTTTCGCCACACCCTTGTGCAGTACCTCCGCCATCTCAGGCATCGGCGGCCGGGCGTCACCCTAGGTCGAAACGTCGTGCTCGGTCCTCGCGTCGGCCTGTTGCCAGGCTTCAGCGGCCATCGCGGCCACATCGTCGCCGGTGACGGTTGCCGTCTGGAGACTGGCGCGCTGTTGGAGGCCTGGGCGGGACGGATCGAACTGGGGCGGCACGTATTCGTTGGCCCCTATTCCGTCATCTACGGACACGGCGGAGTGCGGATCGGCGACGATACCCTTATCGCAATGCATTGCCGGATTGTCTCCTCGAACCACACGGTCTCTCCCGTGGGCACAACCATGCGGACACAGCCCGATGAACTGCGGCCCGTCGAGATAGGTCGTGATGTGTGGCTCGGTGCCGGTGTGACAATTCTGGGTGGGGTCACCATCGGTGACGGTTGCATCGTCGGAGCCGGCAGTGTTGTGACCAAGGATCTGCCTCCTGGGTCCATCTGCCACGGGGTGCCGGCGGCGGTCGTCGGTTCTCGAGCTTCGTGCTGACAAGCGATGGCGGGGTGAACGGCCCGCACAACCCCCAGCTATGCCTCCCGCGATGGCACCAAGCCAAAACTCTCCCGCTCGCTCCTTGGAACTGATCCTCGCAGCTTTGCCAGCCGATGCCCGCATCCTCGACGCCGGGGGATGGTTCAAGCCAATGGCCGCGGCCACCCACGTCGTCGACATCATGCCTTACCAGACGCGGCGCGGACGCCTGCAGCTCGAGCCGTTGCCTAATGAACGCTTCACGGCCGCGTCCTGGCATCTGGCAGACTTCCTTGACCCTCGGCTTCGCCTGCCTTTCGCCGACGGTTTCTTCGCCTTCGCCTACTGCGGCCAGACCGTCGAGGATCTGGTCGATCCGGAGCCGCTGCTGCGCGAGCTGAATCGGGTCAGTCGGAACGGCCTGATTGCGTCACCCTCGCGCCTCCTCGAGCAGACGTTCGGTGTACGCGACCGCATCGGGCCCGGGATCGGCCATCCGCACCACCACTGGATCCTCGATGGCGCGGTCGGCCACCTCGACCTCAGTCCAAAGCGTGCGCTTGGCGAATTGTCCCCACGTCAGTACGGCATTCCGCTCCTGACCTACAATCGCCTGATATCCGAGGACGGCAATCGTTGCGATTGCCGGGTGGAATGGAAAGACCGCCTGACTTGGAACCTGGTGCCCGCCGCTGACGCCGCCCGTCGAGCCTGCGAGTTCAGCGCGGCGCTGCACGTGCCCTGGCGCGAACGGGTGCTGGATGCACCTATCCGCCAACTCCGCGGAATGAAAAGGCGCTTCGAAGGAACGCGACCTGACGATCCCTCCGCGTGGTGGACTGAGATGGTCCGAATCAGCGAGCCTTACCTCCCGGCGCGGCAGCACGTTTCGTTGTCCTAATGGCAAACATTTCCGTCATCATTCCGACCCACAATCCCGACCCGAGGCGACTAGCCCGCACCCTGAAAGGGCTTTGCGCGCAGACACTAGCCACCACAACGTGGGATCTCATCGTCGTTGATAACGACTCGACTGAGCCACTGACGATTGAGCGACTTCCCGGGCCCATTCCCCCCGCCACGCGCCTGGTTCGCGAAGAACAACTAGGCCTGACGCAGGCGCGACGCCGGGGGTTGCAGGAGGCGACCGGAGAGTTCGCGGTCCTGGTCGACGATGACAATGTCCTTGCTCCGGATTACCTCGCGCAAGTCGAGCAGATCTTTGCTGCATATCCCACGATCGGCGCGATCGGCGGCAGGAGCCTGCCTGAATTCGAGACGGCCCCAGCTCCTTGGTGGCAGCCTGAGTTCGACGGCTTGATCGCCTGTCGCGATCTAGGTGCATCAGCAATCATCGCCGAAGATCGAAGGGATCCCCGCACCGGTCGGCGCCAGTATCCCCACTGCGCTCCGGTGGGAGCAGGGATGGCGTTGCGCCGGAGGGCTTTCCTAGGATGGCTTGAACGTCAAACCCACGCTCATTTCAGCGATCGTCGCGGCAGCGAACTGACGTCGGGCGGCGACAACGACATTTCGCTGACCTTGCTGCAGCAGGGCTGGTTGGTTGGGTATTTTCCTGCCCTGAGCCTGAAACATCTCATTCCTTCCGGAAGGGTACAGCGCGACTATCTGGCCCGCCTCAATTACGGCATCGCCAAATCATGGGTGCAAGTACTGCAGCACCATGAAGCCAACCCGTGGCCTGCGGTCCCGCCCTGGACCGTGCCGTTGCGCCAACTCAAGGCTTGGTTCGCCTACCGCGCCTGGTCCGGTCCCGCCCAATTCATCCGCTGGCGCGGCGCATGTGGACACTTCGCCGGCCTCGCCACCCTGCACAGGTAAACCTAATTCGCATACGAGGCGTGCCTCCCGTCGTTTCAATCGTCATCCCCGGGTTTAACCGACCCGAACCGCTCAAACACACCTTGCGCAGTGTCGCCCGCTCGTGTCGCCGATTAGGGGAGCCGACGGAAGTTCTCGTGGTCGACGACGGCTCGCAGCCGCATCTGCTCGACCAGCTTGATGGGTTCGACCCGGGATTGCCGGTGACGTGGCTGCGGCAGGCAAATCAGGGATCCATCGTCGCCCGCGCCGCCGGCATCGCTGCCGCGGTCGGCGAGTTCATTCTCCTTCTTGATTCGGATGACCTGATCCATCCCGAAAAGTTAGTCCGGCACGTCGAGGCGATGCGCCGCACCGGCGCAGATATTTCCTACTGCGACTATGCCGTCGCCGAGCTCGGTGAAAACTATACCGTGGCGCGCTTCACTGACGGCAACCGTCTGCCGGCCACCGCCGACACGCTCGAACTCTTCCTCGCACTCCAACCGCTGCCCCATGTGCCGGTGTATCGCCGGAGCTACCTGCAACGCTGCCTGCGCGAACCGCTCGTGCCACCTGACCGGCGCATGGACCCTTCTGGCGACGTGTGGCTTTACTATAACCTGCTGCCTTTCCCGGCGACGATCACCAAAGTGGTCGGCGCTTTGTCCGCCGTGGGGCCGCATGAGTCCGGACGTTTTAGCGACCGATGGGAAGGACTCAGCGCCGCCTCCCTCCTCATCGCCGAAGCCTTCCAACGCCGGATCGCCGGCCAGGCGACGCACGCCTCTGCACGAGCTGCGGTGGCGCGAAGCGCATTCGAAAGCTGGCGCCGCCTGCCCTACGATTTCGACGTGCGGTATCAGCGCCGTCTCCTCGAGATCTGGCGCCAGGCTCCGAGAACGCGGTTGATTGGCGGCCGTTATTTCACTCTCGCCTCGCACTGGCTCGGCCCTGTCATTGCGGGTCGGGTCTTCCGGCGCCTGACCGGCAAGCCCTACCGGGTCTCCCGCACGCTGAACGATGCCGAACTCGAGAAACTCTTCGGGTCCCTGAACCTGTGAACTCCCGCACCCCCATCGTCAGCCGACTCGGCCTCGGGCGCATCGCCTACCACCTCTGGCACCGCCATTACGGTCCCTTGCGCGACCTTTGGCTGGACGGTGGCCCCTGGCAACGCCGGCGGACCGAAGCCGGACGTCGCGAGATGATTGCCGCGGCCGCAATGCTTCCGCGTCCGCCGTCACCGGGCGGAGCTCCGGTAACCCTGCATCTCCTTACCGGACGCAAATACTGGTACCAGACCGTCTTCTGCCTGTGGACCTTCGCGCGCCATGCCGACCGCCCCCTGCATCCGGTGATTCTGGACGACGGCACCCTGGGCCCAGAGGAGCGCGATCCGATCGTACGCCTGTTCCCCGATACCCGGTTCGTTGACGATCGCGAGGTCGTCACCCGCCTCGATGCCGTGCTGCCGGATGCGCGTTTCCCGGTGCTGCGGACCCGCCGCATCGGATTTCCCCTCTTGCGCAAGCTGATCGACCTGCATGCCGGCCTGAGCGGCTGGAAGCTCTTCCTGGATTCGGATCTCCTATTCTTCCGCCATCCAACCTTCCTTCTCGACTGGCATGACCGCCCGGCAATTCCCCTTCGCGGCGAGGATCTCAACAACGCCTATGGGTATCCCCTTGCATTACTGGCCGAACTGGCCGGCCAGCCGGTGCCCGAACGCGTAAACACCGGCACCCTCGGACTGCGCAGCGAGGAGATCGATTGGGACCGCATGGAATACTGGTGCCGCGAGCTGCAGGCGCGCGTCGGACCACATTACTACCAGGAACAAGCCTTGACCGCACTGTTTCTGGCCGGACGCAGCTGTGCGATCCCGCCCCCAGCCGATCATGTGGTGCTACCCCTGCCGCCCGAGGCGATCGAGTGTCGCGCGGTCATGCATCACTACGTGGCGCATTCCAAACGGTATTACCTGCAGCGCAACTGGCGCCATGTCCTCGCCTGACCCGACTCGCCGCGCGCTCCCGGTTCCGCGCCGGCTTGGCGGCGGCCGCGTTCCCGCCCTCGCGCTGATCGCACTGATCTGGCTCCTGCTTTGGCTCGCCGGGTTCCCCCTGCCCAACGTCGATGACAGCTTCTTCACGGGCGTCGGCATCAGCCTGGCGCGCAACGGCCAGCTCACCAATCCATGGGTCACCGGTTGGATGGGTTACCTTGAGGGGGTCCATCCATCGAAGTTCCTCGTTCAACCCCCGCTGTACCCCCACATCATGGCCGCGTGGATCAAGGGGTTCGGCGTCTCCGCCGCCAGTCTTACCGGATTTGCATGCACCCTCGGTTTCCTCGCCACAATTTTCGCCTGGCTGACGTTTTCGCGCCTCACCGGAGATCGCCTCACGGCGGCGCTCGCCACCGCAGTGGTCGGAGCCGCCCTGCTGCAACGCGGACTCCGACCCGAACCGCTCGCGATCGCCTGCTTCTTCTCGGGCCAATGGCTGCTGTTGGCGCGGCCCCGCCCCGGCGGCTGGCTGGCCGGCGGCATCGCCAACAGCGCGGCAGTGCTCACCCACCCGATCTGGGCCATCCTGGTCGTTCCCGCCACGCTCATCCAGATCCACCGCGTCTGGCGCGCCCGCCTGCGCCTCCCTATCCTGTTCGCCGCCCTCATGAGTGGAATCGCCATCGTCGCGGTGGCGCTGCTCGGTTACCTCGGGCGCGATTGGCCGGCTTTCGTTCACGATCTGGCGGTGCATGGCCGTTTCGTCTCGCGGGACATGAATCGTTGGGAGGCATTCTTCACGCACCTGAGCTTCGGGTATGAGAAATACGTGCGCAGCCTTCTACTAATCATGGCGATCGCCGCCACCGCGATAGCGGCCCGTCACCACCGCGCCCGCGTGAACACGATCGCCGCGGGCTTCGGACTAATGTTGGTCATCGGCGTTGCGCTCTATGCGGCGCAGACAACGGTGTATCTCGTCCTGAGCCTGGCGATCCTGCCCTTGCTCTATCCCCGCACAGGCATGAATCGGTGGCTCGGGGTTGCCCCAGCCTCGCTCTTCATCGGATGGTTCACGCTACAGACTAGCCTACAACTGGCCGGCGACAGGCAATGGGATGAACGGACCCTGCGGACTCCCCTGGCCGCCTATCTGGAATCCGCGCAACCGGATCTCGTCGTGTTCGATGCTGCGACCCTGCGCTGGCAGTTCGACTACCGGCCGCCAGCGGGATCCATCGACCTAACCTGGGCGTGGTCGCCCGGTCGCCCGGACCGCTTCTGGAACCCAGCTGCCATTGGCCCTCGGGACGTCTGGGTGATCGACCCCGCCTGGTCCGATCTGCATTTGCCCGCCAAGGTCCGCCGCGGCAACCTGGTTCTGGCTCGACGCACCTTCAACTCCGTCAGGTCGAGCCGCGCCTGCCTCGTCATCGTCGGCGCCGACTTGCCCGCTCCCGCATCCCTCCCTTTCACCCGACCCGCCGCTCTTTGAAAACTCCGCTCGTCAGCATTTTGGTGCCGTGCCACAACGCCGGGCCGTACGTCGCCGCGACGCTGGAGTCGGCCTTTGCCCAGACGTGGCCCGCCTGCGAGGTGATTTTGGTCGATGACGGCTCGACCGACGACAGCCTTGCCGTCGCGCGCCGGTACGAGGTGCGCGGCTTGCAGATCATCACCCAGCCCAACCGCGGCGCTGCGGCGGCGCGCAACGCCGCCCTCCGCGCCGCCCGCGGCGAATCGATTCAGTTCCTCGACGCCGACGATCTGCTGCATCCCGAAAAGATCGCCCGGCAAATGGCCGCGGCGACAGGTGCGCCGGCGCGGACGGTCTTCACCGCCCGTTGGGGGCGGTTCGCAGTCGATCCGGCGGAGGTCAGCTACCCTTCCGAAAATCCCTTGTTTGCCGATCTCCCGCCGCGTTCCTTCCTCCAGGCTTGGGCCAGTCGTGATTGCATGATGCATCCGGCAGCCTGGCTAGTTCCCCGGGCTGTGGCCGACGCTGCCGGGCCATGGGATGAGCGGCTGAGTCTCAACGACGACGGCGAGTATTTTACGCGCGTAGTCGGAGCGGCGGCCGCGGTGCGCTGGTGCGGCGAGGCCGTCTCCTATTACCGTTCCGGCCTGGCCGGAAGCCTGAGCGCCCAGCGGTCTCGGCGGCACCTCGACTCCGCCTTCCTCGCGCTGCGGCTCATCACGGTGCACCTGCAGAATCTCGAGGATGCCTCAGCCATGCGCCAGGCGGCCGCGGATCTTTGCCAGCGTTTCGCCTACGATTACTATCCGGCCGCGCCTGATCTCGTCCGTGCCGCCGAGAAAATGGCGCGCTCATTCGGCGGCAGTGCACTGGCGCCGCTGGGCGGCCGCGGCTTCCGGCTCACCAGCCGCCTCGTCGGGTGGAGGATCGCACGCCGCCTGCAGGTCGCCTGCGGCCGTTTTCCATCGACCCCTTCCAGCTCATGAGCGTGCGGATCTTCCACCCCACCGTCGCCCCCTTCGTGCAACAGGCCGCCATGGCGCTGCACGAGGCCGGTCAGCTGGATCGCTTCGTCACCAGCATCCGTCACGACCCGGCCAGCCGCCGGCAACGGCTGGCCTTTGCCACGGCGCGACTCGCCGGCTGGGATCTCGAACGCGAATTCAAGCGACGCCAAATCAGCGGTCTACCGCTGACCCGCGTGGAATCGCATCCGTGGGGCGAATTCCTGCGGGTCGCCACGGCACGCCTCGATCGCGATGGCCGGGCGACCGATTTCGTTTGGGAGCGTGTCGAACAGGCTTTCGATCGCCGCGTAGCCCGCGGCCTGACTCCGGACCTCGGCGGTCTCTACGCCTACGAATATTGTTCGCTGGCCGCCATCACCCGCGCCCGTGAGTTGGGACTCCCGGTTGCGTACGACATGCCGGCGCCCGAACCCACTTTTGTCCAGGGCATCCTTGACCGGGAACTGGTCAAGTTCCCTGAACTGCTCACACCTTGGCATCGATGGACCGCGGCGCGGGAGTCGCGGCGCATCGCGCGGCGCCACGCCGAATACCGCAACGCCAACCTGGTGATCGCCGCCTCGGAATTCACCTGCTCCAGTTTCGCCCCGGCCGGCCTCGACGTCAGCAAGGTTCGGATCGTGCCATACGGAGCGCCGCCTGTGTTGCCTCCACCCGCCGGCGACCAAAGCTCCGGCACCCCGTTGACGCTCCTCTGGGCCGGCACGTTCAGCGTGCGCAAAGGCGCCCACTACCTGATCGAGGCCTGGCGCCGCCATCAACTCGGCCGCCACGCCCGGCTGCATGTCTTCGGGTCGATCGCGCTGCCGGATCGCGTGCTGCAACCCGCCCCCGAGGGTGTCGAATTCCATGGAGCCGTGCCGCAGACCGAGCTGCTCGCCTGGTACCATCGCGCCGATGCGCTCATATTTCCGACCCTTTGCGATGGCTTCGGCATGGTCGTGACCGAAGCCTGGTCTCGCGGCGTGCCGGTCATCACCACCAAGGCCGCCGGCGCCGCCGACCTACTCCAGTCGGGTCGCAACGGCCTCCTCATCGAACCAGGCAACGCGGACGCGATCGCCGCTGCGGTTGCCTGGTGCCAGGATCACCGCACGGAACTGCGAGCGATGCGTGACGCCTCGCTCGCCACTGCCGCCGGCTGGCAATGGCAGGATTACCGCCGGCGCCTGGCCGAGGTACTTGCCGAATCAGGTTTTTTCCGCTCCCGCCATGGCTGAGCGACCTTCCATCTGCCTCGTGAGTCCCGGGCACCTGGTGTCCACCCCGCGCCTCGTGAGATCCGCGGATGCCCTGGCCGCGGCCGGGTACAACGTTACCGTCATAGCCTCCCGGCACTTTGCGCCCAACGAGGCCGGCGACGCCGCGATCCTCGCCCAGGCGCGCTGGCGCGCCGTACGGATTCCAACCGCGACCACCAGCCTCCGTGTGCTCAGCCGGGGCATCCGCCTCCTCACCCGCAGGCTGCCGCAGCCGAGTCCGCGGCTGGCGCCCTGGATCGTCGCTCCGTACTGGCGCAAGCTGTCCCGCGCCGCCTCTGCCGTCCGGGCCGACTATTATCTGGGCCACTGCATCGGCGCCATGCCCGCCGTCCTTGCGTCCGCGCGCAGCCTCCGCGTCCGTTTCGGCATCGACCTTGAAGACCACCACGAAACCGAGACCGAGGCGATCGAGCACGATCCGCGTCAACGTGCCCTGCTGCGCAACATTCTCGGCACCGTGTTGCCGCAGGCGGCCCACCTCACCGCGGCTTCGCCGCTGATGGCGGCCCGGTACGAGCGGGAATATGGCGTGCACCCCCGCACGATCCTGAACGTACTGCCCCGCGGCGAGGCCCCGCCGGATTCCGGTACCGTCCCAGCGGCAGCTGACGACGCTCCCGCCCGATGTTATTGGTTCTCCCAGGTCATCGGCCCGGGCCGTGGACTCGAGGGGTTTATCCGGGTGATGGCGACCATGCGTTACCCGGTGGAGTTGCACCTCCGCGGATTCGTCGACCCGGGCTACCGCGCTTCGCTAGAAGCCTTGGCCGCGGGTCGTCGCATCGTTTTTCACCCGTTCGCCGAACCGGCAGCGATGGCGCGACTTGCCGCCGGCTACGACCTCGGTTTGGCCATCGAGCCGTTTGAGCCGTCGAACCGGGAAATCTGCCTTTCGAACAAAATCTTCACCTACTTGCTCGCAGGACTACCGCAGTTGCTCTCGCCGACCGCGGCGCAGCGTGCGCTGGCGGACGACTTGGGTGCTGCCGCACTGGTGGGCGATCCGGACGCCACCGCCGCCACGGCGACCCAACTAGACACTTGGTTTGCCAATCCGGCCACGCGGGCCAGCGCGCGACGCACCGCCTGGAAACTCGGCCAAACGCGTTACTGCTGGGAGATCGAGCAACAGGCGCTTCTCGCCGCCGTCCGGGAAGGATGTCGATGAATTCACCGCACCATAGAGCCTTCGCCCTGGGTCGCTTCGCCCAGCGCCTCCGCCCGGCCCCGCTCGGCGTCCTGTTCAAGCGCCTCGCCCGGATCCGTCGTATCGAGGTCACCACCGCCGCCGGGACCTTCTGGGTGGACCCCGGCAGTGACATCGGCCAACGCCTGTACCACACCGGAGCGTACGATCCCGATGCGACGTCACTCCTCGAGCGCTGCCTGCGCCCGGGTGACACCTACGTGGATATCGGGGCGAACGAAGGCCACCTCTGCGTCTGTGCCGCCCGGGCAGTCGGCCCGCTGGGCCGCGTGCTCGCAATCGAACCGCAGTCGCGGCTGCAGAACGTCCTGCGGCGGAACCTGGCGCTCAACGAAGTCTCCGCCGAGATCCTGCCGTTCGCGATCTCGGACCGCGAGGGTGAAACGGAGCTGTTTCTGGCACCCGACACCAATAACGCCTCCAGCGGCCTGGCCCCCCAGACCCGCTACCAGCTTCCCACCGAGATCGTCCGCCAGACCACGCTCACGCGCGCGCTGGTCGAGAGCCACGTGAAAGTTCCGACGTTGGTGAAAATGGACATCGAGGGCTTTGAGCATGAGGCCATCCTCGGCAGCGCCGAGCTGTTCCGGCAGCGCCGCGTGCCGTGCCTGCTCCTGGAACTGCATGACCACGCGATCGCCCGGCGCGGACTCGATCCCGGGGCCATCCCGCGGTTCCTGACCGAATGCGGGTACCACCAGGCTCCCGAAGGCCACGGCCTCCTCTGGGTCGCCCCCACCCGATGAACGAGGACCGCACGCTGCAGATCAACCTCTCGGCCGGCGACGCGCCGTATGCCGCGGTCACCGTTCCCCGCCTGCTCCGCGCCCACCCGGAATGCGCGGAACGCCTGCTCGTAGTAGATGCCTGTCGGCAACCCCGGACCCGCATCTTTGACCCGGTGGTGCGACTGCCGCTCGCCGCCTGGCAGCGGCGCCTCACCCAGGTTCGCGAACTGGCCGAGCAGCTCCGCGCCGCCGGCCTCGCTGACCGGGTCGAGATCCTGGTGCCCGAGGATCCGCGGTTTGCCGCATGGGCGGCGCGCTACCAACGCCCGTGGATGCGGCGCAGCCACGATTACGGTGGTTGCGCCGTGATGCCGTATTGGGCAGCCTTGGAACTCGCACGATCCCGGTACGTCGTACATTACGACGCCGACATCTGGCTGCACCAAACCCCCGGTTTCGATTGGGCCGCAGCCGCCATCGGTGCCCTGGCGGGGCAACCCGATGCCATCGCGGCCGCACCGCGCACCAGTCCGCCTGGTTTTGCGCTCGACGCTCCCACCCTCCACGAAGGTCGCTCGTCGACGCGGGTGGACGCCGGCTGGCTGAACGACTGGTTCAGCACCCGCTGCCTCCTCATCGATCGCGCGCGCCTGGACCCGCACCTGCCCCTGATCGGCCGCGCCTGGGGCGCCATTCTCGCCGTGCGGTGCCTGCTCGACCGCGGTTATCCGCCGGCTCCCGAGATCATCCTGCACCGCACCCTCGGGGTCCGGGGCCAGCGGTGTCTGCACCTGGCCGATCCCCGGGCGTGGCTCCTGCATCCGATCCGCAAGGATGCGGCATACCTGCAGCTCCTGCCCAAGCTCGCTGACGCCGTGGATCGTGGCGAGGTTCCCGCGGCCCAGCGCGGCTGGGCGGATATCCGGGTGGATGAATGGCAGGCTTGGTCGCCGCCGGTTTGATCGTATCCATGCTCCGCTTTCTCCCCGAATCGCTCAAGGAACGCATCCGCATCCGCGCCGGCGCCATCACTCCAGCCGGCCGCCTCAGGAACCTGCAGCGCGCCGGTTTCAACCCCGCGCACATTCTCGACGGCGGCGCCTATCGGGGCGACTGGGCGCGGATGGCCCGGCACGTCTGGCCCGGGGCCCGCTTGTTGATGGTCGAGCCCCAACCGAGCCAGGCACCGGTTTTGCGGGCGCTCTGCTCCCGGCTGGAGCCCGCCGTCCTCGTTGCCGCCGCGCTTGGCGCCGCCGCCGGCGAGGCACGATTTTGCCTGCAGGAAAGCAATAGCCGCCTCGACGACCATGCGCCCGGACCCGCGGCCACGGTGCCGGTGGTCACGCTGGCCACGCTGTTGCCGGCTCATGGCTTCGGCGACGACAGCCTGCTGAAGCTCGACCTCCAGGGGGGCGAGATGGCCGCGTTGGAAGGTGCGGGCGAATGGTTCGGACGCTGCGAGGCCCTGCTCGTGGAGGTCTCCTGGCTGCGCATCGGTGAACCGCCGCTCGTCCATGAGGTCTTCGCCGTGTGCGTCGCCCGCGGTTACCGTCCCTACGACCTCTGGGGACACAACCACCGGCCGCTCGACGGCGCACTGTGGCAGACCGACATCCTCTTCGTCCGCCAAGATTCGCCATTGCTCGCCCGCCGGGACTACGCCTGATGCACGCGCTGCTCGCGCCCAGCCTCATTCCCGGCGGGAATCCTCCTAGAACTCCCTGCCCATGCCCCAAATGATACTGAAACTGGCCCTGCGCCTCCACCGCAGCGCGCTCCTGCGCCGCCTCGCCCGGCGCGTCGCGAAGGGCTGGAGCATCCGGCAGGCCTTTCATGGCGGCGTCATTTACCTCGACGCGATCGATCACAGCTGGTCGTGGACCGGCGGCCGACCCATGGCCCAATTCGATCCGGAGATCCAGGATTGCCTCCTCGAACTCGCCCGCCCCCGCGGCCTTTTTCTAGACATCGGGTGCAACATCGGGGTGATGACGCTTTCGGTGCTGCTCCGGGCCCCGCAGGTCCGGGTCGCGGCCTTCGATCCCAACCAGCGCGCCATCACCCTGCTCTCCAAATCCCTCCGGCGGAATCGCCTCTCGGATCGGGCCACGCTTTGCGCAGCCGCGGTCTCGGCCGGCGAGGCTTCGCTGACGTTCGACCCCAACGGCTCGTTCACCGGCCACGTCGCGGCGACCGGGTCCGCCGCGCCGGCGATCGCGTTCCCTCGGCTGATCGCCGATCACGCGCACGGCCCCGTGGCATTGAAGATCGATGTCGAAGGTTACGAGACCCGGCTCGCCGACATCATCACCAACACACCCGTGCCGCCCGGCAGCGCAGCCCTGATCGAATTGCATCCGGCCGGCTTCAACGGCCTGGGGGATCCCCTGCAAGTCCTGCACCGTTTCCAGACCCCGCGTCACCTCAACTGTCGCCTGCTCGGCGCAGGCGGGGGCACCCGATGCGATCCCCTGACGTTCCACCAGTTGCTGGTGGAATGGCCCGCCTGATCCGCCATGCCTGCACCCATGCGACTGCTCTTGGCCTGCGACCCGCTTCTGCCCGTGCCACCCGCGGGGTACGGTGGCATCGAACGCATCGTGGATGACCTCGTGCGCCACCTCCGCAGCGCTGGCCATGCCGTGGGCCTCGTCGCGAAGGCCGGCTCGACGTGCGCCGTCGATGCGGCGTTTGCCTGGCCGGACGAACGCATCGCGGGTCTCCGACCGATTCTGCGCAACACCCTGGCCCTTCGGCGCGCCGTACACGCATTTCGCCCCGACGTCGTCCACAGCTTCGCCCGCCTCGCCTACCTCAGCAGCTTTCTGCCCGGCGCCCAGCCGAAGATCATGTCCTACCAGCGCCATACCGGCGGCCGCGGCGTCTGCCTGGCGGCGCGCCTGGGCGGGCGGCACCTCCACTTCACGGGCTGCAGCGAGTTCATCTGCAACCAAGGTCGTCGCGCGGGCGGCACCTGGACGGCGATCCCGAACCTTGTGGACCTCGGACGCCTTCAATTCGCCCCTGCGGTCGCGGCTGATGCGCCCCTGCTCTTCCTGAGCCGGCTCGACGACATCAAGGGCCCCGACACCGCCATTGCCATCGCGAAGGCGGCCCGGCGGCGGCTGATCATCGCCGGCAATATCTCCGCCGATCCCGGCCAACAGCGCTTCTTCGCACAGCACGTGCAGCCGTTCCTCGGTCGCGATGGCATCGAGTATGTCGGTGAGGTGGGCGATGCGGCCAAGAGCGAACTCCTGCGCACGGCCGCCGCGCTGCTGGTGCCGATCCGGTGGCACGAACCCTTCGGCATCGTTTTCGCCGAGGCCCTTGCCTGCGGGACCCCGGTGATCACGTGTCCCCTCGGTGCATTACCCGAAATCGTCGAACCGGGGCGGACGGGATTCTTCATCGCGAGCGACGATGTCGCCGCCGGTGTCGCCGCCGTGGCTCGCCTGCACGAGATCGACCGGCAGGCGTGTCGCAGGGCAGTCGAGAAGCGATTCAGTCTACCAGTCGTGGGCGCTGCCTACGAGGCGCTCTACCGCGCAGCCGCAGGCAAAAGCTAGGCACCATGCGCCGCGTCTTGATCGTCAGTCCCCACTTCCCGCCGGTGAACGCGCCCGACATGCAACGCGTGCGGCTTGCCTTGCCATTCTTGCGCGGGCTCGGCTGGGATCCGGTAGTACTGGCTATTTCGCCTGAGCACGTAGAGGGGGCGGTGCTTGATCCACTGCTGGCCGCGACCTTTCCTTCGGATGTTCCCGTAATTCGGGTCGGCGGAGTTCCTGCGCGCATCACGCGGCGCTTCGGATTCGGATCACTCTGGTGGCGGTGTGGCGGGGCTCTGCGGCGCGCCGGCGACGCTCTGCTCGCACGCGAGAAGTTCGACCTCGTGTTTTTTTCCACTACCCAATTTGACGCTTTTACGCTCGGCCTACGCTGGTGGCGGCGATATGGTGTGCCGTACGTGCTCGATTATCAGGATCCATGGGTCAATGATTACTACCGTCGCACGCACACCAGGCCACCGGGCGGTCACCTGAAATTCCAGTTCGCCCAGTTTACAGCCCGACTTCGCGAATCCTCAACCTTACGACATGCGGCGGCGGTGGTGGCGGTTTCGCGGGCGTATGGTCCAGACCTTCTCTCACGCTTCCCATGGTTGGAAACCGCCAGAATCCACCACCTGCCCTTCGGCACCTCAGAAGGAGACTTCACCATCGCCCGGCGGCACCGGCCGACTCGCACACTGGTTCCAGTCGGCGACGGGAAGATTCACCTCGTCTATGCCGGCCGCTGCGGTCGGGATATGACCCTCTCGCTGACACTGCTTTTTCGTGCATTTGGCCTTCTCCGGAAAACACATCCTGAATTATCGGCTCGCATGCGGTTTCACTTCATCGGCACCGACTACGCACCGCCCCCCCTCGGACGTTTCTGGGCGCTGCCCATCGCGGAAGCGGAAGGAGTGGCTGAGCAGGTTGACGAGCACTGCTATCGAGTCCCCTATTTTGATGCGCTGCATTACCTCGTGAATGCCGACGCCCTCATTGTCGTGGGATCCAACGATGCCACCTACAGCGCCTCCAAGATCTTCCCTTACCTCTTCGCCCGGCGTCCGCTCCTGACCATCGTGCACGAATCAAGCCTGATGCTGGAGCTCTCACGCGGCCAGGGGATCGCCACGAGCTACGGCTACCCGGCGGTCGACCTTGCCTCCCCGGAATTCGAGGCGCTCGTCTCCCGCATCCATCGGGAGTGGTTTGTGGACGGCGGGTGGCGGCAGCCGCCCAGCGGCAATCTGGAGGTGCTGCACCGTCATACCGCCGCCGCCATGACCGGGCGACTGGCGGCCGTCTTCGCCCAGGCGGTAGCCTGGCCTTCACCCCAAGCCGGCAACCCGATTCCATGAGGTACGCTTCGCTCACCTTGCGATCGCTCCGCCACCCATGAACGGCGACGAGCCACTCCAAAGCACCGGCGAGAAACACCGACTCCACGGCACCGCCCTTATCATTTCCGGGTGCCTGTTTGCGTATGCGCTGTATCGGGGCTGGCACCTCCAATTCGAGGAGCTCACCCTTGCTTTAGCCTGCATTGTCCTCGCGGTCCGACCCGCGCTGCGGTGGCTCAAGCGCCAACCAAATCCCTTCCCGGCGTTCGAGGTGTTTATGCTCACCTGCATTCCCTCCTATGCCCTGCAACTGGTATCGGAGCACGAGGGCCTCGCCATCTACAGCGACTCGGTGATTCGCCGCGCCATGCTCGCGGTGATATTGTTTCAGATCGCCGCCCAAGTGACCTATGACCAGATCTTTGCTCGGGCGAAAAGCACGCCCTTCTGGAACGCCGTGCTGTTTAAGCGCGACATTAACCGATGGCTTCTGCCCGGGCTCTGGCTGAATTCCGGGTACATATGGGTCTCAACCTTCACCGATTGGCTCCCAGGTGACATCGACAGCATACTTCGGGCGGTCTTTTTCGGTATCGCAACCGCCTGCACCTTCCTACTCGGTCGCAGCTGGGGAGCGGGCGAGCTCTCGCAGAGCATGCGGATCAACGTACTCCTCGTGCTCGTCGTCTCCGCCCTTCTGCAGATCACCAGTCTGTACCTCATCTCCACGATAGCGGGATTGATGGTGCTATTTCTCGCTTACATCTCGGCGGGACGAAAGATTCCGGTGTTCGCAATGGTGGTGGTTTTCCTCGTGCTGAGTGTGCTGCACAACGGCAAGGGACCGATGCGGGTGAAGCACTGGGACATTGGTGCCCGGCCAGTCGAATTCGCAGATCTGCCGGACTTTTTCAGCGAATGGCTTGGCTACGGTCTCCAGCCGTTTCGAGACGATTCCGGCGAGATAAAAAAGCGTGAACTGCTCGAACGCGCCTCCCTGCTCCATGTCATGTGCCTTGTGGTTGATTCGACCGAACGCGGTTTGCCGTTCATGAGCGGCGAGACCTATGGTTACGTTGCCCCCATGCTGGTGCCCCGTTTCTTCTGGCCCGGGAAGCCCACCGGCCAGAAAACAACCAGCCGACTGGCCATCCACTTCGGTCTGCAAACCGAAGAATCCGCCAAAGCAACGTCCATCGGTTTCGGTGTCCTTGCCGAGGCATATGCAAATTTCGGTTTCTGGGGCATCGTCGCGCTCGGCATTTTGATTGGTTGGGCGAACAAACTCGCGGCCATGTGGACGAGGAATTCACCTATGATCTCCAACGGCGGCCTGCTCATGATTCTCCTCATGGCTTGGTCCATCCAGGTGGAGATGCCCATGAGCACCTGGGTATCGTCTTTCTACCAAGCCGCAATTTGCGTCTTGGGCATACCCTACCTCACAAGCCGATTTTTCCAGTGAAATCGCTGTCGCCGACAACTTCATCTCGGCTGGCCGTGGTGTTGTCGCATCCGACCCAATACTACAGCCCTTGGTTTCGACACCTGGCCGAGCCGGACGGGTTGCCTGGCTGGAATCTGCGGGTGTTTTACCTGTGGGACTTCGGTGTCACCGAGAGTCACGATCGGCTGTTCAACCGCCGCTTCCAGTGGGATGTGGACCTACTTTCCGGCTATGCGTCCGAGTTCGTGCCCAATGTGTCGGCCGACCCAGGCACGCATCATTTCCGCGGTCTTCACAATCCTGCCCTGCGCGCGCGCCTGGAGGGCTATGCGCCACACGCCATCCTGCTTTTCGGCTACGCCTACCGCAGCCAGCTCGGATTGGTCCTGCGCCCGCCGGCTCCTTTGATCTTCCGCGGGGACTCCCACCTGCTGGGCCACCCGCTGCCTTCCCTGACGAAACGTGCCCTCCTTCGCATGCTGTTTTCGCGGTTCGCCGCCATAACCTACGTTGGCCAGGCAAACCGCGACTATTTCCGCCGCTTTGGCGCACCCGACGCCCGCCTCCACTTCGTGCCGCATTGCGTCGACGGCGCGCACTTTCGGCTGACGCCAGAAGTGGCGGACCGTGCGCGCCAGCAACGCCTCGCCCTGGGCTTGACCGGCAAGTTCGTCTTCATGTTCGCCGGCAAAATGGTGCCAGACAAGGACCCGGCAGGCCTGTTGGACGCCTTCCTCGCCGCGAGGGTCCCAGAGTCTGCGCTCGTACTGGTCGGTGATGGCTCCGAGCGCGCAGCGCTGGAAGCCCGGGCCGCGGGTCATCGCGACCGGGTGCATTTCCTGCCCTTCGCCAACCAAAGCGAGATGCCGTCCGTCCTCGCGATGGCCGACGTGGTGGCACTCCCCTCGCGCGGCAGGTACGAAACCTGGGGCCTGATTGTGAACGAGGCCATGCACCTAGGCATCCCCTGCCTGGTGAGCAACCGCGTCGGGTGCCAGCGCGACCTCGTGTCCGAAGGCGAAACCGGCTGGACCTTTCCCGCCGCCGATCCCGTGGCGCTGGCCACCACCCTGCAACGGGCTGCAACGGATCTTCAAGGCGACCGTACCCGCTGGCGCGACCGCGTCGCGGCCCGCATCGCCGGCTACTCATTTGGCCACGCGGCCGCCGGCCTGCGCGAGGCTCTGGCTGCCATCGCACCATGAAGATTACCATCGTCATGGGATTCTTCCTCCCCATGCCACCGACGGCCGGCGGCGCGGTTGAAAAATCCTGGGCCGGCCTCAGCCGCGAGTTCGCCGCCCGGGGTCACGAGGTCACTTTGATCTCCCGGCGCTGGCCCGGCCGGGCCGATGACGAGATCGTCGACGGCGTCCGGCACCTCCGCCTAACCGGCTTCGACCATCGGCGCCAGCTTTGGCAGAACCTGTGGTGCGATTTCATCTGGAGCCGACGCGTGCGCCGCCGCCTGCCGCCAGCCGACATCGTGGTGCTGAACCCAGTCACCCTGGCTTGCTGGCTTGGCACGCGCCAATCCCGCACCGGCTTGCCGGTTTTGATGCCGGGACGGATACCCAAGGGACAATTCAGGTGGTACCGCCGCCCGGCCCGCATCCTCGCGCCCAGCGCGCCGGTGCGCGAGGCCGTAGCGCAGGAGCGCCCCGCCTTCGGTCCGCTGGTGCGCACCGTCGGCTACCCGATCGACTGGACCGGTCTCGGCGCGGCCTCGCGGCGCGATCCTCGTTGCGTTACGATCGGGTTCGTCGGCCGGCTGCACCGCGAAAAGGGCCTGCATCTCTTGGCCACCGCCTTCAGGGAACTCGCCCTACGGCAGCTGCCGCCGTGGCGCGGCCTCTTCTGCGGTCCGGCCGATATCAACCGCGGCGGTTCCGGCGAAGGCTTCCTTCGCGAACTCAGGGCGCTCTCGCCTGCGCAAGTGCGGTTCCTTGAGCCGGTGTTCACCGAGGCCGAACTTCATCGCGTTTACCAGGAGATCGACCTGTTCGTATATCCGAGCCTCGCCGCGCAGGGCGAGACCTTCGGGGTGGCGGTGGCGGAGGCGATGGCCGCTGGCGCCGTGCCCGTGGTCTCGGACCTGGCTTGCTTCCGCGATTTCGTGGTGCACGGACAGAACGGATGGCGATTCGAAGCCTCGGCCCCAGGCGCCGATATGCGGCTCGCCGACCTCCTGGTCGACCGTGTGCGCGACGCCGCCGCCGGGCAAAGCCTCGGGGCAGCCGCCCGGGCGGCGGTGCGCCGCTATGATTTCGGCGTCTATGCCGAAGCCCTGTTGCGCGACTTCGCACAATTGACCGGCGACGGGCAGACCCCATGATGCGCGAAGTGAACCAGTCCCCTCCTTATCTCGGGCAGAACTGCGTGACACCTTATCCAAAGTCCGAGGTGTGGCTGCGCACCCTCTGGGTCCTGGTTCAGGCGACGGTGTTCCGCTGGAGCCCCCGCCCCTGCCATCGCTTTCGAGCTTTGCTGCTCAAGGGCTTCGGCGCGCGAATTCCGGCTTCAGGGCAAGTCGTGATCTTTCCGACTGCGCGGATCATGTTTCCTTGGCGCCTTGAGCTGGCCCCGCGCTCCATGATCGGACCCGGCGTCACCATCTACAACCTAGCCGACATTCGCTTCGAATACGGCGCCAACGTCAGCCAAAACTGCCATCTTTGCGCCGGCACCCACGACTACCTGCGCTGGACCATGCCCCTGGTGACCCGCCCCATCACGATTGGCCGCAATGCCTGGCTCGGCGCCGACGTCTTTGTCGGCCCCGGTGTGACCATTGGCGAGCTTGCCATCATCGGCGCCCGCTCCGTCGTCGTCAAAGACCAGCCCGCCCGGATGATCTGTGCGGGTCACCCCTGCAAGCCCCTGAAAGCACGCCCCGATCCCCAATGAGGATCGCCCAGATCGTCGCCAGTCTCGAGGCCCGCCACGGCGGGCCTTCGCGTTCGGTTCTTGGGCTCGCCACGGGTCTTGCCCGCCTCGGTCACGACGTCGAACTGCTGACCACCGAGCCCGGCACCAACCGTACCGACCGGCCGGCCCCGCATCTGATCGTGCACCGCTTCCCGCGCCGCTGGCCCCAGGCCGTCGCCGCCGCCCCAGAGCTTGCGCGCCGCCTGAACGAGGAGCGATACGACGTCATCCACAACCACGGGCTTTGGTTGCGACCCCTGCATCACGCCGCCCGGGCCGCAAAGCGATCCGGAGCCCCGCTGGTGATTTCGCCCCGCGGCATGATGACCGACTGGGCGTGGCGTTACCGTCGCACACGCAAATTCATCGCCGGACAATTCGTTCACCCGGGTGCCCTCCAAAGTTGTGCCGGCTGGCATGCCACCAGTAACGAAGAAGCGACTGACATCGGCAACCGCGGTTTCACGCAGCCGGTCGCCATCGCACCCAACGGCATCGATCTCCCGTCGGAACAGAGTCTCGCCGAGGCCCGGCGCCACTGGCTTGGAGCCTGCCCCGAGATTGCCCAGCGGCGGGTCGCCCTGTTCTATTCGCGCTTCCATCCCAAGAAGCGGATCCTCGAACTCATAGAGCTTTGGGCCGCGCAGGCGCCGCCGGAGTGGTTGCTGCTGCTGGTGGGCATCCCGGAGGCCTATAGCATCGCGGACCTGAACCACTATGTTTTGCGGTGCAACGCCGCCGGTCGGGTGGTGATCCACGACGGCACCGATGCCCCGGCGCCCTACGCCGTCGCCTCGTTCTTTCTCCTGCCTTCCCACTCCGAGAACTTTGGCCTCACGGTTGCCGAAGCGCTGGCCCACGCACTACCAGTCGTGACGACCGACGGCACGCCCTGGCGCGGATTAGCGGCCCACGGTGCGGGGCAATGCGTGCCTTGGGCGGATTTTGCGCCGGCCATGAAGGAAATGCTGGCGTGTCCGCCGGACGCGCTGGCCGCGAGCGGCAATGCTGGCCGGGCGTGGATGGAGGCCGAGTTCACTTGGGAGAAATCCGCGGCAGTCCTCATCGCATTTTACGAGCGACTGCGGGAAGGACAGCGATGATGGCGTCGCATTCCAGATCCAATCCGCTCGCCCGCATCGAACAGGCAACGCTGGTCCACGTTGGCGTGCTGCTCTTCGCCTCGAGTTGGGTATTTGGTGGCAACATCTGGTGGATGCGAACGGCCCTGGCACTTTGGGCTTCGCTCAGTCTGCCCATCACGATGCTCGCCCTCTGGCAGCACGGCGAGATGGGTCGGGCTGCCCGCCGGAGGATCTGGTGGCTGCTTCCGTGGCTCGGTATGGTGGCGCTGGTGGGTTTGAGCACCCTAAATCCGAGTTTTCGACCGATGACCGCCGAGGGCAGTCTTGTCCTCGTGAATGTCGGGGCACGCTGGCCCAAGCTTCCCAGTTGCGTGGACCCGGCCAAGACGCTCGGCGAGCTTTGGTTCTACGCCGGCACCTACCTCGCCGCTTTCAACCTGCTGCTCGTGCCACGGCACCGGCGTCATTTGCGGCAGCTGCTCTTCGCTGGAGTGGTCAATTGCCTGCTCCTCGCAGTGTTTGGCAGCATGCAGAAACTGCTCGGGGCGGGTTACTATTTCGGCGCGGCGGCGTCGCCCAACAGCCGCTATTTCGGGACCTTCATTTACAACAACCATTGGGGCGCATTCCTGACCCTCTGGCTGGCGGTTGTCAGCGGTCTGCTCTTTCATCAGTCTCAAAAGACCTCCGGGCGCGACCTCTGGCACTCGCCATTCAGCCTGCTGCTCGTCGCACTTCTCCTACTGGCCGCCACGGCTCCCCTGAGCGCTTCACGGGCTGCGACATTGCTCGTCGCGTTCACGATGGCACTCGTGACCATTCACGCCCTGACGCGGATCAAGGTGTCGCGTGAAGTCCAAGGTCGGTCGGTTTGGCCGCCTATCGTTGTAATCCTCCTCGTGGTCACGATCTCAGTCGGCGCAATCGGCTGGCTGGCGCAGCGCTCAATCGACGAACGCTACGTGGAAACCCGCAACGCCCTCACCGGCAAACAGCCGTTGTGGCAGGGTCGACTGGAGCTCTATCGCGACACCTGGGCACTGGCCATGCGCAAGCCGATCTTCGGCTGGGGCCTTGAGAGTTTTGACAGCACCTTCCATTTGATGCGCCCACGACCATTGGAAGCTGGCCGCCAATACGAAAGCAGTTATGCAGAAGCGCATTCCGATTGGCTCCAGTCGTTCGCCGAGACCGGTTTTGCTGGCACACTGCTGCTTTCGCTTATGGGACTGGTCCCGTTATTGGGCGCCCTCAAGCGTGCGAATCTCACCCCGCTCCCGGCCTATCTCCTGCTGGGCTGCACGCTGGTGAGCCTTTACGCCGCGATCGAGTTTCCGTTCGCCAATGGCGCCGTCGTGGTCTCTTTCTGGACCATATTCTTCATCTGCCTCCGTCTGGGCCGAGGCGACCAGACCGAGCCAACAGCCGCCGGCGCGCGTTGACCATGTATTCAATCGTCGTACTCACGCTGAACGAGGAGTCTAACCTCCCCGGATGTCTCACCAGCATCCGCGCCTGCGACGACATCGTGGTGCTTGATTCCGGCTCAACCGATCGCACCGCTGCCATTGCCCGGGAGGCAGGAGCTCGGGTCGTCGTCAACCCGTTCGAGAATTTCGCCCAGCAGCGCAACCATGCCCATACCGCGATTGCCTTCCGGCACGAATGGCTGCTCCATCTTGACGCCGACGAGAGCCTGACTCCGGAACTACACGCCGAGTGCACGGCATTTGCCACCTCGGCGGAGGCAGTCCGATTCGATGGCTGTTTCATCGCGCCGAAGATGATCTTCCGCGGCCGATGGGTTCCCCGCTGCACTGACTTCCCAGCGTATCAGGCCCGCTTCGTCCACGCGCAAAGATTTCGGTTTGTGCAGGCCGGCCACGGCCAGCGCGAGGCACCAGGACTGCGGATGGCCCACCTGCGTCATTCCTATCTGCACGATCTCTCGGCCCAGCCGGAATCGGATTTGATCGCGAAACACTCGCGGTACGCTCAAGCCGAAGCTGCAGCTTTCATCAGGAACCGACACCCGGTCCCGACATTGTTGAGGGAGTTGGCCAGCCGGGAGACCCTGCGGCGGCGGCGCGCCCTCAAGGAAATCAGTCAACACCTGCCCTGCCGGGGCGCCCTTCGGCTCTTCTATCAGTATTGCCTGCGCGGTGGATTTCTCGATGGCCGCGCCGGTTGGGCCTATTGTCTGATTCTGGCGCGCTACGAAGCCGACGTCCGAAATGAAATTTGTCGCCTGCGCGAAACCACGCCATGAGGCCACCTCGGGTGATTTTCGTTAATCGTTTTTACTGGCCGGACGAGCCCGCCACCGGCCAGTTGCTGACCGATTTGGCCGAGGAGCTGACCAGAGCCGGTCGCGAAGTCCTCATCCTAGCCAGTGGCGCCAGCGATTCCCCGCCCGATGAAGTACGCAACGGCGTGATGATACGGCGCGTGGCCGGCCGCGGGAACGAGCGCGGGGCACTCCGAAAGCTCCTCGCCTGGATCCGTTTCGGGCTGGGTGCCTGCTGGGAGCTTTTCCGACTCGTCCAAAAGGGTGACCAGCTGGTGATCATGACTGACCCTCCCCTGCTCCCGCTGCTCGCCGGTCCGATCGCCCGGCGTCGGGGAGTCGCCATCTTCCACTGGGTGCAGGACATCTACCCGGAACTGCCCGAGCGCCTGCATGGCTGGCGTGGCTTGGGCCCGATCCGGAAGCTGCGCAACCGCGAATGGCGTCTCGCCGCCGGGGTGGTCGTGCTCGGCGCGGATATGGCGGGTTTTGTCTCGGCCCGCGGCGTGGCGCTGGACCGCCTGCATGTCATTCCCAACTGGGCCCCGCACGGCCTCAAGCCGGCCACCCCCGCCGCTATCGCCAAGCGACGCCAGGAGTGGGGCCTCGATGGCAAATTCGTGCTGGCCTATTCCGGCAACCTCGGGCGCGTCCATGCCCTGGAACCCCTGCTCGATGTCGCCGCGGCCCTTCAGTCCGATCCCGCGTTCATCCTGCTCATCATCGGCCGCGGCGCCCAGTTCGCCCAATTCGAGGCGGCGGTCTTGGAGCGTCGCCTCGCCAATGTCCAGTTCCAGCCCCCGCAACCCCGCGACAAGCTAGCCCTGACCCTGGGCGTCGCCGACGTACACTTCGTCACTCTGCGCGATGGCTGTGAAGACTTGGTTTTCCCAAGCAAATTCTACGGCATTGCGGCGGTCGGCCGCCCGATGCTTTTTGTCGGACCGGCTCGATCCGAACTCGCGCGACTGATTGCAAACCACAATCTCGGCGGCGCCTTCACCGCCGGTGACATTGCCGCGATGGCCGCGCTCTTGCGGGCCTGGCGGAGCCATCCGGCCTTGCCCCAATCCATCGGTCAACAAGCCTTGGCCTACCATCAGGCCCACCCGGGGCTCGCCGCCGCGGCAATCGGCTGGAAAACTCGACTCGACTCTTCATCCTCGGGATCGAACAACGGATGCCCTCCGATCCCCCTTCCTTGAATTCGTTTCGCTACACCTCCGTCCGGCTCCTCGCATATGATGCGTTTGCGCTGTTCGCCGCCTTCAACCTGATCGGATGGCTGCGCGGCATCGTCCAGCTCGACTCGATCGTATTCCTGCCGCTGCTCGGACCGTTCGTGCTGATGGTCACGGCCTTTTACCTGATCGACGGATACAAGGCACGGACCGACATGTTGGGGACCGACTACACGAGCCAGCATCTGCTGGCACTCGTCGCCGCGATGCTTTGCTCCCTGCTGATCACATTTGTACTCATTCCCTCGGGCTACACGCTCCAGCAGAGCCGCGCGGTCGTCGCCTTGAGCTTCGTGCTCCTGATGCCGTTGACGCTGATATATCGTCGCAGCCACTACCTGACCCGACTGCGCTTTCGCGGCAGCCGTACCTTGATTTTTGTCGGCGACCAGACCAGTTGCGCGGAATTCAAGGACGAATGCGCGAAGATGGGATTCACGCAGCCGGTGCTCTTCGCCAACTTCGCAAGCAGCACGGCCAACCCATTTTCAGCCACCGAAATCGCGACGTTTGAAACAGTTCTCGACAAGATTGACCGCCGGGAAATCACCCCCGAGGCCATCGTGATCCGTGAATCCAGCCGCGAGCTGCCGGCAGAAATCTCGCAGCACCTGATTCGCCTCTATTTCAATGGCGTCTCCACCTACACGCTTGAGCTCTTTCACCAGGTCTACTGGCGCAAGATCCCCCTCTACCGCCTGAACCAATCGTGGCTCTTCCAGGACGGCTTTCAGATTGCCCGGGAACCGCTGTTCGAGCGGGCCAAACGGCTGAGCGATGTGATGCTCTCCATTTTTGGGCTCCTGCTGTCCGCATTGCCCATCCTGATGGCCATGCTCGCGATCTGGATCGAGGATCGCGGTCCGGTCTTTTTCACGCAGACCCGCATCGGGCGCAATCGAACGCCATTCCGCATCGTCAAGCTGCGCACCATGCGGGTACGAACCGCCATGGGCGACCGCTACACCCAGCCTGGCGACCAGCGCATCACCTGGGTTGGCCGTTTTCTTCGGGCCAGTCGCCTCGACGAATTTCCCCAGTTGTGGAATGTGCTCAAGGGCGACATGAGCCTCATCGGCCCCCGCGCCGAGTGGAACGTGTTGGTGGACGATTACGAGAAGCAGATCCCCAGCTATCACTACCGTCATCTCGTCAAACCTGGCATCACCGGCTGGGCCCAGGTGAATTATCCCTATGGGGCGAACCTCGAGGACACGCTCCGCAAGCTGGAGTATGACCTCTACTATATCCGTCACTTCTCTTTCATGCTCGATGCCGCGATCGTGCTGAAAACGATCCACATCATGCTGTTTGGCAAAGGCCGATGAGCCAGACGACCTTCGACTTCATCGCCATCGGCGGCGGCAGCGCCGGGTTCAACGCGGCGCGCGTCGCGGCCGGGCTGGGAATGCGTACTGCGGTCGTGGATGGGGCCCGCGAACTGGGTGGCCTATGCATCCTGCGCGGGTGCATGCCCTCGAAGACGCTGCTCTACATGGCCGAGGTCCTTCACCTCGCTGGCAAGGCCAAGGCCTTGGGGCTGCGTATCCCCTCGGCCAAGGCCGACATGCGGGCCATGCAGGCCCGCAAACGGCGCATCATCGCCGATTTTGCCAACTACCGCGATCAGGCCCTGCACTCCGGCAAGTTCAAGCTGCTCCGCGCGCATGCCCGCTTTCTCGACCCGCACACCCTCGAGCTCAGCGACGGCAGGAAACTGCGGGCCCGGCATTTTCTCATCGGCACAGGATCAAAGGTCAGTGTGCCGCCCGTGCCTGGCCTGAAAGATACTCCGTTCTGGACCAGCGACGACGTGCTCACCCTCGATTTCATTCCCAAGAGCGTGATCGTCCTCGGCGGTGGCATCGTCGCCTGCGAGCTCGCCCAATTCCTCTGCCGCATCGGCGCCCGGGTCACGCTCGTACAGCGCAGTCAGCACATTCTCCGCGACCACTCGGACGAAGCCTCTGGCGTCGTGCAGAAAGCGCTGGTTGACGACGGCATCGAGCTCTTCGCCGGCACGCGCATCCAACAGGTCGCCAAGACCGGCCGCGGCGTGCGGGTGACATTCGAACACGACGGCAAGACCGTCACGCGCACGGCTGCACACCTGTTCAACGCCCTTGGCCGTGAGCCCAACACCGGCGGACTCAACCTCGCCGCCGCGGGAGTTCGCACCCGCGCCGACGGTCAGATCGTCATCAATCGCTGGCAGCAGACCTCGGCGCCGCACATCTACGCCGCGGGCGATTGCAGCGGACCGCACGAGATCGTCCACATCGCCATCCAGCAGGCCGAGCTGGCCGCGCGCCACGCCGCGGGCGTCAAGGGCCTCAAGCCGGTCGATTACTTGCTCCTCCTCAATGTCGTCTTCACCGATCCGCAGCTGGCCACCATCGGCCTCCTCGAACGCGATCTCGACGAGCACGGCACACCGTACCTCACGGCCTCCTACCCTTTCAACGACCACGGCAAATCCATTCTCATGGAAGCCAACTACGGCTACGTGAAGGTCATCGCCGAACCGAAGCGCGGCCGCATCCTCGGGGCGGAGATCGCAGGCAAGGATGCCGGTGAACTGATCCATGCTTTCACCGGTCCACTCGCCATGAAGGCCACCGTTTTTGATCTGCTCCGCGCCCCGTGGTACCATCCGACGTTGGCGGAGATCGTCACCTATCCGCTCGAGGAGCTCGCCGATCGGATCCCTTCGGCATGAGGCAGAGACTCAGGTCCCTGCTAGACTGGTTCATGACTGCGAGCCATCTGGAGCTCCTGCCCGTCCGGGTGCGCACCGGCATCGCCGCCAAAGCCCGGTGGACGATCTACCCATGGTCGAGCTACTGGCGAGGCGGGCACGAGCCGGAGTTGCAGGATACACTGCTGCGCCTCGGGAACTGGACGGGAAAGTCTTGCTGGGACCTTGGGGCGCACTTCGGCCTCTACAGCATCGGCTTGGCGCGGGCGACTGGGCCGACTGGACAGGTCGCGGCCTTCGAGCCGAATCCCCTTAGTCACCGGCGACTGGACTATCATCGCCGCGTCAACCGCCTCGAATGGCTTCTCACCTTCCCCTACGCCGTCTCGGATCAGGCCGGCACCAGTGAGCTTTACACCTATGGTTCAATGCACGGCACCACCGTGCACCTTCCTTACGAAGGGGAAACTGCGGGGCCCGATACCCATCCACTCGCCGTTACCACCGTGGTCTTGGACGACTTGGTGCGTCTTCGGCAGCTGCGGGCGCCCGATTTCATCAAGATAGACGTCGAAGGGCATGCGCACCGGGCCTTGGCCGGCGCCCGGGCGACCCTCGCCGCGCATCGTCCAACCCTGGTCGTCGCCTTTCACAGTCCCGAAGAGATCGCCGGCGTATTGGCGCTCCTCGATCCGCTCGGCTACCGCCGAGAGATCATTGGTTCGCCAACAGTATCCGGCAGCGAAATGAGTGGTCGCGACGTGTTATTCCAGCCGCGTTAGCTGGCTTCGGCCACATCCAGCAGATCCGGCAGATTGACCCGGCCCTCGTACAGGGCCTTGCCGACGATCACCCCATCCAGATTGGCGTAACGGCGCGCGAGCTCCGCGAGTTTGATTACGTCCTCGCGCCGGCTGACGCCACCGCTGGCGATGACCCGCGCCTTCACGGCCTTGAGCATGGCCTCCTGTGCGCCGAAATTGGGGCCCGTGAGCATGCCGTCGGTGCCGATGTCGGTATAAATGATCGTGGCCACGCCGATGGCATCCATCCGCTGCGCCAGCGTCACCGCCCCGAGCGCGGTCGTGTCGACCCACCCCTTGACCGCCACCTTGCCCTCTTTGGCATCGATACCGACGGCGATCCGCTCGCCAAACTCCGTCACAAGCTCGCGGACAAACTCCTCGCTCTCCGCTGCCCGCGTGCCGATGACCGCCCGGCTGACGCCGGCGGCCAGCACCTTTGCCACGGCATCGCGCGTGCGCAGGCCACCACCCAGTTGCACCTTCATGCCGGCTTCGACGATGGCCCCGACCGCCGCCAGGTTGGCCGGCTGGCCGCCAAACGCGCCATCAAGGTCCACCACGTGCACCCAGGCACTGCCGGCCGCGCGGAACTGCTCCGCCACCGCACCCGGCTTCTCCGCGTACACGGTTTCCTGGTCCGCGCGCCCCTGCGTCAGCCGCACGCAGCGGCCGCCCTTGATGTCGATGGCGGGATAGATGGTCATGCGCAAAAACGCTTTGCGCCCGCCGGCCATTGGGCGAGACTAAATCCATGCCACAATACCAAGTCCCCGCCTTCCTCGCCGAACTCCTCCACGCCCGCTCCCCCTCCGGCTACGAGGCGGAAGCCCAGGCGGTCTTCGACCGGCACGTCAAACCCTCCGCCGACGCCTACGCCAACGACGCCCTCGGCAATCGCCTGGCCACGCTCAATCCCGCCGGCGACCCCGTGCTCATGCTCGCCGGCCACATGGACGAGCTCGGCCTCCTCATCACGTACGTCAACAAGGACGGCTACCTCTACTTCGCCACCATCGGCGGCCACGACCGCACGGTCATCTCGGGCCGGCGCGTCATCATCCAGACGGCCAAGGGTCCCGTGAAAGGCGTCACCGGCAAGCGCGCCGTCCACCTCATGGATGAGGCCGACCGCAAGAAGGTGCCCGAGATCCACGAGATCTGGATCGATATCGGCGCCAAGTCCAAGAAAGACGCCCTGGCCCGCGTCGCCATCGGCGACGTCGCGACCTACGACCACGAACTCGAGCTCATCAGCGGCAGCATCGGCACCGCCCGCGCCTTCGACAACAAGGTCGGCGCCTACATCGTGGGCGAAACCCTGATCCGCCTCGCACAGGAGAAGAAGAAGCTCGCGGCCAAAGTCGTGAGCGTCGCCACCTCGCAGGAGGAGATCGGCACGCGCGGCGCCACGACTTCCACGTATATCGTGAATCCCCACATCGCCATCGCGATCGACGTCGGCCACGCGACCGATCATCCCGATTGCGACAACCGCAAGTTCGGTGAGACCAAGCTCGGCGGCGGTCCGATCATCTGCCGTGGGCCCAACATCAACCCCAAGATTTACCAGCGCCTGCTGGCCGCGGCGAAGGCGGCCAAGATCCCCTTCCAGCTTGAGGCGGATCCGCGCCCGACCGGCACCGACGCCCGGGCCATCCAGATGGCTCGCGGCGGCGTCGCCACGGGGTTGGTCAGCATTCCGCTGCGCTACATGCACACCCCGAGCGAGCTCGTGGATCTCGAGGACGTGGAGCGCTGCGTGAAACTGCTGGTCGCGTTCGCCAAGGCCCTGGAGAAGGGCGATTACGCGCACTGGTAAGGCAGCGTTTCGCACGTTCCGGACCCGGTAGGCAGCCCGCTCGCGGGCGCTTGTTTGGCGTTCGCGAGCCCATCGGAGCGCGAGCAAGCTCGCGGCCTACGAAATAACTAACGCCTCTGCCGCCCTCAGGCGGCGTTCTGTTTCGCGTCGCTCTTGCCGCCGCGACGAAGCTGCGGGCGACGACGCCCAGCGACGGCGGCCGAGTCGATGACGACCTCGGTCACGTCCTCGCGCTGCGGCAGGTCGTACATGACCTCGAGCATGATGTTTTCCATGATCGAGCGGAGCGCGCGGGCGCCGGTCTTGAGTTCGATGGCCTTGAGGGCGATCGCCTTGACGGCATCGGACGTGAACCGGAGGCGCACACCGTCCATGGCAAAGAGCTTGGAATACTGCTTCACCATCGCGTTCTTCGTGCGCAGGAGAATCTTCTCGAGGTCGGCGATCTGGAGCTGATCGAGAACGGACACGACCGGCAGGCGGCCGATGAACTCGGGGATCATGCCGAAACGGATGAGATCCTCGGGCGCGATCGCCTTCATCATCTTCTCCGGCGCCAGCGTCTGCTCCTGCTGGGCCTTGATCGAGGCAAAGCCGAGGCTGCGCTGGCCAAGCCGGCGCTGGACGATGCCCTCGAGCCCGACAAAGGCGCCGCCGCAGATGAAGAGAATGTTGGCCGTGTTGACCTGCACGTACTCCTGGTTCGGGTGCTTGCGGCCGCCCTGCGGGGGGACGTTGCAGACCGTGCCTTCAAGAATCTTGAGCAGCGCCTGCTGCACGCCCTCGCCCGAGACGTCGCGGGTGATCGAGACGTTTTCGGTTTTGCGCCCGATCTTGTCGATTTCGTCGATGTAGATGATGCCGCACTCGGCGCGCTTAACGTCGTAGTTGGCGTTCTGGAGCAGCCGCAGGACGACGTTTTCGACGTCCTCACCCACGTAGCCGGCCTCGGTCAGCGTGGTCGCGTCAGAAATCGCAAAGGGCACGTCCAGGATCTTGGCCAGCGTGCGGGCCAGCAGGGTCTTGCCCGAGCCGGTGGGACCGAGGAGCAGGATGTTGCTCTTCTCGACCTCGACCTCGTTGAACTCGGGGGCGAGCGCCGCACCGTCCTTGCCGGACTGGCGGGCGAGGAAATTGAGCCGCTTGTAGTGGTTGTAGACCGCGACCGAGAGAACCTTCTTGGCGTGGTCCTGGCCGATGACGAAGTCGTCGAGCGTGCGCTTGATCTCGGAGGGCTTGATCAGGCGGAAGGCGGGCTTGGCCTCGGTCGTCGTCGCCTTCACCTCACGGTCGATGATCGTCTTGCAGACGTTCACGCACGAGTCGCAGATGTACACCCCAGGGCCGGCGATGATCTTTTTGACCTCCGCCTGCGATTTGCCGCAGAAGGAGCAGAGGGTCATGCGGGACGATTTGGCCATGGTACGAGAACGCCGCGCCGGGCGGGGATTGTCGAGGGAGATTTGGGCCGGGAGGGGCTTAGGCCGCGGTGACGCCAGCCAGTGACTGGACCGTGCGGGTCGAGTCCACCACATGGTCGACGATGCCGTAGGTTTTCGCCTCGGTCGCGCTCATGTAGTAATCGCGGTCGGAGTCCTTCTCGACCTGCGCGGCGGTCTTGCCGGTGTGCTTGGCGATGACCTCGTTGAGGGTCCGGCGCCAGCGCAGGATCTCCTTGGCGGCGATGGCGATATCCGCGGCCTGGCCGCCGGCGCCGCCGGACGGCTGGTGGATCATGACGCGGCTGTTCGGGAGCGCGAAGCGCTTGCCCTTGGTGCCGGCCGCCAGGAGGACGGTGGCCATGCTCGCGGCCTGGCCGATGCAGTAGGTGGCCACGTCACACTGCAGGAAATTCATCGTGTCATAGATGGCCATGCCACCCGTCACGACGCCGCCCGGAGAATTGATGTAGACCTGGATGTCCTTCTTCGGGTCCTCCATCTGCAGGAAGAACATCTGCGCGATCACCAGGTTCGCCACCATGTCGTCGATCGGCGTGCCGATGAAGATGATGCGGTCCTTGAGCAGACGCGAATAGATGTCCATCGACCGCTCGCCGCGGCCGGTGTTTTCGAGAACGATGGGGACGTAATAACTCACGATGATTTCCTTGGAGGTTAGGCCTGCGGTTTCTGGTCCGATACCGTAGCCTTGGAAACGAGGAAATCAACCGACTTGTCGAATATGATGGACTGCTGCACCGAGCGCAGGGCGTCGCGGTTCTTCGCCAGATCGCGCGCGAGCTTGTCGGGCTTTTGGTTGGAGCGCATGGCCTCGCGGTAGATGAAGCCGTCGATGTCCTTCTCCGAGACCTGGATCTTTTCGGCCTCGGCGATCTTGGCGAGGATCAGCTGCAGCTTGACGCGTTTGCTCGCGGCCTTCTTGGCGCTCTCGAAGAGCTCCTTTTTGTCCTTCTCGAACTGGTCCTGAGTCACGCCGCGGCGCATGTTCTCCTCGATGAACTGGCGGAGGACGCTCTGCGTCTCGCTCTCGACGAGCGACTCGGGCACCGAGAAATCGACGGCATTCGCCAGCGCCTCGGTGATCTGCCGGCGCTGCTCGCCGCGGTTCTGGTATTCCTTCTGGAGCTTGAGATTGCTGCGGACGCTGTTCTTGAGCGCCTCGAGGTTGTCGACTTGGTTGGCCTTGAAGAAAGCCTCGTCCATCGCCGGGAGAACGCGCTCGCGGATCTCCTGGATCTCGACGGCGTAGGCCGCCTGCTTGCCGGCGAGCGCCGGGGCGGCCGCGAACTCAGCCGGGAAGGCGATGGTGACAGTCTGCTTGTCGCCCGTCTTGAGGCCGGCGAGCTGCTTGCCGAGGCCGGGGATGACGCCCTCGTTCTCGCCCTCGACCTCTTCCCACGTCTGCGGGACCTTGCCGTAAATCTGCTTGTCGGGAACGAGATCGGTGACGGGCTTGCCGTCGATCGTGCCCTCGTAGGAGAGCTTAACGTAGTCGCCCTTCTGGGCGGCGCGCTCGGCCACCTTGAATTCGGCGCGCTCGCTGCGCAGGCCCTCGATGACCTTGTCGATTTCCTCATCGGAGGCTTCGGTCGAGGCGACCGTCGTCGGCAGGCCGGTGTAGGTGGGGAGCTTGAACTCAGGACGGACGTCCACCGTCAGGGTGATCGCCGCCGAGATGCCGGGCTCGATGGTGCCGGGCTCGACCTTGACGATATTGAGGACGTCCAGCTTCTGCTGTTCGAGACCCTCGCGGTAGGCCTTGGCCATGACCTTCTGCTTGAACTCCTCGGTGATATCCTTGGCGAAGCGCTTGATCACCATCGCGGCAGGGGCCTTGCCGGGGCGAAAACCGGGCAGGCGGGCGAGTTTGGTGAACTCGGCGACGACGGCCTGGTGCTCGGCCTCGACCTCGCTCTTGTCGAGCGTCACGACGAGGTTTTTGCGGGTATCGGAGATGGTATCTAGTTGGACGTTCACGATGTAAAAAGGATCGTTGGGCTTGAAGGAATTGGTCACGCTACGACGGGTCATGTCCCGGTCAACCCCGGATTCTGTGCGCTTGCACCCGGGTATCCGGCGGCGTTTCGTGAGCGATCATGCCCAGCCTCGCCGAACTCCGCCAACGGCAAGCGCCTTTGCTGCTGCTGGATGCGGCGTCGGCGCGCGTCCAGGTCGGCTGGCTCGGGTCGACTGCCGCCGAAGACCGTTGGGCCGAGTCGGAGGCCGAGGCCGGGACGGGCCTGTTCGTCGCCTTGGCCGCCCTCGGAGTGGATCCCGGGGCCGCCCGGGCCTTCGTGTACTGCGACGGCCCGGGCTCGATCCTCGGCATTCGCACCGCCGCCATGGCCCTGCGCGCCTGGCACGTGTTGGCCCCGCGACCGATGTACGGTTATTGCAGCCTGGCCCTCGTCGCCCACGCCCGGGCTGAGACCGAAGCATGGATCATTGCCGATGCCCGCCGCGAAACCTGGCACCGCTTTGGCCTGGGCGGACGCCTGGAGCGGGTGCCGACGAGCGAGCTCTCAGGTCGCCTCGTGGCGCCGGAAGGATTCCGGCATTGGTCGAATCCACCCGCAGGTGTCACCGCCACACCCTATCGCCTGCCCGAACTGCTCGCGGCAGCCGCGCAAGCGGATCTTTTCCTGCCCACCGAGTCGCCCGATGCTTTCCTTCACGAGGATCCGGCCTATAAGGTTTGGACGCCGCAGATCCACCGCGCGCCATGAGCGAAGCCTTCAGTCACATCCATCCGCACCGCTGCTGGGCCGAGATCGACCTCGCGGCCCTCGAGCGCAACCTGCGCCTGATCCGCGCCTCGCTGCCCACCCACATCCGCTATGTCGCCGTGGTGAAGGCCGATGCCTACGGTCATGGGCTGCACCACGCCGCGGCGCGCCTGATGCATTCCGGGGCCGACCTGTTTGCCGTCGCCAACGTCACCGAGGCTGCCGCCCTGCGCGAACTCGGACCGGGGTGGCCGATCCTGATCTTGAGTCCGCTGCTGCCCGAGGAAGACCGCAACCTTGCCGACTACGACCTGGCCGCGACGGTCTCGAGCGCCGACGAAGTCGCCCGCTTCGACGCCGCCGGTCGCGCCAGCGGCCGGCCGGTTGCTGTCCACCTCAAGATCGACACCGGTATGGGCCGCCTCGGCGTGTGGCATGAGGAGGCGCCGGCACTCTGCGCCCGCATCCTCGCGGCTCCGCACCTGCGCCTCGCGGGGATCTTCACGCATTTCGCGAGCCCGGACGACGATGCCGCCTTCACCGCGAAGCAGCGCCATCGTTTTCTGGCAGCCCTCGCGCGTTGCGAAAACGTGCGCCCAGCCGAGATCTTCATCCACGCCGACAACAGTTCGGGCCTCGAGAGCATGCCGGGAGCGAGCCCGTTCAACGCCGTCCGCGTCGGGCTGCTGCAATTCGGCATTTTGCCCCACCCCAACTCCATGCTCGCCCAGGTGCACACGGAGCCGGTCTTCAGTTTCCACACGCGTGTCGGTCTCGTGAAGCGCCTGCCCAAGGGCACAACGATCAGCTACGGCCGGACGCACACCCTCACCCGTGACTCAACCGTCGCGATCCTGTGCGCCGGCTACGGCGACGGCATCCCCCGCGCCGCCAGCAACCGCGCACAGGTGCTGATCCGCGACCGACGGTGCCCGGTGCTGGGCCGGGTGACGATGGACCAGACCATCGTGGACGTCACCGACGTGCCAGGCGTGCAATGCGGCGATGCCGTCGTCCTGGTCGGGCGCCAGGGTGGCGAGGAGATTTCGATCGGCGAATTCAGCCGCCACGCCGACACGATCCCGTGGGAGACACTGTGCTCTGTCACCAAGCGCGTGCCGCGCCTGTACCGCACGGCCTTGGGCGTCTAGCGTAACGCGCCACCTCACCCCTATGCCCCAGATGGTTGCCACGCACCTGCCTACCCGCCGCGAGTTCGTGCAGTGGTCGGGCAAGGCCCTGGGGGTGCTTGCGCTCAGTCGTTTGCCCGTCGCTGCGGTTGGAGCGATGGGGTCAAAAAATAGCCCAGCATTGGGGCGCCGTGCCCTCGTGCTGGTGCAACTCGTCGGGGGCAACGACGGACTCAACACGGTCATCCCGCTCGCAGATGAAGCGTACCGCCTTTTGCGCCCAACACTTGCGGTGCCCGAGAAACGCATCCTGCCACTCGACGAAACCTGCGGCCTGCACCCAGCCTGCCGGGGTCTGCAAGAATTGGCCGCCAGCGGAAACCTCACGATCGTGCACAACGTTGGCTATCCCCTGCCTAGCCGCAGCCATTTCCGTTCGGCGGAAATCTTGGCCGCGGGAGGGAGGGCTCACGCGACCGGATGGCTCGGGCGCTACCTCGATCTCACCGCCCAGGACGATCGCGCCCATGCCCCGGGGTTCGGCGTTTTTCTGACGCCTGATCTCCCGGCCTGCCTGCAGAACGGCCCCGCCGCCAGCCGCAGCCTGGCCCTTGCGACTGGCGGGGATGGCTTTGCCGCCGGGCTCCAGCGCATCGCAGCGCACCTCGCGACTCCCGCGGCGGCACAGGTGTATGTAGTATCGCTTGGCGGATTCGACACCCACAGCCATCAGGCCAGCCCGCATGCGCACCTCCTGCAGACGTTGTCGTCCGGTCTGCTGGCTTTTCAGGAATCCCTGGCCAAGCGCAATCTCGACCGGCACGTGCTGACGATGACGGTTTCGGAGTTCGGCCGGCGCCCCGCCGAGAACGCTGCGCACGGCACCGACCATGGCACCTCCGCCCCGCTCTTTCTCATCGGTGCTAACCTGCCGCGCCGCACGTTTGGCCGGATGCCCCCGTTGCCAACCCACCGCGACGCGGACCTTGTCCACGAAACCGATTTCCGCTCGGTCTATGCCGCGATCCTGGCAGACTGGTTTGGATGCGACGCCGAATCCGTGCTGGAATCCGGCTGGGAGAAAGCGCCGGTTCTCACGGCGGCGCCAGCGGCCTGAGCCTTACTTGCCGATACCGTAGGCTTTGAAGCCAAGTTTCCGCAGCGCCGGGAGGTCGACGATATTCCGGCCGTCGAACAGGCACGCAGGCTTGGGCATCCCGGCGAGAATGCGGGCGTAATCGAGCGTCTTGAACTCGTCCCACTCCGTCACGATGGCGACGGCGTGCGCACCGGCACAGGCCGCGTAGGCATCCTTGGCCACGGTGAGATGGCCGTTGGCCACCCCCTCGCCCAGGACGTCCTTCACGATGTCGTCGGCCGTCACTTTGGGGTCGTAAACGCAGACATTGGCACGCTCGGCCAGCAGGTCGCGGCACACGTTGATCGCGGCGGACTCGCGCGTGTCGTTCGTGTCCTTCTTGAAGGCGAATCCGAGCACCGCGATCTTCTTGTCGGCGACGGTGTTGAACAACTCGCGCACGATGCGCGCGGCGAAGCGGTGCTTCTGCCAGTCGTTCATGCCGACAACGCCCTGCCAGTAGGCCGCCACCTCGGGGAGACCGAACGATTCGCAGAGGTACGTGAGGTTGAGAATGTCCTTCTGAAAGCAGGAGCCGCCAAAGCCCACGGAGGCCTTGAGGAATTTCGGCCCGATCCGGCTGTCCTTGCCGATCGCATTGGCCACCTCGTCGACATCCGCTCCGGTCTCCTCGCAGAGCGCCGAGATGGAGTTGATCGACGAGATGCGCTGCGCGAGGAAGGCATTGGCCACCAGCTTCGAGAGCTCCGAGGACCACAAGTTCGTGGTGATGATCCGGTCGCGCGGCACCCAGCGCCCGTAGATGCCCACCAGCGCCGCGATGGCCTTTTCGCCCTCGGGTGTGCGCTCGCCGCCGATCAGCACACGGTCCGGGTTCTCGAGGTCCTTGATCGCCGTGCCCTCGGCGAGAAATTCGGGATTCGAAAGCACCTGGAACTTCACGCCGTTGGCGTTGGCGCTGACGATGGCCTTGATCGATTCGGCGGTGCGGACCGGGATCGTGGACTTCTCGACGATGATCTTGTCGCTCGTGGCATGCTCGGCGATGGTCCGGGCCACCGACTCGACATAGCGCAGGTCGGCCGCCCGGCCGGCGCCGACGCCGTAGGTTTTGGTCGGCGTGTTGACGGCCACAAAGATGATGTCGGCCGCCTTGATGTTGCCCGCGACATCGGTGGAGAAGAACAGGTTGCGCCCCCGGGCCTGCCGCACGACCTCATCGAGGCCCGGCTCGTAGATCGGCAGGTTGCCCTGGTTCCACGCCGCAATACGCGCGGCGTTCATGTCGACGACCGTTACCCGGATGTCGGGTGCCTTGAGCGCGATCATCGCCATCGTGGGGCCGCCGACATAGCCGGCGCCAATGCAACAGATGTTCATGCGGCGCATCCCAATCAGGCGGACGCCGACTGCCAATCACGAAAATGAAGCCTCACCTCAAGCCGGCGAGGGAGCGGGCGCGGTGCCGTCGGAATGGGCCTGCTCGTTGGCGACCGTACCGTCGGCGGGCTTCTTGCCCTGAGACTTGTCGTCCTTCAGCGGCGGCGGCTGCACCACGATGGGAGTGCGGATCTCGCCGTGCTCGAGGATCTCGTACACGTGTTTGCCGTCAATGGTCTCGAACTCGAGCAGCGCCGCGGCAATCGTGTCGAGCGTGGGCCGTTTCTCGAGGAGGATGACCTTGGCCCGCTTGTATTGCTCGTCGATGATGGCGTGGATCTCCTGGTCGATCCGGCGCGCGGTTTCCTCGGAGACGTTCTCGTTGCGCGTGATTTCGCGGCCGAGAAACACCGTATCCTGGTTGTCGCCGAATGCGATCGGGCCCAGCGGGCTCATGCCCCAGTCGCACACCATGTGCCGGGCGATCTTGGTGATCTGCTTGATGTCGCCCGCGGCCCCGCTGGAAATCTCGCCCAGAACGATCTCCTCGGCGATGCGGCCGCCGAGGCCCATGGCAATCTGGTTGAGCATGCGCTTCTTGGCATGCGTGAGGATGTCCCGCTTCGGGATGAACATCGTGCTGCCGAGGCTGCGGCCGCGGGGGATGATCGTCACCTTGTGAACCGGCATGTGGCCGTCGTCGAGGACGGCCTGCACGAGCGCGTGACCCGCCTCGTGGTACGCCGTGAGCTTTTTCTCCTCGTCGTCCATCAGGCGGCGACGCTCGCGGCCGAACTGCACCTTTTCCCGGGCGTCATCCACGTCGATCATCTCGACCTTCTTCTTGTTGCGGCGACTGGCGAGGAGCGCAGCCTCGTTCAGGAGGTTGGCCAACTCGGCACCCGAGAGGCCGGGCGTGCCGCGGGCGATGACGGTGAGGTCCACGTTGTCCGCGAGGCTGATCTTGCGGGCATGCACGCGGAGGATCTGCTCGCGGCCGTTGAGGTCGGGCAGGTCAACGTAAATCTGGCGGTCGAAGCGACCGGGGCGCAGGAGCGCGCTGTCGAGCACGTCGGGGCGGTTGGTCGCGGCGATGATGATGACGCCCTCGTTGGCGTCGAAGCCGTCCATCTCGACGAGCAGCGAGTTCAGCGTCTGCTCGCGCTCGTCATTGCCGCCGCCAAGGCCGGCGCCGCGCTGGCGGCCCACCGCGTCGATCTCGTCGATGAAGATCAGGCATGGCGCGTTCTTGCGGCCCTGCTCGAACATGTCGCGGACGCGGCTGGCACCCACGCCGACGAACATCTCGACGAAGTCGGAGCCGGAAATGGAGAAGAAAGGCACATCGGCCTCGCCGGCCACGGCCTTGGCGAGGAGGGTCTTACCGGTGCCCGGAGGCCCCACCATGAGGATGCCCTTCGGGATGCGGCCGCCCATGCGGGTGAATTTCTTCGGATCCTTGAGGAACTCGACAACCTCGCTGACCTCCTCCTTGGCCTCGTCGCAGCCGGCGACATCGGCAAAGGTGACCTTATCGCGGTCGCGCGTCAGCAGCTTGGCGCGGCTCTTGCCAAAGCTCATCGCACCGCGACCCGCCTGGCGCAGCTGGCGCACGAAAAGAAAATAAAGCAGGCCGATGATGAGCAGGAATGGGATGACCTGCGCGGCAATCTGCGTCCACATCGTGGTCGCAGGCTGCTCCGCAAACACCTGGGCCTTCTGCAGGCGCTCCATGTTGGCGTCGGTCAGACGACCGGCCGCCCGGAACTTGAAAGTTTTCTCCTGGTTGTCGGGTCCGACGGCGACGGCTTCCTTCAACTCGCCCGTGACCACGGCCCAGTCACGACCGCCGCTCGCATCGGGGCGAATGACGCCCTCGCGAATCTTGCCCTGCTCCGCCAGCTCAACGACTTGCTGAACCTTCAGATTGGCCGGAGTACCCATCCGGCTGGGCGTCCAATAGAGCAGCGTGAATGCCGCGATCGCGATCGCGACCCAGATCAGCAGCACCTTCGGCTGGAATCGGTCGGGCGGAAGGTTCTTGAGGGGGCTGCGCTTCTTTTTGTTGTCGGGTTCGGACATTTCGAAGGGTGTGGACTTTGCCCCGAACCATGAGGTTCCCGATTCATAAGTCAATTGGCCCGCACCATAATCTTACGCGTTTTTCCGCCGATTTTCCGCGCACGCTGACAATCCAGCGCCCCGGCGCGGATCACCGCCAAACGCGTTGACCCGAGGCTCTGACGCGTGGCGCGTCCCGCGCGGACGGCGGCAAGCAGCGCGGCAAACGCCTGTCGCGAGAGATCGGGTCGGTCCGGCAGTCGCAGCAGCCAGCGGTGCAGCACCCGCCGCACCACTGCCACCGGAAGCCCCTGTAGTCGCGCGAGTTCGAGCCGACGCGGCGGGATGCGACCGGCCGCAACATCAGCCCACGCCTCGAGTGCGGCATCGTCCTCGGCAATGAACTCGCGGCTACGCGCGGCACCGGCCAGGACGTCGCGGTCCGCCGCCCGCGTCCAAGCCGGGATCACGTCCCGGCGCAGGCGGTTGCGGAAGTGAGCGCCCGTGGCGTTCGTGGCATCCTCGCGCCAGGGAATCCGCGCGGCCTTGAGCCAGGCTTCGAGGGTTGCGTGGGACAAGTCCAGCAGCGGACGCAGGTGCACGCGGCCCCTGCGCAAGGCCTGCACCGGTCGCGGCGCGGCAAGTCCGCCAGTCCCGCTCCCGCGTGCGAGACGCAGCAGCAGGCTCTCGGCCACGTCGTTCTGTTGATGACCCAGCCAGAGCGCCTTCGCCCCCAGGCGGTTCAGCACCCGATCGAAATACGCAAACCGCGCTTCGCGCGCCACGGTCTCGCTGCGCAGCGCCTGCGCGGAGCGCCGCCGGCCGACGTGAAGTTTGATGCGCAGCGCCGCACACACCCGTCGGCAAAAGGCCTCGTCACGATCGGCCGCCGCGCCGCGCAGGCGGTGATTGAAATGCACGGCGTGCAGCCGTGTCCGCGCCGAGGGGTAATGCGCCCAGACAAGCAGGAGCAGCGCCAGCGAATCCGCTCCGCCCGACAATGCCACCACCCAGGGTCCGCGGAGGCGCACTGCGCACGCCGTTACCTCGGAGTGCAGGCGTTCGACGGGACATCCCGCGGCGAGCCGGTCGGCCCGGCGCTGCCAAACAGACCCGGCCGCGTTCATGGTGCAGGGAACCCAGCGGCTAGAAGCTCAGGTGCTCCTTGCCGAAGTAAGGTTGCAGCGCAGCCGGGATGCGCACACGGCCGTCGGGCTGCAGGTTGTTTTCGAGCAACGCGGCCAAGACCCGCGGCACGGCGAGGCCGGAACCGTTGAGCGTGTGCACAAGCTCGGGCTTGCCCGATTCCTTCGACCGGAAACGGATCTGCGCCCGACGCGCCTGGAAGGCCTCGAAGTTGCTGCAGCTCGAGACCTCAAGCCACCGTTTTTGGCCGGCGGCCCAGACCTCGAGGTCGTATTTCTTCGACTGCGCGAAACCGAGATCGCCACCGCACATCAGGAGCACGCGGTAGGGCAGCTCCAGTTTCTGCAGGAGGCGTTCGGCATCGGCCCGGAGTAATTCGAGTTCTTGGTAGCTTTGCGAGGGGTGCACCCACTTGAGCAGCTCGACCTTGTCGAACTGGTGCACGCGGTTGAGTCCGCGCACGTCCTTGCCGTAGCTGCCGGCCTCGCGGCGGAAGCAGGGCGTGTAGGCGCAGCGGCGGATCGGCAGTGCGTCTTCCTCGACGATCTCGTCGCGGAAGAAGTTCGTGAGCGGCACCTCGGCGGTCGGGACCGCGTAGAGCTTGTCGATCGTCTCGTACATCTGCCCTTCCTTGTCGGGCAGCTGCCCGGTCGCGGTGGCGCTGGCGGCGTTGACGAAGATCGGCGGGCTCACCTCGGTGTAGCCGGCCTTGGTGTCCTCCTCCAGGAAGAACTGCAGGAGTGCGCGGGACAGGCGCGCGCCGTCACCGACGAGGAACGGGAAGCCGGCGCCGGTCACCTTGGCGCCACGGGCGAAATCGAAGAGCCGGTCGAAGCCAGGGATCTCCCAGTGCGGCTTCGCGTGCGCGCCGACGGCCTGCGGGTCGCCGTGGGTGGCATGAACGACGTTCTCCTCGGGCGTGCGGCCCTCCGGGACCGTGGCGTGTGGCAAGTTCGGCAGGCTGAGCATGGCCTGTTTCCACTTATCCTCGGTGTCCTTGAGCTGGGTATCGCGCTCCTTCACGGCGGCGGAGACCGCCTTCATCTCCTGCACCTTGGCCACGAACTCCGGCGAACCCTTGGGCAGGGCCGCCATGGCGGCGTTGGCGGCCTTCTGCTTGCCGCGGAGCTGCTCCACTTCGCCGATCTGCGCGCGCCAGGCGGAATCCAGCGCCAGGACGCCGTCGAGGTCGACCTCGAGATGCTTCTTGGCAATGGCCGCGCGCACAAGCTGCGGCGATTCACGGAGGAGTTTGGGATCGAGCATGGGAAAGGGGTCAGCGCCGGCGGGTCAGGCGTTGCTCCGCCTTGATGAAACGGTTGTAGACTTCCTTCGCCGGCAGGAGCTTGAGCTCGCCCGCGGGGGCCTGCACCACGAGATTGGTCGGCGAGTTGAGCGGATAGGGTCCGAAGAGACGCGGATCCGTCGGCCCGAAGATGGCCAGCGTCGGCACCCCCAGCGCCGCCGCCAGGTGCATCGGGCCGCTGTCGTTCGAGCAGACCCATTCGCAGCGCTGGATCAGCGCCGGCAACGACACGAGGCTGGTGTTGCCGGTGAGATTGAGAAAGCGGTCCGGCGGCAAGGTGCCCTTGTCCGGCTGGTAGTTGCTGCCGGCCCAGATGACGCGCCGGTCGGCGTTGGAGCGCAGCAGCATCTCGGTGAGCTGCTTGAACCCGTTCCACGACTTCTCCGCCCGGCGGCTGTCGGGGAACATCAGGATCGGCTTGGTGCCGCCGCGGGCGGCGGCGAAGCTGAGCGTGAGCTTGTCGACCTCGCGGAACTTGAGCTTGCCCCGCAGTTCGGCCTTGGCCCCGAGCACGGGGCAAAACTGGAGCATGATCTCGAGCGCGTGGCTGCGGCGGCCGTCGGGCGGGAGCGGAACCTTCTGGTCGTAAAAGATGCCGGACCACTCGCGCGCATCGGTGCGGCCGACCTTGTGCTTGGCCAGGGTGCGCGAGGTCATCAGGCCGGTGCGCAGGAGGCCCTGCATGTCGAACACGTAATCGAAGCGGACCTGGCGGACCTCACGCATCAGCCGGAGGAAGCCCTTGGTGCCGGCATTGCGCTCGAACACGTAGACCTGGTCCACGGCCTCGCAGGCCCGCACGATCGGGGCGAAGATGTCGCGCACGATCCAGGAAATGCGCAGGCCCTCGCATTGGGCCTTCAGCGAGGTCGCCACCTGCAGGCCATGCACGATGTCCCCGAGGGACGAGGGTTTGATGATGAGCAGCTCCGTCATTGAGATTGGGCGCGCAAAATCTCCTTTTGACCGCGCGAGCCTTACGTTTCATGGCTTTTCCGCGTTGAAATCAAACGCTAATCCATCTCCCGCGTGCTAAAATTGCTGCTGTATTCCCTTGGCTGGCTCCTGGCCCATGTGCCCGAGCGGCTGCTGCACGTGCTGGCGATGGTCCTCGGCGACCTGACACTGTGGTGCTACCCCCGGCGCAGCCGCCTGGTTTTCTCCAACCTCCACCACGCGTTTCCCGAGCGCCCCGCGACCTGGCACCGGCGCATCGCCCGCGAAAGCTCCCGCCGCCTCTTCGAGACCGCCCTGCTCTCCCTGGCAATGCCCTGCCTAGGCGTCGACCGCTTACGCCGCATCGTGCAGGCCTCGCCCGGCACCGAGGCTTTCTTCGCCGCGCAACGCCGCGCGCCGTTCGCCACCGTCGTCGCCGCGCCGCACATGGCGTATTGGGAGGTCCAGACCGCGCTGCCGCTCATTGTACCGACGCCGTTTCCGGAATTCGGCGCGATCTTTCGGCCGCTCGACAATCCGGCCGCCGACACCTTCGTCAAACAATCCCGCGAACGCTTCGGCATGCGCCTGCTCTCGCGCAAACAGGGCTTTCAGGAGGCGCTGAAGATCCTCCGCCGCCAGGGCATCGCCGCCGTTTTGTTCGACCAGAATGCCGGCCTGCAGGGCGCACTGACGCTGCTCTTCGATCGCGTGTGCTCGACCAGCGAGCTGCCGGGGCTGATGGCCGAGAAATTCGGCGCCCAGGTCTGGACGCTGCACGCGCGCCGGCTGGGTTTCTGGCGCGTCGAACTGGAAATGGAGCGCGTCGAGTGCCCGCCGTCAGTCGCCGGGGTGACCTTGGGACTCAACCGCTGGCTCGAACGCACCCTGACCGCCGACGACAACCGTTGCGCCTCGTGGCTCTGGGTCCACGACCGCTGGCGCAATCAGGACATGCCGCACCTGCGCTACCGGCTCGAGGCCAAGCGCAACCTCCTTGGCGACGAGATCGCCGCCCGGCCGACCACCGCCCTGCCGCGCCGCACCCGCGTTTTCGTGCGCCTGCCCAACTGGCTCGGCGACGTGGTCATGGCCGCGCCGCTCCTGCGCGCCCTGCGGGCCTCGCGGCCTGATGCGGCCATCACCGTGATCGCCAAGGGCGCCTTCCTGCCCCTGCTCCGCACGTGGAACCTGGCCGACGATTACCTCACCCTGCCCCAGCGCGGCTGGGGCGGGCTCCGTTTCTTCTTTCGCCTGCGTCGGCAATACCCGGACAACTACCTGCTCTTCACGAACTCATTCCGCGGCGACCTCGAGGCTTGCCTCACTCGCTGCCGCCAACGCTTCGGACTCGTGCGCCCCGGCAAGCCCCGCCCGCTGCTCAGCCATGCATTCCGCCTTCCGGCCGGCACCGATCTCCGCCAGCAGCACCAGTTGGAAACCTGGACGGCCTTCCTGCGACACTTCGGGCTGCAGGGCGATCCCGTGACCCTGCCGCTCGGCCTGCCGCGAACCAAGCGCCTGCCCGTCCTCGGGCTCATCGCCGGATCCGAGAACAACCCCGAGAAGCGCTGGCCGGTGGAACACTGGCGTGAGCTGATCTCCGCCCTCCCTCCGACCCTGCCGGTTGTCCTGTTTGGCACCGCCAATGATCTCCCCATCACCACGGCGATCGCCGCGGGCTTCGGCACCCGGGTGGAAAACCTCGCGGGCAAAACCGATTTGGATACTTACTGCCAGCGCCTCGCCGCCTGTCGCCTGCTGGTGACCAACGACACGGGCGGCATGCACCTCGCCAACGCCCTTGGCGTGCCGTTGATCGCCGTGTTTGGACCCACCAATCCGGTGCGCACGCGGCCGGTTTTCAACGCCCCCGTGACCATTTTGCAACCGCCCGGCTGTCCGCCCACCGGCGGCGGCCGCCTCGCCGATCTTCCTGCGACGCAGGTCATCGCCGCGCTCCACACGCAGGCCCCCGATCTGTTCGCTGGAAATTAGCGTTGCCGGTTGGCGCCGCCACACCCCTCCTTAGGTTTCCGCCGCATGCCGCTGCTCGCCGTCAACGACCTCCGCACCTGGTTTCACACCCGCAGTGGCGTCTACCGTGCAGTCGACGGCGTCAGCTTCGCAGTCGACCGTGGCGAAACCCTTGGCATCGTCGGCGAGTCCGGCTCGGGCAAGTCCGTCACCTGCTACTCGCTCATGGGCCTCGTGCCACAGCCACCGGGCCGCATCGAGAGCGGATCGGCGCTCTTCGATGGCATTGACCTGCTGCACTGCACCACGGCCGAGGCGCGGTCCATCCGCGGCAAGCGCATCGCGATGATCTTCCAGGATCCGATGACCTCGCTGAATCCCTACCTGCGAATTTCCGAGCAACTCATCGAACCGCTCCTGATCCACGAAAACATCTCGCGCCGCGCGGCGCTGGACCGGGCGCTGGAGGCGCTGAACGCCGTCGGCATCAACGACGCCGCCAAGCGCATTCATGCCTATCCGCACGAGTTTTCCGGCGGCATGCGGCAGCGCGTGATGATCGCGATGGCGCTGATCACGCGGCCGGAACTGTTAATTGCCGACGAGCCCACGACCGCCCTCGACGTGACCGTGCAGGCCCAGATCCTCGAGCTCATCAAGCGGCTCCAGCAGCAGTTCGGCATGGCCGTGATCTTCATCACCCACGACCTCGGCGTGATCTCCGGCCTGTGCGACCGCGTCCAAGTCATGTACGCGGGTCGCATCGTCGAAACCGCCGACACGCGCAGCCTTTTCTACCAACCGCGCCATCCGTATACCCGCGCCCTGCAGCGTTCGATTCCCGCCATGCAGCCGAAGGGCGGAGAGCTCTACACGATTCCCGGCATGCCCCCGGACTTGTCGAAGCCCCTGCCCGGCTGTTCCTTTGCGGACCGCTGCGAACAGGTGACCGAACGCTGCCGGCGCGACACGCCGCAGCTCCAGTCCGCGCAACCCGGCCACGAGCAGGCCTGCCTCCGCGTGCAGGCCGGAGAGATCTGAGCGCACCGCCATGCCCGAGCCGATCCTCCAGCTCAACGATGTCCGCACCCACTTCCCGGTGCATGAGGGCTTCCTGGTCAAACGCCACACGGGCACGGTCAAGGCGGTCGATGGTGTGAGCCTGTCATTGATGCCCGGCGAAGTCCTCGGCCTCGTCGGCGAATCCGGCTGCGGCAAATCCACGCTCGCCCGCACGATCATGCAGTTGATCCCCGCCACGGGCGGCTCGGTCATCCTCGAAGGTCGCAACCTCACCGCCGGCAGCACCGAGGAGGTGCGCGCGGTGCGGCGCGACCTGCAGATGGTGTTCCAGGATCCATTTGCCTCGCTGAATCCCCGCCTCACCGCCTTTGCCGCGATCGCCGAGCCGCTCGTTGTGCACAAGACCTGTCCGCCCGACCAGGTGACGCAGCGCGTCGCCGCGTTGATGACCTTGGTCGGCCTGTCGCCGCGCTACATGCGGCGTTACCCGCATGAGTTCTCCGGCGGCCAGCGCCAGCGTATTGCCATCGCCCGCGCGCTGGCCCTGCAGCCCAAGGTCATCATCGCCGACGAACCGGTCTCCGCCCTCGACGTGTCCATCCAGGCGCAGATCCTCAACCTGCTTTCGCAGCTCACGCGCCAGATGCACCTGTCGCTGGTCTTCATCGCCCACGACCTGTCGGTGGTGAAGCACATCTCCGACCGCGTGGCTGTGATGTACCTCGGCAAGATCGTCGAACTCGGGCCGGCCGTCGCAGTGATCGAGCGCCCGCGGCACCCGTACACGCGCGCCCTGGTCAGCGCGATCCCGACGCCCAATCCCGACGTCGAACGCAGCCGCCAGCGCATCGTCCTGCCCGGCGATCCACCCTCCCCGCTCAATCCGCCCGCCGGCTGCGCCTTTCATCCGCGGTGTCCTCATGCGCAAGAGAGGTGCAGGGCCGCCGTGCCCCTGCTCGAGCAGGTGGATGACCGCGAAGTCGCCTGCGTGCGGGTCGGGGAGATCTAACGAAACAAAACCCGGCTACAGGCTGCGGATCTGACGCAAAGCCTCGTAAGTCGCGATGCCCGCAGCCGTGCTGAGGTTGAGCGAGCGCAGGTTCGGATTCGCATGCGGGATCGTCACGCGGTGGGTTGCGCCGATCTCATCGTGGAGCCACTCCGGGGCGCCCGAGCCCTCGTTGCCGAAAACCAGGCCATCACCGTCGGCAAACTTCACGTCCCAGTAGGAGCGCCTGCTCTTGGTGGTGAAGAGCCACAGTCGTTTGGGCGCATGCGGGCTGGCCTTGAACGCGGCCCAGTCAGGGTGCTCGTGCACGTCGAGGGATTTCCAGTAATCCATGCCCGCGCGTCGCAGGTTGCGGTCGTTGATCACGAATCCCAGCGGGTGGATCAGGTGCAGCCGCGAACCGGTCAAGGCGCACATGCGGCCGACGTTGCCCGTGTTGGGGGCGATCTCGGGCTGAAACAGGATGACGTGCAGCATCGCCGCTCAGGCCAGCGTGAGCCCGGTGTTGTCGGCCAGCATGATGCGGCCTTCGCACGGCAGGTCGGCCGCCTTGAATGAGGCCTTCATGGCGCCCAGGACCGTCTCGGCGTGCTCCGCCCGGGCCACGCACAGGACGCTGGAGCCGCTGCCGCTGAGCCAACCCGTGAGCGCCCCGGCCGCGATGCCGGCGGCAAGCGCCCCCTGGGCGCCGGGGATCTTCGGCACGCGGTAGGGCTCGTGCATGAAGTCGGCCACGGCGTGGCGCAACCGATCGTAGTCACGCGTGGCAAAGACGGCCACCAGGTAGGCCGCGCTGTTGATGCTGCGGACGGCGTCGAAATACGGCAGCTTGGAAGGCAGCACGCCGCGGGATTCCTTGGTCATGATCTCTATGACCGGAGAGGCGGCGACGAAGACAAGGTCGGCGGACACCTCGAACCGGATGGTGTCGATGTAGACGCCGTCGGCGGGATTGGTCCGCGGCACGCAGAAACCGCCCAGGATGCTCGCGGTGGCGTTGTCGGGATGGCCCTCGAGGGCGGTGACGAGGCGAACCAGGTGCTGCCGATCGAGGCCGGTGCCGGCCAGTGCGTCGAGGCCCGCCACGATGCCGGCGCGCACGGTCACGCTGGAGCCTAGGCCACGGGCCGGTGGGACGTCACCGGTGATGCGATAGCTGAAACCAAAGGGCGTGCGGTTGGCGGCCTGGAAAAACGCGGCGGCGGCCTCGTCCACCATGGCCTGGGCTCGGCCGTCCTCCGGGCGCGCCGGCTGGGCCGCGGCGCCGGGCACGCGGCTCAGGGTGACGTGATTATAGAGATTGAACGCCAGGCCGAGCGTGTCGAATCCCGCACCGCAATTCGAGGTGCTGGCCGGGATGCGGACGGTGACGGTGCCCTGGGTGTGGGGGCTCATCGGCGGTATTTGAGGGCCTTCTCCACCTCGCGGTCCACCACCTTGCGTTTGAGGGTCTCGCGCTTGTCGAAGAGCTTCTTGCCGGTGCAGAGGGCGACCTCGACCTTGAGGAGGGCGTCCTTGAAATACATTCGCAACGGCACCAGCGCCCGGCCGCCGGCATCGAGGGCCTGGGCGATCTTGCGGATCTGGTGCTTGTGGAGGAGCAGCTTGCGGGTCCGGCGGGCGTCGTGGTTGTAGCGGTTGCCGAAATCGTAGAGCTCGATGTGGGCGTTCACGAGCCACAGCTCACCCTTTTCAACGCGGCCGAAGGCGTCGTTGATCTGGGCGCGGCCGGCCCGGATGGATTTCACCTCGGTGCCCTTGAGGGCGATGCCGGCCTCGAAGCGTTCGTCCACGAAATAGTCGCGAAGCGCCTTGGAATTGCGCACTTCGGTGAAGCGCTTCGGGTCGTTGGGCTTCGCGGCCATGGGGGATTGGTGCATGAAAAAGGCGGCTCCGGCAATCGCGGGGCCGCCTTTCGGCTAAATATTCGCGTCGGGTCAGCCCTGGGCGGTCTCGTAGCTGATCTTGCCTTCGATGACTTCGCGCAGCGCGGTGTCTTCGGGCGAGAGCTTCTCGAGGGACTCGACGAGGGGACGGTTGCCCCGGCGGAGCTGCTTGACGCGGCGGGAGACCACGTTGATCAGGACGTTCGGATCGGGCACGATCTTGAGGGCTTGTTTGATGTAATCGTCACGCATGGCGGCAATTGGCTGGTGTGAAATCGCTTATCGCTACGAGTGGAATCCCGGGGGTCAAGGGCTAATTTCCCGGCTTGCGAGACCGTACCGGCGGGAGGACCCTTGGGCATGTTGATCGCATGGACGACGGTCGCCACCCGGGCCGAAGCCGACGCCCTCGCCGCGGGGGTGATTGCGGCCAATCTGGCGGCCTGCGTGCAGGTCGAAGGTCCCATCGTTTCCCACTATCGCTGGCAGGGCAAGCTGGAGCAGGCCCAGGAATACCGGCTCAACCTCAAGTTCCTGCCTTCCCAGCTGCTGGCCCTTGAGGCGCACGTCCTGCGCCACCACCCCTACACGACTCCGGAATGGGTCGTGATCCGGGCCGAACATGTGGGAGAAAAATACTTGTCATGGGCGCAGGCGAACTCTAGCCCTCTGCCCCTTTAACGCGTCGCCACCCTTTACAATCAACCGCCATGTCCCAACACAAGAGCCTCCAAGGTGCCTCCGGCATCGTCATTAAACGCAACGTCCTCAAGCGCTTCGAGCGGGTCGACCTGCTCAAGAAACGCGGTCAGTGGAAGGCCGGCGACCGGGTTCAGGGTCTCCGCAAGACCAAGCCCGACGTCTGAGTTTTCAAACCCTCTCTGAGGCAGGCAGTCACGACTGCCTGCCTTTTTTGCATCCCCATGCCAGAATCCGCCCCCGCCCCGGCCACCGCTTCCGTCCCCACCCGCAATCCGCTGAAGCGCCTCTATCACTGGGTGCTGCACTGGGCCGAGACGCCCTACGGAGTCCCGGCGCTGGCGGCGATCTCGTTTGCCGAATCCTCCTTTTTTCCGATCCCGCCGGACGTCCTCCTGATCGCGCTTTGCATGGGTGCGCCGCGCCGCTCGTTCCGCTTCGCGTTCTGGTGTTCGCTGTTCTCGGTGCTGGGCGGCATCGGCGGTTACTACATCGGTTACGCGGCCGAGCCGCTCGGGCGCTGGATCATCTTCGATCTACTCCATTACGGTTCCGCCTGGGACAAAGTGGCTGAGCTTTACGGTCAGAACGCCTTCCTCTCGATCCTGACAGCGGCCTTTACCCCCGTCCCCTACAAGGTCTTCACCATTGCCGCGGGCGTATTCCACGAGCAGGTCAGTCTCCTGACGCTGATCAGCGCCTCAGTCATCGGCCGCTCCGGCCGCTTCTTCATGGTGGCGGCGTGCATCTTCTGGTTTGGCCCGCCGGTGAAGCGCCTGTTGGACAAGTACCTCGAGGTCTTCACGGTCATCTTCATGCTCCTGTTGGTCGGCGGCTTCGTGCTGATCAAGTTGGCGTTTTGAGACGCATCCCGGACGCGAACAGCAAAAAGGCCGGACCGAAAATCGGTCCGGCCTTTTGCGTTTTGGGCGCCGCCCTCAGTACCGGTAATGGTCGGGCTTGTAGGGCCCTTCCACCGGGACGCCGAGGTAGCCAGCCTGGTCCTTCGACAGGACCGTGAGCTTGGCGCCGATCTTCTCGAGGTGCAGGCGTGCAACCTCCTCGTCGAGGTGCTTCGGCAGGCGGTAGACGCCCACCGCGTACGTGTCGCGGTTCCTCCAGAGATCGAGCTGGGCGAGCGTCTGGTTGGTGAAGCTGTTCGACATCACGAACGACGGATGGCCGGTGGCGCAGCCGAGGTTCACGAGGCGGCCCTCGGCGAGCAGATAGATGCTGCGGCCGGTGGGCAGGTCGAACTGGTCGTACTGCGGCTTGATCGTGATGCGCTTCACGCCCGGCGCCTGGTAGAGGCGGTCGACCTGGATCTCGTTGTCGAAGTGGCCGATGTTACAGACAATGGCCTGGTCCTTCATCTTGAGCATGTGCTCGAGGGTGATGATGTCCTTGTTGCCGGTCGTCGTGACGTAGATGTCGGCCACGCCGAGGGTGGACTCGACGGTGTTGACCTCGAAGCCCTCCATCGCGGCCTGCAGGGCGTTGATGGGATCGATCTCGGTGACAATCACGCGGGCGCCGAAGCCCTTGAGCGAGTGCGCGGAGCCCTTGCCCACATCGCCGTAACCGCAGACGCAGGCGACCTTGCCGGCGATCATGACGTCGGTGGCGCGCTTGAGGCCATCGGCGAGTGACTCGCGGCAGCCGTAGAGGTTGTCGAATTTCGACTTGGTGACCGAGTCGTTGACGTTGATGGCCGGCACGAGGAGCTTGCCCTGCTCGTGGAGCTGGTAGAGGCGGTGCACGCCCGTGGTGGTCTCCTCCGAGACGCCGCGCCATTCCTTGGCCATGCGGGTGAAGACCAGCGGATCCTCCTGGTGGATGCGCTTGAGAAGGTTCTTGATGACCTGCTCCTCGTGCGAACCGGAGGCGGAGTCGACCCACTTCGAGCCGTTCTCGAGCTCGACGCCCTTGTGCAGGAGCAGCGTGACATCACCGCCGTCGTCGACGACGAGCTGCGGGCCCTTGCCGCCCGGATGGCTGACGGCGCGCCAGGTGAGGTCCCAGTACTCCTCGAGCGTTTCGCCCTTCCAGGCAAAGACCGGCACGCCGGCTTGCGCGATCGCGGCGGCGGCGTGGTCCTGGGTCGAAAAGATGTTGCAGGACGCCCAGCGGACGTCCGCGCCAAGCTCAACGAGGGTCTCGATGAGCACGGCGGTCTGGATCGTCATGTGGAGCGAACCGGTGATGCGGACGTCCTTCAGCGGCTTGCTCGGGCCGAACTTCTTGCGGACGGCCATGAGGCCGGGCATTTCGTGCTCGGCGATGCCGATCTCCTTGCGGCCCCATTCGGCCAGGGAGATATCGCGGACGTGGTGATCGTGGGCCGGCTTGGCGCCGGCGGCAGTGGTGGCAGGCATGTAGATGATCTTTGGGTTGGGTGGGAACGACTCAGAGCGCGCGGATCGCGGCCTTGAGCGCGGCGGCCTTGCCGGTCTTTTCCCAAGGCAGCCCGTGCTTGCCGAAGTGGCCGTAGTTGGTGGTCTGGCGGTAGATTGGACGCAGGAGGTCAAGTTCCCGGACGATGTCGGCCGGCTTGAAACTGAAGACCTTCTGCACGGCGGCCGTGATCTGTTCGTCGGAGATGCCGAGCTTGGCGGTGCCGAAGGTCTCGACGCGCACCGAAACCGGCTGCGGGTGACCGATGGCGTAGGCGAACTGGATCTCGGCGTGCGTGGCGAGGCCCGCGGCGACGATGTTCTTTGCGACCCAGCGGCCCATGTAGGCGGCCGAGCGATCAACCTTCGACGGGTCCTTGCCCGAGAAGGCGCCGCCGCCGTGGCGGCCCCAGCCGCCGTAGGTGTCGACGATGATCTTGCGGCCGGTGAGGCCGGAGTCGCCCTGCGGGCCGCCGATGACGAAGCGGCCGGTGGGGTTGATCAAATACTCGGTGCGCCGATTCAGCATCTCGGCGGGCAGCACCTTGCGGACGACGTGCTCGATGAGGAACTTCTCGATCGTCGCATGGGCGACGTCGGCGGTGTGCTGCGTCGAGATGACGACGTTCACGACCTCGACGGGCTTGTCGTTCTCGTAGCGCACCGAGACCTGCGTCTTCGCGTCGGGCCGCAGCCAGTTGACGGCGCCCGACTTGCGGATGCGGGTGAGCTCACGGCCGAGGCGGTGGGCAAACATGATCGGCGTGGGCATGAGCTCCGGCGTCTCGCTGCAGGCGTAGCCGAACATGATGCCCTGGTCGCCGGCGCCCTGCTCGGCGGTCTTCTTGCCCTTGGCCTTGCGCGCGTCGACGCCCTGGGCGATGTCCGGAGACTGGCGCGTGAGGTAATTGTTGATGAAGATGCTGTCGGCGTGAAACACGTCGTCGGCGTTGACGTAGCCAATCTCGCGGATGGCCGCGCGGACGATGGCCTCGTAGTTGAGCTTGGCGCTGGTGGTGATCTCGCCGGCGAGAATGACCATGTTCGACTTGACCATGGTCTCGCAGGCGACGCGGCTGTGACGGTCCTGCGCAAGGCAGGCATCGAGCACGCTGTCCGAAATCAGGTCGGCAACCTTGTCGGGGTGGCCTTCGCCAACCGACTCGGAGGAGAATACAAAGGAATTAGCCATAGGAGAAGGAAAGTAGTAGACAGCGGAAACTTGGTTTCGCAAGGCTGAACATCAACGCATTTGGATTACCTGATGCATGATTTATCAAGCCGGGGCCCAACGATTTCGCCCACTGGTTTCTTGCCTCGGGCGAAATCCGCGGCACGATTTACCCCGTTTTCCACCCCGCCATGTCGTCTTCCCCGGTCATCGACCCCCAAGCCATCGAGAACCTGCGCAGCCTGAATCCCGGGGACAACGATGAGTTCCTGAAGGAGCTCACGGTGATCTTCCTCGAGGACACCCCGCAGCGGATCGCCGATCTCGACCAGAGCCTGACCGCCGGCGACACCGCGCGCTTCACCCGCGCCGCCCACAGCATCAAGGGGAGCTCCGCCAACATGGGCGCGATGCTGCTGCGGGCCGCAGCTGAGAAGCTGGAACACCATTCGCGGCAGAACGGGCTGAAAGATGTAGATGCCCTGATCACCGCCGTGCGCGAGGAGTTTGCCCGCGCCAAGATCGATCTCGAGAAACTGATCGGCCGCGCCTGACGCCCGCGATCCGCGTCACTTGCCGAGGAAATAGCCGCGCTGCTTTTCCGAAATCGGCAGGTCGGCCTTCTCCATCACCTGGAGCAGGTCCTCCCAGATCAGGCGCTTCTTCTTGTTCGTCGGCTCGCGCAGGATGTAGCTCGGGTGATAGGTGACCATGAGCGGCCGACCGGCGAATTCGTGCCAGCGTCCGCGCGCTTCGCCCAGGGTCTTGAAACGGTTGAAGCCCAACAGGCCCTCGACGGCGGTCTTGCCCAACGCCACCAGCAGCGCGGGCGCGACCACCTCGATCTGTGCACGGAGATACGGCAGGCAGTAGCGCATTTCCTCCTCGGTCGGCGGGCGGTTGCCGACCTGGCCGCTTGGCCCCGATCCCGCGATCTCGGGCCGCCAGTTCATGATGTTGCCGATGTACACGTCGCCGCGCTGCAGGCCCATGCCCTGGATCATCTTGGTGAGCAGCTGCCCGGCCGGTCCCACAAAAGGCTCGCCCTGCACCTCTTCCTCCGCGCCGGGTGCCTCGCCGACAAACATGATGCGGGCATCGATGTTGCCGACGCCGAAGACCACCTGCTTGCCCGGCTTCACGTGGGCGCGGCACACGGGGTCGTTCAACACCCGCTCGCGCAGGGCGGCCCAGCGCGTGGCCTTGTCGCCCGCGGGCAGGCCCACCTCCGGCGGCGCGGGCAAGGTGGCCGCGGCCGCGGGACGAACAGGTTCGCTGGGAGACTCGGCGCGCACCGTCTGACGCGGCGGAGCTGCCGGCACGGGCATTGGTGACGGTTGCGGGGCCGCGGGTTCGACAGCGTCGGCCCGTCGGCCCTCCACCTGCGCGCGGAGGCGGCGCAGCGCCTCATCGGTCACGGGCACCGCGCGCACGCCGGCTGCCTTAAGCCGCTGCAATTCCTCGGTAATTGCCGTCAGCGAAGCGCGCATGGTCGCTTAGCCGCGAATCCCGGCCGTCAGTTTCTCCACGTATTTGCCCAGCAGATCATACTCGAGGTTGACCCGCTGGCCGGAGTGCCTTTCGCCCAGGTTGGTCACAGCCAGCGTGTGCGGAATCAACCAGACTGCGAGGGTGTCGCCCGTGGTTTCCGCGACGGTCAGCGAGATTCCGTCGATGGCAATGCTGCCCTTGTGCACGAGGTAACGCCCGCCGCCAGCGGGCGCGCGCACTTTCAAGAAATGGTCCTGTCCGCGCGGTTCAAAGACCTCGATGACGCCGCAGCCGTCGATGTGGCCGGAGACGAAATGGCCGCCCACCTTGCCGTCAAAACGCAGGCTGCGCTCGAGGTTGACGCCCGCGCCGGGCTGCAGGTCGCCCAGGTTGGTCAGGCGCTTGGTCTCCTCGAGGAGATCGAACTCCACGGCCCGCGGACCGATGGCAGCGACCGTGAGGCAGCAACCGTTGACGGCGAGGCTGTCGCCGATTGCGAGACCCTCGCGCACGCGCTGGGCCGCCAGCTGCAGCCGCCAGGCCTTGGCGCCGGCGGCGAATGAGATCACAGTGCCCTTTTCCTCGACGATTCCGGTGAACATGGCGAAAGGCGGCGGTTACTTCAGTTTGACCCGCAGGACGGCGGTCTCGCCGCCACGATCGACCAGCACGACGAACTCGCTGCGCGCCCGGTCGCCCTCGATCGCGGCGAGCTGGGCCACGACCCCGGCAAAGTCAGCGACCGGCACGCCGTCGATTTCCTTGATCCAGTCGTCGATCCGGAGCCCGGCCGTGCTGGCGGGAGCGTTGGCCTTGACGAAGTGGGCGATCACGCCGCGATGGTTCGCCAGCTTGGCCCGCCGCACGGCGCCGTCGGCATAGGTGAAGGCACGAACGGTGAGCCCGACGAAATCGAAATAACGGCGCTCCGCCTCGCGCGGCAGCGTCGGCGCGTCCTCGAGCGTCACCACGATCTCCATTTTTTGGTCGCCCCGCAGCAGACCGAGCTTCACCTGATCGCCCGGCCGGCGGCGGTCAATCTCCCGATCCAAGTAGGCCGCAACCACGCGGTCCGGCTTGTACAGCGGGAGCGGCGCGTCGGCGAAGGTGAGGATGATGTCGCGTTCGCGCAGGCCGGCCTTCTCTGCGGGGCTGCCCTCGAGCACCTCGCTGACCACCAGACCGGTCTGGCCACCGAGCTTCATGAAGGCCGCGACCTCGGGATCGAGCGGCTCGAGACCGTTCGCGCCGAGCCAGGCCAAGGGCCGGCCCGCCGGGTTCTGCGGCACGCGGCCGAGGTGCGGGAGAATCTCCTCGGCGAGCATCACGGCGCTGGATTCGTCGGGATTCACCATCACGACCGGCAGGCCGCCGCGGTCGCGGGCCGAGTACTGGACAAAGGTCTGGCCGAAGCCGCCGACGGTCAGGCCGACGAACCCGCCCGTGGCTTCGAACACCGGCATCCCCTGCCCCGCCACATCCTGCGCCAGCACGGCGGTGCGCTGCGGCAGGCGCTGGATGATCGCGACGCGGCTGCTGAGGAAGAACGGCGTGAAGTCCTCGTCCTTCTTGCGGAGGCCGATGCCCCAAAGCTCCTCGGCGATCCCGGGCGCGGGATGGCCCGGCCGGGCATAGCGGGTGACGGGCACGAGGCGCGCGCGGGCCTTCTCCTCGACGCGGATGAAGTGCCAGCCCGTGTATTCATCGGGGCCGAGATAGGTCGCCGTGAAATAGGCCGTGACCGGCGCGCCCGGCAGGTAGACGCGAAAGTCCTTCAGCTGGTTGGCGGTGACACGCGGGTTCACGGCCGCCGCCGGGAAGATGATCGTGCCGGCCTCGTCCGCCACGACGCCGAAAACCTCGGTCGGCCGGCGATCGAGTTCGGTTTCCGTGAAGAACTCGATGGCGACGACGCAGTTGACCCGCTCGGCCCACAGCGCCTGGCGGTCGGGCGTTTGGGCTGAAAGCCCGGCAGCGAGGCCAACGGCCAGCGACAGGTAAAGAAGACGAAGGCGGATCATGGTTTCAAGACGTAGAGGGATACGCGGTGATTGCGACTGGTTTCAACCAAAGTCGGCGCCGGCTTCGCCTCGTAGGCCGCGTACGCCTGGCGGGCCTCGTCGAGGCTCACGATCGGCTGGCCGTTGACCTTGGTGATGATGTCGCCACGCGCGAGGCCGGCCACGGCCGCGGGGTAGCCCGCCTGCACGCCGATCACGATCAGGCCGGTGGCTGCCGCCAGCTGGTTTTCGCGCGCGTAGGTGCGGGAGACCGAGCGCACGCTGAGGCCCCACTTCTCGAACGCCCATGGGTCGCCGACGCGGCTCTCGAGCGGTTCGGTCACGACCGCGCCTTCGCGGTTCTCGGTGCCGCGGCGGTAGGCCAGCTTGAGCGTGGCGCCCACGGGCTGGCTCGCGATGAGGTTCTGGATGGCGGGCAGTTGCTCGGGAAAACGCCCGTCCACCGGCCGGCCATCGATCGCGAGGAGGATGTCGCCGCCGCGCAGACCAGCGCGCGCGGCGGGCGAGCCGGTGTCGACGCTGTTGATGAGGAGACCCGTGTTGAGCTCGAGCGCGTAGAATCCCTCGAGGTCCTGCAATGCCCCGGGCACGAGGCCGATATAGCTGCGGTGGATCTCGCCGTCGCGCACGAGCCCGGCCATGATCCGCCGGGCGACGTCGGCCGGGATCGCGAAGCTCAGGTTGTCGGCGCCGAGGTAGCTGCGCGAATTGATGCCGATCACCTCGCCATCCTCCGTCACCAGCGGGCCGCCCGAGTTGCCCGGGTTGATGGCGGCATCCGTCTGGAGCCAGGTGTTGAACGAGCCGGTCTCGTAGCCGCGCACACCCTGGGCGTCGGCGAAGTAGCGCCGCGGGTTCGAGATGATGCCGCGGGTGACCGTGCGGGTCAGGCCGTGCGGCGTGCCTACCGCGTAGACGGTCTGCCCCGGGTGGAGTTTCGTGCTGTCGCCGAAGGTGGCGTGCGCAAACTTGAGCCGGCGGCGGCTGACCTCGCTCTGGTCGAGTTGCAGGACCGCGAGATCCGTCCAGTGATCCCAGCCGACGAGGCGCGCGCCGACGCGCTCGAGGCTGGCGAGGGTCACGTTGATCTCGACGGCGTTGGGACTTGCGACGTGCGCGTTGGTGAGGATCAGGCCGTTGCCGTCGAGGATCACGCCGGAGCCCACGCCCGCGCTGAAGCGCCGCGTGCCCGTATCGTACTCCACCTCGCGCACATCGATGCGCACGACGGCGTCGAGCAGGCGGTTGAACCCGCGCTTCATGGCGCCCTCCGCGGGGAGCACCGCGCCGAGGAGCAGCAGCCCGCTCAGCATGATTGACCGGAGAAGCGAAAACCCCACTGTTGGCGGATTCAAACGATGGCTACGCATTGCAAGGAATACGACTTTCGTCAGATCGAGCCGCACTGGCAAACATTCTGGCAGGAAAACCGCGCCTTCCGCGCCGAAAACGGCTCAGAGAAGCCCAAGTTTTACGTGCTCGACATGTTCCCGTATCCATCGGGCGCCGGCCTGCACATCGGCCACCCCGAGGGCTACACCGCGACCGACATCCTCTCGCGCTACAAGCGGGCCCGCGGCTTCAATGTGCTCCACCCGATCGGCTGGGACGCCTTCGGCCTGCCCGCGGAGCAGCATGCGGTGAAGACCGGCACGCACCCGGCTGCAAACACGCAGAACAACATCACGAACTTCCGCCGGCAGATCAAGGCCCTGGGCTTCTCCTACGACTGGGAGCGTGAGGTCGACACGACCGACCCGAAGTACTTCCGGTGGACGCAATGGATCTTCCTGCAGCTCTTCAAAAAGGGCCTCGCCTATGTCGATGAGCGGCCCGTGTGGTGGTGTCCGGAGCTGCGCACCGTCCTCGCCAACGAGGAGGTCATTGACGGCAAGTCTGAAGTCGGCGGCTTCCCGGTCGAGCGCCGCAACCTGCGCCAGTGGGTGCTGCGGATCACCGCCTACGCCGAGCAGTTGCTCGACGGGCTGAAGGATCTCGACTGGCCGGAATCCACCAAGCGCATGCAGGAGGCCTGGATCGGCCGCAGCGAGGGCGCGGAAGTGCGCTTCAAGCTCGCCGACGCAAATCTCGGCGACCTGACCATCTTCACCACGCGGCCCGACACGCTGTTCGGCTGCACCTACATGGTGCTCGCGCCCGAGCATCCGCTGGTGCCCGCCCTGACCATGCCCGCGCAGCGCGAGGCCGTCGAGGCCTACCGCCGCCGGACCGCGGCCAAGAGCGACGTCGAGCGCATGTCCGAGTCGGCCAAGGAGAAATCCGGCGTCTTCACCGGCAGCTACGCGATCAATCCGGTCAACGGCGCCAAGGTCCCGGTCTGGATCGCCGACTACGTCCTCATGGGCTACGGCACCGGCGCGATCATGGCCGTGCCGGCGCACGACGAGCGCGACTACGATTTCGCCAAGCAGTACGATCTCCCGATTCCGCGCGTCATCGCCGCGGCCGACGGCAGCGACACCCTGCCCTACGTCGGCGACGGCACGCTGATCAACTCGCCCGGCTACGACGGCCTCCCCTGGCCCGAGGCGAAACAGAAGATCACGGCCGACCTCGCCGCCAAGGGCATCGGCAAGGGCACCATCAACTACAAGCTCCGCGACTGGCTGTTCTCGCGCCAGCGCTACTGGGGCGAGCCCTTCCCGATCGTCTGGGTTAGCGAAGCCGACTACCTCAAGGCGGGTGCCCGGCGCACCGACCTGCCCGCGCAGCCTGTGACCTTTGTCGAGAATGGCGTGACGCAGTACGCCCTGCCGCTGCCGGACCAGGCGCTGCCGCTCACCCTGCCCGACGTGCAGTCCTACCTCCCGAGCGGCACGGGTGAAAGCCCGCTGGCCAACGTGCCCGAATGGCTCGAGGTGTGGTTCGATTGCGGCACCGGCGCGAGCGTTCCCGCCAGCCAGGCCCGACCCGCCGGCGAGACGTGGATTCGCGCCCGCCGCGAGACCAACACCATGCCGCAGTGGGCCGGCTCCTGCTGGTACTACCTGCGCTACCTCGATCCGCAGAATCCCGCCGCGCCCGCCAGCCCCGAGGCCCTGCGGTACTGGGGCGTGCCCGACCTCTACGTCGGCGGCGCCGAGCACGCCGTCCTGCACCTCCTGTATGCACGTTTCTGGCACAAGGTCCTGTTTGACCTCGGCATCGTGCCCCAGGCCGAGCCGTTCCGCCGCCTGTTCCACCAGGGCATCATCCTCGGCGAGGACGGCGTGAAGATGTCCAAGAGCCGCGGCAACGTCGTCAATCCCGACGACATCATTCAGAGCTACGGCACCGATTCGCTGCGTCTGTACCTCATGTTCCTCGGCCCGCTCGAGGCCATGAAGCCCTGGAATCCCAAGGGCATCGAGGGCGTGCACCGGTTCCTGCACAAGGTCTGGCGCGAGTGCATCGGCGAGGAGGGCCAGCCGAATCCGAAAGTATCCGACGCGGTGACCGATTCCGCCGAACTGCTCAAACTGCTGCACGAGACCATCAAGAAGGCAGGCGAGGATATCGAGGCCCTGCGCTACAATACTTCGATCTCGCAGATGATGATTTTCATCAATGCCGTCCAGAAGGCCCCGCAGGTCAGCCGGAGCACCGTCCTGGCCTTCCTGCAGGTCCTGGCGCCTTTCGCTCCCCATATCGCCGAAGAGCTTTGGGCCCGATTAGGGGGGGCCGGATCAGTCGGACAGCAGGCATGGCCGCAATTCGACCCGGTCCGCTTGCAGAACGCCATGGTCAAGATCGTCTTCCAAGTGAATGGAAAGCACCGCGGCGACCAGCTGGTGCCTGCCGACATCACCCAGGAAGCCGCCTTCGAGATTGCCCGGACACACGAGCGCGTGGCACCGCATCTGCTGGGCAAATCCGTGCAGCGCATGATATTTGTGCCAAAGAAAATCCTTAACATTGTGGTGTCCTGACCCAAGTATCGCCTTGCACGATTAGGGTTATCACCCTAGTTTTGGGTTTGAACATCCAAACCCCATCGCCGTCATGAAAATCCCATCGCCCTCCTCCACCATCACGCGGACGGCAGTTTGTGCAGTGATTGCCGTCCTGCTGGGCACCCTCGACGCCTCGGCCCAGGGGCGCCGGAAGAACCCCACGAGCAAAATCTATGTGGCCGACGTCAACGGCTCAGCCCAGATCGACACGGGCGAAACGATCGACGATCTCACCAAGCGCTCGGTTTACACGGCCCAAGGCACGGTGATCGAGACCAAGGACGATTCGACGAACGCCATGGTGTTGTCCAATGGCACGGGTCTGCACTTCGATCCGGGCACACGCCTCGAAGTCCGCAAGTTCGTCCAGGAACCGTTCACACCCAATCGCAACGACATGGACGTCGAGCCGTCGGTGTCGGCGACCGAGACCTTTCTCAGCCGCGGCGCCGTCGGCCTCTGCACGAGCAAACTAGCTGCCGGATCGACCATGAATTACAACACGCCGCATGCCGGTGTCCGCATCCGCGGACGCCGGGCCGCCATCCAGGTGACGTCGGAAGGCACCAAGGTATCCCTGATCGAGGGCGACATCACGGTGCGGGCCGGCTCGCACGATGCCGGCGGCCAGCGACTGGAGCCGGGCCAGCAGGCGATCATCAGCCCGAGCGGCGGCATTCGGATCCAAGCCATCCCGCCGGGTGAAATGAAGAGCCTCGAGGACAAGGTCTCGATGGCCTGTGCGGCGCGCAAGACCGTATACTTCGACGTCAAGGAGAAGCAGGAAGGCGGCCTCGACGAGGGCCAGATCGAGGGTGAAGTCACCGCTTTCGACGAAGCCGCCGGTGCCGGCAGTGAGGACGAGATCGTTGCCATCGAGGTCACCCCACCGACGGTTGACCCCAACGTCACGGTCAGCGCCGCCTCGATTCCCCGTCCCAACTAAGCCAACGATTACTCCCGCCGGATGGCCATCTCACCGCTCCCCCGCCTGGCTCTTGCCGCCGCGCTCTCCGCGCTGCTGGCCTGCGCCCCTGCGCACGCGCTGGTGAGCATGAACGACGGGCGCAACCAGATCTACATCACGGCCGCCGCCAGTTTTTCGTGGGATTCGAACATCTTCGCGAACTCCACGAGCGGCGGAGACTACCTCTTCAATGCCGGGCTGGGGCTCGAGCTGAAGCGCCGAGCCGGGCTCATTTCCGTAGACGGCACCTTCGGTATCGATGCGACGCAGTTCGCCGACAACTCATCGGAAAACTCGCTCAATCCCCGCTTCCGCACCGAGTTTTCGAAGCAGAGCGGCCGCACCACCGGCGTCCTCTCGCTCGGCGCCGCACGCCAGAGCCGCGCCGACAGCGCCGCCAACCTGCGCAGCGAGTCGTGGCTCTACGACCTCGCCCTCAATCTCAAATACCCGGTCATCGAGCGCTACTCCATCGCCGGCACGATCGGCTACAGTCGCCTCGACTACCTGAACAATGTCGTGCTGGTGGACCTCCAGACCTTCAACGCGAGCGCCGACCTTTTCTACGTCTACACCTCCGAGCGGGATCTCTTCGCCGGCTACCGCTACCGCCACGGCGAGACGTCGGCGTCGTCTTCCTTCGATGACCACGCCTTCACCGTCGGCGTCTCCGGCAAGATCCTCCCCAAGCTCAACGGCGCCGTGCGCGTCGGCTACCAACTCCGCCAGCCGTCCGGCACCGGCGAGGGTTCGTACACGGCCTTGACCGCCTCCGCTGCGACAACCTGGAACGTCTCGCGGCGCCTCAGCCTGAACGGCCAGGTGGCGAAGGATTTCAGCACCACCTCCACGAACCTCAACATCGACGCGATCACGTTCAACCTCGACGCGCAGTACGCCATGAACTCGAAGCTCACGTTCAGCAGCGGCGTGGGCTACGGCATCAACGAGTTCCTCGGCCTCCCGGGCGCCGACCGCAAGGACGAGTTCTTCACCTGGAACATCGGCGCCAACTACAAGGTCCTCGACGAACGCCTCACCGTCGCCCTGATGTATGCGTACTTGCGCAACTGGTCGACCTTGGATTACTCCGATTTCGAGCGCAACTCCGTCAACCTGAACCTGTCTTCCCGTTTCTGACATGCCCCCTTCCAGACAGTTCTTCCGCCCCCAGGGCCTCGCCCGGCTCACGCTCTGGCTCGGGCTGATCCTGTCCTGCGCCCACGCCCAGACCGCCGAACCTGCCGTCGATCCCCGCAAGGCCCTCGTCTACCGCATCGCCACGAACGACAGCCTCCGCATCGGCGTTTTTCAGGAGCCCGACTTGGACATCATCGGCCGCGTGGACATGAAGGGCACGATCAACCTGCCCCTCCTCGGCCCGATCCGCATCGTCGGTTTCACGATCCCCGAGGCCCAGCGCGCGATCGAGGACGCCTACCGCGACGGCCGCTACCTCCGCAATCCTCAGGTGACCATCACCGTGGAGGTCTACGCCCCGCGCGAGGTTTCCATCCAAGGCCAGATCAAGAGCCCCGGGCGCTATGTACTCCCAATCGAGCAGACCATGACGGTCCTCGAGCTGGTCACGAAGGCCAACGGGTTCACCGACACTGCGAAGGGCACGGCCGTGAGTGTCACGCGCATCCATCCTGACGGCCGCAAAGAGGTGTTCACCGTGGACGTCGAGAGCCTCATCAAGGGCAAGGACCGTGCAAAGGCTGCCGACAATTCCCTCAATCTCCTGCCCGGCGATATCGTCTACGTCCCCGAACGCCTGATCTGATCCGCCCTCCCCAATGGCCGAAATACCCGGAAAATCACCCGCCGCCCCGGCGCCCCAGGACAAGGACGAGCATTTGGCCGAGCGGCGCACGCTGCGGGATTACTACATCATCATCCGGGAGCGCCTGTGGATCGCCCTGCCGCTCGCCCTGCTGGTATCACTCAGCGTCGGCTATTGGCAGGCTCGCGAGACGAAGATGTACGCCAGCTCGGCCACGATGCAGTTCGAGAAGCCCGAGACGATCGTCACGACCCAGGGCGTCGTCGATGCGTCCATCCGCTCCGAAATCGATCTCAACACTTACCTGCAGATCCTCAACAGCAACCAGCTGCGCAACCGCATCGTCGAATCCTTCAGCCCTGAGGAGGTGGCCATCCTGCAGCGACCGTTCCTGCGCGCCGCGCAGACGGGCGCACCGCCACCCTCCGCCGGCGGGGCACTCGGTTCGATCGGCATCGAGTCCGTCCGCAACAGCCTCATGATCGTGATCACGGCGCGGCACCAGGATCCCGAGGCCGCCGCCCTTGTGGCCCAGCGCTACGTGGACCAGTTCATCCGCTACCTCCTCGACAATCTGAGCGGGAAGAACGAGGTCGCCGTCGACTTCCTCCGCGAGCGCGCCGATCAGCTCCGCAATGAGTCCGAGGAAAAGTCCCAGCGCCTGCAGGCCTACATGCAGACGCACAACCTGGTCTCGCTCGACAGCAGCATGAGCCTGATCGACGACCGGCTGCGCAGCATCAACTCCGCCCTCACCTCCGCCCGCCTCAAGCGTCTCGAGCTCGAGACGGTCACCTCCCAGATCAACGAATTCCGGCAGTCGGATCGCAACCTCCTCGAGATCGCCACGGTCGCCAGCCACGGCACTGTGCCCGCGCTGAAGACACAGCTCGCCGGCCTGCGCCAGGATCAGGCGCGCCTCGCCGAGCGCTATCTCGAACGCCACCCGAAGATGGTCGACGCGGGCAACGCGATCGCCGTGACCGAGGAACAGCTCGAGCGCGCCATCGACCTCGCCATCGCCGACCTGGCCAGCAGCCTCAGCGACGCTCGCGCCAACGAGGGCAAGCTCCAGCAGGAATACGCCCGCAACGAACAGGAGGCCCTGAAACTGCGCGCCCTGCGCGTCGACTACGACAGCCTCAAGAGCGATGCCGATGTCGCCAAGGCCAATTACTCGCAGATCCTCACCCGCCTCAACGAGACCAACACGACCAACTACCTCGAGAAGATCCCCGTCCGCCCCCTCGACAAGGCCCAGATCCCTGGCTCGCCCTACGCGCCCAACCTCCGCCAGATCATCCGCACCTGCATCGGCCTCGGCCTGCTCGTCTTCGTGGGCGTCGCGGTCGGCCTCAGCTTCATCGACGACCGCATCAAGAGCGCCTGGGACGTCGAGTCCTTCATCGGCGTCAACCTCCTCGGCATCATCCCGGACCTCTCATCCCTGAAGGACGCGGAGAAGTACTCGATGATGCTGTCGGACACCCAGGCCCCCGGCGTCGAGGCCTTCCTCAGCGTCTACAGCTCCGTCAAGATCCACTCCAAGCTCGATTTCCCGAAGTCAATTCTGGTGACCAGCACGATCCCCGGCGAGGGCAAGACCCTCATCTCGTGCAACCTCGCCGGCTGCTTCGCCCGCCACAGCCGCAAGACGCTGATCATCGACGGCGACCTCCGCCGCCCGATGCTCCACCGCCACTTCCAGCAGCAGAACAACAAGGGGCTCATGACCTGGTTCGAGGGCGGCGCCCACCTTGAGGGCGACCTGATCACCGAACCGAGCCTCGGCATCATCAAGATCGACGAGAACCTCTACCTCCTCTGCTCCGGCGGGCGCTCCAAGAGCCCGACCGAGATCCTCGAGAATCCCGCCTTCGGCCACCTCCTCGAACGCCTGAAGAAGCACTTCGACCTCGTGATCGTCGATTCCCCTCCGCTCGGCGCCGTGACCGACAGCCTGCTGATCGCGGAGCGCACCGACGAGGTCATCTACGTGTGCCGCTTCAACCGCGCCTACCGCAAGCACATCAAACTTTACATCAAGGCCATGCGGAACGCGAAGAATGAGATTCTCGGCGTCGTGCTCAACGGCCTCTCCCCGCGGCGCATCGAGTACTACTCGAACTACCGCTACTACCGCAGCTACAAGAAATACTACGGCGCCCAGTCGTAGCGGCAGCGGGCGCCGCACATTTCCGGCTTCATTCCGGCGTTCGCCCGCGCCACGCTGCCTCCCGTGCCCACCCTGTCCGCCTTCCTGCCTGCCGGTTATGACCCACGCCGCCCGGTCGCCCTGATCGCCGGCCAGGGCGATTATCCGATTCTGGTGGCCAAGGCCATCCGCGACGCCGGCATTCCCCTGCGGCTCATCGGCTTCGAGGAGGAGACCCGCGCGGAACTGGTCGCATCCGTGCCCGAGGCAGACCGCCGCATCCTCCTCGTGGGCCAGCTGGGCAAGATGCTCAAGGCCCTCCGCGAATTCGACGCCGGCTACGCCCTCATGGCCGGTCAGATCACGCCGCGCCGCCTCTTCAAGGGCCTGCACCCCGACCTCAAGGCGACCCAGATCCTCCTCAGCCTCAAACGGCGCAACGCCGAGACCATCTTCGGCGCCATTGCTAGGGAGATCGAGGCGATCGGCGTGAAGCTCCTCGACGCGCGTTCGTATCTTGACGATCACCTCGCCGGCAGCGGTTGCATGACCGGCCGCAGTTTTCCGATCGACGACGACTATCTGCACCACGGCATCACGATCGCCCGCGAATGCGCCCGCCTCGACATCGGCCAGGGCTGCGTCGTGCGCAAGGGCACGGTCCTCGCCGTCGAGGCCTTCGAGGGCACCGATGAGATGATCCGCCGCGCCGGCGCCTTCAAGACCGACGGCGCCCTCTTCGTGAAGACCGTCAAGGCCCGCCAGGATTTCCGCTTCGACGTCCCCTGCTTTGGGCTGCGCACCCTCGAGACCATGCGCGAGGCCGGCCTCACCGCCGCCGCCCTCGAAACCGGCCGGGTCCTCATGCTCGACAAGCCCGCGGTCCTTTCCCAGGCCAAGGCCTGGGGCATCAGCCTCTGCGGCTTTGCCTGACCCGTCCGCTTGCGTCGCCGCCCCATCGGCCTAAACTGCCCGCATGTCCAAGGACACCCAACTCGTCACCGTCAAAGGCGCCATGCCCACCGCCAACGGTTGCGCCGTGTTCCTCGGCGACGAGTCGAAGACCTTCGTGATCTACGTCGACCACTCCGTGGGCAATGCCATCCGCATGACGCTCGACGGCGTGAAAAAGGAGCGGCCGCTCACCCACGACCTGATCGGCAGCATGCTCCTCGGCCTCGGCGCCAAGCTCGACCACATCGTGATCAACGACGCCCGTGAGGGCACGTTCTATGCCCGCATTCTGCTGCACATGGAGAACGAGCTGGGCCGAAAGATCGTCGAGCTCGACGCGCGCCCCAGCGACTCGATCGTGCTGGCCCTGCAGCAGAATCGCCCCATCTACGTCGCCACCTCCGTCCTCGAAGGCACCGAGGACATGACCGAGATCCTGGAGCGCGTGCTCCGGCAGCAGGCGGAGGAGTCCGGCGGGGAGGAATCCGCCTGAACCCCGCCCCCGCCCTTCTGCCACCCGGGCATGCCCCCGGGTTGCCGCTCACGGCGCTGGCGCCCATGCAGGACGTCACCGACCTAGCGTTCATGCGCGTCGTCGCGCACTACGGCGCGCCCGATTATTTCTTCACGGAGTTCTTCCGCGTGCACGCGCAATCGCGACCCGAGCGCCACATCGTGCGCTCCATCGCGGAGAACCGCACCGGCCGCCCGGTCTTCGCCCAGCTCATCGGCGAGGATATCCAGCATCTCAATCGCACCGTCCGCGAGCTCCTCGCCCTGCCCGTCGCGGGCATCGACCTCAACCTCGGCTGCCCCGCGCCCAAGGTCTACAAGAAGAACGTCGGCGGCGGCCTGCTCCGCGATCCGGAAAAGGTCGACGAGATCCTCGGCGCCCTGCGCGCCGCCGTGCCCGGCCTCCTCACCGTAAAGATGCGCCTCGGGTTCGAGGACACCGCCCACTTCGACCGCATTCTCGACCTCGTGAACAAGCACCGCGTCGATCTCCTGAGCGTCCACGGCCGCACCGTGAAGGAGATGTACCGCAGCGAGGTGCGCTACGCCTCCATCGCGCAGGCCGTGCAGCGCGTCAACTGCCCGGTCCTGGCCAATGGCAACATCACCTCCGCCCCCAAGGCCGCGGCCGTCATCGCCAGCACCGGCGCCGCCGGCGTGATGATCGGCCGGCACGCCATCCGCAATCCCTGGATCTTCCGCCAATGCCGTGAAGTCTTCGCCGGCGGCCCACCCTCCCGCATCACGCTGGCCGACGTCCGCGACTACATCGCCCACCTGTTCGACGCGACACGCACGGAGTCCATTCCCGAACGCGCCCACGTGAACAAGATGAAGAAATACCTCAACTTCGTCGGCCAGGGTGTCGATCCCGACGGCGCGTTCCTGCACGACATGCGCCGCACCGCGACGCGCGACGAGTTGTTTGCCGTGTGCGACCGCCACCTCCTGACGCACCCCGAGCGCGAATTCGCTCCTGAGCCCTACCCCGGCGTCATCGCCCGCCCGAACTGCGAAACGCCCGAGGCCAACGACGGCTGCTCGCTGGAATCGGTGACGGCCTGAGGTTTACCTCACTCGATCCCCAGTGCCTTGCGGCCCGCCGGGGAGATCATCTGCGGGCTCCACACGGGATCCCAGACGATGTGCACCTTGGCCGCGGCCACACCGGGTAATGCTGCGACCTTACCCCGGGCGTCGTTCGCGATCACCGGGCCCATGCCACAGCCCTGGGCGGTCAGTGTCATCTTGACCTCCACGCTCTTGCCACCGTCGGGCAGGTCGTCGATCGCAAGGTCATAGATCAACCCGAGATCCACGATGTTGACCGGGATCTCCGGGTCGAAACAGGTCTTGAGCGTGCTCCAAACGAGCTCCTCGTTGAACTCTCCGGCCGGCGCCGTGGCGCCCGACTCGGTCGGGACGTAGCCGGCGATGGCCGCGGCATGCTCCGCTGCGATGCGGACCAGACCGCGATCCGTCCGCACCGTGACATTGCCGCCCAGGGTCTGGGTGATGTGCACCTCGGTGCCGGCCGGCAGGACGATCTCGTCGCCGGCGGGAATGACGGTTGCCGGGCAGTCGCGGGACAGCGTGTGATTCATGGCCATCACTGCACCTTGAGGCCGACCGGCATGCGAGCGTAAATCCCCTGCGGATCGTTGTAGGCCTCGAGCGCCTTGAGCTCCTCGCGCAGCTGACCCGTGATGCGCTCGGTCAGGCCCGCCTTGGCCGAGACCGGCTGGATCTTTTCGACCAGCTCGGCGATCGCCTCCGCGAGCTCCTTCTTGCGCGGGAATTCCGTCACCCGGTAGTCGGACGACAAGCCGGCCTTCTCCGCCGCATGGGCCAGCGCCGCCTGCAGCCCGCCGATTTCATCCACGAGGCCGAGTCTCTGCGCTTCGCGCCCCGACCACACCCGCCCCTGGGCAATCTCTTCCACGAATTTCCGATCCAGCTTCCGCGCGTCGGCGACCTTGCCGACAAACTCACCGTAGATCCAATCCACGGCGCGCTGGATCATGGCCAGTTCCGCATCCGTCTTCGGGCGGCTGATGGTAAGCGTATCCGCAAAACGGCCGGTCTTCACGCTGTCGAAGGTCACGCCCAGGTTGCTCGCGAGCTTCTTCACGTCGAAAAGGATGCCGAATACGCCGATCGATCCCGTGATCGTCGCCGGCTCCGCAAAGATGCGCTCGCTGTACGCCGAGATCCAGTAGCCGCCCGAGGCCGCGTAGGAACCCATCGAGACGACAACCGGCTTCTCACCGGCGGCGAGACGCATCTCGCGCTGGATGGCCTCCGAGGCGGACGCGCTGCCGCCCGGACTGTTGACCCGCAGCACGATGGCCTTGATGTCCGGATCCTGCCGCAGGCGACGAAGTTCACGCGCGAACTTCACGCCGCCCACCTGACCGGGCTCGCCCTCGCCATCCACGATCTCACCCTCGGCATACACGATTGCGATGCGGCCGCGCTTGGCCCCCGTGGTCTTGGCGGCCACCGGCGCCGGCGGCGCGACATGGGCGTATTTGGCCAGGCTCACCTGCTTGAAATTCTCCTTCGGTCCCTCGCGGCCGGTTTCCTTCTTCAGGGCGGCGATGACCTCGTCACGGTAGGCGATGCGGTCCACGAGCCCCGCCTCGCGTGCGGCGTCGGCGCGGATCATCCCTTCGGCATCCACCACGCGTTGCAGCGCGGCCAGGTCGAGTCCGCGGCTGCGGGCGACGGCACCCGCCAGTTGGCCCCAGACATCGTCGAGCAGCTTCTGGAGTTGCTCACGGTTCTCCGGACTCAGGTCGCGGCGGGTGTAGGGCTCGACGGCCGACTTGTATTTGCCCACGCGGGTGACCTGCACGCCGACACCAAACTTCTCGAACGTACCGGCCAAGAACATCGGCTCGGTCGCGAGGCCGGGCATGAGGATCACGCCATAGGGGTCGAGGGTGATTTCGTCGGCCGCGGAAGCCAGGTAGAAGTCGCGCGTCATCGCATAGGTGAGGTAGGCCTTCACCGGCTTCTTGCTCTCGCGAAAGGCGACCAGCGCGTCGCGCACCTCGCCCAGCGCAGCGTAGCCCGTGCCGTAGCCCTCCGGCTGCAGCGAACCGATCAAAAGAATGCCCTTGATGCGGCTGTCCGCGGCCGCCGACCGAATGGCCTCGGTGACCTGCCGCAACTGCAGCGCCTCGGGTCGGTCGCCCAGCAGAGCGCCGAAGTCGATCAGACGCGGCGCGTCGTTGATGTTCGTGTCGAGGTCGACCACGAGATAGGAACCATCCTCCACGACCACCGGCTTTTCTCCGAGCGCGCTGATGACGACGAGAAACGCGAAGAACGCCAGCACGGCGCCGCCGCAGAAGATCACCAGGGCCGCGAGGGCACCGAGCATCGAGGCAAGGAAGGTACGCATGGAGCCACCGTATGCGGTTGGGCCGATTCCTCCAGTAAAACCAGACAGACGGTCGCGGGAGGCCATGACCGGACGGAAGGCGCGGGAACCCACCACGAACTGATTGCCCACCCCGATCCAGGCCTTATCGTCCGCGCATGAGTGAGCAGAAGGAGCTACTGACGCCCAACCGCAAGGCGCTGACGATCAATCTCGATCCCCAGATCTACGGCACGTTTGCCGAGATCGGCGCCGGGCAGGAGGTGGCGCGCGTGTTCTTCCAGGCCGGCGGCGCGTCGGGCACCGTCGCCAAGACCATCTCGGCGTACGACATGGCGTTCAGCGACGCCATCTACGGCAAGGCGCCGCGCTACGTCTCGCGCGAGCGGCTGTCGCTGATGCTCGACCACGAGTACGCCCTCCTGCAGGAGCGGCTGGCAGCCCAGCGCGGCGAGCGCACCTGTTTCTTCGTCTTCGCCGACACGGTCGCCACCCGCAATTTCCAGGGCAGCAACGACGCGCACGGCTGGATGGGCGTGCGCTTCCAGACCAAGCCCGGCGAGACCCCCAGCGAGATTCTCCTGCACGTGCGCATGTGGGACCGCGAGAGCGTCCTGCAACAGCAGGCCCTCGGCCTCATCGGTGTGAACGTCCTCTACGGCGCCTTCCATTACCGCAACGACTGCCGCCGCTTCATCGACTCCCTCCTCGACAACCTCAGCACCGAGCGGATCGAGGTCGACATGCTGCGCTTCAGCGGCCCGGCGTTTGCCGGCGTGGACAACCGCCTCATGGCCCTGCACCTCGTCGCGTGCGGCCTCACCAATGCGGTCATGTTCAGCCCGGCCGGCGAGATGCTCCAGCCCTCCGAGGCCCTGCACAAGAAGGCCATCCTCGTCGAGCGCGGCAGCTTCCGCCCCGTCACGCAGGTCAACCTCGATATGCTGCGCTGCGCCGCCGCGCAGCTGCGCCAGGAGCCCGCCGTTGCGGGCAAGGACGTGGTCGTGCTCCTGGAGATCACGATGAACAACCTCCTGGCGGGCGGACAGCTCGACGCTGCAGACTTCCTCGCCCGCGTGGACCTGATCGGCGAACTCGGTCACACGGTCCTCATCTCCAACCACCTCGAATACCACCGGCTCACCGCCTACTTCCGCCGCTACACCAAGGAGACGGTCGGCGTCGCGATGGGCATCAACAACCTCCGCGAACTGTTCAACGAGAAGTGGAGCGAGAACCTCCCCGGCGGCATCCTCGAGTCCTTCGGTCGCCTGTTCCGCCACGCGTTGAAGCTCTACATCTACCCGATGCGCGCCGACACCTACCGCCGCTTCATGGAGGCCCGCGGCGTGAAGCTTGGCGACGCGCTCCCCGTCGGCGACGTGATCGATGTGCGCAACATGCCCATCCCGCCGCACCTGCACCACCTTTACACCCACCTGGTCGAAAACCGGAACATCGTCCCCATCACGGGCTACGATCCCGCCGTGATGCCCGTCCTCGCCGACGACGTTCGCCGCCTGATCAAGCAACAGGACCCAACCTGGACGCGGATGGTACCCGAAAAGGTGGCCGCCATGATCCGCCAGCGCGGACTCTTCGGCTGTTCACCGATCAGCAAATGAGCGACCTGACGACCTGATTTCTCATGCGTTTCCACAAATACCACGCCCTCGGCAACGACTACATCGTCCTCGATCCCGCCGACTATCCGGACTGGAAGGAGCCCTCCCTCGCTCAGATCCGCGTGATCTGCCACCGCAACTTCGGTGTCGGCTCCGACGGCATCCTCTGGGGTCCGTTGCCGACGGCCAAGGCCGCGTTCGGCCTGCGCATCTACAATCCCGACGGCTCCGAGGCCGAGAAATCCGGCAACGGCCTGCGCATCTTCTCCCGGTACCTCTGGGACCGCGGGCTGGCGCAGGGCACGGCATTTTCGGTCGATACCCTCGGCGGGGTTGTCGAGGTCGAGAGCCAGGATCGCGGCCACCTCATCACGGTGGCCATGGGCCGCGTGAGCTTTGACAGCACCCGCATCCCGGTCGCGGGCGCAGCGCGCGAGGTGTTGAACGAAAAAGTCTCGATCCTCGACCGCACGTTCACCTTCTGCGCCGCCACCATCGGCAATCCACATTGCGTGATCCCGCTGCCCGAGGTGAGCAGCGAGCTCGCCCACCGCTACGGTCCGCCGCTCGAAACGCACGCCCTCTTCCCGCGCAAGACCAACGTCCAGTTTCTGGAGGTGCTCGACCGCGCCAACATCCGCATCGAAATCTGGGAACGCGGCGCCGGCTACACGCTCGCCTCCGGCAGCAGCTCCAGCGCTTCCGCGGCCGTGGCGCATCGCCTGGGTTTGGTTGACCGCGATGTGACCGTGCACATGCCCGGCGGCACGATCGGCATCCGCATTGGCGAGGACTACGCCATCAGGATGACCGGTACCGTGAACAAGGTCGCCGAGGGCACGATGCACCCGGATTTGTTCCAGGTGCGGGTGTAGGGCCGATTCGGAAAACTGTTGCCGGGGTCGCCGACCCCGGGGGTTGGATGGGCAACCGGGGTCGGCGACCCCGGCTACAGTTACTTTTGCGCTACGCGATCGCGCAGGAACACCAAGACATCCTGGAACTTGCTGCGGTTCGACTCGTCGGCCGACACGAGATTCTCGTGGGCCTCCAGCACGAGGCGGGCGCTTTCGATCTCGCCCTGCGCCGGATTGGCCAGCGGCTGGTCACAGTTGGCGAAGGCCATCGGGTGATCGCCGGCATCGACGGTGAGCAGCCGGTGCAGGCCCAGGTTGCGCATCAGCTCGAGGTTGCGCTGGCCCGGACGCGCTGCGATGAGGCTGCCGCCGGCCTTGCGCAGTTCCAGCGCCGCCCCGGCGATGACGCCGAGGAAGGTGCTGTCCATGCTCGCGCAGTGCTGGAAATCGAAGACGAACCGCCGCTTGCCCTGCCGGATCATCTCGCCGACGAAGTCCTTCAGCCCGGCGCTGTTCTGAAAACACGCCCGTCCGTCAATGCGCACCACGACGGGGTCGGAATACGCGTTGACCAGATAGACGGGTTTGCCGGATTCGGGCATGAGAGAATATCGTCAGGAGACAAAAAAACGCAAAGCCCGCCGGTCGGCGGGCCTTGCGCCCAGGAATTCGATCAGTTCTTCGCTACGATCTGTCGCAGCACGTACGGAAGGATGCCGCCATGCTGGTAGTAATCGATCTCGATCGGCGTATCGATGCGGCAGCGCACCGGCACGTCCTGCTTCGAGCCGTCCTTGCGCGTGATGCGCAGCGTCAGGTCCTGCTGCGGCTTCACCGAGGTCGTGAGGCCGATGACATCGTAGGCCTCGGTGCCGTCGAGCTGCAGGGTCTGGGCCGTGGTGCCTTCCTTGAACTGGAGCGGCAGGACGCCCATGCCGACGAGGTTGGACCGGTGGATGCGCTCGAAGCTCTGCGCAACCACGACCTTGACGCCGAGGAGGTTGGTGCCCTTGGCCGCCCAGTCGCGGGATGAACCCGTGCCGTATTCCTGACCGGCGATGACGATCAGCGGCACGCCCTTGGCCTGCCAGGCCATGGAGGCATCGTAGATCGAGGTCTCGGCGCCGTCGGGCCCGATCGTGTTGCCACCCTCCTTGCCGCCGAGCATCAGGTTCTTGATGCGGACGTTGGCGAAGGTGCCGCGGGTCATGATGCGGTCGTTGCCGCGACGGGAGCCGTAGGAATTGAAGTCCTCGAAGGCCACGCCGTTATCGAGCAGGTACTTGCCGGCGGGCGAGGTCTTCTTGATGGCGCCGGCCGGCGAGATGTGGTCGGTCGTAACCGAGTCGCCGAAGATGCCGAGGGCGCGGGCGCCCCTGATCTCGGCGATGGTGCCGGGCTGCATGCTGAAGCTCGTGAAGAACGGCGGCTCCTGGATGTAGGTGGACTTGGCGTCGAAGGCGTAGACGTTGCCCGTGGTGGAAGGGATCTCGTTCCACTTCGGGTTCTGCGCGGCAAAGTTCGTGTAGAGCCGGCGGAAGACCTCGGGCTTGAGGGCGGCCTGCATCTGGTCGCGCACTTCCTTGAGGCTTGGCCAGATGTCACGCAGGTACACCGGCTTGCCGTCCTTGCCGTTGCCGATCGGCTCGGTGCTCAGGTCGATATCGGCGCGGCCGGCGAGCGCGAAGGCGACGACGAGCGGCGGCGACATGAGGAAGTTGGCCTTGATGTTCTGGTGGACGCGGGCCTCGAAGTTGCGGTTGCCCGAAAGCACCGAGGCGGCAACGAGGTCGTGCTTCACCACGGCCTCCTCGACCGGCGCCGCGAGCGGGCCGGAGTTTCCGATGCAGGTCGTGCAGCCGTAGCCGACGGTCTGGAAGCCGAGCTGGTCGAGGTACGGCGAGAGGCCGGTCTTGTCGAGGTAGTCGGTGACGACGCGCGAGCCGGGGGCCAACGAGGACTTCACGACGGGGTTGGGCTTGAGGCCCTTCTCGACGGCCTTCTTGGCCAAGAGTCCGGCGGCGAGCATGACGCTCGGGTTCGACGTGTTGGTGCAGCTCGTGATGGCCGCGATGAGGACGGAGCCGTGACCGATCTTCGTGCCGGCGATGTCGGCCTTTACGGTCGAGAACTCCTCGGCCTTCTTGCCAAAGCCATTTTCGGTGACGGGCTTCGAGAAGGAGCCGACGAAATTGCTCTTGAGGTTCTGCAGCTCGATGCGGTCCTGCGGGCGCTTCGGGCCGGCGACGCTCGGGACGACGGTGCCGAGGTCGAGCTCGACGACCTGCGAGTAGTCGATCTGGCCCTTCTGCGGGATGCCCCAGAGATTCTGCGCCTTGTAGTAGGCCTCGTAGGTGGCGACGTGCTTTTCGTCGCGGCCGGTCGCGCGCAGGTAGTTGGCGCACTCGGCGTCGATCGGGAAGAAGCCCATGGTCGCGCCGTACTCGGGGGCCATGTTGGCGATCGTCGCGCGGTCCACGACCGGCAGCGCGGCGGCGCCGGGGCCGAAGAACTCGACGAACTTGCCGACGACCTTCGTCTTGCGCATGAGCTGCGTGACGGTGAGGGCGAGGTCGGTGGCGGTCACGCCCTCGCGGAGCGCGCCAGTGAGGTGCACGCCGACGACGTCGGGCGTGAGGAAGTAGACGGGCTGGCCGAGCATGCCGGCCTCGGCCTCGATGCCGCCGACGCCCCAGCCCACGATGCCGATGCCGTTGATCATCGTCGTGTGGGAGTCGGTGCCGACGAGGGTGTCGGGATAATAGACGTCGCCCTGGCTGAGCACGCCCTTGGCGAGGTACTCGAGGTTGACCTGGTGGACGATGCCGATGCCGGGTGGCACGACCTTGAAGGTGTCGAAGGCCTGCATGCCCCACTTCAGGAACTGATAACGCTCGCGGTTGCGGGAGAACTCGAGGTCGAGGTTCTTCTGCATGGCCTCGGCAGAGCCGGCGAAGTCGACCTGCACCGAGTGGTCGACCACGAGATCCACGGGGACGAGCGGCTCGATGATCTTCGGGTTCTTCCCCATCTTGGCCACGGCGGAGCGCATGGCGGCGAGGTCCACGAGCAGCGGCACCCCGGTGAAATCCTGCAACACGATGCGCGCGACCACGAACGGGATCTCGGCGGTGCGGGTCTCGGTCGGCTTCCACGCGGCGAGCTCGCGGATGTTGGACTCGAGCACGCGCTTGCCGTCGCAGTTGCGCAGCACGGCCTCGAGGACGAGGCGGATGCTCACGGGCAGGCGCGAGACCTTGAAGCCGGCCTGTTCGAGCGCGGGCAGGGAGTAGAACTTCTTGCCGCCCTCGAAGGTCTGGAGGGTGTTGAAGGGATTCGGGAGGGACACGGGATTTACGATTTACGAATTACGATTTACGGAGGGAAATCGGGGAGGCGGAGGCGGGGCGGCTCGCGGGCCGCCCCGGGGACTCCGGAAGGTCGGGCCTTACTTGGCGAGGGCGGCCTTGATCGCGTCGAAGTTCGGGAGGTCCTTCGGCGTCGCGGTCTGCTCGGCGTATTTTACGACGCCGTCCTTGCCGATGACGAACGCGGCGCGGGCGGAGGTGTCGCCGATGCCGGCGAGGTTCGGGAAGAGGACGCCGTAGGCCTTGGTGACGGTCTTGTTGAGGTCGCTGACGATGGTCAGCTTGATCTTGTTGGCGTTGGCCCAGGCCTCCTGGGTGAAGGGGCTGTCGACGCTGATGGCGATGACGTCGGCGCCGAGCTTCTCGTAATCGCCGAGGCCGGCCGTGGTGTCGCAGAGCTCGGCCGTGCAGACGCTGGTGTAGGCGAGCGGGAAGAACAGGAGCACGGTCTGCTTCTTGCCGAAGTTGCCGCTCAGGGTGACGTCCTTGAGACCTTCCGCGTTCTTGGACTTGAGGGTGAAATCAGGGGCTTTGGAACCGACGGCGATGGGCATGGTGGTGTGGGATGAGGGTTGAAGAGTTTCCGGGCGACGAATGGCCCGGAGCAGGAGGGAAAAATTGGGGTCGGGGCCGGCATTAGACAAACCGTTTTTCCCAAAAGAATCGGCTCTTCTATTATCATTGCGCGCCCCATAAGTTTTGTTTGCGCGCGGGGCGCCCCGCCCCGTTTACTCCCCGACCGTACCATGAACCTCATCGCAGACCTCCAATGGCGCGGCCTCCTGGCCGATTGCACCGATCTCGATGCGCTGGCGAAGCGCCTCAACGAGGGACCGGTGACGCTCTATTGCGGGTTCGATCCGACCGGCGACTCCCTTCATGTCGGCCACCTCCTGCCCCAGCTCATGCTGCGGCGCTTCCAGGACGCCGGACACCACGCCATCACCCTCGCCGGCGGTGCCACGGGCATGGTCGGCGATCCCTCGGGCAAATCCGCCGAGCGCAACCTGCTCACCCCGGAACAACTTGCCCACAACGTCGCCTGCGTGAAGGTCCAGCTCAGCCGCCTGCTCGACTTCGACCGCGCCGGCAACCCGGCGCGTCTGGTCAACAATGCCGACTGGACCGCGCCCTACAGCTACCTCGAATTCCTCCGCGACATCGGAAAGCATTTCTCGATCAACGTGATGCTCGCGAAGGACTCCGTGAAGTCCCGCATGGAGGGCGACAGCGGCATCAGCTATACCGAATTCAGCTACCAGCTGCTGCAGGCCTTCGACTTCTACCACCTCCGCAAGACCTACACCTGCGAGCTGCAAATCGGCGGCTCCGACCAGTGGGGCAACATCACCGCCGGCACGGACCTCATCCGCAAGAAGCTCGGCGTGACGTGCTGGGGTTGGACCTTCCCGCTCATCACCAAGGCCGACGGCACGAAATTCGGCAAGACCGAGGGCGGCGCCGTGTGGCTCGATCCGAAGAAGACGAGTCCGTACAAGTTCTACCAGTTCTTCGTGAACACCGAAGACGCCAAGGTCGGCGAGTACCTCCGCAAGTTCACCTTCCTCCCCCGCGCGCAGATCGAGGAGCTCGAGGCGAAGCACGCCGCCAATCCCGGCGCCCGCGAGGCCCACAAGGCCCTCGCCACCGAGGTCACGCGGCTCGTGCACGGCCCGGCCGCGCTCGACGCCGCCCTCAAGGCCAGCGCGATCCTCTTCGGCGCCGAGATCGGCGACACCTCCGAGGAAACTTTTCGCGATGTCGTTGGCGAAATTCCGACCAAGGACCTCGACCAGGCCAAGCTCGGCGGTGCCGGCACGCCTCTCGTCGAACTGCTTGTCCACGCCGGTCTCGCCCCCTCGAAGGGCCAGGCCCGCAAAGACATCGAGGGCGGCGGCATCTACGTGAACAACGTGAAGTCGCCCGATGTCGTGCGCGCCCTCACGACCGCCGACCTGCTGTTCGGCAAGTACGTGCTGCTCCGCAAGGGCAAGAAGACCTACGCGGTGCTCAAGGTGGCGTGAGTTGATTTGGTCTCTCGCGGAGGCGCGGAGGACGCGGAGATGAGTGCTATCTACCCGCCTGACCCAAGGCGCGCATGCACTCAAGCCAGCGTTTGCCGTCGAAGGTCTTGCTGCCGACCGAGCCGATGTAGGTCGTGCGGGCTGGCTTGATACCGACCATACCGAGGAGGTCACGGTTGAAGGCGCGCACGCCGATGGCGCCGTGCACGAGGCGGTAGAAGAACGCCGGCATGCCCAGCGTCACCACCACGCGGGCCGATTTGCCCTTCCACGCCGGTGCCAGACCTTTCCCGTTCGGCCGCGGATTGAAGGCAATGCCCGGACGCGCCACCTGCTCGAAGAACGCCTTGGTCAAGGCCGGCAGCGTGCCGGTCCACAGCGGAAAGATGACCACGAGATGGTCCGCCCAGCCGATGTCGGCCTGCGCCGTCTCCAGGGCCGCGGGCGTCGCACCCTTGCTCCAGTCCTCGGCCTCGCGCAGCAGCGGGAATTCCAGCAGCGCCACGTCCGCCTGACGCACCTCATGTCCGGCCGCGATGGCGCCCTCGCGGTACGCGGCGGCAAGCGCGTGCCCAAGGTGACTTTGCCCACGCGAAGGGTGGCCCTGGATGACGAGGATGCGTTTTTTCACGCTCCCATGCTAGCCGACCCGGCGCCGCCCGCCTCTGCACCGGCTGGCGATTGTGCTGCATTTTTTGCCGTGCCGCCGCGCGTTTCACGACGGTGCCCAGGCCAACGGCTTCGGTCATTCATATCCCGCGATGACGTTCGCTATCGATGCCGGTTGGAATTATCACAGGGCATGTCCGAAGAACGCATCAAGGAATTGGAAGCTTTGCTCGTAACCGCCAACGATTCCGTCGCCCGGCTGACCGTCACCAACGCCGAACTCAGCAAGCTGCTGGGCGATGCCGAGACGCGGAACAAGAAGCTGAAGCGCAGCTCCCGGAACGATGCGACCAGCTTGCGCGATCAGCTCGCGGTCGCCCAGCGCAACCGCGGCTGAAAACGCGCGCGACGGGTCAGATGCTCGCCAGGACCTTGAAGCCGCCGTACAGCATGCGCTTGACGTCAAAGGGCATGTTTTTCCCGTCGCACATCGCGGCGAGACGCGGGTCCTTCATCACCTTGGCATTCACGCGGTCCCGGTGAGCCCGGGATTTGTAGCGGATCCACGAGAACACGACCGTCTCGCCGGGTTTCGTGCGGATGCCCTTCGGGAAGGACAACGCGAAAGCAACCTTCAGGTCGTCACCGACGCACTCCTGGTAATCGAGGGCGCCATGGTCCCGCCAAACCTTGGCGGCAAGGTCCGCCATCTTCTTGTAGGCGGCCAGTTTTCGTTTCGGCAAAGGCAACACGAATCCATCGACATACTGCGGCATGGGAGGGTCCTCCTGGGTGGGTTGAGGGTGCGGTGCAACCGGCGGGGCAGCCGGTTCGATCGCAGGAAAATTAACGCCGATTCCGGACACCGCCATACGATAATTCCGAAATCCGTCCTTTCCCCAAGCACGCCGCGATGGCGTAATGCGGCCACCCACCTCCCCACACCATGACCACTGCCACCCCTGCCGTGTCCACGGCGGCCCGCTGGACGGGCCTCACCATGGGCGTCCTGCCCTGTCTCCTCCTGCTGTTCAGCGCCTTCATGAAGCTGGCCCAGCCCGCCGGCCTTCCCGAAGGTTTCGCCCACCTCGGCGTGCCCCTTTCCCAGGCCACGGGTCTGGGCCTCCTCGAGCTCGCCTGCACCGTGATCTTCCTCATCCCGCGCACCGCGGTGCTGGGCGCGATCCTCCTCACCGGCTACCTCGGCGGCGCCATCGTGCTGCACCTGCGCGTCGGCGATCCGGTCTTCACCCAGCCCATCCTCGGTGTGCTGATCTGGGGCAGCCTCTACCTGCGCGACCCCAGGCTGCGGGCCCTGATTCCGTTCAAGAGCTAGGCCCGCGAGCGCGACCAACCTCAGCCGCATTCGCGCACGGTGTCGAAGACGGCCAGGACCTTCTCCGGCGCGATGTCCGGCTGGATGTTGTGGATCGGGGCGAAGACGTAGCCGCCACCGGCGCCGAGCAACTCGACGCGCTCGCGCACCTCGCGCCGGATGTCGTCCAGCGACCCGTGCGGCAGGGTCGTCTGGGTGTCCACGCCGCCGCCCCAGAAGGCGAGATCCCGGCCGTAGCGCCGCTTGATGAGCGCGGGATCCATGCCCCGGGCGGAAGTCTGGAGGGGATTGAGCACGTCGATCCCGATCTCGATGAAATCCGGCAGGATCTCCTCGATGGCGCCATCGCAGTGGATGAAGACCTTGGCCCGAGTCCTCGCCTTGACGAACTCGATCCAACGCCGCTGCCGCGGCTTGAACACCTCGCGGTAGGTCCGCGGCGAGATCTGCAGCGCGTTCTGGGCACCGAAGTCGTCGTTCATCTGGATGCCCTCGATGTACGGCCCGGCCACGGCGAGGAAGCGTTCGAGGATGGCGAGGTCGTGCGCGAGCTTGGCGTCGAGCCAGTGCTCGACGAGGTCGCGCTCGGCGGCGAGGAGCATCATGAAATTCTCGAAGCCGAACAGGACGAGGCTGATCTCGAAAAACGAGCACGTGAGGTTCGACATCCCGGCGAACAGGGCCTTGTCCGAGCCGTGGAAACACGCCGCAATCCGCTGCCGCAGGTAGGCTTCCTCGCGCTCGGTCCACGGGTCGGGCCAGACGAACGCGTCGATGTCGGCCTTCGTCCGGACGCCGGCGAGCGGTGCCCAGCAGACATCGTAGTAGAGCGCCTCGGGCGCACGGCGCGCGTAGGTGGCGCCGCCATGCACGACCTCGATCTGCCCGTCGCCGCGCCGGATCTCCTCGCAGGCCGCGGGCACGAGGCAGGGCCGGCCGTCGGTGAGGCGTCCGGGTTTCCAGCGGTCGATCGCGAGGAACGGCATGGCCGTCGTCGGACCCAGGCGGTGAAGCGAGACCACATCGCCGCCAAGCCGCTCGATCATCGCAAGCGACGGATCGGCCAGCTGCTGCTTCACGTCGTAGACCCTTACCTCCTCGGTGCGCCCGAGGTGGGCCAGCAGGTTGGCGTAGGCGATGGCGCCAATGCCGGTGACGCGGCTCGATCCGAAGTCGACCGGCACGCGGTCCGGCTCCACATGATTCAGCGCCAGCCGGACCCGTTCGCGGCTGGAGAGAGACTGGTGGGCGGACATAAAGCGGGTTCCGGCTGGTCCGGAACCACGCCAGACGAAGGATTCGACCTCTATCTGGCCAACCGGAGCAGCAGCTCGTGCCGGGATCAGCGCTTAACCGTCGCGCAGAAGCGGCCAAGGCGCTCGAGGCCCTTGGCGATGACGGCGTCGGACGTGGCGTAGCTGAGCCGCAGGTAACCCTCGGCACCGAAGGCGCTGCCGGGGACGGCGGCAACCTTCTCGATCTCGAGGAGGCGATTGCAGAAGTCCATGTCCTTGAGCCCGAAGCTGGAGATGTTCGGGAACAGGTAGAATGCACCCTGCGCCAGAAGGCAGCTCACGCCGGGGATGGCGTTGAGGCCGGCATGAAGGTTCTTCCGCCGACGGTCGAAGGCCGTGAGCATCGTGGCGAGGGCAGCCCGGGTTTTTTCCTTTTCCTTCAGCGCCGCGAGCGCGCCGAACTGGGCGAAGGTCGTGACGTTGGACGACATCTGGCTCTGCAGTTCCGCGATGGCCTTGGCGATCGGGAGCGGGGCGAGCGTCGTGCCGATGCGCCAGCCAGTCATCGCGTAGGTCTTCGAGAAGCCGGCGACGGTGATCGTGCGCGCCTCGACGTCCGGCGAGAACGTCGCGATGCAGGTCGGTGTCGCGCCGTCGTAAATGAGGTGCTCGTACATCTCGTCGGAGAGGATGTAGAGGTTGTGCTTCACGGCCACGGCGACGATGGCCTCGAGCTCGGCGCGCGTGTAGACGGCGCCGGTGGGGTTCGAGGGCGAGTTGATGACCAGCAGCTTCGTCTTCGGTGTGATGGCCGCCTCGAGCTGGGCGGGGGTGAGCTTGAAGCCAGTGCTGTCGTCGCAGAGGACGAACTTCGGCGTTGCGCCGGCGAGCTTGACCATCTCGGGATAGCTCACCCAGAAGGGCGCGGGGATGATGACCTCGTCGCCGGGCGAGCACGTGGCGAGGATGCCGAGGTAGCAGTTGAACTTGCCGCCGGGCGAGACGACCACCTGGGCCGGCACGGCCTTCAGGCCGTATTCGGCGGCATAGCGTTCCACGATCGCCTGGCGCAGCGGCTCGATGCCGGGTGTCGGCGCGTACTTGGTCTTGCCGGCCTTGAGCGCGACGATGCACGCCTCCTTGATGTGCTCGGGCGTGTCGAAATCGGGCTCCCCCGCGGCAAAGCTGCAGACGTCCTCACCGGCGGCCTGCAGGGCCTTGGCCTTGGCATCGACCGCAAGCGTCGGCGAAGGCGAGATGTTGCGAGCCCAGACGGACAGCGGCGGAGGTGTGCTCATGGATGAGCGGCATCTTAAGAACCGACCACCCGGCCATGGCAAGCCGGGGGTTTGGCGCGGCTCACTTCGCGCGCTTCTTCGCCTTCGGACTCTTCGCCTGCAGGGCCTCGATCGCGAGGCGGAGCAGCTCGCCCACGCTGACGTCCTTCAACCGCGCCTGGCGCTTCAGCGTCGCGCGCTGCTCGCCCGACAGCCGCACCGAAATCTGGCGATGCGGCACGTGCACCGGCTTGCACTTCGAGAAATCGAAGCGCGCGATGGCGGCGCGAATGACGTCGCTCGCGGTCGCCACGCCCAGGGACTTCCGGCAGGCCTCGATCTTGTCCATGAGGTCGACCGTCAGTTCGAACGTCAGCGGCGCCGCTGACTTGGCTTTCGGGGTGCTGGAGGTCATGGGAGGCGACAGAGGCGAATAACGGACCAGCACGCCCGCAGAGGCGCGTCGTCGCAATGCAAAAATCGTACAAGGTCTGGCATTGACTCACCTGTGGATTGATTGATTTTCGGTTGGTCCGTCCCGTTCTCCCCAGCCCCCAACTCATCCCATGGCCCACGTTGTAATCGAAAACCTGGTCAAAACGTATCCTGAGAAAAACGGCCCCGGCGTCACCGCAGTAAAGGGCATCAACCTCACGATCGAGGACCGGGAGTTCATGGTGCTTGTGGGCCCGTCTGGCTGCGGCAAATCCACCACCCTGCGCATGATCGCCGGCCTCGAGGACATCTCGGGCGGCACGATCTCGATCGACGGCAAGGTCGTGAACAACGTCCTCCCGAAGGATCGCGACATCGCGATGGTCTTCCAGAACTACGCGCTCTACCCGCACATGACGGTGTACGACAACATGGCCTTCGGCCTGAAGCTGCGGAAGTTCCCCAAGCAGGAGATCGACGCCCGCGTCCGCGAGGCCGCCGCCATGCTCGGCCTCGAGCCCTACCTCGAGCGCAAGCCCAAGGCCCTCTCCGGCGGCCAGCGTCAGCGCGTCGCGGTCGGCCGTGCCATCGTGCGCAAGCCGAAGGTGTTCCTCTTCGACGAGCCCCTCTCCAACCTCGACGCCAAGATGCGCGTCTCGACCCGCACCGAGATCTCGAAGCTGCACGCCCGCCTCGGCGCCACGATGATCTACGTCACGCACGACCAGGTCGAGGCCATGACCATGGGTGACCGCATCTGCGTGATGAAGGACGGCGTGATCATGCAGGTCGCCGCCCCGCTCGAGCTCTACAACAATCCCGAAAACATCTACGTCGCCGGCTTCATCGGCTCGCCACCGATGAATTTCTTCAAGGGCACGATCAAGCGCGCCGGCAACAACCTCGTCTTCGTCGAGACCAACGCGAAGGGCAAACCGATCCAGGTGCAGCTCACCGACGACCTCGCCCACCAGGCCGCCGGCCACGTCGACAAGCCCATCATCTTCGGCATCCGCCCCGAGGACGCCCAGGACTCCCTCACCCTTGGTTCACCGAATCCGGCCCACACGGTCGAGGTCAATGTCGAGGTCTCCGAGCCCATGGGTGCGGAAACTTACCTCTACCTCGATACCGGCGCTCATTCTTTCATCGCACGCGTCCGTGCGACCGACCGCTTCGACGTCAATCAGAAGGTCAAGATCACCTTCCAGATGGACAAGGCCAAGCTGTTCGACCCGACGAGCGAGAACGTGCTCAAGTAAGCGTCCGTACCACCGCGTACGCCTCGCCCGGCGTCTCCACCACGCGCCAGGCCTTCGTCAGGACCTCCGGTTTCACGTCACGGCCGTGACGGATCAGGAGCGTGCGCACGCCGGCCTCGGCTCCGGCCATCACGTCCACGTCGGCATCGCCCACGAAAAGCGTCTCTTCCCGGTTCACTGCGAGGCGCCGCAGGATCTCCTCGAGCCCGCCCGGATGCGGCTTGTGCGTCGGCAGATCGTCGCCGCACACCACCGTGCGCATTTTCGCCTCGAGGCGCTGCTCGCGCAGGATCCACTCGGTGCTCTCGCGCTCGCGTCCGGTCCACAAGGCCAGCGCCAGCCCCTCGGCCAGCATCGCCTCCAGATGCCCATCCATGCCGTCGAAGGCCCGGATCAGCCGCCAGTTCGCACGGCTGAATTCCTCCAGTCGCCGCATGGCAACCGCCGCGTGGGTCTCGTTGCCAAGCAGGTCGCGGAAGGTGCGGTCCGGCGGACCGCCCAGGCGCGCAAAGAGCTCCATCGGCGCCAACGGCGGCAGATACGGCTCCAGCGCATAGGCAAAGGCCTGCAACACCATCGGCATGCTGTCCACCAGCGTGCCGTCGAGGTCGTAGACCACCGCCTGGAACGTCCTGCCGTGCCTCATGGCGCGAGGAGCGTCACCGTCGCCGGACGCGCAATCGCTTCCGGCAGCCCGGCGGCGGTGAACACGGCGCCCGCCAGGTCGAGATTCAACGCGGCCGCCGTGACCTGAAACCGCGTCTTGTCGCGCGACCGTTCGTCGCGGAGGTCGATGCTCTTCACCATCCACTGCTCGCCGACCTTCTTCAGGTCGAGCACGGCCAGCGAGCGAAAGACCCGGCCCTGCTCGTCCAGCAATTCGCTTTGCACCAGCGCGCCGAACTGCGTGTCAAGGTGCACGCGCACGCCGCTGAGCCCCGGATACGCCGCCAGGAAGTCCGCCGGCGGATAGAGCAGAAACGTGTGCGCCGGGCGCCCGCGGATCTTGCTGACGCCCTCGAAGACAAACTCCTCCCAATAAAGGTAGGGCATCTGCAGGTCGAAGGCGCTGATCTGCGTGTCCGGCACGAGCGGCGCGAACAGGTCGCCGACGGCGATCGCCGACGCTTCCGCCTGCCCCGGGGTCCAACCCCAGGCCGCAGGCGTCGCACCATTTTGCAGCAGCAAGCGACGCTCCCCGCCCGTCTCTCCGGTCAGGCTGATGCGTGAGACCGCGCCCAACTCATTACGACCACCCCAGAGGCGTCCTGGGATCTCGCGTTCCGTTCCGCGGCGCGGCCGGACCTGCAGCTTGAAATCGAGGTAGAAATCGCCGGCGATGCCCATGCCGCGAAACGACCGCAGGATGCGTCCGCCTTCCGCCTGGTCGGGTTTGCCGATCTGCACGTACGTGGGCGACGGCCGCACGGTGCGACCCGCAGGCGCGGCGCTGACCGCCGGGCCGAACCCGGTCAGGGCGAGAATAAAAAACGCCCGCCAGGAAAGGGCGAGCGTTGCTGTCAGACCGCGTGGCACGATGGGCTCAGGGAGCCTTCTGCTCGGGCGCCGGCGCGGCCGGAGCGGTGGCCTCGGGCGCGGGCGTGGTGGTCGTAGTGGCCGCCGGCGGCACGACGATCGTGGGCAGGGCGTCGGCGCTCTGGGTGGCGTGCGTGCGCTGGTAGATGTGGCCGAGGTACAGACCGAAGCTCAGGACGAAGAACGCGATGGCCGCGTTGATCGTGGCCTTGCTGAGCACGTTGCCCGTGTCGGCACCGAAAGCCGACTCCGTCATGCCGCCGCCGAGGGCGGCGCCCACGCCACCATCGTTCTTGGCCTTCTGAGCCAGAACGACGAGGATAAGAAACACGGAGATGAGGATCAGGACAAAGGTCAGAATGCCGAGGACAATGCTCATATGAAGGGTCGAAAGCATCAGAGTGCCCGACCGTTTGTCAATGCGCCGTTCCGCGTGGTTCCCTGGGAACCAAAAACCCGTCACCGCGGTCGTCAGAGGCTTCACCCCCACCGAACATGACCATCACATCCCTCCGTCACGTCTGCCTCGCCACCCTCCTCCCCCTTGGCCTCGCTGTCGGCAATGTCCAGGCCGGAGACGCCAAGCCGGCGGTTGCTGAAAAGCCTGCCCTGCACGTATTTGTCAGTGTTCCGCCGACGTTCCAGCCGATGCTCGACGACGACATCGCGCGTACCCTGGCCTATCGCCTGGAGGACACGTTTCGTCGCCAGGGTTACAAGGGAATCGTCACCTTCGCAGCGCATCCGTCCGACATCAAGGCCACGGCCCCGCTGCTCGAGCTCACGCTTGTCGAGTGGCGCGTGGATCTCACGAACAACGTCCAGTGCACCTTCAGCGCCAAGCTGACGGATGGCGGCAAGGAAACCACTCTCGGGATCTTCGCCGGCACCGGCATCACCTGGACCCGCGCGCGCGACCGCTGGCGCTTGGCCACGGCCTTCGAGGACTCCGCCAACGACGCCCTCAAGGATCTCTACCGCCGCATCGCCGAGCAGCAGCTGCTGCCGGGGTTTGAGCTGAAGAAGAAGAAATAAGCCCAGCAACGGTAGGCAGCCCGCTCGCGCGCGCCCGTGCGGCGTGCGCACGCGAACCGAGCGCGAGCAAGCTCGCGGCCTACGCGAACGTCACAGCGTCACGCCGAGCTTCTCCAGCAAGCGCTGGAGATCCTCGTTGCCGCGGTATTCGATGACGATGCGGCCCTTCTTGGGCGTGTGCAGCACAGCCACGCGGGCGCCGAGATGGGAGGTGAGCTTCTTCTCGATGTCGGCCACGGCCGCGCTGTCCTTGGACGGGAGCCGGCGGTGACGCCGGGCCGGACCGGAGGCGCCCTCGGCCTTGCCGGACTGCACCAATTTCTCGGTCGCACGCACGCTGAGCCCCTGCTCGATGACGCGTCGCGCGAGCACGATACGTTCGGCTGGATCAGTCACACCCAGCAGGACCTTGGCGTGGCCCACGCTGAGGAGATTCTTGCCGACATAGCCCTGGATCTCGGCATCGAGGGTGAGCAGGCGCAGCGTGTTGGCCACGGTCGCGCGGCCCTTACCGACGCGGTCGGCGGCCGTCTCCTGCGTCAGGTCGAAATCGCGGATGAGGCTGGCGAAACCATGCGCCTCCTCGATCGGGTTCAGGCCCTCGCGCTGCAGGTTCTCGATCAAGCCGAGAGTCGCCGAGGTGGCGTCGCTCGCCTGCACCACGCGCGCCGCGATGGTCTTGATCTTGAGCAACTGGAAGGCGCGCCAGCGGCGTTCGCCGGCGATGAGCTGATACTTGTCGCCAGTCTGGCGCACGACGATCGGCTGCAGCAGGCCCTCCGAGCGGATGCTGGCCGCCAGTTCCTCAAGCTGCTCCGGCGGGATCTCGCGCCGGGCCTGGTACGGGCTCGGCTCCACGCTGTGCACCAGAATTTCGCTGTAACCGGGGGCGCCGGCCGGGGCCGGATGCGGCGCGGGAGCCGCCGGGGCGGCGGGGGCGTGCGGCGCGGCCGGAGCCGGGGTGGCCTTCGCGATCAGACTGCCGAGTCCGCGACCGAGGCGGGATTTGGGGGCGGCGCTCATGTTATTTGGCGGCGGGGGTTGGGATGAAGAGCGTCTGGCCGACCTGGATGCTGCGGGGGTCGACGATCTTGTTGGCGTTGACGATGTCCTGGACCTTGGCGTTGTGCTTGGTCGCGATGGACGAGAGCGTATCACCCTTCTGCACGGTGTAGCTCAGGCCCTCCTTGGGAAAGTCGTCCGTGAAGACGTTGTTCACCGCCGGGCGCGTGGCCATGCCCTTGGCGAGGGAGTCGATGGCGGCATTCGTCTGCTTCGCCAGGCGCTCCATCTGGACGGCGACCTGCTGCAGGGTCTCGGCCTTGCTCGCGGCGGTGGCGGCGCTGATCGTCCGGTTAAGGTCGGCAATGGCCTCGTTGAGCTGAGTGAGCGTTACGAAATCCCTCGACGTCGTGTTCCGGCGAAGCTCGGCGTTCTCGCGCTCCAATTGCTCGACGCGCAGGTTCAATTCGCCCACGCGCTGGACGAGACCGCGGATGTCCTCGCGCAACCCCGCGACTTCGTACTGGAGATTCTGGGCTGGAGCCGCCGGGGCGAGCACCAGGGCGAACAGCAACCCGGGCAAAATGCGATGCGACATGCGGCCAGCTTGCGGGATGGTCCCGGAAAAACAAGCCTACCGTCGGAACGGCGCGCGGGCAACCAGCGGCGGCATGGCCTGCGACGCCAACCGCGTGCCGGTGGCGACCGGGAAGCCGCGCAGGAAATCCGTGGCCGGCAACATCCGGCCGCCCGGTCGTTGCATGCGATGCACGCGCAGCGTCCCCTGCCCCGTCGCAATCAGCAGACCGTGGGAGTCCGAACCCACCACTACGCCGGGCGCCGTTGCGTCCCCAGCGATGGCGTCGGCCAGGCCAAACTTGATCGGTTGCCCGCCGATATCCACGGTGCAGGCCGGCCAGGGGAAAAGCCCATTGATCCGCGCCGCCAGTTCGGTCGCCGGGCGGGCAAAATCAAGCACGCCATCGGTCTTCACCAACCGGCGGCAGAAGGTCGCCGCCGCTGCGTCCTGTTCGACAAATCTCAGCTCACCCGTCGCCAACCGCGGAAGCGTCCGCGCGACCAACGGTACGCAGGCGGCGCTGAGCTTGGCCTCCACGGCCAGCGCGGTGTCCAGCGGCGCGATCGCCACGCGTTCGACGTCGGCCACCGGACCGGCATCCAGCTGGCGCACGATCCGCATCAGGCTGACGCCCGTCTCCTGCTCACCGCTGGCCACGGCTGTCTGGATCGGCGACGCGCCCCGGAACCGCGGCAGCAGCGACGTATGCAGGTTCAGCGTGCCCAGGCGCGGCACCGCGATGAACGCGTCCGGCAGGAGGTGCCCATATGCCATGACCAGCACCACATCCGGTCGCAACGCCGCGAGATCCGCCTGCGCCGCGGCATCGATTTTCTCCGGCTGGTGCACCGGCAGGTCGCGGCCCAGCGCCCAATGCTTGATCTCGTTGGCCACCACATGCTGACCCCGGCCGGCGGGCCGGTCCGGCTGGGTGAAGACGCCAACCACTTCAACGCAACCGCTTCCCGGTCCCGCCAGCCAGTCGAGCAGCGGGAGCGCGATGGGATCGGAGCCGAGGAAGACGAGTCGCAGGACGCTCACCTCAGGGTTTTCAGCCACGCGGCGACCTTCGCCGCAAGCTTGGCGAACGCCGCTGGCGTCGCCGGCTTGGGCAGGCTGTCAATCACGGTCCAATGCTCGACATGCGTCACGCTACGGCCGGGTTCGATCTCCGCCAGCGGCCCGAGGGTCTCGAACTCGATCATCGCGCCATTCGTGAACACCTCGAAACACGAGCCGAGGTCGGGATAGGTCGCCTTCACCTGCACCGGCGCCTGTTTCACGAAGGTCGTGCCGTCGAGCCAGTAGGCGGACCAGCCCGGGTAATTGGTGATGCCGAGTTTCTGCGCCTGCTTGGCCTTCGGCACGTCGATGCCGAGGAAGTCGCGCTGCAGGTCCCAGACCGGCAGCGAAAGATCGGTGTAGCTCCAGGGCACGAGCGCATACGACGGCAACAGGTCACCGTCGGCATGGCTGCCCTTCGGCAGCAGCGGCAGCACGCCGTAGCCGCCGGCACGCAGCATGGTGAGGGCCCACGGCGCACACCGCACCGGCCAGAGCCCACGGTTCGCCAGCGTGTGCGTGACCCGGACAGTGCCGGCGGCGGGGAACTCGAGCTTGAGGCCCTTTTGCAGGCCGGTCTTGGCTTCGATGGGTTGCGTGAGCGCGACGCCGTTCGCCAGGTCCCTCACCTGCAGGGGCGCGTCATCCGGCTGGTACGTGCGAACGATGTGCTCCGGCGAATGCCAGAGGCGGTGGCCGCCGCGCAGGAAGTAACCGTGGTAGCGCTGCTCGTCGGACGGGAACTCCAGGAACAGGTTGCCCGCCCGGCCGCGGGTGCTGCGCAGGGCGACGACGCGCGGGCCGACCGCAGTGGTGACGTCGAGTTCGAGCTGGCGCGTGTGGAAGCCGAGGGCGGCCCCGCCGCGGTAATCAATCTTCGAGCGTTGCATGTGAATCGTCTTCCGGCCCCTCGGCCTTCTCCCATTTCGCCTTCGGCCGCCGGCTGCGCGCCTGCTCCTGCGCCTCTCGGATTGCAGAGAACGACATGCCGGGATCGTGCTTGGGCTTGCCCACGAGGTCGAAATACACCGGGCACCCCGCGAGACCGAACTCCTCGACGATGCCCGCCTCGAGGTAGCGGCGGTATTGCTCCGTGAGTTTCTCCTCGCGGTTGCAGAACAGGCGGATCCGGAACGGGCGGTTGCCCGTCTGGGTCGCGTAGTAGACGCGGAAGCGCCGGCCGCCGACAGCCGGGGGCGGCGTGCGCTCGGTGAGGTAGCCGATAATCTTGTTGAGCTTCGCCGTGGGCAGCTTGGCGTCGAGGGTGCGGTAGACCTTCACCGCCGCGTTGAGCATGCGGTCGACCTCGTAGCCACTGACGGCCGACACAAAGATCACGGGGGCGCCCGGCGTGAAGTAGAGGCGGTCGAACAGCGCCTGCATGTACTTCGTGCGGTAGTCGCGCTCGTCCTCGTAGGGTTCGAAGCCACCCTGCTCCTTGAAAGCCTTGCGCACGAGGTCCCACTTGTTGACCACAATGATGATGGGCTTGTGCTCCTTGATCGCCTCGCCGGCGATGGCCTTGTCCTGCTGGGTCACGCCGTCGATGGCGTCGAGCACGAGGAAGACGACGTCGGTCTGCTTGATCGCGTCGAGCGAGCGCAGGCGGGAGAAGTACTCGACCGGCGACGCGAGCTTGGTCGCGGCCTTGATGCCGGCCGTGTCGATCAGGCGGAACGGATACAGGTTCCCGTCGCGGCCGCGGAACTCGAACGGCAGCTCGATCGCGTCGCGCGTGGTGCCGGGGACTTCGCTGACGATGAGACGATCGCTCTGCAGGAGGCGGTTGCTGAGCGAGGACTTGCCGACGTTGGGCCGCCCGATGAAGCACACGCCGAGAGGACGGGTGGCATCCGGTACCGCCGGCGCCGTCTCGACGGGGCCAAGCGCCGCGACGATCGCCTCGCGCAGGTAGCTTTCGCCGCGGCCGTGCTCGGCCGAAACGCGCAGGGGCTCGCCCAAGCCGAGACGGTAGGCCTCGGCGAGGTCGATCTTGTCGTCGTCGAAGTCGGCCTTGTTGATCACGAGCCGCACCAGCTTGCCGCTGCGGCGCAGGCGCTGGGCGATCTGCTGGTCGAGTCCGGTGATGCCCTCGAGGCCGTCGATGATGAAGAGGATCAGCTTGGCGGCCGCGATGGCGAATTCCACCTGGGCCTCGGAGGCTGCGGTCAGGGCGGCGGGCGTGTCCTTGCCCTTGAACCCGAGACCGCCCGTGTCGAAGAGCGTGTACGCGCCGTCGGCGATCTCCGCCGTGATCACGTCGCGGGTCACCCCGGGCTGATCGTGCACGATGGAGATGCGCTTGCGGGCGAGGCGGTTGAACAGCCGGCTCTTGCCGACATTCGGCCGACCCACGATGGCGACGGTGCGTTGGGCGCTCATGAGCGGATCCCTTGGACGTAGCGTTCGATGCGGTCGCAGGCGATGCCGATCTGCTCGTAGCTCGTGGCGAAACAGGCGCGCACGTGGCCGCGGCCGCCCTCGCCGAAGCCGGTGCCCGGGACGAGCGCGACCTTGTGCTGCTCGAGCAGGCCGACGGCGAAGTCCTTCTCGGACAGCCCCGTCGCGGTGATGTTGGGGAAGGCGTAGAATGAACCGCGCGGGAGGTGGCACTTGAGGCCGATCTCGTTGAAACGGCGGACGATCAGGTCGCGCCGGCGGTGGTACTGCTCGCGCATCTTGAGCACCGCATCCCAGCCGTTGCGCAGCGCCTCGAGGGCGGCGTCCTGAGCGATGATCGACGCACACAGCATCGTGTACTGGTGGACCTTCATCATCGCGTCGATGAGCGGCGCCGGGCCGCAGGCGTAGCCGATGCGCCAACCCGTCATGGCGAAAGCCTTCGAGAAGCCATGGAGGAAAATCGTCCGCTCGGCCATGCCCGGCAGGCTCGCGATGCTGGTGTGCGTGCCCTCGAACGTGAGCTCGGAGTAGATCTCGTCCGTCAGCACGAGCAGGTCCTTCTCGCGGCAGAAGGCGGCAATCTTTTCCAGCTGCTCCTTGGTGCACGTGCCGCCCGTCGGATTGCACGGCAGGTTGAGCATCAGGATCTTCGTGCCCGGCTGCCAGGCCGCCTGCAGGGCCTCGGCGGTGAGGGAAAAGTCATCCTTGGCGTAGGTCGGCACGGCGATCGGCTGGCCATGCGCCAGCGCCACGCTCGGGAAATAGCTCACGTAGCACGGCTGGTGGTACATGACCTTGTCGCCCGGACTGATGAATGCCCGGCAGGCCAGGTCGAGGGCCTCGCTGACGCCGACGGTCACGATGACCTGGTCGGTCGGACGGTAGCTGACGTGGAAGTGTTTCTCGACGTAACGCGCGATCTCCTCGCGCAGCTCGACCAGGCCGAGGTTGGAAGTGTACGATGTCCGGCCGCGCCCGAGGGCGGCGACGCTGGCGTCGCGGATGTGCTGGGGCGTGACGAAGTCCGGTTCGCCGACGCCCAGGGAGATGACGTCCTTGCCCTTCATGGAGGCCACGAGCTCGAAGAAGTCGCGGATGCCGCTCTTCGGCAGCGCCGCCACATGCGGCGCGACCCAACGTTTGGGTTCACCGTTCATGGCTGGGTCCTCCCGGGGAGGGGGCGTACGGGGAATACGCCGGTGCGGGGTTGGTGGTGCAGGTGAATCATTTGAGGGATGATAGTGGCAAAGAGGGATTCCAGTAATCCACACTAATGTTTGCCCGCGAAGATTTGCATGGATTCAGCCCCGCCGGGTGTTTCACTGGCGGCTTCCATGTTCGAATCGCTTACCGACAAACTGGGCGCCGCACTCCGCAACCTGCGCGGCGTCGGCCGCCTGACCGAGGAAAACATGGCGGACGCCCTCAAGGAGGTGCGCACCGCCCTGCTGGCCGCTGACGTCCATTTCAAGGTCGCCCGCGAGTTCGTCGAGCGCGTCCAGGCCCAGTGCGTCGGCCAGGAGGTCCTCAAATCCGTCACCCCCGGCCAGCAGGTCATCAAGATCATCCACGACGAGCTCGTGAAGCTCCTCGGCGAAGGCGAAAACGCCCTCTCCACCGCCCGCCCCCTGAAGATCCTCATGGTCGGCCTCCACGGCTCCGGCAAGACGACCTCCTCAGCCAAGCTGGGCAAACTGTTGAAGAAGCGTGGCTACCGTCCGCTCGTCGCCGGCTGTGATATCTATCGCCCCGCCGCCATCGACCAGCTCGAGATCCTCGCGAAACAGGAGGAGCTCGCCTTCTACTCCGACCGGAATTCGCGCGACGTGCCCGCCATCGGCACCGCCGCCCTCGCCGCCGCGCAGGCTGCGACGGCCGACTGCATCATCTTCGACACCGCCGGCCGCCTGCAGATTGACCAGGAACTGATCGAGGAAGTCAAAAAGCTCCACTCCCGGGTGCAGCCCGACGAGGTCCTGCTCGTCGCCGACGGCGCCCTCGGCCAGGAGGCCGTCAACGTCGCAAAGGCCTTCCACGACGCCCTCAGCCTCACCGGCCTGATTCTCACCAAAATGGACGGCGACGCCCGCGGCGGCGCGGCGCTTTCGATCAAGTCCATCGCCCAGGTGCCAATCAAGTTCATCGGCACGGGTGAAAAGACCGGCGACTTCGACACGTTCTATCCCGACCGCCTCGCCTCCCGCATCCTCGGCATGGGCGACGTCGTCTCGCTCGTCGAAAAGGCGCAGGAGAACATCGACCAGAAGGAGGCCGAGCGCATGGCCGAGAAGATGCGCAAGGCGGACTTCAACCTCGAGGACTTCCTCGCGCAGATGCAGCAGGTGAAGAAGATGGGCTCGATGCAGAGCATCATGGGCATGATGCCCGGCATGAGCGGCGTGCAATTGCCCGACGATTCCGAGAAGCAGCTCGCGCGCACCGAGGCCATCATCCACTCGATGACCAAGCAGGAGCGCCGCAAGCCCGACATCCTCAACGGCAGCCGCCGCAAGCGCATCGCCGACGGCGCCGGCGTCAAGATCGTCGAGGTCAATCAGCTCCTTAAGCAGTTCCAGCAAATGCAGCAGATGATGAAGATGCTGAAGGGCGGAGGCGCCAAGAAGCTGATGCGCCAGATGGAAGGCATGAAGGGCAAGGGCGGCTTCCCGGGGATGTGAGCCGGCTTACAACGGTCGCACGTCCGCCAGTCTCACCACCGCCCGGTTCTCCGATCGCGACTCCGCCAGCGCGACGGTGAACACCGCCTCCCAGTCGTCGTGGCCCTCGGCGTCGACGAGCATCTGCGCCACAGACCACTCGCCTGCCCCGCTTTCCGCCTCAACCCAGTGTGTGTGTTTCGCCGCGCGGCCCTCGGGGTCCAGCCGGCAGCGTCCACGGGCGTCGAAATACGCGCCAAATTTCCGGCACGCCTCCGCCCGTGCCTTCGCCTCGTCGTCTTCGGCCTCGGCTGGTCGCCGCCCGCCCGCATCCCAGCGCACCGCGTCCTGGAGCCAGGTAAGGATTTCGGTCCGCACCAGCCGCCGAAAAGCCGCCGTGTCGCGCGTGATGTCGAAACTCGCGGGCCGCGCCGGTTTGTCGACATCCACCGCGACGGCCACCCAGTCCGGATTCCGCATCCGCTCCCACTCCTCGAGCAGACTCGAGTCAATGCCGCGGATCAGTTCGCGGAAGTAGACCTCCATCTCGACGACCTCCTCCGTCTTCGCCGCGTCCGGCACGGTCTGCGCCAGCACCTTCCACACCTGAGCCAGATGCCGCAGCAGGAGCCCTTCGATGCGCTCGAGCCCGTACGCGCGCACGTAGTCGGCGAACGACAGGTACCGCTCGAACATTTCCCGTGCGATCGACTTCGGCTGGATGCTCTCGCCCTCGACCCAAGGGTGCGACGCGGCGAAGGCATTGAAAGTCTCGTAGATGAACTCCCGCTGCGGCTTCGGGTGCTCGATTTCCTCGAGCTTGGCCATGCGCTCCTCGTACTCGATGCCGGCCGCCTTCATCTCCGCCAGTTTCTCCGTCTTCAGTCGGTCCACTTGTCGGCGCAGGATCGGCTCGGGATCCTCGACGATGGCCTCGCACAGCGTGAGCACGTCGAACGGATAATCGGGCGAAGCCCGGTCGAGCAGTGGCAGCGTGTCCAAAAGGTAAAGTGAAAGGGCCTGATGCAGCGAAAAATCCTCCTGCAACGCGACGTTCACGCGCAGCTTGCGCTCCGGCGCCGCTCGCTCCGCCCGCGGGACGATCTCGACGATGCGCCGGTCCACGAGCGCGCGAAAGAGTTGCCAGGCCCGGCGTCGCAGCGCGGCCTTCTTCACCGGCGTCTCATGGCAGTCAGCAATGAGCTGCCGCAGCGCCCGGCAACCGTCGCCCGGCCGGCTCAGCACCTGCAGCAGCATGCCGTGCGTCACGGTGAAACGGGACCCCAACGCCTCCGGCGGCGCCGTCTGCAGCCGGACGAAGGTGTTTGTGTCCCAGCTCACGGCCCCATCGGGCGCCCGGGCTTTGACCAGCTTGCGCAGCTTCTGCGGATTGCCCGCGGCCTTCTCCTCGGCCCGTTTGTTCTCGATGACGTGCACCGGTGCCTGCGCCATCACGAAGCCCTGGTCGTCGAAGCCCTTCCGGCCCGCGCGGCCGGCGATCTGGCGAAAATCGCGCACGGCGAGGATCGCAGCCTTCTTGCCGTCGTATTTCCAGAGCTGCGTGAACACGACGGTGCGGATCGGAACATTTATTCCCATGCCCAGCGTGTCGGTTCCGCAGATAAGCTTGAGCAGGCCCTGCTGGGCGAGGCGCTCGACCAGCACGCGATATTTCGGCAGCAGGCCGGCGTGATGCACGCCAATGCCGTGCCGCAGCCAGCGCTTCACTTCCTTGCCGTGCGGGCTGTTGAACTTCACCCGCTCCAGCTCCGTCGCCAGCGCCGCCTTCTCCTCGCGGGTGCACAGGTCCAGGCTCATCAGCGCCTGGGCGGCCTCGGCGGCCTCGCGCTGCGTGAAGTGCACGAGGTAGGCCGGCAGGCGGCGCTCGCGGCCGAGCTGCTCCACGCGCTCCGGCAAGGGCACCTCCGAATACTCGAACGCCAGCGGCACCGGTCGCCGGTCGCTGCGAATCGTCACCGCCGGCACCCCGGTGAGCTTGGTCAGGGCCCGCTCGAACGGTTCCGTCGCTCCCAGCGTCGCCGACATCAGGAGGAAGCGCGCCCCGGGCAGGGCCAACAGCGGCACCTGCCAGGCCACGCCGCGCTCGTCGTCGGCGTAGTAGTGGAACTCGTCCATGATCACCGCCTTCACCGCCTCCGCCCGCGGCCCGCCGGCCAGGGCGATGTTGGCGAGGATTTCCGCCGTGCAGCACAGGACCGGCGCACCCGGGTTCACGCTCGCGTCGCCGGTCATCATGCCGACCCGCTCCGGTCCGAAATCGCGACACAGCGCGAGGAACTTCTCGTTCACCAAGGCCTTGATCGGACACGTGTAGACCGAAAGCTCGCGCGCGCACAGCGCCCGGAAGTGCAACGCCGCCGCCACGAGCGATTTGCCCGATCCGGTCGGGGTCGCGAGGATCACGTTCTTGCCGTCGAAAAGCTCCAGGATCGCCTCCTCCTGCTCGGGGTAAAGGGTCAGCCCCCGCTCCGACGCCACGGCCAGAAACCGGTCCAGCACGGCGTCCGACGAGGGAACGCCGTCGAGCGGAGCCAGCGGCGCGGACGACATGCGGTGAAGACAGGACCACGGCACCACGCAGTCCAATCCAAAACCGCCCGCCCCCTCGGCCCGATGCTACTTGAACCGACCGCGAAATCGGCGCATAAGTGACCCGGATGAAGCGCTGTCCCCCCATCGCTGTTCTGCTTCTCGCCGCGAGCCTCGCTTTCACCGCCGGGTTGAACGCGCAGGTGCTCGTGTGGAGCACCGGCAACAGCTCGACCGGCACCCAGGCGGTGGCGAACTACCTGACCTCGACCAACCGCTTCGGCACCGTCACGGCGATCAATGCCACGACGATGACCTTGGCCGACCTCGACGACTACAAGGCCGTCCTGTTCTTCACCAACAGCAGCTCCGGCAGCGATTCGCTGAACGGCAATGTGCTGGCCGACTACGCCAATCTCGGCCGCCCGCTGGTCCTCGCGACGTTCTCCTGGGCCGACCAGGGCGGCAACACGCTCGCCGGCCGCATCATCTCCCAGAGCATCAGCCCGGTCGTCTTCAACAGTGGCTCGGCCTACTCGACCGTGACCATGGCCTCGAACGACGGCAGCGTCTTCTTCACCGGTGTGTCCGCCGTCGGCGGCTACTACCATGACCGCGTGACCGCGGTGACCGGCGCCACCATCCGCGCCACCTGGAGCGATGGCACCCCGCTTCTGGTCACCAAGGCCAATGTAGTCGCCGTCAATCTGTTCCCGGATCCGACCGCCAGCGGCAACCTGACTGGCGACTACCAGAAGCTGTTCTCGAATGCGCTGTACTATGCCGTGCCCGAGCCTTCGACCTATGCCCTGATGGCGGTCGGGGTGGGCCTGATATTCTGGCTGCGCCGCCGCGCGGCCAACCGCAAAGACTCCGAGCCTTGAGCAAGGCGTTCACCAACGAAGACGATACCGGGGACGAACCGGTATTGGTCAAACCGGTGTCGCTGCTGCCGCCGGGCGCGAAGAATCTGGTCACCCCCAGCGGTGCGGCCCAGCTACGGAACGAACTGCAGCGCCTGATCCAGGTCGAGCGTCCGCCGCTCGCCGGGAAAAATGACGATCCCGACGCCAAGCGCGAACTGCTCGCCCTCGACCAGCGCATCTTTTACCTTCAGGCCAGCCTCGCCCGTTCCGAGGTGGTGAACCCGCCGCCGCCGCCCCAAGATACCGTGTTGCTCGGCGCCACGGTGAACGTCCGCGAGAGCAGCGGAGAAATTTCGACTTACCGCATTGTCGGCGTGGACGAGGCCGACTTCGACCGCGGGTGGATCAGCTGGGTCTCCCCCATCGCCCGCGCCCTCCTCAATGCCCGCACCGGCCAGCGTGTCGCGTTCAAGACCCCGCGGGGGCTCAACGAACTCGAGATCATTAGCGTGAAGTACGAGCAGGGATAACTACAGATCGCCCCTAGAACCGCTCGAATTTTAGCGGGTACGTCGCGCCGGAGTTGAACTGGGCCACGTACAGGGCGCCGTCGTTTTCATCCACGAGGACATCGTGCGGGTGGATGAACGTATCGCCCACGTGCTGCATCGGCTGCAGGCTTCCGCGGTCGTCGTAGCGCGGCTCGGTGCCGCCGATGTTCGCTACCACTCGCAGGTCCGCGTCGAGCACTGATACGTAACCGCGACTGTCGAAGTCGGCCGGCCAATTGTCGCCGATATGCGGACAGAACCAATGCGCGCCGCTCCGCCGCAACATCCGCGGGTTGCTCCCCGGCAGGTCCACGCGGTGGAGGAACTGGCCATCCGTGGACAAACGCAGCAGGTGTTGCCGGTCGCACATGGCGATCAGCAGCGTCGGCGTGCCGTCAGGCCCCACGTCCATGTGACCGCCATGCGGACCCCAGTGCCCGATCCCGCCCTCCGGGCCGCCGAGCAGCGCCTTGAACGCGCCGTCGGCCGCATAGTGTAGGATGTAGTCCTTTCCGTAGCCATCGAGGACGAAAAATCCGCCATCGGGATGATGCAGCGTCCAGGACGGCATGTAGTCCTTCGCCTGCGCATACTTGCCGGTGAAATCGGGCCAACCCCACTCCTGCAGCACCTGACCGTCGAGCGTCGTCTTCCGCACCCGGTTGGTGAGCGTGCAGGTCAGGTACAGCACCTCGCGTCCGCCCTCTACGATCAGGGACAGTCCGTGCGCGCCCGGAAGATCGGTGCCCCATTTGTCGACGAGCCTTCCCTGCCGGTCGTAAATGATGACGTTGTTGGCCGTATGGTCCGTGATCAGGTAGATGTGCCCCGCCCGGTCCTGCACGAGGGCCTGGCAGTTCTTCACGGGGGTGCGCTCGTCGAGAACGCCCCACCCCGGAACCGGTCGATAGCGGAATTCGCCGTGACCAAGGACCGCCACGCTCACGGCAGCTTGGCCTGTACGAGTTTGCTGACCTGGGCGAAGTCGATCAGGCCGGCATCGGGGTGCTTCTTCAGCGCGCCGATGACCTTGCCCATCTCCTTCTTGCTCTGCGCGCCGGTCTCGGCGATTGCCGCGACGATCAGCGCCTCGAGTTTCGCGGTATCGAGGCCCTTGGGCAGATACTTCTCGAGGATTCGGATCTCGTTCTCGTTGGCAGCGACGAGGTCGGCCCGACCGCCGCGGGCGAACTCCTCCTTGGCGTCGGCGAGATTCTTGACCGCCTTGCGCAGCGTGGCGACGACCAGCGCCTCCTCGATGGGCTTGTTCTGGTCCATCGCCGCCCGCTGGATGGCGGCATCGGCCGTGCGCAGGGAGGTGGCCGCGACGGAATCACGGGCCTTCACGGCGGTGACGATGTCGGCGCGAAGAGTCTCATAGGTCGTGGGCATAGGTGAGACCGAGCGTGTGCAGCGAAGCAGGAGTGTCGAAAAAGAAATTGCACCGAAATTATCCGGACGACAGGCGCCCTGCGGTCGTGCTAGGTTGACCCCATGCGAATGAGCCACGCCCAGATGTACGCCCGGCTGCTGGCCGGGGATGCGACCTGTAACGGTCGCTTCTTCACTGGCGTGCTGACGACGGGCATCTACTGCCTGCCGGCGTGCAAGGCGCGGAAGCCGCGGTCCGAAAATGTGCGCTTCTTCCCCTCCTGCGAGGCCGCCCGCGCCGCCGGCCTGCGGCCCTGCAAGAAGTGTCACCCCGACGATTTCGCCCGCGGCGCCGACCCGGTACTCGAGACGATCGAGACCGTCGTGGCCGAACTGCGGGCGCGCCCCGGCGACTTCGCCGACGTCCGCGCCGTCGTCCACCGCACCGGCTTCGGCCCGACGCGGGCCTTCGAACTGTTCCGGCAGCATTACCACGCCACGCCCGCGGAACTGCTCAACCGGGCCCGCCTTGACGAGGCGAAGCGGCAGCTCATCGCGACCGACGCCACCCTCAGCGACATCGCGTTCGGCGCGGGCTTCGAGAGCCTGTCGGCCTTTCACGAGAACTTCCTGCGTCACAACGGCCTCACCCCCATCGTCTACCGCGAACTCAACGAGGGCTCGACCTTCACGATCAAGCTGCCCCCGGGATATCCGCTGGATTACCTGCGGCGCGCGCTCAGCCGCGATCCGCACAGCGTGACCGAGCGCCTGACCGGCGACGTCTACACCTGCGCCGTCCGCCTGGGCGATGCAACGCACCGGCTGCAGCTGACACTGGCATCAACCACGGTCGAGGTGGCACTCCTTGGAGAGCGGGCCGCGCTCCCTCGGGTTCACCGTCTGGTCGTCGGCTTGCTTGGCCTCGATCAAGACGCCGATGCCTTCGCCCGCCTCGCCCGCAAGCTCGGGCTCGCCCGCCTGGTCGCGGGCCGTCCGGGGTTGCGGCTCAGCCAGGTGCCGTCGGTATACGACGGCCTCCTGTGGTCGATCATCGGCCAGCAGATCAATTTCCCTTTCGCGTGCCTGCTGCGCCGCCGCCTCACCGAACTCGCCGGCACGCCCATGGGCGACGGTCTCATTGCGCCGCCCACTCCCGCCGCGGTGGCGGCTTTGGAACCCGAGGCGCTGCGCCCGCTGCAATTCTCGCGGCAGAAGGCCGATTACGTGACCGCGGTTTCGCGTCTCGTCGCCGCGGGCAAGTTGGATTTGGCGAAGTTGCCCACCCAATCCGCCACCCGCGCCGCGCGCACGCTGCTCGCGATCCGCGGGCTCGGTCCGTGGTCGGTCAATTACCTGATGATGCGCGCCCTCGGTTTCTCCGACTGCCTGCCGCTCGGCGACACCGGCGTGACCAGCGGACTCCAGGCACTGCTCAAGCTCGAAACCCGCCCCGACGCCGATGCCACCCGACGCCTGATGGCCGTCTTCTCCCCTTACCGCAGCCTCGCCACGGCCCATCTGTGGCAATTCACCCAACCCCCACCGCCATGAATTACACCTACGACACCTTCGCCACGCCCCTGGGCGATTTCTCGGTCGCGCTGAACGCCAGCAGCGCCGTCGCCGCAACGGCTTTCGGCGGCCTGCGGGCCCTGCGTGCCCGCCTCGGCAAGGGGCATCTGGAGCTCGACCGCGCCCGGGCCGAACCCGTGCGTCGCGAGATCGACGAATACTTCGCCGGCCGCCGGCGGAAGTTCACCGTCAAGCTCGCCCCCGCCGGCACACCGTTCCAGCAGGCCATCTGGCAGGCCCTCCGCCAGATTCCCTACGGCCAGACCGCAACCTACGGAGAGGTAGCTGCAGTCACCGGCAAGCCCACCGCCAGCCGCGCCGTCGGCCGGGCCAACGCCACGAACCCAATTTGCCTGCTCATACCCTGCCACCGCGTGATCGGCCGCGACGGTTCTCTGACCGGCTACGCCTTTGGCGAGGACGTGAAATGGGCGTTGCTGGAGTTGGAGCAACGCGGGAGTGCCAAGGCCTAGAAACGTAGGCCGCGAGCTCGCTCGCGCTCTCACGGCATACGCACGCCAAACAAGCGCCCGCAAGCGGGCTGCCTACCGGAGCGCAATCCTCCTCCTACTCCCGGTGCACCGCGAGGTTGGCCACGAAGCGCTTGAGCTTCGCCGCGTCCTTCACGCCTGGGGCTGACTCGACGCCGCTGTTGACGTCGACGAAACGCGCGCCCGACCGCGTGACCGCGGTGGCGACGTTTTCCGGGTTGAGCCCGCCAGCGAGGATCCAGGTCTTTTCCGGATGGCGCTGCGCGTGGCGCGCGAACTTCGCCCAGTCGCCCGTCTTGCCCGTGCCGCCGAAGACATCGGCGTGGTACGTGTCGAGGAGGAACGTCAGGGTCATCGGCAAGAGGTCCGCGGGCACGTCGGCGGCCGGTGGTAGCTTCGGCGCGAGCCACAGCCGCGAGGTGCCGACGGTCTCCGCCCACGCGCCCACCATCGTCGTCGGCGTCTCGAGCGGGAAATGCACCTGAAAGCACTCGAAACCAACCGCCGCCGCCAGCGCGAGGTCGGCGGGAGTGGGCGAGACGAAAACGGCCACCTTCTTCACCGCGGGCAGCCGCGCCTCCATGGCCTGATACTCCGCCAGCGACAAGTGCCGGGGCGACTGCGGATACAGGTTGAATCCCAGGTAATCCGCCCCGCACGCCGCCGCCGCGGCCGCATCGGCCGGTGAGCGCAGGCCGCAGACTTTCATCTGGATGCCGGCAATCATCGTTGGTTCGCGCTCAGGCCTCGACGTCGCCCATGCAGGTTTCCACGAGCCGCGCGGTGGCGATCCACGGGTGGTCCGGGGGCACGACGCGCTTCGAACCCGCGGCCTTGGCCAGCGGGATCGGCACGCACTGGTTGCCCTTGATGCCGACCATGACGTTGTACTTGTGCTGGGCGAGGAGCTCGCCCGCCTTCGTGCCGAGGCGCGTGCAAAGCAGGCGGTCAAAGGCCGTGGGCGGACCCCCGCGCTGGACGTGTCCCAGCGAGGTGACGCGTGCCTCGACGCCGGTAAGCTGCTGCAGCCGCCGGGCCAGGCGGCTGGCGACGGGCTCGTGCACGAGGTGAATCTCGCCCTCGGTCTTGCTGTGAATGGTCCGGGGCACGCCCTGGTCGGGGTCGGCCGGCTTGTCCTTCCCCTTGTTCTTGCCCTTCGCCTCGATTTTGGCGCGGGCCTTGGCCTGCTCGGTCGTCTGGATGCCCTCGGCGGCGGCGATGATGGAGAACCGCTTGCCCGAGCGCTGGCGGCGCAGGAGGCTGTGCGCCACGATCTCGAGGTCGTAGGGAATCTCCGGAATCAAAATGACATCGGCGCCGCCCGAGATGCCGGCGCCGAGGCAGAGCCAACCCGCGGAGTGGCCCATGATCTCGCACACGATGATGCGGTGGTGACTCGTGGCCGTGGTGTGAAGGCGGTCGATCGCCTCGGTGGCGATGGACATCGCGGAATCGAAGCCGAAAGTGATGTCGGTCTCGGCCACGTCGTTGTCGATCGTCTTGGGCAGCGTGAGGACGTTGATCCCGCCCTTCTCGTGCAGGCGGAGGGCGTTCTTCTGCGTGCCGTTGCCGCCGAGGCATACGAGACAGTCGAGGTTGAGCTTCCGATAGTTGCTCACGGCGACCTCGGTCATGTCCATGACCTGTCCGCCCATGGGCATCTTGTGGGGCTTGTCGCGGCTGCTGCCGAGGAACGTGCCGCCTTGGGCGAGGATGCCGCTGACGAGAGGGTTGTCGATGGGGGTGCAGCGGTTCTCGACGAGACCGCGAAAACCGTCGTGAATGCCGATGACCTTGATGCCGTAGTGCATGGCGGCCTTGGCCACGCCCCGGATCACCGCATTGAGGCCCGGGCAGTCGCCGCCCGCCGTGAGGATGCCAATCGTGCCGCTGGATTTACGAGCCATGCCAACAGCTTGAGGCCCGACCGGGCGCCTGCCGAGCCTGAGTTTGTGACGAAACCGTCACAGGGCGTACGCTCTCTGCGGCTCAGCCTGCGAAGGCGTTGACCGATGTGATCACGTGGGCCACCTGCGCCTCGGTGAGTTCGGGGAAGATGGGGAGGCTCACACAGGATTCGCTGACGCGCTCGGCGATGGGAAGTGTGCCCTTGGCCTGGCCGAGGGGCGCGTAGCATTTTTGGAGGTGGAGCGGCACGGGATAGATCAAGTCTGTGCCGACCTCGCACTTGGCCAGGTGCTCGCGCAGGGCATCGCGACGCGGATGGCGGATCGTGAACTGATGGAAGACCGATTTTCCGTAGGCCGGCTGGCCGGGCAACTGCACGCCGGCGAGCTTGATGCCGTTGAGATAGGCCGCGGCGATGGCCTGGCGCCGGGCGGTCCACGCGGCGAGGTGTGGGAGCTTCACGTTGAGCAGCGCGCCCTGGAAGCCATCCATGCGGAAATTGCCGCCGATGATGTCGTGGTAGTACCGGCGATCCGAGCCATGCACCCGGATGTGGCGGGCCCGCGTGTGGAGCTCCTCGCGCCGCGACACCAGTGCCCCACCCTCGCCGCAACCGCCGAGGTTCTTGGTCGGGTAGAAACTGAACGTGCCCACGTCGCCGATCAGGCCGACGGGCGTGCCCTGGTACTTCGCGCCCACGGCCTGGGCGCAGTCCTCGATGACGAAGAGGTTGTGCTTCCGGGCCACGGCCATGATCTCGTCCATCCGCGCCGGCTGGCCAAAGAGGTGCACCACGATGATGCCCTTGGTCCGCGGGGTGACGGCGGCGGCGATTTTGGCGGGATCGATGTTGTACGTCGCCTCGTCGATATCGACGAAGACCGGCTTGGCGCCGACGTAGCTGATGCCCCAGGCCGACGAGATGAAGGTGAACGGCGTGGTGATGACCTCGTCGCCCGGTCCGAAGCCCGCCAGCATGCAGGCCACGTGCAGCGGCGCCGTGCCGCTATTCATCCCGAGGGCGCGCGGATAGCCGAGGGTGGCGGCGAAGCTCTTCTCGAAATCCTCCACATCCTTGCCGAGGCAGAAACGCGTCGCGTCGTAGGTGGCGGTGAGCGCCGCCAAGGCTTCCGTACGAATGGCCTTGTGCTGCAGGCCGAGGTCGAGGAACGGGACTTTCATGTTGAAAGCGATTTACGCTGATCCCCGACCGCAGGACAAAAACATTCCACAGGGGATTGAATGCGGACGGTCAGCGCCCAATCTTGTCTCACGCGGAGACGCGGAGGGCGCGGAGATGACTATAGCTTCCATCAACGCTCTCCGCGCCTCCGCGTGAGAGGATCGAGGCTCGGAAAATGCTGGGATGCCGGTGCTCCTAATCCAGCTTCTTGACCAACGCCTCGACCAGCGCATCCAGACCCGGGGACTTCGCGGCGAAGTCGACCGGAATACCCACCTTTTTCATGGTCGCAGAGGTGTGGACGCCGATGCTGCCGGCGAGCGGACGCTTGGCCCCGGGTCCGAGAGCGAGGGCGGCGGCCTGGTCGGCGAAGGACTGCACGGCGGAGGAACTGGCGAAGAGAATTGCGTCCGCACCGCGCGTGCGGAAATCCGCGGCCGCCGGATCGTGCTTCAGGTCGGTCTGCTCGGTCTTGTAGACCTGCAACTGGTCAACGATGGCGTTGGCTTCCTCGAGGGCTTGGACGAGGGTGTCGCGATTGAGGTTCCCGGTGATCGCGAGGACCTTGGCGTTGTCGAGGCTGCCGGTATCGACCATGGCCTTAGCCAAGGCTTCGGCGGTCGCTTCCTTGGGCTGGCACTCGACCTTGAGGTGCAGGGCGGCGATGCCGCGGGCGGTTGCCTCGCCGATACACGCAAAGCGCAGCAGGCCCAGCGACCGGATGTCCTCGAAGAGGCGAAAGAACTCCTCGAAAAAGAACCGCACGCCGTTGGGGCTCGTGAAGACGATCCAGTCATAGCCGCCGAGCTCGAGCATGACGTCCGCGAGGTTATGCTTGGAAATCTCGCGCGTGACCTGGATCAGCGGCAGCTCGATCACCTCGGCACCCAAGACGTTGAGCTTGGCGGACAGCTCCGAGGCCTGGTCCTTGGCGCGGGTGACGGCGATGCGGCGGCCGGCGAGGGTCTGGGCGTCGCGGCTCATGGCAGGGCGAGCTCCTTGAGGATGCGCGTGGCCGTGGCCGCCGGCTCGGCGTAGTCGGCGTCGGTCAGCGGCAGCGCCTTGCGGCCGGTTTTTTCGTGGAAGAAGAAAAGCGTCCCGGGGGTCGCATGGGCGCCAAATGCCGTGTGGCAGCCGCCGCCGAGCTGATTCTGCAGGGCGCGCTCCACGGCCAGCGCCCGGGCCGTGGCGGCGTCGAAATGCGGGGCGTAGCGCGCGACATCGGCCACGCGGCACTGGATCGCGATGGCCCCCTGCCCGACCGCCGGCACCATCTCAGTGTGGGCAAACGGGAGGAACTTGAGGCCCGGCCAGCCGGTGATGCCGAGGCGTTTCATGCCCGCGGCCGCGAGGATCGTGCCGTCGGCGAGGTGCTGCTCGGCGATCTTCTTGAGGCGCGTGTCCACGTTGCCGCGGATCTCGCAGAACTCGATGTCCGGATAAATGGCCGCAACCTGCAGGCGGCGGCGCGGGCTGCCGGTCGCGATCTTGCGCGGGGCGGACAATTCCTCGCGCAGGACGAGCACGTCGCGGGTGTCGGCGCGCGGGAGATAGCCGGCGATGGCGAGGCCGGCGGGCATCTCGCCCGGCAGGTCCTTGCTGCTATGGACGGCGATGTCGGCCCCGCCCTGCAGGAGGGTGTGTTCGAGTTCGCTCGTGAAGAGGCCCTTACCGCCCTTTTTCTCCAGCGACCATTCCGTCTGCCGGTCACCCGCGGTGACGATCTTCAGGAGCTCCACCTCGACGCCGAGGGCGCGACGGAGCAGGTCGGCCACCATGTTGCTCTGGGCGAGCGCAAGGGGACTTTTGCGGGTGGCGAGGATGATCTTGGCGGAGGGCACGTTTGAGAAGGTAGCAAGCCGGGGGCCGAAAACAAGATTCGGCACGCCCGGAAAGACCGGAGGTGCCGAATCGTCAGAAGCCGTTCGGGTGAATCAGGCGTAGGAGGCCTGGACGCCCTTGATGTTCTTCTTGGTCATCCAGGGCATCATGCCGCGGAGGTAGGTGCCGGTCTTCTCAATCGTGTGCTTCTCGCCCTTGGCGAGGAGGGCCTTGTACTTCTTCAGGCCGCCCTTGTACTCCCGGACCCACTCGCGGGTGAACTGGCCGGTCTGGATCTCCTTCAGGATCTTCTTCATCTCCGCCTTGGTCTGCTTGTTCACGACGCGCGGGCCGCGGGTGATGTCGCCGTACTTGGCGGTCTCGGAGATCGAGAAGCGCATGCCGGCGATGCCGGACTCGTACATGAGGTCGCAGATGAGCTTCAGCTCATGAAGGCACTCGAAGTAGGCCATCTCGGGCTGGTAGCCGGCCTCGACGAGGGTCTCGAAGCCCGCCTGCACGAGGGCGGAGGCGCCACCGCAGAGGACGGCCTGCTCGCCGAAGAGATCGGTCTCGCACTCTTCCTTGAAGGTGGTCTGGAGGACACCGGCCTTGGTCGAGCCGATGCCCTTGGCCCAGGCGAGGGCGATCTTCTTCGCCTGCTTGGACTTGTCCTGGTAGACGGCGATGAGCGCCGGCATGCCCTTGCCCTCGACGTAGAGGCGGCGGACCATGTGGCCCGGGCCCTTGGGGGCGACCATGATGACGTCGATGTCCTTGGTGGGCTTGATGAGGCCGAAGTGGACGGCGAGACCGTGGGAGAAGATGAGGCACTTGCCCTTGGTCAGGTTCGGCAGGATGTCCTGCTGGTAGACGTCGGCCTGCTTCATGTCGGGGAGCGCGACCATGATCACATCGGCGCGGCGAACGGCCTCGGCGGTGTCGTAGACCTTGAGACCGTGCTGCTGCGCGACGGCGCGCGACTTGCTGCCGGGATAGAGGCCGATGATGACCTTGCAGCCGCTCTCCTTGAGATTGAGCGCGTGCGCGTGGCCTTGGGACCCGTAGCCGAGGATGGCGAGGGTCTTGTTTTTGAACACGCCGAGATCGGCGTCTTTTTCGGTGTAGACTTTGGCGGGCATGATGGAGGGGAAAGTTTGGTTAACGTTTGAGGGCGAGGCGGCCGGCGCGGGCGAGTTCGATGATGCCGAAGGGCTCGAGGAGGCCGAGGAAGGCGTTCACCTTGTCCTCCTCGCCGGTGCACTCGATCACGAGGTAGTCCTGGGCGAGGTGCACGATCTTGGCGCGGAAGATGTCCTTGATCTGGAGGATCTCGGGTCGCGTGTGCGAGTCGGCCTTCACCTTGACCAGCACGAGCTCGCGGCTGACGGCGGAACCGTCCGTGAAATCGATGACCTCGACGACGTTGATCAGCTTGCGGAGTTGCTTGATGCAGAGGTCCAGCGAATGATCGTCACCCTTGAGGACCACCGTGATGCGGGACAGCGAGGCGTCGTGCGTCGGTGCGACATTGAGCGAGTCGATGTTGAAGCCGCGGCCGGAAAACATGCCGGCCACGCGCGCCAGAACGCCGAACTTGTTCTCAACGAGAACGGATATCGTGTGTCGCATGGTGTGGTGGAAGAAAGTGATGTGATACTAAATTAAGGTGGCCTGCCAGCCGAAGCTCGCAGCGGGATTCGGTCCCCCTTCGCTCGCGGACGAGCTACGGAGGACAGCCTTCACTCTCCGCTGCGCTGCGAGCGAAGGCTGGTGGACGCCGAGGGACTCGAACCCCCGACCCCCTCGGTGTAAACGAGATGCTCTAACCAACTGAGCTAGGCGTCCGCGCCGAGGGGTGAAATAAGCGGCGCCGCCACCGGTGTGACAAGAACTTATTCCGGTGACGGGCACGCCTCAAAAAGCCCCGGCCTCAGGCCTTGGGCTTGAGCCAACCCTCGCGGATCATCAGCTCGGCGTTCTGGATGGCGTTGAGGGCGGCACCCTTCCAGAGGTTGTCGCCGGACACCCAGAACGAGAGACCGTTGTCGAAGGCCGTGTCGATGCGCAGCCGGCCCACGCCGCACTTCACCTTCTCGGCAAAGTCCAGCGGGGTCGGATACTTCTTCGCCACCGGGTCGTCCACAAGCTCCGCGCCCGGGAACGCCGCGACCGCGGCCCGCGCCTCGGCCAGGTTGACGGGACGCTCGAACTCGGCGCAGACCGAGATCGAGTGCGCCCGCACGACCGGCACGCGCACGGTGGTGGACGAGACCTTGAGGTTGGGCAGGCCCATGATCTTGCGCGACTCCAGCGCCATCTTCGTCTCCTCGCCGGTGTAGCCGTCGGGGCCGAACGAATCGATGTGCGGGATGCAGTTGAAGGCGATCTGATACGGATAAACCTTCTTCACGAGCGGCTTCCCGGCGACATGCGCCTCGATCTGGTCGGCGAGCTCGCGCACCGCCTCGGCGCCCGTGCCGGACACCGACTGGTAAGTCGAAACGATCGCGCGCTTGAGGCCGAACCTCTGGTGCAGCGGCCACAGGCCCATGAGCATGACGGCCGTCGAGCAGTTCGGGTTCGCGATGATGCCCTTGTGCGTGCGCAGCTGCTCCGGGTTGATCTCCGGGATGACGAGCGGCACGTCGGCCTCCATGCGGAGGGCCGAGCTCTTGTCGATGACGAGGCAGCCCGCCTTGACGGCGTCGGGCGCCAGCGCGCGGGTGACCGAGCCGCCCGCGGCAAAGAATGCGACGTCCACGCCGGCAAACGCGCCCGGCTTGGCTTCCTCGACCGTAAATTTTTTCCCGGCCTTCTCAATCACCTTGCCCGCCGACCGCGCCGAGGCATAGAGCCGCAGCTTGGCCATGGGGAAATTTCTCTCGAGCAAGAGCCGGAGGAGCTCTTGACCGACGGCGCCCGTTGCGCCGACGATGCCCACTGTGAATGAGTTATTTGCCATGGATAATCCTGTCGAACTGGTGACTAGAACCTGTGCCCAAATGGGTATCAAGCCCTCAGACCGGAATCTGATTGTCCGGATCAGTTCGCATACGATGCAATTTGTTCGCGGTGGAAGAGTTGTAAAAACTTACGTCATATCCACTTCCCGACGTCCGCCGTCCAACATGAAGGACTCCCTCGGCACCCCGCGCGGCCTCCACGAGATCGCCGAGCGCATCGGCGCCGGCCAGCCGCCCGGCATGGTGTTCAAGGCCCGCGTGCCGACTGGCCGGCATTTTTCGGAGCTGCCCGCTGCCGAAACCGAGCCCAACCTCATCACCACCCGCATCCTCTGGCTCCGCGGCCTCGAACCCGGTGTGAACCAAGGCGGCAACGTCGACACCCATTCGCGCTACATCTACATCCACGGCACCAACCACGAGGACAAGCTCGGCACCCCGCTGAGCGCCGGCTGCGTCCTCATGCGCAACCTCGACATCGTGGAGTTGTACGAAGAAGTGCGAACGGGTGACAGAGTCCTGATCGTGGATTGAGACCATCGTGAGGACCAAAGGTCCGCCCCATAACAGCCTGGGGTGCAACCCCAGGAAAGTGGTCAATGTCCCAACCGGCGAGGGCTGAAAGCCCGATCTATGGAGCGGGCCGCTGGCCCTTGAGATTCGGCGGTGATCCATTTCCTGGGGCGTTGCCCCAGGCTGTAATGGTGCGCGCCTTCGGCGCTGACCAAACCGCTTTGGTTTCTGCATCAGCGATTTTTGCCGAACAACAACCGCAGCGAGTTCAGACACACGACCACCGTGCTGCCTTCGTGGGCGGCGACGCCGATGGCGAGCGGGACCGAGCCCAGCGCGGTCGCGACTACCATCACGACGACCACGCCCAAAGAAATCGTAAGGTTCTGCCGGATGATCGCGCGGGCCCTGCGGCTCAGGCGTTCGGCGGCGAGGAAGCTCTCGATGCGATCGTGCATCAGGATGACTTCGGCCTGCTCCAGCGCAGCGTCGCTGCCACGCGCACCCATCGCCACACTCACGTCCGCCGCGGCCAAGCACGGCGCGTCGTTCACGCCGTCGCCGACCATCGCCACGCGCGTGCCGCCATTGGCCCGGCGCAGTTCCTGGATCGCCTCGACCTTCTGCTCAGGCGTGAGATGCGCCCGCACCTCGTCGAGGCCCAATTCGCGCGCCACCGATTCGGCCGCCTGGCGACGGTCGCCCGTGAGCATGACCGTACGGATGCCCATGGCCTTCAACTCCGCCAGCACGCCCTTTGATTCCGCGCGGATCTGGTCGCGCAACAGCACGCGGCCGAGCAGGTCGGGGCTCACGACCCAGACCTCCGACAACTCCGCCGGCGCCGGCGGCAGCTTCTCCGCCCAGCGGGCCAGCGGTCCGGCCTCGAGCAGCTCGCGCCGGCCCAGCAGCGCCTGCGCGCCGCCGAGTTTTCCACTCACGCCCTGCCCCACGATATTCTTGAACTCGGCCAGCTCCACCGCCCGCACACCGCGAGCCTTGGCGTCGCGCACGATGGCGCGCGCCAGCGGGTGCTCGGATTTGGCCTCGAGGGCATAGGCCAGCTCCATGACCGCGGTCTCGCGGCCGGGCGGAAAACTCTCGTAGCCAACCACCGTCAATTCGCCTGTCGTCAGTGTCCCGGTCTTGTCGAGCGCCACCGTCCTGACCTCCGCCAGTCGCTCGATCGCGGCGCCACCGCGGAACAGCACGCCGTGCCGCGCGCCCCAGGCGATGGCCGCGAGGATGGCGGACGGGATGGACAGCACCAGTGCACAGGGGCTGGCGACGACCATGAGCGTCATGGCGCGGTAGAACGCCGAGCGCGTCTCGGGCGTGTTGGTGAAGGCCGGCAGGTCGAACACGAGCCACCACAGGAGGAACATCGTCAGCGACCCGAAGATGACCACGTAGGTGTAGTGCGGCCCGAACTTGTCGGTGAACCGCTCGCTCGGCGCCCGCAGCTTCTGGGCGTGCTGGATGAGCCGGATGATCTTCTGCAGGGTGCTTTCCGCCGGCAGGCGCATGACCTTGAAGTCGACCGAGCCCCACAGATTGATCGTGCCGCTGAAGACCGGATCGCCGGGTTTCTTGTCCACGGGCGCCGCCTCGCCGGTCAGCGCCGATTCGTCGCTGGCGCTGCTGCCGAGGAGGACGTCGCCGTCCGCCGGGTACGCCCCGCCCGGACGCACGCGCACGGTCTGCCCCACCCGCAGGTCGGCGACATCCACTTCCTCCTCCGTGCCGTCGTCGCGAAGGCGCGTGGCCCGCTTGGGCGAGGATTTCAGGAGCGCGCTCACCTCGCGGTGCGTGCGATCGAGGGCGAATTCCTCCATGGCGCCCGAGGCGGAAAACAGGAACAGCAGCAGCACCGCCTCACCCCACGCACCGATGGCCATGGCGCCAAAGGCCACTGCCAGCATGAGAAAATGGATGTCGAGCTTGAGGGTGCGCAGGTTGGGCAGCGCGTCCTTGGCGGCGTCCCAACCGCCGGTGATGATGCCCGCGAGGAAGAGACCTCGGCTCAACCAGGGCAGCTCGGGCGCCAACCATTCCGCGAGCGCGCCGCTGATGCCAAAGGTGCCGCAGAGCGTGGCGAGGACCGCGAGTTCACGCCACTCGGATTCCTCCGCCGGCGGCGGCTCGGCATCGAGCGCGGGCCACTCCATTTCCTGCCACAGCCAGAGCTTCTCCGCCGTCTCGCAGGTCTCGCGGCCGAGTTCCGCGGCCTTGCCGCGCTGGCGCAGGACAAAGCCCGCCGGCGCCTTGCCCGCGTGCTTCTCCACCCACTGCCGCTCGACGGCGGCGATGGTCTCGGCCAAGCGAGTCTGCAAGTCGGCCAGGTCCACCGCCCCCAGGGTTGCCACCTCCACGCGATGTGCCGCCGGGTCGATGCGCACGGCCCCGACCCCGGGTTGCGTGCGAAGGAAGTCCGCGAGTTCCTCGATCCAGTCCGGTTTGTGCGCGGCATTATTCGCCATCGGGCCAAATTGCGGACCGCACCCGCACGGGGCAAATGCAATTGCGGCCGGACTGACCGACACCGCATCCGCGCTTGCGCGCTTCGTCCCGCATGCGTTGCGTGGCAGGCGCTCATGATCGGCCTTCGCGACGACAACGAACACCTGCCCCCGGCGCCGCCACCGAGCCATGCCCGGGAACATGCGGCACGGATCTTCGCCGAGGGCGGGTGGCTGCAGGAGGGCCTGCAACTGGAGCACCGGCCGCAGCAGGAACAAATGGCCCGCCTGACCGCCGCCGCCTTCGATTCCGACGAGGTCCTGCTCTTCGAGGCCGGCACGGGCGTCGGCAAATCCCTCGCCTACCTGCTCCCCGGCATCATCCACGCGACCGACCAGTCGCGTCAGCTCATCGTCTCGACCCACACGATTTCCCTGCAGGAACAGCTCGAGACCAAGGACCTCCCCCTCTGTCGCCGCGTGTTTCGCTCCACGCCGGAGCTCGCGCCCTACGCCGACTTCAAGAGCGCCGTCCTCGTCGGCAAGGCCAACTACCTCTGCACCACCCGCCTCGCCGCCGCCCTGCGCGACCGGCAGGAGCTCTTCGCCTCGCCGGAGCACAGCGAGCTCCAGCGCATCGCCGACTGGGCCGCCAAGACCAAGGAGGGCCTGCGCCATGAACTCTCCCCCCCGCCGGCACCCGACGTCTGGGAATGGGTCAACGCCGACTCCTCCGCCTGCTCGCGCAAGCACTGCAATGGCGAGCACTGCTTCTACCAACGCGCCCGAGCCCGGCTGCGCACCGCGCAGGTCGTCATCGTCAACCACTCGCTCCTCTTCGCCCACCTCAACGCCGGCGGCGCCGCCGAGAAGGGTGGCAGCCGCGGCGTGCTGTTCCCCGATGATTTCGTCGTGCTCGACGAGGCCCACACCGTGCCCGAGGTCGCGACCGACCACTTCGGGCTCCGCCTCAGCAGCTACGGCACGGAGCGGATGCTCAAGTACCTCTTCAACCCCAAGACCCGCCGCGGCCTGCTCGCAAAGCACGGCGGGCCGCTCGACCAGCAGCTCGTGCTCGATGCCCTGGAGGCATCGGAACAGTTTTTCAGTTTCCTCAAGGACAAGCTCCTGACGAAGCATTCGATCGTCCGCATCCGCGAGGCCGGCGCCGCCGAGCCCTGGCTCGACGAGCCGCTGCAGAAGCTGATCAAGGCCGTCGGCAACCGCGCCGACAAACTCGACGAGGGTCCCGTGCGCGACGAACTCCTCGAGCAGCGCGGCCGCCTCAAGACCTACCAGACCGGCCTGCGCCAATGGCTCAACGCGGCCGACGAGGGCTCCGTCTATTGGCTCGAACGCTCCGGCCGCCGGCAGCAGATCGTGACCCTGCGCACCGCGCCCCTCGACATCGCGCCGTACCTGCGCGAGCAGCTCCTCCAGCGCGGCACCTCCGTGCTCTGCACCAGCGCCACGCTCGCCATGGGCGGCGGGATCGAACCGTTCCAGGCGCGGATCGGCGCCGAGGAGGCGCGCGCCGTCGTCGTGGCATCGCCGTTCGACTACGAGCGCCACATGCGCGTCTTCATCGCCGCGGACGTCCCTCTGCCCTCTCCCCACGAGGCCCGCCTCGCGCTCGAGTCGCTCACCGACTACATCCGTTTCTGCGCCCTGCGCGTCACCGGCGGCTCGCTTGTGCTCTTCACGAGCTACCAGTACATGCGGCATGTCGCCGCCGCGCTGCAGGACGAGTTCACCGCCGCGGGCCGACCGTTTTTCCTGCAGGGCGAGGACCTCTCGCGCACCGAGCTCACGCGGCGGCTGCAGGCGGCGGGCAATGGGATCCTGTTCGGGACCGACAGCTTCTGGGCCGGTGTCGACGTGCCCGGGCCGGCACTGTCGCAGGTCATCATCACCCGCCTGCCCTTTGATCCGCCGTCGCACCCGATCGCCGAGGCGCGCGCCGAGTGGGTGCGCGACCGCGGCGGCAATCCCTTCAACGAACTCACGCTGCCCGACGCCCTCATGAAGTTCCGTCAGGGTGTCGGCCGGCTCATCCGCAGCGCGACCGACCGCGGCGTCATCACCATCCTCGATGCCCGGGTGCTCGCCAAGGCCTACGGACGCCTGTTCCTCGGCTGCCTGCCGGTCGCAGAACATACTCGACTGACCACCGCAAATCGCGACAACCTGTTCCTTCCCTTCAATTAGCGCCGTCCTCCCCTCGCCCATGATCAAGCTACGTGCCGCCGGACTCACCGACATCGGGCGCGTCCGTCGCAACAACGAGGACCGGTACCTGTGCGACCCGGAGGCCCTGTTCTTCGGGGTGGCCGATGGCGTCGGCGGCCTGCCCGGCGGGGCCGAGGCCTCGGAGCGAACCCTGCAGGAGGTTCAGCTGCAATTGAAGGCCCACCTCGGGCGCTCGCTGCCCAACCTCGAAAAGATCGTGCACACGACCAATGAGGCGGTGCAGGAGCTGGGGCAGACCATCAGCCCTGACATGGGCATCGCTTCCACCCTGACCTTTGGCCACATCCGCGGCCGCACGCTGCATCTGGCCCATGTCGGCGATTCGCGCGCTTATATGTGGCGCAACGGGCGGCTCACCGCGCTGACCAGCGACCATTCGGTCGAGAACGAGGCCAAGGCGCGCCGGGCCCGCGGCGAGAAAATCTTCTTCCACGAGGTCAATCGCAACGCCCTCACGCGCTGCATGGGCCAGCCGACCCCGCCCGAGCCCGATCTGCTCGCCCACGAGCTTCAGGCCGGCGACCGTTATCTGTTCTGCACCGACGGCATTTCGCGGCTCGTCAACGATGTCGAGCTTGAGGACATCCTTGGGCGTCCGCTCGACCCCGAGCCGCTTCTGCGCGACCTCATCGCGCTCGCGCTGCGCCGCGGCGGCCCGGACAATGCGACGGGCGTGGTGATTTACGTGGACGCGGTTGAGTGAGATGGCGGACCGCGTCGCGCAGTTCGAGGCCCTGGTCGCCCGTCAGCCGGAAAACGAGCTGTTCCGTTTCAGCCTCGCCCAAGCCCTGCTCGCCGCCGCCCGCCCCGCCGATGCCGAGCCGCACCTCCGGATCTGCATCGAGAAAAAGCCCGACTGGATGATCCCCCGCATCCTCCTCGGCAAACACCTCCTAGCCACCGGCCGTCAGGCAGAAGCCCGCCCCTTGCTCGAAGCCGCCCTGCAGCTAGCCATCGCCCAAGACCACGAAGACCCGGCCGCTGAACTGCGAGCCCTCCTCGGCAAAACCTAGCTCACCGCAGCAAACCCAAAAGGATGGCCGTGCCATCCGAAGCACCTTCAGGTGCGAAGGATGGTGCCAGGGGGCGGGATTGAACCGCCGACCAAGGGCTTATGAGTCCCCTGCTCTACCACTGAGCTACCCTGGCTTTTAGTTTACCATCTTATACTTACGTTTTTCTTAGTCTTTGCATTCTACATGGCATTTCTACAGTCTCGTTGGAAATCGAGGAGGAAGAAAAACCATGAATGAAACACCGACTTGGGAAAGAACACCGACTCAGAATCTCTTACGGAACAGCAAGAGCGGCCGGTATTACGGTAGATGGACAATCTCCGGCAAGCAAAAATGGGTCAAACTCGGGACGAATGTCTATTCGGTCGCAAAACTACGGCTGGCTGACGAGGCAGCGAAGATCGAACGCAGCCGCAAAACCCACAAGTCAGTCGCTGCAGGGACAGGCACTGTGGGCGATTTGATGCGCTTTTACGAGGAACGGACCAAGGCCGACACTGAACTAGCCCCTGCCTCGATAGTCTCACGGCAAACAGCCCTGAAGAAGATTCTGAAGACCTGGCCGGAGGTAGCTGCCATGAAGCCAAGCCAAGTAACTCCTGCGGCTGTCCGAGAATGGGTCACCCGCTTTAAGGCTGAAGGCACAAGCTATCGCCCCAAGGGAGCAACCACCATCATCAAGGGGAACTCCGCGACTAGCGTTAACCGTTCCATCGACACCCTGCGTCGCGTCATGGACATAGCTATTGACCAAGGCAGCATCCACTCGAACCCGTTGGCGGTTCGTCCAACTGAAGGCCGTCTGAAAAAGAAGGTCACCCAGAAGCGACTAGTCCTCCCCAGTAAAGTCCAGGTTCAGGGACTCTACGCTGCGATGGAGACTAATGGTGCTGTTGGCGGCTGGGGCCAGGAGGCCGCGGATTTCTGCCGCTTTCTCAACTTCTCAGGATGTCGCTTGGGTGAAGTTTCCCTGGTTACATGGTCAAAGGTTGATTGGCAGCGTAAGCAGATGCACGTCCCGGGCTACAAAACCGAGTCGTCTGACCGGATCATCCCCCTTTTCCCTGATTTAGAGGCATTGCTGCTTCGGGTGAAGCAACGGCGGCTGAATGCAGCACGTTACGCTACTGATGGCCAACCAAGCCTCAAACCCACTGACCGGGTCTTTCGCCTTAGTGAATGCCAGAAAACGATTGATGCGGCGTGCGGAAAGAGCGGGTGCCCGAGAATCACGCATCACGACTTTAGGCACCTATTCGCCACTATGTGCATTGAGGCGGGCGTAGATATTCCGACCGTGTCGCGCTGGCTGGGGCACAACGACGGCGGAGCCCTTGCCATGAAGACCTACGGCCACTTGCGCCAAGAGCACAGTCAGGCGCAGGCCATGAGGGTTCAGTTTTGAGGGAGCTAATGATCTGACTACCCAATCGGCTCACCTTTCAAAAAGGAGCAGACATCAGCTTTGCCGGTCGTGAGGAACTGCGCATCAAGGTAATCACCGCATTTCTCACAGACCCGCATTGGTGGGATAGTGCCGGCCGTGTTCGCTATGTAATCGAGGTACAAATTGAAGACATACCAAACCAACTCACTCCGAAGATAGGTCTTACCAAGACCGAGCTGCATCATCTGCTCGTTCAGCATGATTTTCATGAGTTTGTTGCGCCCCTCTTGGCTTAGGTGGTCATTTGCGTTTCGGAAGTCAGGATTATTGATAATTGAGAACACCTTTACTGAGGCTAGCAGCAGTGCCAACTGCTCGTGAACTCGCGAGTCGGTTGTCTTTAGCAGAGACTGTCGGAATGCGACCGCCTCAGCGTCAACTCGTCCAAGTGCCCTGGTATCGGCATTGCGGCTAAAGAATAAAAAAACAATGACACCAACTAAAACCAAGATGAAGATGATAACCATCGGTAAAATGTGATTACTGTTATCGTTCGCTTGGCCTACCCTCGGTGGAAGCACACTATTGGTGCTTGGAAATCTTGTCTTGAATTTCTTGGGCGCGCAACTGAGCACGCGCGACTGTGGCCGCACTTACTCTGCGCTTTATCTCGTCTACCGCGGGCTTCGCTTGAGGTAGTCCAGCACGGGCACTACTGATGAACCACGCGAGCGTTTCGACTTCATCGTAAGGCACCCCTGCCCCCTTGGAATACATGAAACCTAAGTTGTATTGTGCCCTGCCATTGCCCTGATAAGCGGCTTTCTCGTACCAAGATGCAGCCTCAGCTTCGTTGCGTGGCCCTCCTAGGCCATTTTCGAGCATTGACCCAAGATTGAACTGCGCATCGGGAAAACCTTTAACCGCAGCCCGCCGAAACAGTTTCAACGCTTCGATGTCGCTCTGCGCTACCCCTCGACCTTTTAAGTAGGCCAACCCAAAATTAAACATGGCAAGTGGATGCTCTTGCGCGGACGCAGCTTTCAGAAGACGTATTCCTTCGTTGGTATCGCGACCAACAACTTCACCATTCAAATAGAGTAAACCGAGTACAGTTTGTGCTGAGCCCTGTCCGTTTCGCGCAGACTCCGAAAGCCATTTGATTGCCAATTGCTCATCTGCGTTCGGTAATGCCTTACGCAAATGAGCTAATGCGATTTGGTATTGGGCATCGGAGTCTCCCTTGTTGGCCGCACGTTCAAAATAGGCGAATCGTTCACCATCGGTTTTGGCGAGTACCCCCATCATGTACAATGCGGCTGGATAGCCTTGTTCGGCAGATTTCGAAATCCATTTTCGCCCTTCCGCTTCATCCGGTTTTACTCCTTTCCCAATCAAAAGCATGCTCCCAAGGAACGATTGAGCTGGTGCATATCCCTGTGTCGCAGCTTTACGGTAGCATTCCGCAGCACCACTCAGATTCTGCGTTACCCCTACGCCGTGCTCCAGCATCATGCCGAGTGAAGTTTGCCCCTTCGCATTCCCACTATTTGAACTCAAGCGGTACCAGTTTGCAGCCTCGATTTGGCTCTTCGCTACACCTTTACCGCTTTCGAAACACATCCCAAGGTACCATTGTGCTTCGGCATTACCCTGCTCAGCGGAAAGCCGAATCCAATGAACCCCCTTGGAGAGATTACTTTCGACACCTTCCCCTTCAGAGTAAACCAAGCCTAATTCAAGCTGTGCGGCCGCATCCCCTCCTTTTGCTGTCCTAAGAAGCTCGTCTGGCACTGCAGCAGAAACATAAAATACACACGTTAAAGCGGCAGTCCAAGCCAACAGCACTCGCAAAGGATTTTTTGTGATCATGAAGAGTGAGTAGACATGTCTTTGCATGATCATAACATAGCCATACTCAAGGATTTTACGGCATATCATGCCGTTCCGCCTAACGGTGGCCTACGGCATGATGGGGCGTGCCCTCCCCATCCGAAATCAACCGGCAGCTCAAGCGCTTTGGCGCGAACCTGCGGCGCGAGCGGATGGCACGGAAAGTGACTCAGGAGCGACTCGCGGAGCTGGCTGATTTGAACATCCGGACCCTACAGAAGATTGAAGCGGGGCAGACGAACATTCTTGTGACGACGGCCGGGCGGCTGGCGCGGGCTTTGGGATGTGGGCTAGATGCACTTACAGATTAGTGCGACAGTCGTTGGCTATGCTCAATTGCAGTTTGTGAAAAGGGCGCCATGAGAAATGATCACTTGAAGTAGTCGCCGGTCAAAAAGGAGCCCGTGCCTCCAAGGACAACATAAGAAACCATCCTCGCGTATCGAGCCGTGAATCCCATTCTAGACATGATCTTTTCTATCCGCGAAGTCATGCCGTTCCACGGACAGTTGGTTGTTACCCACCATGGAGAATTACCGATTTGAGCGCACTTATTACTGCTACCAGAAGCCCATATTTTCACCGGATCGGTCGCGAACCAAAGCCGACTATGGCCCCCAATACCCTCGGCGGCTGCTGCAAATTTTTCAGGGGCCTTCTTCCAAAGGTCTTCAAGAATAGCCAACATTCGACTGGTCTCCGACGTCAGCGCAGACTGTGGCGGTTCCACAAGGAACGGTTCACCTAATTTTTGTCTCAAAGCCCGACGCAGCCAGTCTTCTGGAAGAATCAATTCACGTCGGCATTGGTTGAGAAAGGCTTCCACCTCCGCTGCACTCAATGAGAGTGTTAATTTTGCCGCATTCATGGTGCGCAGTTTTTAACATTGGTTGAACAAATCGTCAATTTTCGTCGCAACGAGGAATCGCGCTGCAGTTGAATTGTGCATGGCTAGTTCGGCAAAGTGGGCTTCGCCACATTTGATCTTGGCGCTTTCTTTGTCGCGAAGGTCGTCCGTGAAGAGGCTACTCTTGGTTTCGACCACGAAGTAGAGGCGCTCGGTGCCGTCCTTGTCCACGAGCACGGCCCAGTCTGGGTTGTAGGGGCCTAATGGCGTCGGGACTTTGAACCAACCGGGAAGCTTTGCGTAAACTTTGATCGCTTCGTTCTTCTCCAACTGCTCGGCGAAAGTGCGCTCGGTGTCCATCTGGTAGATGACCTGCTCGTGGACAGACTTACTGGCGTTGAGCATGTTCTTGAGGTAGCCCGTCAACTCTTCCGTCTCGAAGAGTTGTTGGGCGTAGTATTCCTCGTCCCCGATGCGTTGGTATTTGATACCGTCCACAAGAGCCATGCGCTTACTGCGGTTGATGATCTCAGCGGCGAGTTCGATGAACTGCTGCGGGTTGCGTTTGAAATCATGGAGCCGGCCACTGTCCACGAGGATGCGGTGGATGCTTCGGCGCGTGAGCGAAGTCTTGTCCTGGAGGTCAGTAAGGATGTCGGGAAGCTCGATGTCGCCTTCGTCGAGGATTACGGGGGCTGAGGACGCCGTTTCCGTCGCTTCTACGCCCGCGCGTCCGATAGCGAGATCCGCCATGCGCCATTGCAGGCGGGTCTTGGCGATCACGAAGTTAGGGTCCTGGAGTGCCTTGATGCACTTCACCAGCAGCGCCTCGTTGTCAAACTGCACGCGGTAAGTGGTCTTGTGCTTGATACGGTCCCACAGCGCCTTGAAGTCCGCGCCCTGCAATACGGCTTGGCGGCTCTTCACCTGCTTGCGCTCGTCGGCATTCTTGATTTCGAGGCGTCCGGCCAGCTTGCGGAGAATCTCCTTCACCTGCGGGAGCTGTGCTGCAAACGGCTCAGGGAGGGTCAGGGTGCCTCCCTTGAGCGCCTTGCGTAGGGCGTCTTGCACCTTGCCTTGGGCGTTCACGAGACCTGCCGCCTTCAAGTGTTCCCACAGGGCCTTCGACTGCTCAAATCCGAGGGGAGCGGGCTGGCCGTCCGTGCCGGTAATGGTGACGCCGGCAAATTGGTGCGCTTCAACGATGCCAAACCGAATTCCGGTCTCGTCCTCGATCTCCTTCTGGAGCTTCTCGGCGAACTGCTCGTAGCTTTCGGTTGCGATGACGGTAAGGGTGTTGATCTCGAATCCACGCAGTCGGTCGCCCTGCTGATTCACGCAAAGGCGCAGACCGCGTCCGATAGTCTGGCGGCGTTGTTGCTCGGACGACATTTCGCGCAGGGCGCAAATCTGAAAGACGTTTGGATTGTCCCAGCCTTCGCGCAGGGCGGAATGGGAAAAGATGAACTTCAGCGGCGTCTCGAAGCTCAACAACCTCTCCTTGTCGCGCATGATGAGGCTGTAGGTGTCGTCGTCAGCAGCCGTTGTGCCTTTGGTGTCTTTGTAAACCTCCACCGTCTTTGTGCCGACCTTCTTCTTATCGATGGAGAAATAGCCGTTGTGCACGTCCTCGGCGGCGGTCGTAAGGTCCACCTCCTTGAAGAGGCTCCGGTAATCAGGATGCTTGGCGAGGCGGCGGTACTCCTCCTCGAAGATACATGCATAGTCGCCCTTTACGGGGTTGCCCTCGGCATCGTATTGCCGGTATTTCTCCACAGCATCGATGAAGAATAGACTAAGAACTTTGATGCCCTGCGGTCGGAGCCGTTGCTCCTTGTCGAGATGCTCCTTGATGGTGCGGTGGATCATCTGGCGCTGCACTGCCAATGGCTCCACGTCGCCGTAGGCTTGGCCGGGACTTAGGTATTGCTCGCCGCCAGGATAACGGAGTTCGAGGAATTCATTGCCCTTTGCCACGCGGATTTCACCAATCCGACAATCATGGTAAACCGCCCGGCCGGTCGTCATTTCAAGGTTATCGCCATCCTGGACGGTCATTTCATTGCGTGCCACGCCAGTTACCGTCTGCGTATCGAGTTCCACCTTGGCTGTGATGACGCCCTTCTTGTTGCTGACGGATACCAATCGCACATACGGCTTGTTCTGCCCGCCTTCCACGGAGGCCGCGGCCACCTCGATCTGCTTCACCAGCTTGCGCTCGTAAGCGTCCACTGCGTCGAGCTTGAAGACCATGTGATGCGCCTCTTTCGGCGTCGCGGAATAGCGCAGGTTGCAAAGGGGGTTCATGCGTGCCATTGCCTTTCGCCCCTTGCCGTCGAGACCGCCTTCCACGCTCTGCGGCTCGTCTACGATGATGATGGGGCGCGTCGCCCGGATTAGGTCGATGGGCTTCTCCCCGCCCGTCTTTTCGCTGGGGCGATACATCACGTTCCTCGATTTCTCGCGGCGGGTTGCCTCGTCCGCTTCCTCGGTCTGCGCCTGCTGTTCGTCACCGAATTTATTGATGGCGCCGACCGTCATCACCATGATCTGAATCTGCGGGCTGGTGGCAAAGTTGCGCACCTGGCCGAGCTTCGCGGAGTCGTAGAGGAAGAAATCGAAGGGTGCGCCTGCGTAGAGCGCCTTGAGGTGCTCCGCTGCGGTCTCGATGGTGTGATAGACGCCTTCCTTGATCGCTACCGACGGCACCACGATGACGAATTTGTTGAAACCGTAGCGTTTGTTCAACTCGAAGACCGTGCGCAGATAGACATAGGTTTTCCCAGTGCCGGTCTCCATCTCCACGGTGAAGTCCCCCGATGCGAGAGAGGCCGAGGGTGCCAAGCCGTGGCGGAGTTGGATTGCATGCAGGTTCGCCAGCAACTCGTCGTCGAGCAACGTTAGCCGGTTGCCGATGCCGAGATCGCTTTCGGCAAATGCCAACTGTGTTTGCGCATCGTCGGCATCCTGCGTGACTGTAAACTCGGTGCGACAAGTTTCCTGCCCATGGAAAAGGCCGCAGACTGCTTCGATGGCCTGGAGCTGATAATCGAGGTTGGGCTCGAAGTGGAGTTTCATGAAGTTAATTACTTCCAAAGCGGATGCACGCGCCAACTAGGCGGAAGGCCCATTTGGTCGACGGGGATTTCGGGATATTCGTCGAACAGAGCGAAAAGCCGATTCTTCCACTGAGAGGTCCCACTTATCTTTCCTAACCAGAAATAGCACACAGTCATAAGCAGACCGACTTTGTCGGGTGCGAATCCTGGCGCTAAATGCCACTGTGGATTCTTATTCTTGCCCGGAACTGATGGCTTAACACCGAAGGTGCGGTTCCAAATTCGTGCATGATGGGCGCAAGAGTTGCGCAGAGTGAAGACGGCCTTGGCCCAAGAGAGCAGTTGTTCGTCGGGGAAACCAAAATCCGCGGCCACCAGCTGCACAACGGCACGATCCACTCCATAGGCAAATTGGAGTGCAGTTTCACAGGTCATGAGTTCGCAGGCCATCCAATGGGGCAGGTAGTCATGCTGATCTCCGTAGGTCTTCGCGAAATGCTTTACGAAGGCGTCGCTCGCCCTTTTCTTCTCGTTTTGCAGCTTCGCGAGCCAGATTTGGTATTCAGTCCGCTTAAGTCCTTTCAATGCGACAAGCGCCTTCAAATTCCGCCAGCAGCGATTCCAGAGAGAGAGTTTCTTTATTCCGGGTAGGTTCTTCTCCTCTAGATAGCCGAAAGGCCCGTGCGCCTGTACGAAATGATAGACGAATCGGGTTCGCACGGCCACTTCGAGGCGTTCGATTGCATCAAGGAGGATGATACGAAGTCGCCGGTCAAAGTTGTAGCGCCGCCAAATAATGGGAAGGTCGGTGCCGGGCTGGAACTGATTGGTTATCTCGATTTTGCCCGCAAGCGTAGTGACGCGGAGCCGGTAGGGGTAGAGATAGCCGCTTAGGCGATAGTAGCTGACGGCGCGCAGCCGTTCGATGAGTTCGGGCCGATTTGCGACTAGGCCGCGTGAAATCAGCAAATCCGCCTGCTGCTCAAGAGTTAGGGCTTTCTTCGCGTACAACATCTTGGCCCTTTTTTCTACCGCTCCGGCAAATCCGGGCAAAAAAATACCCACCGAATTACGCATGCAAGCAGAGGCGCGGCAGGTTTGATGGGGGAACGATCCCCTTTTACACCCGACAAGTCAAGTGGTTTTAGCCTATGAAACTGAGCCGTCATTTGCAGCTGAGGGTTTATAGACTCCGAACATACTTCAGCCCATGTTGCTCGAGGATGGCGGTGAGGTTCGTCTTGGCCACGTCGTCGGCGAAGGCGCTGTCGCGGAAGACGACGGTGGTTTCTCCGGCGGGCTTCAATGCCTTGTGCCAGGCCACGAGGCCGAGGGCCAGTGGCTCCACGTCGGACTGCGGGATGACGGGTGAGAGGCAGACCAGGAGCGAGCCGCCACCGATGGAGTGGATTTCATGCGGCTGCCTCTTTGCTCCTTCGACCTTCTTCCTTTCAATCGGCACACAGAGGTCGAGGCCGAGCTTGAGGAGTAGCTCGAAGAGGATGTCCTGCTCGGTGCGGTCGGTCTTGAGATGCTCGATGGAGGCTTCAAGGGTTTCGGCGAGCTTGTCGCGGTCCGGTTCCCATGCCCGGATGTTGCTGCTGGCGAGCTTGAAGACGCGGAAGCCGAGGTCGCCCGCGAATAGCGGGTTCTCGTCTTTGATTTTCTTCCCGGCCCGCCGCAGGCGTTCTTTAGTCAGTTCGCTAATAAATCGCTTTTTGCCAAGACGGTCGCAGCACTCAACCATTGCACGATCTTCTTTGTTGAGCGGGTCTGCTGGTTCCGGTAGTTGAGCAACAATCCATTGCCGGTTACCCTCATCTAGAGCATTTTGCGCCCATACAGCGTGACCGGAAGTTCCGCTACCTGCGAAAAAGTCTAAAACGATAGCATTCTTGTCACTTCCGATGTTTACGACACGTTGCAATAATCGAACAGGTTTCGGGTTCGGAAAGGGGGAACCCGTGCTTTCAAATAATTTCGCCAACTCCTTAGTTCCCTCATCGGTGTGACCAACATCTTCAAATTTCCAAATTGTTTGAGGAGGTATTGTCTCCCGAACGTCAGTGCGAAAGCGCTTCAAACGCGGTTTGCTATTTCCAGTTTCACCAAACCAAATCCGACCCTCGGCAAGCAGCACCGCCATCTTTTCTTTGTTGTAGCGCCAACTACTACCTTTGGGTGGCATGTGCTCTAGTCCACTCGGACTCGTGATTGGATAGATTGCATAATCGCGTTCTTCGGTGCGCAGCAAATTATCCGACGCCCAATCACCACGAGGATCATTATCTGGATTTTTGTAGGTGCTCTCTTGATCTTCACTCCGTTGTAAACCAGAAATTGATGCGGCCTCGCTTTTTCTGTAGCATATCAAGTATTCGTGACTTTCGGAAAAGTCCTTTGAATCCGCCTTGGTGCTGTATTTCTTCTGCCAGATGACGGCGGCAATGAAATTTTCTTCCCCGAAGATGTCGTCACACAGATGACGCAGACGAACAACTTCATGGTCATCAATGCTGATGAAAATCACTCCATCCTCCCGAAGTAAATTCCGCGCTAACTTCAGTCTGGGATACATCATGTTGAGCCAGTCGGTATGGAAGCGGCCGGAGGCTTCGGTGTTGGAGGAGAGTTTATTGCCGCCCTCGCCGATCTGGCCGGTGAGTTCGAGGTAGTTTTTGATGTTGTCCTGGAAGTTGTCGGGATA
>CAYHEW010000003.1:0-141212 GCA_964355715.1 uncultured Opitutaceae bacterium | reverse complement strand
TGGTTCGAGATGCTCGCCGAGAAATACGGCAAGGGCGTCAAGCGGAAGACCAGTTACGACGAGATCGAGCAGATCGACGCGTCAGCGGTCGTCTCGGCCAACCAGCGGCTCTACGTCAACCGCGAGGACGGTTTCATCGGCCTCAACTGGCGCCAGCACGAGTTCGTCACCGAGTGCACCATCCTCGACAGCGTCCTCACCATCATGCAGGACGGCTCACTCAAGGTTTCGAAGGTGGCCGACAAGACCTTCATGGGGCGCGAAATCCTGCACGTGGCGATCTGGCCGAAGGACGGCGACCAGAGCTTCTACACGATGATCTACCAGGACGGCGCGACGGGTAAGGCCTTCGCGAAGAAATTCCAGATCGGCGGGCTCTCGCGCGACAAGCTTTACCCGCTCGTGAAGTCCGAGAACTCCAAGATCGTCTACCTCGAGGTCAGCGCGAAGGAAAAGGACATGCCCAAGTCCGTCCACGTGAGCCTGGACGGACGCAGCGGCGCCCGTGTGCGCGAGATCGACTTCGACCTCACGCCGGTCCCCGTCAGCACCCGCACGGCCAAGGGACTCACGGTCACCAAGTGGGCGGTGAAGGAAGTGAAGCGCAACGACCTGGCGCTGGGGTAGGCCGTCGATCGCGGCGAAGCGAAGTTCACTCCCGCGGTGTGCTCAGACCCAGCCGTGCGATGCGGTCGATGAGTTGCGGGTAGGTCAGGCCGGTCTGCATCGCCGACTGGGCGAAGTCCTCGTCGGGCGCCAGGATCGGGTTGGGATTGGCCTCGATGAAATAGAGTTCGTTTTGCGCGGTCAGGCGCAGGTCGAGCCGCGCATAGCCGTCGATCGTGAGCAGGTGGTAGATGCGGCGGCAGACGGTCTCGATGTGACGCACGACGGCCGGAGCGAGGTCCGCGGCGAAGCGGTTCTCCAGTCCCCACCGCTGGCGGTAGGCGTCATCCCACTTGGCCTTGTAGGTCGCGATCTTCGGCTCATCCGGCGGCACCTCGCGGAACACGAGCTCGCGGATCGGGAACACCTGCAGGCGGCGGTTGCCCAGCAGGCTGACGTACAGCTCGCGGCCCTCGATGTATTCCTCGGCGATGACGTCGTTGCCGGTGTTCTCGTGCAGGTAGGTGACGCGCTCCCGAAACTGCGCGTCGGTTTCAACGAACGACGCCTGCGAAATCCCGTAGGAAGCTTCCTCCTTGAGCGGCTTCACGAGGATGGGAAACCGCAGGTGTCGCGGCCGGGCGATGCGGTGGCCGCGCGGGATCGTGATGAACCGCGGCGTGTGGATGCGGTGGTAGCTGAGGATCTTCTTCGAGATCGCCTTGTGCTTGCACAGCGTCAGGCCCGTGGCCCCGCAGCCGGTGAACGGGATCTCGTGCATCGCTAGGTAGGAGACGATGTGCTGGTCGAACGCGCGGTTGTTCCGGAACTGGTCGGCCAGGTTGAAGATGACGTCCGGGGTGAAGGTCTGCAGCTTCTGGCGGAGAAGATCCAGGTCGTCGAAAATGGCGAGCTGCTCGTGGGTGTGACCGAGTTCGTCGAGGGCGGCGAGGACCGCAGCCTCGGTCTTCCAGTCGGCCGTCTGCAGCTCGGCGGTGAGGTCCTGGTCGAGTGTCGTGGGCCGCACGGCGTCGAACAGCGCCAGGATCTTGAGCGTCTTCTTCATCGGTCGGTCGGATTTATTGCCGGGATTAGGCGGGACGTCGAGCCGGTCGCGCCGCGAATCTTGGCGGTTGACGAATCGGGAGCGGCACCTATCCGTTGCCGCGATCCGCCGGGCACCCCGGCCGGCGGTCGACCCCAACCCCACCACACCCGTGTCAGGCCCCACGACCAGTTTCAGCGTGCGCCCGCGTTTCCAGCAGGCCGTGGCACTCGCGCCCGCCGAGGCGCGCCGGCGAATCCTGGCGGCGTTGGCGGCGCAGGCCGGGGAATTTGAAGTGAAGGTCTTTCCGGGCATGATCGGCCTGCACATCGCGGACGCGCAGCGGCGGTATTGGTCGCCGCGCCTGATCCTCAGCTTCGAGCCGACGCCCGAGGGGATGACACGGGTCGAGGGCATCTACGGACCGGAGATCGAGGTCTGGTCGGTGTTCCTCTACGGATATTTGATCACGGGCATGATCGGCATGTTCAGCGGCATTCTCGGTTGTGCGCAGCTTTTCGTGAAGGCCACGCCCTGGGGATTCTGGGTGCTCGGCGGGATGGCAACGATCGCGGCGCTGCTCTACCTCGGCGCGCAACTGGGGCAGAAGCTGGGCGCGTGGCAGACCTTCCAGCTGCATCAGGCTTACCAGACCGCCGTGGGCGACGGCTTGGTGCCTTAACGAACCGGGCCGGATCGGGCACAAAGCGGTTTGAGTTTTTGCGTCCCACCCGCACGATGCGCGCATGCTGATGCGTTACCCCAAGCTGGTGTCTGTCCTTGTCCTGGCAGCGGTCATGGCCGGGTGCTCGTCCCCGTTGGTGCCGACTCCGGCGACCCCGGCCTCGGTCGAGCCCGTCAATCTCACCCTGCGCAAGCGGCAGGTCATCGCGTACGTGAACTCCGGCGAATACACGCAGGAGATCGCGCGCGTGGCGCTCGAGGCGAACAAGCATCTCGCCAAGCGCGGACCGAAACTCGCGGCCGAGGGCAAGAAGGTCGCGGTGGTCTTCGACATCGACGAGACGACGCTCACGAACTACCCGCACATCCTCGACAACGACTTCGGTTATGTGCCGAAGATCTGGGACAGCTGGGTCGCCGAGGGCCGCGCGTATGCCATCATTCCCGTGCAGACGGTATACGACACGGCGGTGCGCATGAAGATGGACGTCTTCTTCATCACGGGGCGCAAGGAATCGGATCGGGCCGGCACGGAGCGCAACCTGCGCGACGTCGGCTACGAATCGTGGACGCGCATCTTCTACAAGCCGGCCGACTACAAGGGCACCACGCGCGCCTACAAGGGCGGGATCCGCCGGCAGCTGGTGGAGGAGGGTTACGTCATCGTGGCCAACCTCGGCGACCAGCAGAGCGACCTGGGCAGCTTTGCCGAACGGGATTTCAAGCTGCCGAATCCATTCTATCTGATCGAGTGAGGGCGCAAAAAAGCCGCACCGGCAAGGGTGCGGCTTGAAAACGGGCTGGGCGGCGAATCAGCGGGCCGGCTGCTGGGCCTGGACATCGCCGAGGCGCTTCTCGATGTCGGCCATCTTGTTCACGAGGCCCTGGGCGATCTTTTCCTTGTCGCGCTTCTCGACGATGTTGAAGTTGGCGACGTCCTTCACGACGTTGGCCGGCAGCGTGAGCAGGCGGGTCAGGAGGCCCTGGTCCTTCAGCGAACTGATGTAGAGGGCGGTGATCTCGTGCGAAAGGGCCAGCGACTCCTGGGCGAGGGCCTGCGTGGATTGCAGGTTGTTGTTGAGCTGCTGGTTCTTCGCCAGTTCCGAGGTGAGCACGGTGCCGATCTGGTCGGAGATGCGCTGGCTGTAGCTGGCGATGGACTCGCGGGTGAGGTTCTGGTCCTTCGACATCTCGGCGAGGATGGGCTGGATCTTCTCGGCCATGCGGCTGGAGACCTTGTCGACCTGCTCGTTCTGCATCTGCTCGGCCTCCTCGGGCGTCTTTGGCAGCGGATTGTAGGGCTGCATCTTCTGGGCGACGGCCTCGGCGAGCTGGTTGATCTTCTCGGCGTTGAGCTTGGCGACCTCCTCGTCGGTCATGAACACGTCGGCCGCGCGCTTGGAAATCGCGTCCTTGAGCAGCTTGTCGAGGGCCTCGATCTGGCGGCGGTTGTCCTCGGAGGCGGCCTTGAGGGCGTCGTTCTGTTCGCGGAGCGGAGCCAGCTCAGCCTGCTGCTTGGCGGCCATCTGGGCGACGGTCTGTTGGTGGATCCAAAAGGCGGAGGCCACGACGATGATGACCGTGAGGATCACGGTGGGTAGCTGGTCTTTGATTTTTTGCCACATGGCGGAGGGATGGGGTTGAAGCGGTTGACTGACGACGAGTTAACAGGATGGGACTGCGAAATGCAACGCTGCGCTGGGTGGTCGTTTTCCATTTGAGCACGGCCGGCGGCCCGGCAGGGTGGGCGCGTGAGCCTCAACCGCTGCGAGCAAATGGTCTTCGACTACCTTCAGGGACATCCTGAGGAGAGACAGTACTGGCAGGGAAAAGTTCGCGGGGCCGTCCAGGCGAGTCCCGATCACCACCTCGCGGCGGATCGCCTGCAGTCGGATCTCTGGGCTTACGTGGTCGAGCGCAGTGCGGTCGTGGAGCCGTTCCGCAGCTCTGCGCAGCGGGAGGGCCTGCGTCGCACCAGCATGCGCAATCTCGCGGAATACCTGATTCGGCTTTGGACCGTACCCAGGCCAAAACGGCGGATGCCCAATCCCGAAAATCCGGAAAATCTTTGAAACCTTTGCCGCCGGTCGGCGTCCATTGTTTTGCAACAATCTTCCTCCGCTTAGCGGAGGAATTGGGGTAAGTAAGCAAAAGCGGGCCGTCTAGGGGTAGGCGGCCCGCTTCATTTTCCGGGGTCGCCGCGAGCCCGCGTATTTTGTCCTTAAGCCTGTGAACAAGATTCGCCCGCCCGGGGTAAGTCAGCGACCCAAAGCCCGATACGGCTGTGACGATTCGGCTACATTAGCAGGTTTTCTTAACTCCATTATTTACATTCGGCACGCTTCGTGCATGGTTATTCACAAGATACCCACCGATGGAACACCTGCGCGGGGCGACAGCCCCAAATTCGCGGATACGGATCTCGGCCAAGGTTAAGACCTTCGTGCTCGACACGAATGTTCTGCTCCACGACCCGCAATCCATCTTCAAATTCGAGGAGAACAACCTCACCATCCCCGTGGAGGTCCTCGAGGAGCTCGACTCGATCAAAGGCGAGCAATCCACGGAGCGCGGCCGCAATGCCCGGCGCGTGCATCGGATCCTGCAGGAGCTATTGCCTGACTCCCGGGCGATGCACGAGGGCGTCGAACTGCCCAACGGCGGCACGCTTTCGATCATCATCAACCCGTACCTGATCGACCCCGCCCGGCACTCGCCGGCCATGACGCGGCTCCGCGCGATCCTGCCCGACCTCACGAAGAAGGACAACCGCATCATCGCCGCCGCGCTGTTCGTCCAGGAGCAGTTCCCGCCGCCTACGATCCTCGTCACGAAGGATGTCAACGTGCAGCTCAAGGCCCGCGCCGTCGGCCTCGAGTCCGAGGACTACCTCAACGACAAGGTGCCCCAGGCCGACGAGGAGGCCAGCTACGGCGAGGTCGCGCTCAGCATCTACGATTTGCAGCGCTTCTGCTCCGAGGGCGCCTATGAGTTGCCGACGACGGTCGCGAAGCGGCTCTACACCAACGAATACGTGCTCCTGCGCTCCGACGAGGGCAAGACGATGCCCGCCCGCTACTATGGCGAGGGTCTGGTGCGTCGGCTGAAGATCCCCGATTTCGTCAAGGCCCCCGGCGGTCTTCCGATCCGCGCCCGCAACCTCGAGCAGCAGTTCTTCATGGATGCGCTCCTCGACGACAGCATCAGCATGCTGACCTGCTACGGCAAGGCCGGCACCGGCAAGACCCTGCTTTCGATCGGTTGCGCGCTGCACCAGACGCACGACGACCAGTCGCGCTACGACGGCGTCTCCATCTCGCGCCCCGTGATGGCCCTCGGCAAGGACATCGGTTTCCTCCCCGGCACGCTCGAGGAGAAGATGAAGCCCTGGCTGCAGCCGTATTACGATGCGCTCGAGGTCCTCATCCCGTCGAAGCCGCCGAAGGAGCCGCAGTTCGCCGCCAAGAAGGTCTCCAAGAAGAAGCAGAAGAAGCGCGATGAGCAGATGTACGCCGCGATGCTCACGCCCCAGCCGAGCCATGCGAGCCACCACAACGGCCACAACGGTTCCGGCACGCCGGTCAAGCCGTACGAGCGCCTGCTGAAGAGCGGCCTCGTCGAGATCGAGGCCCTGGCCTTCATCCGCGGCCGCTCGATCGCCCGCCGCTTCTTCATCCTCGACGAGGCGCAGCAGCTCACGCCCCACGAGGCGAAGACTGTCATCACCCGCATCTCCGAGGGCTCCAAGATCGTCCTCATCGGCGACCCCGCCCAGATCGACAATCCCTACGTCGACTCGCGCAGCAACGGCCTCGTCTACTGCCACAACCGCATGAAGGGTCAGGCCATCTCCGCGCACGTGAAGCTGGTGAAGGGCGAGCGCTCGCGCCTCGCGGAGCTGGCGGCGGATCTGCTCTGACGCGCCGCCGCCGCGGATTCTCAGCTTGCCGGTCCCGCCTAACCGGCGGAAAGTGCCCGCGTGGATCCCCAGCCGCCGGCCCTCCCCACCGTTCTTCCGCCCGATCGCGCGGCGGAGCTTCTGGAGTCGCAGCGGCAGAACCGGCAGCTGACCGAAACCATCGTCGCCCTGCGGACGAGCCTCGAGGAGACCGACGCCGGGCGGCAGGGGGCGGTCCAGGCGGCGGTCGCGGCCTCCGCCGACGAGGTCCGGCTGCTGCGCGCGGCCATTTCCGCCCTGCGCGACGAGCTTCAGGCCCTGCAGGCCGCGAAGGACGCCGCCGTCCAGGCTGCCGTCGCCGCCGGGACCGACGAGTCCCGCCAGCTCCACGCCACAATCCAGGCCCTGCGCGACCAGCTCGAGCGCGGGCTGGCCGCCCATCAGGACGCCCTCGCGGCGGAGCGCCGCGCGCACGCCGACGAGACCCGCCAATTGCATGAAACCATCGCGGCGCTCCGCACCGCGCTCGAAGCCCACCATGGACGCTGAAACTCCCGCCCCCCGCGCCGCCGGCTCCCGCAGCGGGCGCGAAACAATCGCCGAATTGCGCGCGCGCCTCCGCCGCAGTGAAATGCTCATCAAGCTCACGCAGCGCGTTGCCGCCATCGACAACCTCGACGAGCTGCTGGCCACCCTCGTCGAGGTCACCGCCAACGAGACCGACGCCGAGCGCGGATCCCTCTTCCTCAACGACCCCGCCACCGGCGAACTCTACTCCCGGGTCGCCCAGGGCACCTTCAACCGCGAGATCCGCCTGCTTAACACCGCGGGCATCGCCGGCGCGGTCTTCCAGAGCGGCGCGGGCCTGATCGTGGACGACGCCTACGCCGACCCTCGCTTCAACCGCGACGTGGATGAGAAGACCGGTTTCAAGACGCGCTCCATCCTCTGCGTGCCGATCCGCACCGCCAAGGGCGAGATCATCGGCGTCGTCCAGACCCTCAACAAGCGCGGCGGCCGCTTCACCGACAGCGACCGTGAGCTGCTCGAGGCTATGGCCCTGCAGGCCGCGGCCGCACTGCAGAACACGCAGTACATCGAGCGCATGAAGCGCACGCGGCAGCAGGAGATGGAGTTTCTCGACCTCGTGTCGGATATCACCAGCTCGCTCGAGCTTTCCGTCCTGCTGCGCCGCGTCATGAGCGAGGCGACGCGCATGCTCAAGGGCGACCGCTCCACGCTCTTCCTCAACAACGAGAAGACCAACGAGCTCTGGTCCGAGGTGGGCGAGGGACTCAACGCCGTGCAGATCAAGCTGCCCAACACCGCGGGCATTGCCGGCGCCGTCTTCCAGTCGGGCAAGACCATCAACATCCCGCACGCCTACGCCGACCTGCGCTTCAACCCCGCCTTCGATAAGAAGACCGGCTATTTCACGCGTTCGATCCTCTGCGTGCCGGTCGTGAACAAGAACGGCAAGGTCATCGGCGTCACCCAGGCGCTCAACAAGCGCGGCGGCCCCTTCACCGCCGAGGACGAGGCCCGGCTCAAGGCCTTCACCGCCCAGGTCTCCATCGCCCTCGAGAACGCCAAGCTCTTCGACGACGTGCAGAACATGCGGAACTACAACCAGTCGATGCTGGAGAGCATGTCCAACGGCGTCATCACGCTCAACGACGAGGGCCGCGTCCACACCTGCAATGCCGCCGGTTACCGCATCCTCAAGGCCCGCGAGGCCGACGTCCTCGGCAAGCCCGTGGCGGAGTTCTTCACCGGGCCCAACGCGTGGCTCGCCGAGCGCCTCAAGGCCCTCGGGGCCGCGGGCGCGAAGAGCGACGTGCTCATGGACGCCGAGATCGAGGCCCGTGGCGACAAGCTGAGCGTCAACCTCACCCTCCAGCCCCTGATCAGCCTCAAGGGCCAGCGCGTCGGCTCCCTGCTGATGATCGAGAACATCAGCAACGAGAAGCGCATGAAGTCCACCATGGCGCGCTACATGGACCCCGGGCTGGCCGATCGTCTGCTCGCCGGCGGTGGCGAGGCCCTCGGCGGCCAGAGCGTCGAGGCCACCGTCCTCTTCTCCGACATCCGGTCCTTCACCACGCTCACCGAGGAGCTCGGTGCCCAGGGCACCGTCGCGCTGCTCAACGAGTACTTCACGATCATGGTGAACTGCATCACCACCGAGGGTGGCATGCTGGACAAGTTCATCGGCGACGCGATCATGGCCGAGTTCGGCATCCCGATCCCGCGCGGGGACGACCCCGATCGCGCGCTGCGCGCCGCGATCGCCATGATCAACGAGCTGCGCGCGCTTAACACCAAGCGCCAGCAGCGGGGCCAGAAACCCATCCTCATGGGGGTCGGACTCAACACCGACACCATCGTCTCGGGCAACATCGGTTCGCCCAAGCGCATGGACTACACCGTCATCGGCGACGGCGTGAACCTCGCCTCGCGCCTTGAGAGCGCCTGCAAGGAATACAGCGCGCAGATCCTCATCAGCGAATTCACCTACCGGAAGCTCAAGGGCACCTACCGCACCCGCGAGGTCGACAAGGTCGTGGTCAAGGGCAAGACCGAGCCCGTGTCGGTCTTCGAGGTGCTCGACTACCACAACGACGAGACCTTCCCGAGTCTGCCCGACGTTGTGAACCAGTTCCGCGCGGCGCTGGCGCACTACCGCAAGGGCGAGTTCGATCGCGCCATCGCGGGATTCAAGGACACCCTCGCTCTGCATCCCGGCGACAAGTTGAGCGCGACCTACATCCAGCGCTGCGAGTACCTCAAGTCCCACCCGCCCGAGGGCAAGTGGGAGGGCGTGTGGGTGATGAAGTCGAAGTGACGCGCGGGGCGCGTCACTTCACGGCGCGGCGTGCTCCGCTTCACGCGCCAGGAGCCAGAGCAGGTCGGCCAGGCGGTTCACGAAACGCAGCAGTTCGGGCCGCACGCTGCGGCCGTGGGCGGGGAGGCCGACGAGGCGGCGCTCGGCGCGGCGGGCGGTGACGCGGGCGTGTTCGATCGCGGCGGCGCGGGCATTGGCCCCCGGGGTGGCCCAGCCGTCGAACTTCAGGCCCTTGGCCTCGAGCGCGACGATGCCGGCATCCAGGCGCGCGGTGTCGGCGTCGCCGATCTTGGCAAACTTCGAGGCGGCATAGCGGGCCGCATCGGCCTCGGCGCAGGCGAGTTCGCCCATCAGGGCCACGAGGCTCTGCTGCAATTCCCGGATCAGGGCCACCAAGGCCGCATCGCCGGCACCGAGGTGCGGCTTGATGGCGCCGAGGGCGACGTTCAATTCGTCGAACACGCCCACGGCCTCGATTTGCGGGTGATCCTTCATCACCCGCTGCCCGTAGAGCAGGCCCGTGCTGCCGTCGTCCCCGGTGCGCGTCGCGATCGAGCTCATTTGGCCTTGGCCGCCTCGCGGGTGCGCTGGGCAAGTTCGCGCACGGCCTTGTCGACGCCGGCGCGGACCTTTTTCTCCATGCGGTCGATGAACAGCGTGCCCTGCAGGTGGTCGTATTCGTGCTGGACGCACCGGGCCAGCAGATCGTTGCACTTCAGGACATGCGGCGTGCCGTGCTGGTCCTGGAAACTGACGGTGATGGCGTCGGGACGGAAGACATCGCCCCGGATGTCGGGAAACGACAGGCAGCCCTCCTCGAGGGCGTAGTCGTCGGTGCCGGGTTCGACCGTGATCGTGGGATTCGCGATCACGAGCGGCATGAACAGGTCGAGCGGCGGCTTGGCGCCGTCGAGTTCCCAGGTGAATTCCGCCTCGGCGGCGCGCAGGTCCACCACGCAGAGCTGCAAAGCGTGGCCGACCTGCTGTGCGGCAAGGCCGATCCCGTGGGCTGCGTGCATGGTCGCGATCATCGCGTTCGCCAGGTCGGTCAGTTTGGCGTCGAATGCGGTGACTTTCGCGCCCTTGCGGCGCAATATCGGGTCGTTGTAGTGAACAATCGTCAGGGACATCGGTCGGTGTGACCCAAATATCGTGGGTTTGCCTATCTGCCGCCGCAATTCAATACTCCCTACCGCATGAACTCCGCCCCGGTTCAGCCGTCCTTCCGCCGCGCCTGGTTCGGCGTGGCCGGCGGCCTGCTGCTGGCCGTGGCGGCGTGGATGCTGCCGGTCAACCTCAACTCGATCCCGCCGGCGCTGCTCGCCGCGTCGGGGCGGGGCACGCCCTCGGTCACCGACCTCGGCCGGCAGCTGGTGGCGGCCGAGAAGATTGGCCCGGCTGAGCTGGTGCTGACAGCGGCGCAGGCGATGGGGACGGATGATGCATCGGTGCTGGCGACCGAGATCGCCATGCTTGCGCAGCACCAGCGCGAACTCGTGGCTTGGGGCGGCTGGGATCCGTTCCTCGAGCCGCTGACCAGGTTGCGCGACTCGGACGCCGCCCCGAACGTCAGCACGCCAGTCCTCGACTTCCTCCTGCCCGGCCAGGCCCGGGCCTCGCTGCTGGGTTACCTCGCCAATTCCCGTTCGCTCGGCGTGCAGGCCCTGCTGCGAACCCTGCCGCTCACCTCGACCGGTCGTTTCGTGCCTGCCCGCCAGCCGGGCGGCCAGCCGCTCGAGGCCGTCGTCCTCCTCACCGCGCTGCTGTACGAAGGGGAGCATCTGTCGCCGTCGCTGCAACGGGAGCTGCGGCTGGAGGCGGAGACTGCGGCGGCCACCGGCCAACTTGGCGAGCTCGAGCCGTTCTTCATGGACCTGCTCTCGCTCGGTCGCCGTCTCAACTGGGTGCAACTCGGCGAGCTCCTCCGGCGCACCCAGGACGCGCGGACTGTCGGCGAATACGCCCACCTCGCCCGCGTCGCTCCCGACCGCCTCGCCCTGATCTACACGGCGGCGCTGTGCTCCGACTCGGCTGACCGCGTGGCCAGCTACCTGATCCGGTTCGGCTCCGCCGGCCTGGCCGACGTGCGCCTGGCGCTCACCCACGGTCAGGGCGCGGTGCGCCAGCTCCTGCTGCGCCAGGTGCCCGTCAACCGCGAGGCCGGCCCCGCCCTGGGCGGCACCGCCGCCCTGGCGCTCCTGCATCCCCGCCTCACGCTCGCGGCCAAATACCTCGCCTACCTGCTGGGCGCCTTTCTGGTTTTCCGCGGCCTCGATCGCCTCATCTTCCCGCCGGCCGAGCGCGCCGCGCTCGCCCTCCCGCGGGCGAAAAGCGGCGTCCTGGCGCTGCTCTTCGCCGCACTGCTGGTGCTGGCGACCGAGCCGTTCCTGCTGCGCGCCGCGCCGCCCTCCGACTTCAAGGCCCGGCTCGTGCTGCCGGTCCTGATCAATTCACCTGAATCACCCGCCTCCACCACCGACCACACGCCCACTGCCATGGATACCTCCACGCTCCTCTCCATCGGTTTCTTCGCCGCGCTCCAAGTCGCGATGTATCTCATCTGCCTCGCCAAAATCCGCGAGGTCGCCCGCCAGCCCATCCCGCCGCTCGTGAAGCTCAAGCTCATGGAGAATGAGGAGAACCTTTTCGACGGCGGCCTCTACGTCGGCATCGGCGGCACCGCCGCCGCCCTCGTGCTGCAGGTGCTTGGGGTCATCGAGCCCAATCTCCTCGCGGCCTATTCCTCCAACCTCTTCGGCATCACCTGTGTCGCGCTCGTCAAGATCCGTCACGTGCGGCCCTACAAGTGCCGCTTGATCATGGAGAGCCAGGCCGAGGCTGTGTCCGCCGCCCGATGAACAAGACGCTGCTCCTCATCATTTGCGACTTCCTGCTCCTGAATCTCCTCGCGCTCACGCGTTGGGAGAAGGCGGAACCGGCGTCGGTGAATCGCCCGCCCGTGCCCGAGATGGGCGCGAACGTGGCGACGAAGGACGACGATCTGGTGGCCGCGATGCAGACCGTCCTGGTCGACGAGCGCGGTGCCCGGGAGGCGCTCGCGGAGAAACTCACCTCCACCGAGTCGGTCCTCGCCGAGCGTGAACGGAGCCTCACGCAGCTCCAGGCCGAGCGCACCCAGCTGGCGACCACGCTGACGGGCACCCAGCGCGAAGCCGCGGAGCTGTCGCGCCGCGTGGCCGCCGCGACTCAGGACGCCACGCTCACCAAGGAGCAACTCGCCCAGTTGCAGCAGGAACTCGACGCCAAGCGCGCCGAGGCGCAGCGGCAGGCGGACGCCATCGCCGGCCTCGAGCGGGCCCAGACCGAGGCCCGGCAGAAGATCGAGGGCCTGACCGTCGCCGTGAAGGTGGCCGAGCAGGAGAAGGTCATGCTCAAGGAAACCGCTGAGGTCTTCAAACGCCAGGCCGAGGCCGAGCGGGAGGAGCGCGTGAAGGTCCAGGCGACCACGGTGCAGCTGGCCCAGGGCGTGGGCGAGCTGGCGGAGCGGTCCGGCGCCCTCACCCAGGAGATCCGCGACAACCGGCCGATCAACGCCAACGTCCTGTTCAACGATTTTCTCACCAACCGCGTGCGGACGCATTTCACCGCCCACCGCAAGTCCTTCCTCGGCCCCATCACGCGCACGAAGGAGGCCCGGACGGTGTTTATCACCGACGGCGAGAGCGTCTACGCGTTGCTGCACATCGACGACACGCCGTTCTCCCTCAGCGAGAATGGCGCCGACTGGGAGAAGATCACCGCCGAGTTCACGCGGCCGCCCAGCTACCGCACGGCCGCCGAGCGTCTCGATTTCCTCTCGCTCGACCCGCGCATCGTGGTGCTGCCGGTCAGCGCCGAGCAGGTGTCCGCCCTCGGCGTGAAGGTCTATCAGACCGCGTTGGAGCCGTTCAAATTTCCCGAGGCCGTCCTCATCAGCGGCGGCGGCACCGGCTACGGCCGCGTCGGCTTCAAGCTCGACGCCAGCCAGCCCGGCTACGTGAGTGTCGACAACCGGCTCGTCACGCGCCTCTTCGGCGAGTTCGCGCCGTCGCGCGGCGATCTCGTCTTCAGCCAGACCGGCGAACTCCTCGGCATCATGGTCAGCAGCAGCTATTGCGTGATCGTGAACAACGTGCTCCCGGCGAAAACGATTCGCACGGGCGAGGACGTGAAGGCCCAGGCCACCGGCGAGATCCTGGACCACCTGGCGGCACGCTACCGCGGATTACCGTTCAAGCTGCAGTGACCTGCGGTCCGGCGCCGCGGGTGCGCGGGTCAAATTGGGTAGGCGAGCAGGCAACGCTTGCCGCCCCCGATCCGCCACGTGCCTTCCGGCTGGCTGAAGCTGCCGTCGAGCGTGGCGTAATGGGTCGAATACACGACCAGGATGCCCTCCGGCAGGAAGCACACCCCGGGATAGATGTGCTGCAATGTGTGTCCCGTCAGGCCGGCCAGACCCTCGTCGTCGATGATCACGGGGGCCGACCATTGGCGGCCGCCGTCGGCCGACACGGCGTACACCAGCGGATTACGCGGGAAGAAGGCGCCGTCCGCAAGGGGCGTGGCATGATTGTAGAGCACGATCACCCGACCGTCCGGCAGGCAGTGCAGGGTCAGCGGTGAACAGGCGGCGGTTAGGCTGGTGGGTTGCGGCGCGGTCCAAGTCTCGCCCCCGTCTTCCGACCAGGCCGCGTGGTGCGATCCGGCCCCGGTGCGGGCCAGCAGCAGGAGCCGGCCGTCGGGCAACTCGACCACGGCCGGCTCGGCGAGTCCGCGCGCGTGATCCAGCTTCAACCGCCCCCGGGAAAACCGCCAGGTGGCCCCGGCGTCGTCGCTGAGGACGCAGAGGTTTTCGTCAATGTCGCCTTCCCACTGGCCGAGCTTGTGCGAGACCGGCACGAGGAGCCGGCCACGACGCAGCTGGATGAGCCGATCGTTCATCACGTAGAAGACGTCGTCGTGCGCCAGCAGCAGGCGCGCGGGGGTCCAGCTGCGGGCCTCGTCGGAGGAAAAGGTGATTGCCGGCATCCCGCCGCCATGGGCGCGGTGGTGATGAAACAGCGCGGCGGTGCGTCCGTCGTGGAGGCGCAGGAAGGTCAGCCCGCCGTCGCTGGGGATCCCGTCGAGCTTCCAATCCATCGCGAACCGGCCGGCTTCCGTCCACGTCCGGCCGCCGTCCGCGCTGCGGTGGATCATGGGCAGCGGCAGCTGCGTCGCGAGCTGGCGAAAATCCACCGGGGGCCGGCCTCGCGGGGCGGCCATGAGGACCGTGCCGTCCTTCAGGCGGAGCAGCGCCGGGCCGATGAAGGCGCGATCGGCAGTGTGGGGAAACAGCAGTTCGGGCGGCAGGAGAAAGCGGGCGCGGGGCGCGGCCAGGTCCGGGGTTGTCATCGGGGAGCGATTCCCGGAGGGTGGGAAGCGAAGCATGCCGGCGCAACCGAACATCGTGTGGATCGTGACCACCCAGTGGCGGGCCCAGGCCTGCGGTTATGCGGGCGACCCCAACGCCCGGACTCCGGCCTTGGATGCGCTGGCGGCGGCCAGCGTGGATTTTGCGCAGGCGGTCACGCCGCATCCGTTCGGACCGTTTGCCCGGGCCGCGCTGCTCACCGGCGTGCCGTCGCCGTTGAACGGGGTCGTCGACTATTTTGATCCGCTGCCAGCCACGGCTCGTACGATCGCGCACGACCTGGGGGCGCGCGGCTACACGACGGCCTTTTTCGGCAAGTGGCACCTCGCGCCGCGCGATCCGCAGGCGCCGCTGGTCGGCGAGGCGCACGCCCGAAGCCCGGTGCCGCCGGAGCGCCGCGGCGGCTTCGGCTACTGGGAGGGTTTCGAGAGCGGGTTCCTCCTCAATGACCCGTGGCTGCACGGCACACGCCTGCCGGAGCCGGTGCAGGTGAGCGGGTACCAGAGCGACGTTTTGGTCGAGCGCGCTGCCGGCTGGATGGCGGAAACAGGCGCACGGGAAGCGGGGAGCTGGTTCTGCGTGGTGAGCCTGGAGGCGCCGCATCCGCCGTACGGGGCAAGCGCAGCCGGCATCGTCCCGCGCGATCCTGCGCAGATCGGCCTGCGGCCCAACGTCCCGGCTGCCGCCGCCGACCAGGCTCGCCGCGAATTGGTCGGGTATTATGCCCACATCGAGGCCACCGACCGCGCGATCGGGCGGCTGCTCGCGGCGGTGCCGGCCGATACGGTCGTGGTTTTCACCAGCGTGCACGGCGACATGCACGGGGCCCAGGGGTGCTTCCGCAAGGGTTGGCCCCACGAGGAGAGCGTGCGGGTGCCGCTGCTCGTCCGGCATCCGGCAGTGGCACCGCGACGCGACGACGCGCCGGTTTCGTTGCTCGACCTGCCGGCCATGACGCACGCCTGGACGGAGGGGCGGGTCTGGCGCTGCCCGCGGAGGACCGCCGAGATTTCCATGCCGAGCGTCGTCCGCCTGCCGCACCAATGCGACCGGGTCTGGCACGGTTGGCGCAGCCCGGAGCGCAAATTTGTGTTCAACGCCGACGGCACACCGTGGCTGGAGTTCGACCTCCGCGCTGATCCCTACGAGCAGCACAACCTGGTGCCGCTGGCGTAGAAGTCCCTCAGCGCTTGCGCCCGGCGCGCCAGCGGCGGAAGCCGAAGAGCCCGAGGCCGGCGGCGGTGAGAATCAAGCCGTAGGTCGAGGGCTCGGGGACGTTCGGGCGAATGCGGTCCGAATAGACCTCCCAGCCCGTCTCGTTGTTGGTCCAGCCCGCGAACGTGATCTGGTTCATCGGGATCTGGCCCTGCGCGTCGTAGCCGCGGATGGCGCCCGCCCAGTTGTTGGCGTAGAAGAAATCGGTGGCCAGGTTCCAGTTGAGGATCGAGAGCGTCACGCTGGAGTTGGCGAAGACCAGGCTGGTGGCAAAGATGTTCGAGGCGGTGCCGGCGAAATCGATGACGGAATTGCCGGTGATGACCAGGTTGGTGACCGACAGGTCGCTGTCGTTGAGGGTGAGGGTGCCACCGGCGAGGGTGAGGGAACCGGTGTAGCTGATGTCGGAGCCGAGGGTGAGGGCGCCGGTGGACGCGACCTGGAGGTTGCCGGAGCCGGTGATCGAGCCCGAGAAGAGCGACGCGCCGCCGTCGGCCCCGAGGATGAGCGCGCCCGTCGTGCCGAGGTCGAGGAGGCCGGAGCCCGTCAGCGTGGAGACGGAGTCGGAGAACGTGCCCATCGCGATGCGGCCGTCGGAATTGAGCGTGAGATCGGTGCCATCAGCCAGCTGGTTGCTTGCCTGGTAGACGAGGTTGGCGGAACTCGCGGCGCCTACGCTGTCGCCGACCACGACATTGCCGCCGGTGGCGTTGACGCCGTCGGTCTTGTTGAGGTTCACGGTGCCCTCGTTGACGGCGAGGTTGCCGGTGAACGTGTTGGCGGCTGAGCCGGAGAGCGTCACCGCGCCGGTGCCGACCTTGGTCACGGTCGTGCCGGTACCGCCGATGGCGCCGCTGTAGGTGAGGTTGCCGGTGCCGCCGGTCTCGAGGGCGTAGCCGGCGCCGCTGACGGCGCCGCTGAGGGTCAGGGCGCTGCCGGAATTCGCGGTGATGCTGGAGTTGGCGGCGAGGGTGACATTGCCGGCGTAGGTGTTCGTGCCGGTGACATTCTGGATGGCGCCGCCGCCGCTCACGCCGGTGCCGCTGATGGTGGCGCCGACGGCGGCGACGCTGATGTTGTTGTTGCCGGCGTCCTGGGCGAACTGGAGGGCGGCGCCGTCGGTGACGGTGGCGCCGGAGCCGGAGAGGCCGCTGCTGTGGGTGACGCGGACGATGCCATCGGTCACGGCGGTGGCGCCGGTGTAGGCGTTGTTGCCGGCGAGGGTGAGGGTGCCGTTGCCCTCCTTGGTGACGTTCGCGACGTTCACGCCGATGGCGCCGTTGATCGCGGCGTCGCCCTCGCCACCGACGATGAGATTCATGCCGGCGGCGGTGCCGTTCAGGATCGAGCTGTTCACACCGTTGGGGTTCGTGATGTTGAGGGTCGAGCCGGAGTCGACATTGATCCGGGTGTCGGCGGCGAGGCGGATGAAGCCGTTGTAGGTGTTGGTGCCGCTGACGCTCCGCAGGGCGCCGGTGCCGCTCACGCCGGTGCCGGAAAGGGTTAGGGTCTCGCTGCCGATCGTCAGGCCGCCCTGCAGCTGCAGCTGGGCCCCGCTCTGGACGGTGGTGCTGTTGTCTAGGCTGCCGAGGGTGGGGCCGATCTGGCCGAGCCCGGCGTTGTTCTGGAGGATGACGACGCCCTGCTGGATGTCGGTGGCGCCCTGGTAGACATTGGTGCCGGTGAGCAGGAGGGTGCCGGTCCCGGTCTTCGCGAAGCTCGTGGACGAGTTGCTGTTGGTGAAGCCGATGCCGTTCTGGATGATCGAGTCGATCTGCAGGTCGATGCCGCTGGGCGTGGTGCCCGAGGCGACGGAGATCGTGAAGCTGTTGGCGGACATGCCGACGTTGCTCTTCTCGATGAGGGCCGTGCGGTTGGAGGCACTCGTCGTGATGCCGCTCGTGAGCGTGAGGAGCGGGTTGTAGGAAATGTTGCCGCCGGTGACATGACCTCCGGTGAGGCTCAGGGTGGTGAACGCGTTGCTGCCGCCGTTGAGGTTGAAGAGGCCGTCGGAATAGACGGTCAGGCTCGTGCTCGCGGTGTTGGTGCCGTTGTCGTAGGTGCCGATGAGGTTGTTGGCGGACGGGGCGTTGGCCAATTGGCCCGTCTGCAGGACCACGGAGTCAGCCGCACCGGGCGAGGAGGAATTGCCGACAACCACGCTCGAGCTGGAGATCACGGGAGCGTCACCCACGCCGTCGACGATAAGCTTGCCGCCGGTGACGGTGGTGGCGCCCGAGTACGAATTGGAGGTGTCGGTGATGAGGTTCACCGTGCCCGCGCCGGTCTTGGTCAGGCCGCCGGTGCCGGTGATCGTGCCGGCGATGTAGATGTTCGTCGGATCCAGCAAGTAGGCGGGATCGGGCTGGTACGTCGGCGTCACGCCGGTGGCAGAAGTGGTGTTCAGCGTGAGCGTGAAGGCGCCCAGGTTGATCGTGTTGTCGAAATTCAGGTCGTCGCCGAGGATCAGGAGATTGTCGGCGGCGGTGATCGTGGCGTTGCCGCCGAGGGTGATGTTGCCGGTCCACTGGGCGGTCTGCCCGGTGGCGGCGGCGTTGTGGAGGGCGCCGGTCGAGGCGCTGGTGCCGGTGCCGGTGAGCGTGAGGGTGCCGGTGGACTTGGTGATGTTGACGCCGGTGTCGAGGGCGAGGGTGCCGCCGGTGTTGACGGTGACGGCGCCGGTTGCGCCGCCGAGGGCGTTGTTGTTGGCGGCCAGGATCGTACCGCCGCTGGCGGCGATCGTCGTGGTGCCGGAGTAGGTGTTGTTGCCGGAGAGGGTGAGGGTGCCGGTGCCAGCCTTGGTCAGGCCGCCGGTCCCGCCGATGGCGCCGCTGAAGGTCGTGTTGGTGTTGTTTCCGCCAGACGTGAGCGTGCCCGACCCGAGGGTGACCGCGCCGGCTCCGGCGATCGAGCCGACGGTTTCGTTGAAGTTGTTGAGATCGAAGGTGCCGGAGGCATTGACGACCAGGTTCGAGGTGTTGGCGATGCGGTCGCTCGCGCCGATCCGCAGCGTGCCGTTGTTGACGGTCGTCGTGCCGGTGTAGGTATTGGCGCCGCTCAATACCCACGTGCCGGTGCCGTCCTTGGTGAGGGCGGTCGCGCCGGTGCCATTATTGGCCAGCAAGCTCGCGAAGGTGTTGGCCCCCGTGTTGGAGCCGGTGAGATTCAGGGTGCGGGCGGTGTTGGTGCCGCTCAGGGTGACGGCGCCCGTGTTGGAAAACGTCAGTGCGTCCGAGCCCGAGGCGTCGAGCGTGCCGCCGGTGGTGCCGAGCGTAAACAGCCGGTTCGTGCTGGCCGTGCCTCCGGTGTACTGCAGCGTGCCGCCATCGATGACGAGGGTGGTGGCGGCGTTGGTGGAGTCGCCGATCCCGCTGGCCACCCCGCCGTTGGCGAGGGAGGTGACCGAGAGCGTGCCGGCGTTGATGGTGGTGCCGGCGCTGTAGGTGTTGGCCCCCGTGAGAGTCAGGGTGCCCGCGCCGGCCTTGGTGAGGCGCCGCGAGCCCGAGGATTCGCTGATGACGCCGCCGAGGGTGAGGTTGCCGGCGGTCGTGGTGATGGTGCGGTTGGCGCCGCCCAGGCTCACGGCGCCGGTGCCGAGGTTGAGGTTGTTCGTGCCGGTGAACGTGAAGTTGCCGGCCACGGTCACGGCGTTGTTGTTGGACAGCGTGACGGCGCCGCCACTCGTGTTGTCGATCGTTGTACCGGCGGCCAACGAGAGCGTGCCGGTGCCCAGCGCGGTGGCGCTGTTGATGTTGAGCGTGCCGGCGGAGAGGGTCGTGGTACCGCTGTAAGTGTTGCTGCCGGAGAGGGTGAGGGTGCCGGTGCCGGACTTGGTGAGGGTGCCGGTGCCGGTGGCAATGTTACCGCTGACGAGGGTGTTGCCGGCGCCGGTGATCGTGAGCGCGCGGTTGGTTGCGCCGATATTACCGCTCACCGTGAGGTCGGTTGCGGCGTTGGTGCTGTTGTTGACCGTGAAGGTGCGGCCGGCGCCGCCCAGATTGAGGTTGGCGGCGATGACGGCGCCGTCGGCGTTGTTGGTCGCACTGTAGGTGAGGTTGCCGCCAAGGGTGAGGGTGCCGGTAGAGCCGGTGATGTTCGCCGTCGTGCCGGCGGCGCCGCCGCCCAGGTTGAGGGCGCCGATCGTGTCGGTGCGGGTGTTGATATCGAGCGTGCCGCCGTAGATGTTGACGGCCGTGCCCGGCAGCACGTTGTTCGCGCCGAGCGTCAGCGTGCCGCCGGTCGTGCCACCGGAGGTGCCGATGTTCGTGGTGCCACCGTAGGTGTTCGCACCGGAGATCGTCCAGGTGCCCGTGCCGGTCTTGGTGAGGCCGCCCGTGCCGGCGATGACCTCGGCGATCACGTTGCTGGAGCTCGTGCTGGTGCCGGAGAGGGTGAGGAGGAAGCCGCCGTTGTTGAAGCTGCTCAGGGTGCTGCCGAACGTGAGGCCGCCCGTGCCGTTGCTGGTGAAGGTGGCGGCCGCGCCCAAGGCGATGGCGAGGTTGGCATTGTTGAAAGTCTGGACGTTCGAGGAATTGCTGACGATGCCCGAGCCGCCGATCGTCAGGGTGCGAACGCCGCCGGAGCCCGAGAACGTCCATCCGGCCGAGCCGGAGGTAAACTCAAGCCCGGCGATCGACCGGCTGGCGGTGAGATTGGGATTGAACGAGACCGTGGAGGCCTGGAATGAACCGATGTCCGTGGTCAGGCTGCTGGCCGGAGCCGTGCCGCCGACCCAGTTGGACCCGGTGCTGAACGTCGTGCCGACATTGGCCCAGACGATCGTGGCCGCCGGGAGCCGGCTGGAAGTCGCCATTGCAGCGACCAGCAACAGGGAGACCACCCATCGGAAGGTGATTCCGAAGTGCCCGGTCGACGGCGAAGGGGTCGGGCGGCGGTGCATGGGCGGTGGGTGAGTGATTGATCCGGGGCAGGACGCCATCAGATAGGCTGGGTACAGATAGTTCCGATTTCCCCAGTGAGGCCACTTCAAAATTCCCGGCCGGATGGGTGTTTGGCCCCATGGGCGGTCACCAAAAACCGGGAAGATGGCCTCACCTCAGTGAAATTGTGTTCTGAATCAACACCTTGCGGTGCGAGGGCAGGCGGATCTTGGCCGGATTGATATGCAAAACTACTTAGTGATGGGTGGATGTACCCCAAATTTGGCGTGGATTTTGTCGAATCGATCGCTTCAACTCGGATCCATTCGGTGCGCCTGCTTTAGGGTCATATACCTAAAATGTCTCACGGACCTTCACGACTTCGTTTGAATCCCACACTCCCCACCTTGCCGTAGCCGGTCGTTCCCCATGAAAAATTTTCTTCGCCGATTCGCTGCCATTCTGGGCGCCGCTTTCGTCTTTGGCGGAGCCGCCCACGCCATTCCTTCTCCGGGCGTACAGTACAATCCCAAGGTCATGCCAGTGCAGGGCAACCAGCCCCTCAACGAGAGTTATCCGATCACCATCACGACGCCCAACTCGATTGCCGCGGGTTCGAATCTCACCATCGGGTTCAAAATTACCGTACTCTCCAAACCTTCGGGTGTCAGTGATGCGATCGCGCTTTCGTTCATTTCGCTGAATCCATCGACGATGAACGTCACCGGGCCAACCCAGCAAAAGGTGGTGACGGTGACGGTGTCAGTGCCGCCAGGCAATTTCGCGGGTGACTATTCGTACTTGGTGACGACGACCGGCTGGCCGGTCGGCCTGACCGTACCCGATGCCGGCTCCACGGTGAACGCACGCGTGGCACCAACTGCCACCGTCGACCTCTCGCCGCCGACGGTCACGCTGCAGGACCCCAGCAACGGTGCGAATCTGACCTACTATCCGGCGGTCGGTCCGCTGGCGATCCCGGTGATCTTCGCGGCGGTGGTCGGCGACAATGGCGCGACGGTTGACGCCATGCAGGCCAAGATCGGCAACACGCCGATTTCGCTCACGATGACCGGACTGAACACGCTCGACGCCTCGGCGACAGGCACGGCGACGGTCAGCGCTCCCGGCATTTACACGATCAGTGTCGCAGCCACGAACAACAACGGTACCGGCTACGACTCGGCCGACGTCACCGTCGTCGTTTCCGCGCCGCCTCCCAGCATCACGGTCGCCTCCCCCACCTCGGGCGCCCAGTTCCTTTATCCGGCGGGCAGTTCTGCCGCCACCGTTCCGGTCAGCTTTACCGCCACCAGTGTTTACGGTAACGTGAGCGTTGGGGCCACGCTCGACGGCACGCCGATCGCGCTGAGTTCCAGCAGTCCGGGCACCACGGTCACCGCTTCGGCCTCGCTCAGTCTGGTGGCCGGCGATTACACGCTGGTTTTCTCGGCGTCGAGCGCCTACGGCACGGCCACGCCCGTCACGATTCCGATCAAGGTGCGAACCCAGGCGCCGGTGCCCGATCTGCCGGTGGTGAGCATGCTGACGCCGGCGGCGGGCCAGGTCTTCACCCGCACGGAGGGGGACGCGGCGACCGTCGTTAACTACAGTTTCACGGCCAACGCCGCCACCGGCCCGATCTCCGCGGTCGCAGTCGCCATCGATGGCGTGGCCCAATCTCCCGTCTTGACCGGGCTCGGCACGACCAGCGTCTCCGGCAGCGGCACGATCAGCTACACCGCGGGCGGCGCGCACACCCTGACGGTCACCGCGACCAATCCCGATGGTTCCGCCTCGGCCTCGACGACCTACACCATCCAGCAGGACGCGGCGCCGGTATGCCGCAACCTGATCTGGCTTCCGCCCATCTCGCTCGGCAAGACGGTCGAGGGCGGCTCCGAGATGCCGATCAAGTTTACGCTGACCTGCGGCGGTGACTTTGTCCGCGACACCTCGGTGCTGATCGCGATCTACGAAGTCTATGCCAATGGCACCTTCGGCGAGCCGGCGATCTATCCCTACGGCGATGGCGGCAATCCGAATCCGCCCGACTACTCCATCAATGGCCATCACTACCAGCTGAATTTCGACACGGCCAGGGGCACGCACAGCTACCGCATCGAAGTCTATCGGCCCATGGCTGACGGGTCATTCCAGGTACTCGGCACCCGGGACCTGCTGACCAAGGGCAAGGGCCGTGATGACCGTGATGACGACGATGACGATTGCGATGATGACAACCGTGACCGCGACCGTGATCGCGACAACGAGCACGATCGCGACAAGGATAAAGACAAGGGTCGCAAATAATCCGGCCGCACCGGACTTGGTGCCCGGGGTGGGGGTCGAACCCACAAGCCTTTAGAGGGCGGTGGATTTTGAGTCCACTGCGTCTGCCAATTCCGCCACCCGGGCTGGGCGCGTGATGCGTCGCGAAACCTAGGTCAGGGGATCGGCTTGTAAACCTGAAACTGCGCGCGCGGCCCGGCGGCCGGTCACCAGATTTCCTCGCCGCGATCGAAGACGCCCTGGATGGCGGTTTCCCAGCGCTCGGGGTCCCGTTGCGCGAGCATCTCGCCGGCGGTGGCAAAGGACAGCCAGGCCAGGCCCGAGGCGAAGTCATTTGCGCACAGGCCGTAGTAACGCTTGCCGCCGTCGCCGGCCATGAAGCGCAGCTGCTTAGCGGCGATGGACTCGAGCCGCGCACAACCGTCGACCCCGCGCGCCGCCTCGAGGAGCAGCCAGGCGAGCGCCGGCTCGTAGCAGCGGAAGTGATCGTCGAGCGGGTGCTCAAACGTGCCGTCGGCCAGCTGATTCTGGTGGTGCCAGTCGGCGAACTCGGCGTGGCGGGCGACGAGCCGCTCCCAGATCGTATTGCCGGTCGCCTGCAGAGCGCTGTCCAGCTCGGCCTTGACCAGATTGGGTGCCTGCGCCGGGACGATGGCCTCCGGCTCGGCAGCGGGACTGAACTGAATGACATGCTGCAGTGGGACCATCAGGCGCCGCTTCATCTCCTTGCTCGTCAGGGCAGCGAGCAGTCCTTCCGAGGTATAGATGAGGATCTGTTGCGGACCGGCGTGAGTCCATTCCTTGAAGTAGGTCTTCCGGTAATCAAACGTCGCCAGGTACTCGATCATCGGCACCGCGGCGTCGTAGTACTTGGCCTCGCCGGTCAGGTCGGCATAGCGGATCAGGTTCGTGGCGAAGAGCGAGTCGGCGCACCAGTACTCCAGGCTGCCCGGCCCGTCGATCCGGTGCAGGAACACACCGCCGCCCATCACGCCCTTGTTGGTGCGGTAGTGCTTCAGGCAGTGGTCGAGGAAGATCTTGATGCTCGCGAGCACCTTCGGGTTCTCCGGCAGGTGGGGGAAGCAGCGCACGCTCTCGAGCATGCCGTTCACGGTCGAGGAATTATCGGCGACACAGGAACAGTTGGGGACCCCGTTGGCGTCCCGCTTGTAGCCGTAACCCATGTCGAACATCTCGGGGTAGTGCACGCCCTGGTACTGCATCATGCGGTCGTTGAAGCGCCGGCAGATGGCGGTCATGCGGGCGTCGTCGAGCAGCGGCATGGTGCGCGCGGCGGCCATGACGACATAGGCCTCCTCGAAACAGGCCTGCATCGGGTGGGCCATGCCCGGGCTGGCGATGATGTGATGCGAGAAGTAATTCCAGTGCTTGATCAGGCCGCGGGCGACGACGTCAGGATTGAGCTTCATGGCACGAGGGCGAGGGGCGGAGGCGTTACCAGAGGTCTTCGCCGCGGTCGAAGACACCGCGGAGCGCGGCGTCCCAGGCCTGCGGATCACGCTTTTTCAGGATCTCGCCGGCGGTGGCGAAGGAGTAGAAGGCCATGCCGGACGCGAAGTCATTGGCGTAAAGACCGTAGTAAAGCTTGCCCGGGTTCGTCGCCATGAAGCGCAGCTGCTTGGCGGCGATGGGCTCGAGCCAGGCGCGGTCCGGCGTGAGCGCCGACGCCTCGAGCAGGAGGCCGGCGGTCAGCGGCTCATAGCAGCGGAAGTGGTCATTGGCCGGGTGCTCGAAGCAGCCGTCGGCCATCTGATTCTGGTGGAACCAGTCGGTGAACTCGGCGAACCGCGCCACCAGGCGATCCCAGATCGTGTTGCCGAGCGTCTGGCTCGCGCCCGCGAGCTCAACCTTCATCAGGTTCGGCGCCTGCGCGGGCACGATCGCCTCGGGATCGGCTTTCGGCGAATGCTGGATGACATTGCGCAGCGGTGTGCGCAGGCGCTTCTCCATCTCCGGGCTGGCGAGCGCGGCGATCAGGCCTTCGGCCGTGTAGATCAGGATCTGCTGCGGCGCGCTCTTCGACCATTCTTCCCAGAGCGTGTGCTTGTAGTCGTAGGTGCTGATGTACTCCACGAGCGGCACCGCGGCGTCGAAGTACTTCGTCTCACCCGTGACGGTCGCATAACGGATCAGCGTTGAGGCGAAAAGCGCGTTGGCGCACCAGTACTCCTCCATGCCGGGAGGGTTGACCTGGTGGTTGAGCACGCCGACGCCCATCACGCCCTTGCTGGTGAGGTAGTGCGCGAGGCAGTGGTCGATGAAACGCTTGAGGCAGGCGAGGACCTTGGGATTTTCCGGCAGGTGCGGGAAACGCGCGATGCCTTCGAGCATGCCGTTGGCCGTCGAGGCGTTGTCGGCGACGCAGGAGCAGGCGACCATGTCCTTCGCGTCCCGGCGGTAACCGTAGCCCATGTCGAGCATGTCGGGATAATGCACGCCCTGGTAGTCCATCTGCCGCAGGTTGAAACGGCGGCAGATCGCCGTCATCCGCGCATCGCTCATCAGGTCCATCGCGCGCGCGGCGCCGATGACGACATAGGATTCCTCGAAACACGCCTGCATCGGATGAGCCGCGCCGGGGCTCGCGATGATGTGATGCGAGAAATAATTCCAGAGTTTGACCAGCCCGCGGGCGGTGACATTGGGGTCGAGTTGCATGGGGAATAGGGCGGCGTGCGCCGCCATCACGTATTCGCCGGCCTACTGGGATCGTCAAACGCATTGGATTCCTACCGGTAGGCGCAAACGATGGGTTGTGGCGGGACGCCGGCCGGACCAGCGTGGTCCTGCGATGGTGACACCACGGTCCTCGTCCTGCGGCAGCCCATGAGCACGAAATTCACCTTTCAGGGCGCGCGCATCCGCCTCAGCACCGACTTCGCCGGCGGCGGTCTGGCCCGGGTCGAGGAGACGGCGCCCAATGTCTTCGACTGCTGGCCGTACCTGGCGGAGGAGTATAGGGATGGATTCCTTTCGCTCCGCAGCCTCGATGGTCCGGGCGACACGCGCGACGGGGCGAACTTCAGTTTCCTGTTCCGTCTCGACGGCTGCCTGAACCAGACGGTCACGCTGCGGATCCATGTCGTGCACGAGCGGCTCAAGGCGGACGACGTCTCGGTCGTGTACGCCAACCCGGATTTCCCCGTGGTCAGCGACGATGGCGACCATTGGGAACGGGTCCCGCGGAAACGTCTGCTGGGCGGCAGTGGTTTGGCGGACGAGAAGATCGTCGTAGCCGAGCACACCTGCCGGCACGACACGCTTTGGATTTCGTACCAGTATCCCTACACGACCGACCGGCTGCGTCGGCTGGCGGACCGGTTGGCGGGTTCGCCTTTTGTCCGCGTGGAATCAACCGGGCGATCCACCGAGGGCCGCGACATCCCGCTGCTCAGCATCACCGATCCCGCAGTGCCGCCGGCGGCCAAGCAGGCGGCGTGGTTCACCGGCCTGCAGCATTGCGCCGAACTCGGCGCGGGGTGGGGGCACGAGGGGATGGCGGAGTTCCTGGTGTCCGACGACCCGCTCGCCGCCGCGGCGCGTCGGAAATATGAGTTCAAGCTCATCCCCATCGTCAACGTCGACGCCGTGGCGGAGGGCCGCGGGCGGATCCACCGTTCGGGCCGCAACCTGAACCGCGAATGGGAGCGCCCCGACCCGGTGATCGATGTGGGCAGCATCCGCCAGACCCTCGACGCTTGGCGCGCACAGGGTCGGGCGGTCGACACCTTCGTGGACCTCCACGGTTTCTCGACTCGCGACGGCATGTGGACGGCCCCGGTGCTGCCGCCGGGCAACTTCAACCCCGCGCAGGCGCAGCGGTACGAGCGCCTGCTCGCCTGCATCAAACAACAGTTCCCCCAAATCCGCTACGATCCCTTCGAGTCCGTCGGCCTCGCCGCCGGCGGCGCCGTGCGCACGTACGGGGCCCTGGGCCTCAGCATCGACGGCTGGGTTTTCAAGTACCCGCGAGGCGCTCCACCGGACCTGGCCTCCCATTACTCAGACGGCCAGCAGGTCCTGCCGCTCGCCGAGATCAAGACCGCCGCCGTGCGACTCGTGCAGGCTTGGGTGGATTTCGCGACGTGAGCGGACACCGGTTGAACCTTCGGCAAAAAACATGAAATTCTTCGCAAAAATCTGGAATGCGGTGATGAACCCCGCAGGCGATCCCGGCGATGCGCTGGCCCGTCTGCTGATCGCGGCGAAGGAGGATTCGGGATTTCGCAGCCAGGTCTTGGCGATCCTGCGGGTGCCCACCACCCAAAGGGCCTCCCTCATCAACACGGCGATCCACGAGATGCGCATCCGAGGTGAATCGGAAACGGCCTGCGCGGCGTTCGCCACGCTGGCGACCGAAGAGGGTGCGAAAGTGGCACTGCGGGTGCTCGGAGAGAGTTGAAAGACCTGCACTTCCGTAGGCCCTTCCGGACCGTCGGCCGTTGCGTCGGGACGTGGCGTTGTGCGCAATGATTTCCCGCAAGTTCCTGAACCAGTCGCGATTACACGCGATGAAACGCATCAAGTCCTGTCCTGCGTTTCTCCTCAAATGGTCGGGCCGACGGGAATTCAACACGAACTGAAGTGAGGCTAATAACGTTCGCGGTGTGCTCCTGTATTGGGCGAGAGAGAAAATTTTACGACTACGATAGAGCAGACTGTTAAATTACCATTCGGATTATGCACGGCGAGTTTCTGTTGGCAGAACGCTATTAGCCTCATTTGGCTCAGGAAAGAAAGGGTGACTGGTGCCAGACCGGACTATGTTTGCTTTTACGCGTGGGTGGTTCGTATCCATGTCTGGCAACCCAAGAGAATGGCTCATATTTTTGGGGGCAGTAGAGCAATTGAGAATATCGGACCGGTTAGCTGCACGTCTCCAACTTAGGAGGCGATTAGTGGATGATCTGGTCTTTCTAAGAGTGGCATTTGGTCCGTTCGGCTTTTTGGAACTCGCGTAGGAGCTCGCCGACCAAAGGCGCTTTTATAGTTTGGTCAGCCTTCCCTTTATGCGTCTTGGTGCGAATGCCGTCCTCATGGCGGGCCGCGCCACCGAAGCAGATCAGGTCAACACCGGACGCCACCAGCCCGCGAATTTCAGTTCGTTTGATTGAGCCGGCGACCCAGAACTCCAGACCGTGTGCGTGGGCCTTTTTTGCTAGCGCTGCAGTCTCTTTTTCGGAAAGGAAATCGGCGTAACGGCGGCCGGTATGTTTCTCAAATGTGTCTATGAGCACCATTTGCCAGCCCGCATCGGCTGCGAGTTGGATACCGCGCTCGGCGATCGTAAAGGGCCGGTCCCCATGGGAGTCGATACCGATCTCTGGGAAGAACACCGCACACAGCGGATAACGCGTAGTGCGGTTCAGGGGCATGTTGACCAGACGCCCCGCGACCGCTTGGTCAACCATGTCGCGGACCAGCCGCATCTGCAAAAGGACTTCCGCGGAGCGCAGGTCTTGTTTGGTGGGGTCTAGATTTGCGAAGCCGACCTTGACCACGTCCGCACCGGCCTGGATCGCGGCAATCACCTTGCTAGCGGTCATCGCTGAAGTGGAGCGGGTGTCGACTTCGCCGTTCCGCACATTGCGTATGAGCTGGGGCGTTTCCGACACATTGGTGGAAATGTAGACGAATTCACCGACGGCAAGCCGGACGGCAAGGATCTCGTTCAAACTGGCCGGCCCCAAGGCTTGCTCCATATGTTCGACATCTAGGACGACTCGCGCTGGGTCAAGTGCGGCGGGAATTTCGAGGCCTAAATGGCCGCTAATAAGGCAAAGGGCTCCCACGGCACGCGGGTGTTTCACACCCGTGGCTGCCGACAGGCGGTATCCCTGCTCATGGTGGGGAGCCTGCTTGAAGACTTGGATTGCTGCCGACCGCATTTCGAGGATGCGCCGGGCCAGGGGATTCATCCGGGACAGGGCTTGCCTCAGTGAGGACCATTTCTGGCGCGGCGCCAGGCGCTGAAATTCGGCAATTACCCTCGAACCGGCCTTAACCGCCTTCCAGCAGGCTTTCCGGCTGTCAGTGGGATCGCCAATCGCAAGGATGGTGTCGAGATCGGCTTGTTCACGGGAAATGTAATATCGCATGGATCAGGTGGGGTTGGAGGATTCAATCACTTGCTCGGCGGAATGAAATGACGCCGGCGGCGCGAAACTTGTCAGCCGGCGTGCGAACATATGGTAAGCGGGCGCGGCACCGTTCCATACCAATTGTTCTGCGGCACGGAGCGAACGAGCGGGATCCGCGTGCTGGAATTCGGCTTCGAGGGATGGCGGGATGGCACGGGGTGCAAAGGGGTGACCGGTGGCTTCGCGGCTGATGAATTGATAGCGCACCAGAGCCGCCAGCTGGAGGGGATGGCTGTAGCTCGTCCGGCCCCGGGCCACGGCCGCGACGAAAAGGTCGCCGCTCCAGGATACGAGCGCCACATAAGCATCCAAGAGAGATTCGGACCACGGATTGTCGGGCCGCAGGTCGCGCGAAACGCACCAATGCTCCCAGACCTTCCCCCCGTCGTGCTCCTCGCCGGGCTGCCGGTCATACTCGTGCCGGGAGGAAACATTAAACCGCCCGCCGGGGTCGGGAGAGATTTCGCGCGCAGAAATGCGGCCTTGGGACGTGCCTTCGACGAAGCCCAACAAGGTGGATCGCGCCATCACTTGTGCCATGCTCTCAGAAAGCAGCGGGAAGGTCGCAATCGGGTTTTTGTTCAGGCGCAGGGAGGCGGACGCAAAATAGCGATCCGCCTTCGCGTCATGGGAAACTTCCAGCCACACGAAGTCGTGGTCGGGGTGAGAAAAAACTACCGCTGCGGCGGTCAGATGGCAGGCGACATGCCAAGCGCCATGATCGAAATCCCCAGGATCGCCCGGTCCCAGCTGGTCGCCCTGGATCAGCCGTCGGTCGAGCAGTACTTCGCGCAGCAAGGCGGTGTTGGATTTCCCGGGCAGGAGGCTACCGTGCGCGGAGCGCTCGAATGGGCGAAGAAGGCTCATGGTGCGGCGATGCTTGGGTCCTCCGGCATGCGTCGCAGAGGAAATGGCATGAAGTTTGATTGAGGCATGGGGTGCACGATCAGCCCGAGTGGAGATGAAGAACGAGGATGTAAGAACCATCAACGGTCCGCTCGTATGCAAACACGGGACCAAGCGCGTTAAGGCGATGGCCGATGAAAAGTGCGACGGCCGCGGGACAGCACAGCACTAGGTGGACTTCCCTCCCTTGGAGGCGTGAACGCAGTTCGCGAAACATTCTTTTTGCGCTGAGGGCCAGCGCCACAGCGTCGGATTCGGAACGGATCGCGTTCTCCCCGCATCCGGTCGATGGTCGCAAACAGGTCACGCTGTCGAACCGCGGAAGCGCGCTCCCGGCAAATGCGTGCAATTCGCCGGCGATGGGCGCCGAAACCTCAAGGCCAATGAGCAACCGGGGGCCGGGGCCGCCAATTTCGCTAGAGACGATGAAATGCGCATCGCTGGGTTCGGCCAGTGTGGCCCAGCGCTGGGGCCGGCCTGCCGTGATCTGGTCAGTCTTCAGGACGAAACCTGCCGCCTCGGACAGCGTGAAGCCGACCGCCAGGTTAGCGGTTAAGGGAGCCTTGGCGCGCACGTCGACAAACCGGCCGTCTGGCATGCCGCGTAACTTGGCCGCGACGGCGGCCAACTCCGGCAGTAGAACCTCCTGCCAATGCTGGAGGGTACCGGTCCGTCGGCTGGCGCGGTCGAAATGCCTTGTCCAATCCAGTTCCACGGTTGCTGGGCGAGAAAACTCGGTGCGCACCCAGCCATGGATGTGGAGGCAAACCGCGGGCTCGTGTGGCACCGGCGCCCGCAGGGCCAAACGGTCGATGTCCTGCAGGAGGGCGGCGCGGTCGACCCGTTTTGCACGGCCGCCGAGTTCAATCCATTCGGAAACCCGGTCCGTCACCAAGTGGCGCGCGTTTTCGCCGGTCAGCAGACCGTGCCAGGCCATCCGCTCATCCACGCGGCTTTCCAACTCCTTCTGGCCCCCGAAACCCAACCGGAAGCGTAGAGATTTGCAGAAGCGCTCCAGTTCCGCGACCTCAATGCCTAGGGACTTGCACCAGAGAGCCCGGGCAGCCTTGGCCGCTTTGGTGGTAGCAGTGAAAAAGTCCCCGGCCAGCATCTCGGTCCGGCCGTCGAGATGAACCCCGAAGTCCGGATGGGCGCTCCAGTTGCTCAGCAGGCACAACTCGACCCGCCCCGTGCCGGTAAGCCGACGGTGGCTGGCGTGGAGCTTTTCTAGGATGGAGGTCTTGCTGCCTTTCTTGATCTCGACCAGCAGTTCAAAATCATACTGGGCCGAGTGGTCGACATGCCACTTCACCTGGGTAAACTGAGCAGGTAGCGGCCGGCCGGGATGGGGAAACAGGGTGATGTCATCCGCGCCGCCGGCTTCGGGATGCTCCACAATCCCGTGACTGTAAGGTGAATCCTCGGGCAGCAACTGCAGCAGTTCGAACCAGCTGTAGAGGTGCTGGTAGCGGTCGCCTTCGAGTCGGGATGAACTTTGGTTACCCATGTTCAGGAGAGCGGGAAAAGCTCGCCGAAAAGATCCCGGTAGGCCTGCAGGGCCGCGCCTTCCTGGCCGTTTTTGCCCAGTTGAACGGCAGCGCGGACCGCATCGGCGGCGGCGCCCAAAGCCGTCGCAGCGTTGCGTCGCTCGGCCGGACCCATCGTGTCGCTCACCGGCGGCCCAAGGCCGGCTGGGTCGGCCCAGTCATCCATGATTCGGGTTCGCGCGGTGGCAAAGAAGCCCATGAATTCATACGGATAGTTGCCATTGAACGGCGGGCGGAGGAGGTCCAGGGCCATCACCTCGATCAAGAACGACGGCTTGATAGGCTTACCCTTCTCCATGTTCCAGCGCTTGAGCATTCGGACCATACCCTTCCATTGCCCGCCATAGGCCTCGTTGGCGGCAGTGGCCTTGTCGGCGTGCACACGGGGATTGGTTTCCGTCCAGCCCTTCGTCGTCGACTTGTCGGGAATCTCGTAATGGTCACCCTTGGGGAAAGCAGGCACCACGTCAAAACTGACTACGCGCTCGTCATCGCCGGTGGCGGGAAACTCGACACTGACCGACCGGCGCTGGCCCCGAACCTGATCCTTGCCGTATTCGGCAACGAGGATCTGCTCCACCTTAGCAAGGATTTTTCCTGGCGGTTGATCGGTGCGATAGTCCTTCCGTTCGTCCTCATGCAGCACATAAAAGATATCCACGTCCTTCAGCGGCTTGGTCTTCGTGTAGCGGGCATACGAGCCCGACAGAAAGTCCTCCTCCCGGGCCAGGTTTTCGACCAACAGGTCGCGGATTTCCCGTTGGCGGCGGGAAGCGTCGTGCTGCTCACGATCGGTGAGCTCCAATCGACTGCGGAATTTTAGGAAGGCTTCCGTGACAGTGATCATTTCTTTAACCAGTAGGAGGTTTCGACACTAGCGCCCGGTGCGCCTATTTGAGACCCGATGGAGTAACGCGCGAACTTTTCCGTCGATCGTAGAGTGGTGTCGCTCCAGCCCTGGATCTTAGGGGCGCCATCGGCCCGGAATACCACGAAACGGTAGCCGCAATTCCGGGGATTCAGCCCGACCTTCGCGATGCTGTAGCGGATGAGGTCGGTATCGGTCCAAAAGTTGCTGTCCCCACTGGCGGTGTAGCTGATCTCCAAGTCCCAGCGTGCGGCCAGCGCGTTGGATTGCAGCGAATAAACTTCCAGCGTGAGACTTTGCAGGTGTCGCGAGCGCATCCAGACAGCCACCCCGTCTTCCAGCGATTTCCAGCGACTGGAGAATTGTAGCGGATCTAGCCCACTTTCCCGGATGATCTCCTTCAGGGTGAGCATCATCTTTGCCGCTAGATAGGTGGCGGTGTGGGTGTAGGTATTGACGGCGACGGTCGTGCTCATGACTGGAGAAACTCCCGGGTGTTGACCTGCACGGCGGCGGAGCCAGCGTTGCTTTTCTCTTCGGGCACGGCCTCGCCGATCCGCCGCACGGAAACATGTGGGGCGCACGCCTTGATTGCCCGCGCACACCACTCGTAATCCTCGTCGGGGCAAGGAATCGACATCCGCCAATCCCCTTTGGTCGGGACTTCGGGCAGCGCGCCCTCACTGGTATCCTCACCTGATGTTGAGTCCTCGTCGTAGAGTGCATAGAGGCGGATGCGCGGACCCGAGCCATAAACCACGATGGGTTCGCCGGCCAGGGTTTCTGAGGCGATGGAACTGCACGCGACTCCGGTCGCGCGATCCAGCACGGAGCGCGCAGGGCTGCCGGCGTCGGGCGCGAGCAGCACGCACACGACCTCCCACGCCTCGGGGTTGGTGCGGACCGGCGAGGCGGCGATTTTGCGAGCGATGACCGTGCTCATCGGGCAGCCTCCTTGGATTCCGCCTGCGCTTGCCGGATGGATTCTTTCACTTCGCGCAAGGAGAGCTTTTCCGGGGCCAACGCCAGCTCCTTGGATTGGGCCAGCGCCGTGACCACCGCCTTCCGGATCCGCCGGCCATCCAGGCCGGTGCATTGCCGGCCCATGACCTCAAGCTCGGGGGCTTCCGCAAGCATGGCGATTTTCGGAAAAACGGTGCCGAGGGAACGCAGCGTGTCCCGCAGAATCGCGGTGCATGCCTCGGCATTTGGCAGACCGACGGTCATCACAAGGTCCGCGCGGGACAGGAAGGCCCGATCGATGGCTTGGGGAAAATTACTGGTGGCGATGATGAGAATGTTGGGATGCTGCAGCGCAAGGTGGTCCAATTGGGCCAGCACTGCGTCCGTGGCCCGATGGACGTCCACCGGATTTGCCTCCAGACTGAGCCGCTGGCGGTCCGCCGCCAGGGTCTCGACCTCGTCGAGGACTACCACGAGTGGCCCCGTGGTTGCGCGCTCCGCGACGACGTTGCCGAGCAGATTGCGAACGGCCTGCTGGCTGCGTCCGAGTTGCCCGCTGACGAGTCCGTGCGGCTCGACCTCCAGGTAATGCAGCGGCCGGGCACCACTGAGGCTTTTGGCAACTTTCGACGCCAGCCCGCGGGCCAGTGACGTTTTCCCGGTTCCCGGGGGTCCCACCAGCAGGATTACCCCGTGCAGCGGAATCTGGGCGGGGTTGATTTTTGGGCGCAGCGTGAAATTAAGTACGGCTTGGGCGAGCAACCGGGTCTTGATGTCCTCCTCGACGATTACCGCCTGCCAGAGGTGGTCAAAGTGGGGGTGTGGCAACGCAAGGTCATAGAGGAGTCCTTTTTCGGTTGAGGCTGCGGGTGGATAGGCGGAGTTCGAACGGGCGGTCATTGGTAGAGTAAGGGAGTAAAGAGTGGGCGCATCGGGCAAAAGCTGGATGCGGCTATGGGAATAATACCGGTGAGATTCGTGTTTTTTGCCGTTGCGGGGATTTTTTATCGGCAAAAAAGGCAGCCTTGGCCGGTATTATTGTCCCGTGCCTCCCCCTCGCGAGAGATTTGCTGCCAGCGCGTATCTAATTCGGTTGCTCCAGTCTGTCGTCAGACCTTACCCATGGTGGCGCTCAACCTCCCATGGCCGCCACCTCCGATCCTCTGCCGCAGGCTCAGCGCGTGACCACCTATTTTGCGCCCCCGGACGGTGAGCGAAGATATTATGAGCTTTTGCATTACACGGAGCGGTTGGTGCGGTCCAAGCATTGGTGCATGCCTACCGAGGACGATACTATCCCCGGCGGGATGCATGCCCGCGACATCGTGCACGAAACTTACCAAGCCCTCACCAAGGAGCCGGGCCAACCGGGCTTCCGCAAACTCCCCGATAACGTCGAGGTGGAACCGGCGCTTAAAATGGACATTTGGAGCATGGTCAGCCATGCGGTGGAGAGCTATGAGAACACCCACCGCGCCGACCGAGTTGACCACGACCATGAGGGTAAGCCGCTCGACCGCTTGGACACAGATGCGCCGTTCTGGGACCCCAGTCAGGCCAAGCTCACGCCCCTGCAACAGGCGCACGTTGCCGCGCGCTGCACGCGATTCATCGAGTTCACCAAGAAGGACTCGGTGGTCTGCAACATGCTGATGGTTATTCGCGACCAAGGCTTTGACCGCCCGGCCGAACGCCTCGCAAAGGCGCTTGGCATCAAGGTGCCCGAGGTGTATACTGCCCGTAAGCGACTGGGCACCCTGTTGCGCCAGTTTCGTAAGACTGCCGCCCCATGAACAATCCCCGGCATCGCCCTGTTCCCAACCCGCCGCGGTTCATCAGCTCGGTCTTTGATCTGGCCTACGGCGCGCGTGACGGCTCCGAGCCTCTTACGACCGCTGAAATCAAGGCCCAGCTCCAGGAGGCTGGGATCGATCCGGTCGCCGCCTGGCAGCAATTTTTGAAACTGTTGAAGCCGCAGGTGCAGCATCAGTCGCTGGCTGATGCCCGCCGCCGGCGCCTGGCATCGCCCCCGCCAGTTTCCTCTGCGGCCCAGCCGAAGTCGCGCCTCTCGTTACTCGCGGAACTCAAAGAACTCTTCGGCCAGCTCACGCCGGAAGCGGGAGCGGTCTTTGGTCGTAAGTGGGAGGATAATGCCACGGAAGATCTAGCTATCTTGTGCGAGCAGTTGCGACGGCAAATGAAGCGGAACAAGCATGATGAGCATGGCAAGCGGTGAGCCTCGGCGCTTCCTGGCCGAAACTCGGGCCAAGAATCTGTTGGATAACTATGGCTTGAATCGTCCGTCCGAGATTGTCCTCGAGGATATTGCTTACGATCTGGGCATCGAAGTCACCTACCGGCCTTTGTCCGGCGCTGAGGCCCATCTGGTACGGGTCGGAAACAAGGGGGGCATCACCATTAGTGACCGCATCCAGGAAAGAGGTCGCCAGCGCTTTGCGATCGCGCACGAAATCGGACATTGGGAGCTGCATCAAGGACGCACCCAGATGTTTCTCTGTACGACGGAGGACATGAGCGATTACCAGTCGAGCGCGGAAGAGATCGAGGCCAATATCTTTGCCTCCGAATTGCTTATGCCGATGCGCATGATGATGCCGGCCCACAAACAGGGAGATCCAAGTGTCGCTATCCCCGAGGAAATCGCGCAACGGTTCGAAGTCTCGCTAACGGCCGCCGCCTTGCGGTACGTGGCAAAATTCAACCGGCCACTCATGGTGGTTTTTTCCAACAACGGACAGGTGGATTGGTGGCGCCGCAATGACGAGCAAATGGAGTACCTCTACCTGGAAAAAGGCCAGCACGTGGAGATCGGGATGGGGCGCGGGACCACCGCAATGACCGCCGTGCCATGGGAGAAGTGGTTTCCGCATCTGCCGGCCCGGCCCGGCACGCTCCGGGAGCAGTCGCGGAAGTTTGAGAATTACAATGTCGTGATGTCGCTGCTTTGGCTTGATGGAGACTGAGTCGGCCCGGCCAGACCATCCGGACCGCGTTGAGTTCACTTTTGCCTTCGCCCGGCCCAGCCGGTAACAGGGCATATGGTTGAAACTGGCGAAGAAATCAGGGAACTGACCTATGCGGGCCCCTTGCGGATTGCGGATTGGCACTTTCGCCTGGTCCCCCACGAGGAGGTTGTTGCCTGCTGCCTGTGGGAATACGCCCGAGAGTCCCGCTCTATCGGGCTCGCTGCTGCAATGCACCGTCTCAGTCCCCGACAGTTACCCGTCGTGCCGAGCAACGAATCGGCTGGATCCGCGGAGGAAGCCAAGGCTCGCGCGCGAAAAGTGCGCGCGCAGGCCCGGTCCGTGGGATTTAACTACAACGCATTTCTCACCCGTTTCTGGGCCTGCGATGTGGGATTTTTAGAGTTCTATGATTCCCTCCGTCAATACGGCGGTGCGGGGGCGGGAGCCTGGCAGGAATTTCCGCTGCGCGTGCGGCGCCAGCTGGTCGTGCAACTCACGGAAGCCACCGTGTGGAATCCTCTCGCCCCGGCCTCAGTCGGCGAACTGGAGCAACTCTGGCAGGCTAACAGCGGGGAACTGAACGAGGTCCGGATCAAACCGGCTTACGATGACAGCGAAATGATGGCGCTCTTTCTGCCCACAGAACCATTGCCTGTTTTGCTCGAGAAGAAGCAGCGGACCTCGCGGCAGATCACGGCGGCATTTACGGTGGATTTTTCCAGATTCAGCGACGCCGAAATCGAACGGGCCTTCCGCACCTGGCTCAAGACGCACCGTCCGAAGCGCTGGCGCCAGCCGGAAGCGACATTCCCGACTTCCGTCCGACGCGGCCGGAAGCTCAGCGACTATCATGTGGCCTTGGAGCGCTTAGGTTTGATGCGGCTGCTGCATTGGAACACGCCGCGCCAAATCCGTGATCACCTGCCCGAGGCATGGGCCCTGTATGGACGTAAGGAACACGACTTTCGTCGAGAACTGCGCGAGGCAGAAAAATTCTTTCACGAGCGTTTTCCCTTTCTGCCGAAAAAGGAACGACCCGAATCAATCGAGCGCCACATGAGCTGGCTGCGGCCGTTCAGTCAGCACGCCGATTAGTTCGAAAAACAGAGGCAGTAAATCACTGGTTATTTACTGCCCCTGTTCCTTGCCTCCCATCGTGTGCTAGAGTGAGGGCATGGGAGACAGCATTCCATGAATTTTCCCCCCAGTGACACCGTGGTTGTCGCTTTTATCGGTGCACTTGCCACCGTGCTATCCGCCGTGCTGGCGAAATGGCCGGAGCCAAAACGCCGGTCTCGATGTCCGCCTCGTCGCCGCCGAAAGCCGTATTGAAAGGCCGGCCAAATGTTTGCTCGAGAGCTCTTCGCTAAAGGACACCACCGCGGATTGGATCGGAAGGCCCTCGGAGCTTGCGCTCCGAGGCGGTTCATCTATGAATTGTTTGACGATGCAAGGGCCGGCACGTCTCTAATCTCGTGGTCATAAAACGTTCTGCCTATTTACCGCTGGGCCCTGGGCCCGATTGGCTCGGTCCTCGTCAGTCTCGCAGCCGACTTTCAAGTCGGTGGCCGCGTCAGGCTCGTTGCAAAGCGCCTTGTTGGCAATGGTGTCGATTGACCGACCTAGCGCGCACAATAGCATGACACTCGACGAACTCCAACGGCTAGTAGGTCGCGCGATAGAGAACTTATTTATCCGTGATTCTTCGCTATTCACGCACGATGCCTCGGAGTGGGCATTGGCTCATCGCTTGGCGGTCTATCTTGAACATGAAATTCCGGGCTGGAATGTTGATTGCGAGTATAATCGCCAAGGCGCTGGCCAAGACCCCAAATCAAATGCCGATGGAGATAGGGTCCGACCCGATATTTGCGTTCACCATCGGGGCAGCTGTGATTTGTTCAACAACTTGCTGGTCATTGAACTGAAGAAACATCCTGCGACTGCTGACCTTAACAAGGCTCGCGAATATACGCGGCGGCCGCAAGGTAGGCGCAAGTTTCAGTATCAATACGGGTTGGCGATCGTTTTGGACCCAGTCAGGCTGACTTGGTATGAGAGTGAGCGGCCGCATAACTGAACCTTGGGTTCACATCATGCCGAAAAAAACTGGGAACATCACACAGACCAACCAACCACAACAGGCCGAATTGGTCTTTGAGGAAGTGGTGCTGCCTGCAGTTGAAGTGCGGATTAGGACCAGCGTGGGTGAAATCAGGCATGTGATTAAACTGGGGGAGCGAATTTCCGCCGGAGCGCGCCGCGTTCCCCTCGATGGACGGCGCCGCGGTGCCGTTCTCGAAATTGCTTCAAGACGTTATCTCGTAGACGGCGCGAAACAACATTCCGGCCCGGCAGTGGGTCTGCAGGGTGAGCTGGCCACTAGTAACGCGGGGTTGCACTGGATTTGGCACGAGGAAGAGCAACGCGAGGCAACCCTGCTACGGGGCGATGTCAGCACTGAATTGCGCGATCAGGTCCGCGCTTCTTGGGCCGGAAACTTCGTCTATAAGGATGAAGCGACAACCCCAGACAGAAAGGGCTTCAGATCGCCCCAACTCGGGGCGCTCCATGCATTGGCTGCTCATTGGACTCTCTCGACCGAGCCGGCTACCATCGTCATGCCTACCGGGACCGGGAAAACAGAGACGATGATCTCGTTGCTGCTAACGAGTGCTCCGAATTGTATGCTGGTGGTGGTGCCCTCACGGGCTTTGCGCGACCAAACGGCTGAAAAATTTGCCACGTTGGGGATTCTGCCGAAATTTGGAATCGCTCTGCCTGCTGCGCAACGTCCGATCGTCGGCATACTTAAAAAGCGCCCGAAGAATCCCGGGGATCTTGAGCTCTTTGATCGCTGCAACGTGGTCATTGCTCTGGTTCACACGGTTGCCCAAGGCGGCGCAACCGCCTTCCTTGAGGAAATTGCCCGGCGCTGCTCGCTTTTGGTAGTCGACGAGGCACATCACGTGGAGGCGTCGTCCTGGAATACCTTGCGAGGCGCGTTCGGGACTCAACGGCTCGTCCAGTTTACAGCTACGCCTTTCCGGGAAGATCGAACCCCAATCAAGGGCAAGATGGTCTATAATTTCCCCCTGAGCCGAGCGCAGCAGGATCAATTCTTCAAACCCATTCGTTTCGAGAGCGTCTTTGAGGTGGAGCCGGGAGAGGCCGACCAAGCGATCGCGCAGAAAGCGATCGCCGCACTTGCCAAGGATTTGGCGGCGGGGCGCGACCATCGCGTGATTGCGCGGTGTTGGAACAAGAAGCGTGCGGAATCAGTGTTTGCCATCTACCAAAGACTGGCGGCGGATTATCAACCCGTCCTCATTCATTCCGACCGCGCGGAGGTGGATCAGCGTATCGAGGAACTGCGGTCCGGCCGGAGCAAGATTGTAGTTTGTGTCAACATGCTTGCTGAAGGCTTTGACCTGCCGCAGCTCAAAATCGCGGCGATGCACGATAAATTCAAGAGTCTCGCGGTCACCTTGCAATTTGTGGGCCGGGTAACACGCGCTGGTGATCCCACGCTCGGTGATGCTACGGTCGTCGCCAACACCGGCAACGGGGAGGTCGCCCGGGAAATCCAGTCGCTTTACGACGAGGATCCCGACTGGAACTCGCTCATTGCCGGGATTAGTTTTGACCGAATTGAGGAGGAGAAAAGATTTGGGGAATTCATACGGAATGTGCGACCGCTCGGGGGCGATCTTCCTCCTTCGGAAATTGCCGCCAAGATTGCGCCCCAGACTATGGTCCCGCGATTCAATGCCGTTGTGTTTCGGGCACGCGATTTCAATCCGGCTGGATTGCGTCATGGGTTAGAGCCTGGACATCAGCTGGTGCGCGCCTGGACGCTGGATGCGGAACGCCTGGTGTTCTTCGTCACGCAATTGGTCGAGCCCCCTGTTTGGACCAAGAACCGGGAGATCCGTGATTCAACCTGGAACTTGGTGGTCCTTTACCACGACCAAGCTCGGAGCCTGCTCTATATCGGTTCTTCAACGGACAGCGGTTCCAACCAATTGCGGCTCGCAGCCGCCGTTGGCGGACCGGATGTCCGCGCCATCAAGGATGAGGACGTGTTTAAAGTGTTCCGCGGCGTCGGGTGGCTCTTCCTGCAACAGGTAGGTCTGTTGAAGCAGGGCCCGCGCAACCTGCGATATTCAATGTTCACGGGCATCGATGTGCGTGACGCCATTGAACGCATGCTTAAGGGCGATGCTCAGAAGTCCAATATCTACGGCACGGGATTTCGTGGCGGTGCTCCGGTTGGCATTGGTTGCTCCCGTAAAGGGAAAATCTGGGGCCGGGATGCTGGCACGCTCGCTGAATGGAAAGAGTGGTGCAACATCCAGGGCGACCAGCTCTTGAGCGACGACTTTGATTCGTCGAAATTACTGGCCAACGCCTTGACGGCAGTCCGTGTGGAGAACTTCCCTGACAGGACCATTTGGCATTTGGATTGGCCGTCCGACCTTTGGGAGCGAGATGATCAGGCGTTTGGCCTACAAACCGCCCGGTTGAGTGGGCCCGTGCATTTCTGGACTCTCGCTCTTTTGGCGCACCTGCCTGATCGGGCTGGTTTGGAATTTTCCGTCGCACCGGCCGAGGACGCGGCGTCCGAGCCGTCAAGATTTCGTCTAGAGATTGGTCCTGCCGCCGGGCCGAACGGCTACCAAGTGACCCAAACTAGCGGACCCGATGTGGAAATTCGCGTGGGCAGCACCCGCGAATCGCTCGCCGCCTATTTTAAAGATTGCCCCCCCATCGTACGCTTTACCGACCGTTCGGAACTTGAGGGCTGCAGTTTGGTCACCCCTCATGACGAGCCCCCGGAGTTTGATGGGGCCCACGTTCTCGCCTTGGATTGGAAGGGGGTTGATCGCCGTGTTGAATCACAATGGCACGCGGATGGCCTGAGAATGAATTCAATCCAAACCTTTGCGATTCGGCGGTGCGTCGCCGATGGCTACGATGTCATCTTTGACGATGATGGGAAAAATGAAATCGCTGATGTTATCGCTCTGAAGGACCTGAAAGACGGATTGGCCGTCAGGCTTCTCCATTGCAAATACTCGCTCGACGATGATGCGGGGCATCGCATCGACGACATTGTGGAGGTTACCTCCCAAGCGGTGAAGAATCTGAAATGGTTTTGGAGTGTGAAACGTCTGCAAAAGAGAATGGTCCAGCGGTACGGAGACGCTCGCGCCAAGGGACGCGAGCGAATGATCCACGGTTCACTTGGGACGCTGAGGAAACTCGCCCGGGTCGCGGAACTGGCCGGCGTGACTCGTAGAGAGGTTATTGTTGTCCAACCGGGAATTCTCGCGGCGGGGATGACGGCTCCCATCAAGTCAGTCCTAGCGGCGGCGGACGAATACATTCATGCCCGGATCAACGCGCCGCTCACTTTGTGGTGCAGCGAGTGAGCTTCCCGCAGACTGGAAAATCTACCTTGGCGAAATTCGGAAGCTCACATGCAAAAATTTGAATTGGCGTGCTCTCGACAATTAACGTTAACCTTGGCCGGGTTTAGGGCCTCGTAATGCTGGTAACGGCTCAATGCGATGCCGATCGATCTCTCCGCTCCCCATCGGTTCCACTTAATGCGCAAAAACGCGGAACTACGTGCGCAGCTGATCGGGTGGGAGGGGACGCCTGCAGTTCACCTCATCTGCTTTGATTCATCAAAATCCCAATAACGCGGAATCTAGGACGGGTGGATATCAGTGGCAAGCGCCCGGCGGAGTTCTGCCGGGCGCTGGGGCTGACCAAATCTAGCTTTGCGTTTTGGCTGCGATCAATACGCGAGGCCGGCGCTCCCGTCACTCTCACTGATGTGCTGCAGTCGCTCGTGGAGGCGGCCAATGCACAATATACGACACCGTGCCGGCATACTCACCCGGGCCTGCTTGATCGCCAAACCGACCTTCCTGAATTCAAACTTGGCGCTTCTTTGTGTGGCCCCGGCCTGGGTGTCATCTCAGCCCTCGTCGACGAAACCGAACGAGACCTTGAATCCCAGGGTCGTCAGGCGCTGGTAAGCTTGTTTGAGGTTGACCCGGCTGAAGAACGGCAGGGCGCGGCGCGGCCCCGGCTTGGCGATCACAAGGTAGGCCACCTCGAATCGCCCCGCCGCCGGCCGGGCGTCGGTCACCAGTGCGCCATGCCGTGGCTTGCGCCCAAGTTTGGCGCGCAATTGGCGGCGGAACTCGAGGCTGCCGAGAAACAGGTCGCCGGAGACCGTGCCTTGGGCGAAGAGATGGCTGAGCGTGGCGGACCGGGTCTTGCGTTTGACGTGGATGAAGTGCCCCTGGGCCGAAAGGACGTCACAGACCTCGATGGGACTGCCCGTGCCCGGGAGCGTCACGCATTTTTGGTCCAGCAAAGCATAATCGCGACCACGCGCCACGCGGGCATTGTAGTCTTCCTCCGGTTCATCCTTTTTCGAGGGCAGCACGGCGAACGCCGGCGCAGGAATCGCGGCCATGGCTGCCTCGATCTCCCGGTTGAAATCGTCATCGATCTTGAACCATTTCTGATCGTAGAGCGCGTAGCGGTGCCGGCCGACCATTCCTTCCCATACGAGACAATGGAATACGGACCAGCGGTTTTCGAAGTCAGGCGAGCCGTTACGCTTCACTCTCACCACATGGGACTTCAGTTTCTCAATTGTCAGGTCAGCTCGATCCTCGCCCAACGCGCTCAGATAGTCGGCGATGTCGAGGTCGTCGAACCCCTCGCCAGCGCGGTTTCGCCGGCCCGAGAAGTCGAACGCATCGATGTCGTCCCAGTCCTCGATTTCGGCGGGAGCGAGGTAGACGCTGCCACCATCGGCATGGGCCTTCAATTCCTGCAAGAGGGCTACTTCCAATTTATCGATGACCGCCGGATCGCGCATCTGCTCCAAGTGGTCGATCCACCCGAAGGCCGCCTTGTATTTGTTATCCTGGTAGGCAGTCAGGCAGGCCCTGCACTTGGCGGGCAGGTCCTCGATTCGCAGTGGGCAGACCAAGGTCACCGAGTCCGCCCCGGCGACGCGCCGGGCGAAGGACTGATCGGTCGGCGTACCGACGACCGCTTTTAGCAAGTCCTTGTAAACATCCAGGCCAAACGTGCTGAGGTTGGTGCTGCGGCTGGTCTGCTTGCGGGTGGAGACGACCAATTCGTCGTAATTGCGCACGTCGATGCTGCGGAGACTGGCCGGGTCCACCCGATTGACGGCTACGCGCATGCCGAAGTCCCGCTCATAGCTACCTGGATGCAGCAGTGAACGGCCGTAGCCAAAGGTGACGGCGAAGATTCGCCCGCCGGCCTTGACGAACAAAACGGCGGCCGTGGACAGACTCCGCAGGTTCGCGAGGTGGTCGCCAACCAGCGGTCGGACCAAGCCGAGCCAGCCCGGGGGTTTGGGCTGGTCCTGCTTCACGTACAGCGCGCCATCAATCGGGGCGTTGTCCGCGAATGGCACGGGGTTCACCAGTACCTCGCGGTCGAGCGCATCGGTGTAATTTTTAACGGCCTTCTTCAGCAGGAAGATGGTTATCGTAACGGATCGTTCACGGCGTGCAGGCATGGATTTAGCGTAGTTTCAGCTAACGGAACTAGATGTGTCCGGGATTACGCCGGAAATAATTCACGAGACTCCGCGGCCGGTAACTCGGGTCGCTGTTCCAGCGTTGGATTACGCTTTCATCGATCTGCTCATTGATGGACCAGAGTTCCCCTTTGACGCCTTCGGCAGTGCGCACTGCCCGGGGGGTGCGGCTGATTTGCCGATAGTTTCGTTGGTCGCCAGGCAGAATCTTGTTCCAGAGGTTGAGAATGCCACGGGCGAATGATTTGAAGCTGTCGTGGACTGGGGCCCGCCAACCTTCAGGCTGGGGCTCAACTGATTTGGTGAAAGCAAGACCGAGGGCACGGGCTTTTTGGTGCATCCAGGCGAGACTGTAGTCGGGCAGGCGGTCATCCTTGTAGCCACCGCCAACATCGGAATGGGCGCCAATGAACCAACGCTGTTCATAATACGGTGCATATCGAGCCATGGCTTCCTCGACTTTGCCGGCCTCGACGAAGGTGCGCCAGAGGGTGGCATCGAACATGGGGCGATGCTCGTCGATGGCGACGGCGTGATAGCCGTTGAGTTGAGCCTTGGTAGGGCGCACATTGTAGGAGGCGGACTTCTGCGTCAGTGCCCCCCTGTTGGCGATCGCATCGGTGCCAATCGCACCGACGGTATCCCAAAGCCCGGCCATTGTCACTTTTACGATACGGACCTTCGCAGAATCGAGCAGTTGGGCTTCAACCTTGCTGGGCACCCAGCTGGCTGGAGCCTTTTCGGGATGTTTCTGCCAGTAGGCTAGTCGCCAGATCGGATGCGCTTCATCGCGGGAACAAGCTTCATAGTGGTCGAATGCATGCTGCGCAGTCCACTGTTTGGCGAAGTTTTTGTGTGTGAGACCGCAGTAGGCGATCATCTGCACGAGGCTCCGGGCGGTAAAGGCACCGCGGCTGAACCCGAAGACGTAGATTTCACTGCCTGCCTCGTAGTGATCGACGAGCCACGCATAGCCTTCGCGCATTTTCTGGGCAACGCCGTCGCCGAAGATGCTACCGCGAGCACGTGTCCCGAATCTGTTGCCCACGCCTTCGATGTATTTCTTGAGCTGGGTGACGCCGGCAAAGTTGGGGGCGATCAGCTCATGAGTCCGCCAGACGTTGGTGTTGTCCGACGGGTCGTTGTTCGTGCCGTCGTAACACAGGATGAGTCGATTGGTGGGTTTAGGCATGGAATGGACCGGTATAGGATTCGTGACGGCTGCCCGCGGATATGGAGTGATTACTTTTCGGTTTTCTTGAACCAGACGTAGGTCGCCGAGCTGATGCCCATAAGGATGTAGGCCTGCCCATCGAAGGTCGGAAACTTCCCTAATTTGACGACTTGGTGGATGAAGATGCCGCCGAACACGATGGTCCAGATTGCCATCTGTAGCCGATGGATGTTAACGCCTTCGTTGTCGGTGAGGATATCATCGACAAAGTTTTCGTGGGGCGAAGGAGGCACATGATCATCAGCTGGGGCGGCTTGCTGCTCTTGGGTGGCTCTTTGCTTGCCGACGAGGGTGGAAACCGCGGTGGTGGCTGTGCTGATGCCGAGCAGCAAGAGGGCGGTGTTGTTCAGGACGCCTTCGCATAATCCCTGGGCGAAATACACGTAGATGAAGCAGCCGATGACGACGATTGTCCAAAAGGCCTGCTGCGATTTGGCGAGACTGTAGGCCCTTTTCTTGAAATCCGGTTGTTTCGGATCGCCGTCGCGGAGCAGCGTGGTCAATGCTCCGAGGCCAACGATCGAGGCAATCAGCAAGAGTTCGATCATAATCAGGGCGCGGGAACCCCACTGGGTGGAAAGGAGTGTTTCGTTCATGTGCTTATTTCCCTGGATGGGCTCACTCTTTCAGTTGTCCTCGTCCGGCGTCTCTTTGCGGGGTCTTGTCTGGAGCCAGGCGGGATCGAAAGTGGTCTCGATGAGATTGGGCTCCCCGAGGTCCGGCATGAAATTCAGCCCGGTCTTGCGTTCGATTTCGTCGACGGAGACGGCGTGGGCCTTGTAGTCGATGATCGTGGGGTCATGTGGCATGAGAAAACCGATGGCGGCGGTCTTGCCGTCGCGCTTCCCGACAACGATGTAGAAGAGTTCGTCGGGGCTGGGGGTGATTTGCTCGCTGTCGTCCTTGAGCTTTTTGATGTAGATGGGGGCTTCCCGATTGCTGTAGACGGGCCCGACAACGAGCCAGACTTGGGTCAATTCTTTGGCCCAGTCGAAGCAGGCGCTCTCAAGGCCGGACCAGGAGGGGGCGTTACTCTTGGCCATTTGCGGGACGATGTTGGCGACGCTGAAGCTCTCGATCTGGGCTGTCTGGCCTTGGGCAATGGTACCTTGGCATTTCATGGCGTTGTTGGGCACCATATGGCCGCGCTGAATGGAGCGGTCGGTTTTTGATTTCTTAGCCTCGGCTGCGGAAACACCCGTGCCTTGCTTCAGGAATGGGAAACGGGGGTCGTAGGTGCTGGTGTAGGTCCCGTGCGAAGCGGCATCGACATCGAGGGTCTTGCTGCGGGCTACGACGAGGGGTTCCTGGAAGAATTGCCCAGGGCGGGCGAAGTCCGGGTTACTCGCGGGGCGTTCACCCAAAAGGTCATTGGCCAGTGCGGTAGCGTCCAAGGTGTAGGCGCCCCAGACCGGTGAGCGCAATTCAGCATCATACTCAGTCGTATAGCGGGTATAACGAATGATGAGGTTAGTGTCGGTGCTCTCCATAGCGGCGGCGGGTTTGCCGTAGAAACCGGCACCATCGATCTTGGTCCAGCTACGCGCCCACCAGCCATTCTTTCCTTTCTTTTCTGGCATGCCGGCGGCGGACGATTCTCCATCAGCCACCTTCTGGATGTAGGTGGCTTCGGCCCTGGAAGCTGCCTGTGCAGTATTGGGGGAGCTAAGACCGCAGAGAGTAATGCTTGCTACAGTGAGTGCAAGGATGCGGGGAGTTCTCATGGGATTGGGGTAATAGTTCGGGGACTTGCTGATCAACCCATGTTGATATCCTGCGGTAGATATGGTGGAGGGTTATTTCCCCCCTATTGAAGGTGTGTCGGATGCCTTCAAATAGGGTGTTTTTTCACCTTGACTGCCTATATACGATTAGCGCCTCCGCCTGATCGGTTCCACATAACGAGGGAAATGCGGAACTCAGGTAAGGCGGGTGTTCTTGAAGACAAGGCAGACAATCAGGGGGATCATTTACTCAATTCTCAGAATCAGGCTGTCGTGTCGGCTGGCTGCAGGAACGGACGAATGCGGTCTGAATGATGACGGACCGCCGAGGCGAACAACCCGCCGCAGTCCTCTCGGCGAAACTGCGGACGCTTGATCAGCAGCTGCAATGAATCGAAGTGACAGGGACTGATCGCATCCACGGTGAGCGACTGTCACACTTGCAGCTCGAAACGCTGCTTCATCGCCTCACTCTTGGCCCACGGCTCGCCGGGCAGCCGGACAATATAATTGGAGAACACCTTCGCGAACGCCGTCTTGGTCGAGGCTTCGTTCAATTTATCGGCCTGGTCAGCCGGCAACAGCGGACGCATGTCCGTCAGAAAGGCCGGATTGGCCAGCTTGGCGAACATTCGGTTCTCGGCCTCGGCCCGCGAAACCCTGAGTTCGGCGTGCTTTAGGTAAAGGCCGAGACATTCGACCACGCGGGCGGCATTCAATCCGGCGAAGACATCGAGGGCATGCGCGAGATCGAAGAGGTCGCGGCCCTTGTTCCGCTGCAGCAAGGCCCGCAGTTTGGTTGCCATCATTTCCTCACGTGAGAAGGTTGGCACGTCCGTCTTTCCGGTGAACCACGGATTGTCGACGCGGAAGGGGAGGACCTGCGGCGGATCGTAGGCGGTGATTTCCCAGACGTTGATCTCGACCTTCAGCCGGATTTGCACCCCGCCTTGCTCGGCCGGTACCCGGAAGCGCAGTTTTGGTGCGACCGGGCTTTGGTCAAACGCCGCCGGACCAAGCCACGGCTCCAGCACCCGACGGAGACCATCCAGCAAAGGCTTGATCGGGCCCGCGGTGGTCCGCACCAAGTCGAGGTCTTCCGAATACCTCAGTGGCCCCGGGAAATGCAGCTTGTTGAGGGCGGTGCCCCCGCGAAACCGAAGCTCGGCGCGGAGAAAAGGATCGATGAAAATCGCCACGATCGCCCGGCTGATGATGAGATCCTGTTCGACCTGCTTGGGCTCGGCCCACGGCACAACCTGTCCCCAAGCGGTAAGATTCGCGCCGGGTATCATGCGTCAGCCTCCGGCAGTCGCCGCACGATCACGCGCCAGCGCGGGTCGCGGTCGACGGGCTCCGGCGAAAATTCCGGGTCGGCCGCCGCCAGCGGATCCAGTTCGACCCAAAGGGTGGGCGTCAGCCCGGGAAGAAGCGCCTCGGCCGTCCGCGTATGTCCGGCTCGCGTGAGCAGGTAGCCCAGACGCTGACGCACCGATCGTTCGAAGGTCGGAGCCAGAAGCGCTAGTCGGGCCCCATCGAGTTTGGGACCCAAGTCGGCCAGCACGGTTGCGATATTATCGAGACCGCCGGCCGCGCGCGGATAGCGCAGGAGATCGAGGGCGGTCAGTTCAACCGACGAGAGGCGCATCTTGCCGGTATCGGTTTTGCGTTCCTCGATGCCGCCTTCCACGGCGGCGATCTCTTGACGGTAATAAAATGCGATGGCGGAACGGCCGGCCCGAAGCTTGGGCATTCGCTTCTCCGTTATCACTTGGAATTCCATCACTGCCTGGTGGGCGGCCTCATGCAGCTCCGCGGCTTTCAGCAGACCCACATAGTAAGGGCACCCTTCCTGACGCATCAGGTCATCGATGAACCACGCTGGAGGTGGCGAGCCCCAACTCATGAATTGCGGCGGCACAATGACGTAGAATCCCCTCCGGGGATGGAGCAGGCGGCCTTTCTTCTGCAAGCGTGCGGCCATGTCCAGAAACGGGCGACGCATGATGCCAAGTGCCTGCTCCGCTTCCTGTCGGGAAAAAACCAGCCGGCCGCTCGCCTGCAGGTCGGCGAGGTAAGAGGAGAGCTTTTTGCCTGCAAGTGGCATCGTGTATGATTATCCACCTAAAAAGCGTATAATTCAACACGAAACACAGTATTTCAATAACTCGTGTTCATTAATCACTTAATAACACGGAATACACTACATGATACATTACGTTGATGCTTTTAGGCTAGGTTACCTGGGCCGGCGATGCGGCGGGACCTGTTGGTTTATCCCAGAGCCGTTTTGGATAGGATCACTGGTCATGGTTGCTGAGAAGTAAGCCATGATGGTCGACGTCCTAATGGCCGTTTCACGACAGCCGTTAGTCCGCAATCGCCGCACAATACGGTGCCAGAGCCACCTGAGCACTATCCACCAGCTCGAAGCGAACCCGGCCCGCGATCACGCCGACGAGTTCGCATTCATGAGCGTCCAGCAATAGCTGTGCCCGCAGTCGGACTACGGCATCGGTTGCATCAGTGGCATCCACCGTTCCGACATGGTGGCCACCGGGGGCACGACATTGACGATGATAGTGTAAGTATTCATGATGCACCTCACAGGCTTCCGGCGGACCTGAACGAGAAGTGACCCAAGCCGGCCGGATCGGCCCCGGCCCGGCCGATGATGACATGGTCCAGCAGCTCGATGTCGATCGTCTTGGCCGCTTCACGCAATTGTCGGGTCACCTGCACATCGGCTGCGGAAGGGGCGGGATCGCCCGAGGGATGGTTGTGCACACATACCATGGCGGTCGCTCCTTCCCGGATGGCCGCCCGGAACACCTCGCGTGGATGGGCGAGGCAGTTGGTGGCGGTGCCTGAACTGATTTCCACCAGCTTCTTCAACCGGTTTCTCCGATTGAGGCAAAGCACCCAGAATTTCTCGACCTCGAGCCCGTGGATGATCGGCGCGAAATACTGGAGTACCAGTTCCGGCCGGTTGAGGACCGGCGCTTCCGTGTTTGTCGGTTTCATCATCCGCCTGGCGATTTCCACCAACGCGGCCAGTTGCCGCGCCTTGACCCGCCCGATGCCCTTGAGTCGTTCGAAGTCCACCGGCTGCCAGGAGGCTATCCCCCGGAGTGAACCGGCCTCGGCGATCAACCGGGAGGAGAGGTCGAGCACCTCCCGGGTCGCGAGTCCATTTTGCAGCATGAGCGCGATCAGTTCCGTGTCACTCAGGGCGGTGGCTCCGAAGATTTCCAACCGCTGCTGCGGTTGCTCCCCGCAGGCGATTTCGTGGACCGGCGTGGGGTCGTTTAACCCAAGGGCCAGATGAGTTTGATTCATGGTTCCAGGCGCGGGGATGCGCGCCCCGGCCGGGCGTCATTGCCCGGTTCTCGTGGCGCGCTCCGCGCGCTGGCCCGTGCAGGCACGCCAAGTCACGACCAGAGGCCGCCGAGTGAGGAGCATTGTGCTCCTCGCGAGGGGGAAGGCCGCAGGGAGGGAAGGTTCGCTCGCGCAGCGAGCGACACCTTGACGGCGTGGCAAACTAGGGCACGCGAGCGGAGGCGGAGTAGAAAAATCAGCCCACGGCTCGGCTGGGTGCGAAATTAGATAGGAATGGGCCGACTACTGAACTTGGATGTGCCGGAACAAATGGCCGCACAAAGTGGAGGCGACTCCGTGCCACACTCACCGGACAAGCCGATTAGCCTTCGCCAAAGAATGAGTGAGAGAGTACTTTTTGACGTGGCAGGTAAGCCCGATGTGAGTGGCGGCGCTGGTTGGGATAATCCTGTTTCCAAAGCCGGACGCACGCGACGTCTTTCGGCCCGCAGTATTGACGGAGGATTTCGGGCTTGTTTTGCCACCGGGCGTGACTGTCCGCCTTACTGGCCAGGTGGCATTCTTGCCGAATGCAATTGCGGTGGCGCTAGCCAGTGCGGGGTTGTTGGGGAGAACATGAACCCAGCGCGCATGCGGCGGGTTACTGAGGCCGGGATAAACATTACTGTAAATTGAGTGAATGCCGCCGCGGTGACACGACAAGCCATTCGGGAAATATTACCGCCAAAAGAACACTGGCCAATCTAGATTTGGCTCAGGTCTGCTGCGTCAACTTGAGATAGTGTTCTTCTGCCATCTGGTCGCCCGGCACTTCCCCTTCTGCTTGCGCTATGGCTTGTTCGACTACGACCGAGTCAGACATAAGGTCTCGCAACACAAGATAGATGCCTTGGCAAGCTACCAGCTTGCTCGGCTTTCCGCGCAGGCTGTTGGCGATTTCATTGTGGGCGGATTCCCGGATCTCGGACGGCTGGCCTTGCACGACGACTTCGAAGGCGTTCAGGTAGGCGACGGGATTCTTATAGTTTTTCTTTGAATACAACGCCGTGAATTCTTGTCGGAGGCGGCTCACGATCCGACTGTTATGGTGCCTCAGGAGATAAGCGGAACATGTGGAGTAAAGATAGTCGAAGCCCACGCCTACCGTCTGGCCTTTCTGGGTGAAGTCCATGATGCTAGAACGGGCAATCACAAGATAGCCAAAGCCGGCGAACAAACCACGCATGTACGGGCGTTGTAAGAGGTCAATAGAGGTGTCGCCAAACCGCACATGCTCCGTCAGCTCCGGCAGCACCAGGAAAACCGCGAGGCAAAAGATGGCATTGAGCGCTGCGAATCCGACGTAATGTCGGCAGAAGAAGATTTCTCTCAGATTGCGCGGCGCATACCGGATCAGCAACTCCACCGAGCTGACCGCAACCGCGACCGTGCAAGCCAACAGGGCACCGACGGGAGTAGCCCAGTCCACGGGATTATTCCTTCGCCGCGATCAGCTCGAGTTCAGTTTCCTCAGTCGGCCTAATCTCAATCAGGCCGCGCCGCTCCATGTCGTCGATCGCACTCTCTACCATGTCATTGGGCAGGCTTACCTGAAAGCGCAGCTCTGCCCGGGTCAGCTCGCCGCCGCTGCGCTGGAGCTTTCCCAGGATGTCAAATTCAAGCTGCTTGAGGGTTTCCATGGCTAGAGTTTCAAATTTTCCTGGATACTGTTCGGCCGACCGAACCGCGGACCTTTTGCCAGTATCGCGGCCACTGAGTCCAGCGCAATCTTGCCCAGCCTCGGCTGCCGATGACCAATCAGCATGCTCTTGTCGCCTTCGTCCTGGGCCGCGGTCTTCACCTGATGGACAAACAGCTGGCAAATGGTCATGCCGGGCCGGACCGCGATCGGCACTTCACCGACATTGAAGAGCTCCAACGTCAGGCAACCGACGAATCCGGGATGCACGCCGGCGGCAGTCTCAATAACGAGGCCGCGGCGACCCCAGGAAGAGCGGCCCACCACGTAAGCGGCCAGATCCCCGGGAATACGGATCCATTCCAGCGTGACCCCCAAGACGAAGTTGCGCGGGTGCAGGATGAACGAATTGCCGAAACCCACGTAGTGGCGGCGCGTCAAGCTCGACTCAGTGGGTTGCATGTTTTCCGCAGAGGCGACGTCCAGGACCCCACAGCGGCTGGAGCGCAAGGTCATGAACCAAGTGCCCAGACGGAGGTCGATGGAACCGGCTCCGGCGCATCGCAGAAGCGCTAGATCTGGAGCCGGTGTGAACACCAGCGGATCCTCCCGGTGGGCCGCCTCCGTCGAGGTGATGCGGGCGACCAGCGCGTCACTCTTCAGAATCATGGTGCTCTTTCAACAGTTCGAGGACATCTAACACCTCGGTAGTCTTGAGGACGATCTCATGCAGAATGACACTGCGCTGCTCTCGCGCCGCAGGAATATCCTTCCACAAGACTGGATCGTTTGACGCCTGCCACGCGGCGTTGATCACATTGGATAGATTGGTGATTTCGACGGGCGGCACAACCTTGCGAAAGGCCGTCACTATCCGATCCACTTCGTCCTTGTCCCGCATGGGCGCCGCAACCTGCCGGCAGAGCTCGTCGACCGCCTCCAGCAGGTGATCAACCAGTGAGAATGAGGCTGTGTCCGCGACCGACAGTAGAAAAAGTTTCTGCGTCAAATTGGGATCATGATCGACAAAGTTGTTGAAGAGTCCCGCATACCCGGCAGGCACCGCGACCCCAAAGCGCTCGGCCGCCCGTAGGATCGTGTACACTCTCTTATCCATGTTTGGGTAGTTTTCTGACCTTGGCGCCTTCGGGGTCGGAGAGAAAAGATACGCGAATGCGTGCAGATAGGATTCGGCGAAAAGCCGTACCCCGAGGATGTCGCAGAAATACTCTTCAATCTGCCGCAAGGCCCAACCGGCCGCTCCTTTCTTGTTCTGATTCACAAAAATCTCTCCGACCCCATCAATGTCGGCGGGCTTCATAAGCACGGCATTCGGGAAGATCTGTTGGTACTCAGCAAAACGCTCCTGAAACAACTGGGCAATCACACTTATCACGTCTGCTTGAAATCGACGTGCCAACTTGCGGTGGGCCCAGATGGCATGACCCAACTCATGTCCTGCCAGTGGCAGAACCAATGGATTTGAGGATTCCGGGGCCGGGAGTGCAATCAGGACATAGTTCCCCGGCAACAGCCCAGTGATCTTGGTAAACGGTGAATAGTCTTCCCATTCCGACGAGATGACCAAGCGTGCGTCTGGACCGATGAACCTGCTGCACAGTCGGCGCAGCGGACCATAAATCTCAAATGCGTTGCGGACGTTGGTTGAGCGTAAGATGAAACCGAGGTAGGGCAGGGCGCGCATCACCAGACTCAACGTCTGGGCGCACGCGCTCTGCACTTCTTCGCGATTGTGCGCCTCGTCGAGCACTCGCAGAATTTCTTTACGCTCCCAGAGTCGACCTTCGATGATGCGCAACGCTTCCCGCGAGCATGAATAAGGGAATTCCGACTCATTAAGTCGGCCTACTTCTGCGATTACGGCATCTAGACGGTCGCGGGAATGGCGCAGCGTTGCTACCATTAGGCGAGGCTTAATCGTACGGCGGAGTCGTCTATTCCTTCTACCATGGCGGCGGCCGCATTGGACAACGCGACGCAGAAGTCCCGCAGTTCTTCGAGTCGTACGCGGTCACGCACTGCTCGCACGTCCCTCAGATCACCGGTGATTTCATGAGCCCGCAACAATAGGTCGGTGAGATTATTGGGGTGGCCTAATCGCGCGATTTCCAGCGCTCGGGTAAATACGGTTGCGGACCAAAAATCCGGGAAGCTGGCGGCATCGCCGATAAGCGGAGCTTGATCGACAAAGGAAGTATTCAGGTAAACAGAGAGTTCCTCCGCGGCTATGTATCCCGCGACCGGGCGGTGCAGGATCAGGTTGTCGATTTCGATGGCCGCCTTCAGAGCGACTAATGAAAGATCAATATCTGAAAGCACATTCATGGCATGTGTCTGCATTACCGATGCAGTATCGGGAGAAAGATGTACGAGGACACCTGAGAAAGCCTAGGTGCACAGTCAAAAACACCAAATCCTTACTGTAAATGGATCGGGAGCAGAAATGGGGTAAGAGCCTTGCATGGTGCGAGTATGGCTAACAATGCGGGTTTAGGTGATGCGGGTCAAGCCTGCGGCCGGACGGGCATCCCCTATTTAGGATCTCGCTGGTAATGAGTACTAATCAGAGCGACGGTGTTGCCCCGCCGTTCGAGGTGACAATACCGTACCACCTCGTCGGTTTGCTCGAGCAAGAGTACGAAACCGTAAGAAGTAGTCGGACCGCCGAACGTCTTCATGAGGATCTGATCGAGAGCGGTATTAGGTCGATGACTTAACGGTCGGATTCATTTTTCCAATAAGCAAGATTCGTTCGGCTGGTCCCTTATAATTGGAAGGGCTGAGATTCGATTTCTCGGAGATGGTGAATCCCGCCGCAATGCCGGAAACGTTTCCGGTACAGGTGGTGGTGATCAGATTCTCGCCCCGTTGTCCTCATTCATCGATTCCTGACGTATGATGGGGTCGAAGAAGGCTCGATCTCAAAGGTGTAGACCGTGCCCGCAATGCATGAGCGGTGGGGATGGAGAAAGTGCCGTAACCGCAGCCGAGTTCCGCCACGCTTCCGATCGCGCGGTTGATGGCGAAATGATCGAGGATGCCTGGGATATCAAACAGTGATTCCCAGTAGGCTTCGGGCGGCATGCCGCTGTCAGGCACCTTCGTGCCGGCATCCTAAGGCGCGCGGTGGCAGTGATGCCAGCCCACACCCTGAATCGCGTCACCTAGGGATCCGCGCGCCGAAGGCGGAGTGGGGTGGCCGCCAACCGCGTTGCGGGTTACCACTCGCGCGCCGCTGGCTTGCGCCACCGGGCTCACGGCCAGCGGTAGCCCAGGCGTTCCTTGCGCGTGAGCGGCAGTCCCGCTCCCAGCGGGAACAGCCGCGGCTTCAGACTCACGGGCTCCACCGCCAGCTTCTCCCTCACCCAGGCCCGGGCACCCGCGACCTGGGCCAGCGCCGCGCGCACCTGATCGTGCGCGGGCGTGCCCTGCAGGCAGGCGAAGTTCGACGCGATCTTGAGCGCGAACTCCGCCTGACCCAGGTGCGAGTCGAGGTATTGTCGGGTGGAAGCGGGGACCGGCATGCGTTATGCGGCGATTTTCGGCCCCGCCGCGACCTGCGGCGACGTCAGGATCTGCCGGTTCTTCCGGTTCATTTCGCGCAGCACCTCGCCGACGAACGCCTTGTCTTTGTAGTAGGGCTGGACGCTCTTCAGTTGCCCGTCGATCCGTGCTTTCACGTCCGGCGTCTGGGCGTCATAGAACGCCTTGGCCTGCGGGAGTTGCTTCTCCACGAGACGCATGTCGGCCTCGTGCCGCTGCATGTCCTTGTAAAGGAGCATATGCATCGCGCGGTCGGGCGCCTCCTTGACGACCCGGGAGTAGTATTCGACGTCGTTGGCATTCGCCGCCTTGTAGGCGTCGAGCCGCTTTTGGACCTCGGGATTGTTGCGGAACTGCAGGGGGCCTTCCTTCTCCCCCGGCGTACCGGGCGATTCTTCAATTTTATTTTTGATAGCCATGTTGGTTGTGGGTTGAACCGGCCGCTTGGTGGGTGCGGGCCGGCGATGGGCACCTCGGGCGGAATGCCGCCAAAGTCAGTTGAGCGCCGGGTTGAACGGCGGCTCGTTCGCGCCGTGGACGATTCGCAGCGCGAGATCGAACTGGGCGCACATCTCTTCGGCATCATGCCGGGCCAGCGCGAAGGCCATCAGGGTCTTCGCCTCGATGCGGGGCTTGGTGTCGCCGAAGCGTTTGTTGAGTTCATCGGCCGCCTGATAGAATTCCGCGGCGACGGTTTCAGGGAGCTGCACATTGAGCGTGATCATGGGTGTCTGGGTTGTGGGTTATGGGTGGAAAACCGGCCCGGGGCCCCCGGGGGTCGGGACGGAAGGGAGCGGAAGCTGGCCGGAGCCCGGAGGTTCGGCGGAGGCGGACGGATGCCGGCGGAACGGGGTGGCGGTTGGCTGCTCCAGCAGGATTTCGACAGCGGCGATTTCCCGTTGGGTCAGGGTTCCGCGGCTGCGCACCTCGAGGGCGACGATGCGACGGCCGGGAGTGCCGGCCAGTGCCGTCACCGTCTGCGCGAACGCGGGCCAGGTCGGCTCCGACCGTGGCGTCAACCGCCACCGGGAACGGCCGGACCCTTCCGCGGACGGTTCAGCGCGGGCGATCCAGCCTTCCGGCCATCCCTCGTTCACGGCCGCCTGGCCGCGGAGCGCAACCACGGCGGCTTGCGCCGCGCGCAACGCGTCCGGATCGCAAGCGGCCAGCCGGTGCTGTTCAGCCCGCAACTGATCGAGTTCCGCGTCCCGGGCCAGTTTCGCGAAACCTCCGGACTGACGTCCGTAGACGGCCGCGATGAGCAGCACGGCACTGAGGACAAGCTGCAGCCACTGACCGAGAGTGGGTCGGGAATTCATCGCCAGAGTCCTCTGAGGGCGAAGGCCGGGGATGGTTTGACCAGACCGGTTTCCGCCAGTGTCCAGCGGGCGGCCGCCGGTTGCATCGTATCGTACCACCGCTGCCAGTCGGCGGCGGGCAGTTCGCCGACGACCCCGCCTTCGACTTGGAAACCCGTGCGGTCCGCGCTCAGCCGGGTGAGCACGACCTGCACCGGCAGACGGCCGGACAAGGTCCGGAGCCATTCCGCCCAAGGCAGCGCATCGGCCGATAGTGCCGCCTGCTCGGCCTGCAGCCGGCGGATTGCCGCCGCCTGTTCGCGCCGCGCTGCGACCTCGGTTTGGAGCGTCTGCTTTTCCCGTTCGCGGCCTGCCTGCCCACTGACAAGGGCCTGTAGCGGCCCGAAGGCCAGCACCACCGCGAGCAGCAGACAGGCCACGGCGAGGAAGGTGATCAGTTGCGAAACCGTGACCAAGGGCACGGGCGGCAGCAACTGGGCCGGATGCCGCGGATTGAGCGGCGTCGGTTTGGCCAGCGCCTCCCACACCGAGAAGATCCCGACGACGTGGCGCGTGTCGATGGGGACGCGTTCGGCGAGCTGGTCGACCAGACTGTCGTCGGTGGTGACATAGAGCACGAACTCGTTTTCGACCTGCGTGGCCAGTCCGCCCAGATGCGCGGCCACGGCCTTGAGGACATCGCCGCCGCGCCCGGTCCGCACCGCCCGCACGCCGTCCGCGGAATGCCGGTAAATGCAGAACCGGTCACCGTGCACCGCACAGATGGTCATGGCGCCGGAATCCGTCAGGTCCGGCGGCAGGGCGTTGAGCCACGTCGCCATCGGCCACACCGTCGTGACCGTGAATCCGAGTTCACGCAAGCGGTGCACCAGGGCGTACAGGACCGGTCTGGTTTCGTAGTGCAGCAGCGTGTTGTAACCCTCCTTCCAGGCGAGGATCGGCTCATGGCTCCACACGTGGCCGGGATGTCGGAGCACCGGGTGGTCCTCCGCCAGGGCCAGCGCAAAGGTCACGCGGTTCCCGTTGGGACACGTGACCGGCACTGTCTCGAAGTCATCCGGCTGATAGATCAGCCGCAGCCCGCGGCCCGGCCCCGGCCAGGCGGCCGCGAGCTGGTCCGCCGCCTGGGCGAGATCTCCGAACGGCACGGACAGCTTGTGATGGGGTAACCACCAGCGGTCGCCCCACAGCAGCACGGTGCACTCAGATTTCGGCGAGATAGACATAGACATCGGTGACTCCGTTGGTGGGTACGGCATAGGCGACGAGACCCGTATCGCAGGCGGCGCCTTCGACCGGGGTCATTTGCGGCGCGTTCGTGGCGAGCGCGAGTTCGTAGGCATCCTTCGCGGGACAACCCTGGATCACCAAGTACGCCACGATGACGTTGGCGCTGCGGTTGGTGACGCCGTCGAGCCGGAAGTTGGCGCCGAGGGCCGCCGAAGGGGCCAGGGCCGGATTCGAGGTCCGGGCCTCGACGCGGGTCACCGCCGACCAATTGCGCAACGGCGCCGCATCCGGCGAAATGACGAAGGCCTGCACCGCCTGGTTCCAGGTCATCTCGCTGCCGCTGCCGGTGGGGGCATAGACTTGGCTGCCCATGCGCAGGGTCAGCGGCCTTTCCAGCTTGCCGGTGGCCAGCAACACCGCGTCGAGCCGCGCGCCGTTGCCCTTGGCGAGGTCGGTCGCGCCGCTCAGCGCCGCGCCGGAAGTCGGAATGCCGGTGCCCTCGGTGCGCGGGATGCTGCCGCTCCCTCCGGGCATGGTGATCAGATCGGTCAGCGCGGTCTTGAGCGTGTTGGCCGTGCTCTTGACTTCCTGGATGCGGGCGTTGCGGAGCGCGTCGAAGCCCTTGGGCAGCAGGAGGCCGACCAGGACGGCGACGATGGCCAGCACGAGCACGAGCTCGAGCAGGGAGTAGCCCCTCGGGCTACGGAATGATGGGAAGTGTTTTTTCATGATGGTTGGATTTGGGTTGGAGGCCGCCGCCGCATGGCCCGGAAAATTCAGAGGACGCGGGCGACCTCCTCGAGGGTGGTGAGTCCGGCCGCCGCAGCGCCGAGGCCGCGGGCCCAGAGGGTCGGGTGGCCCTCGCGGTCCCGGAGCGCGGCCAGTTCGGCGACCGGCGCCCCGGCCGCGATGAGTGGGAGAAAGGATTTCGCGGGAATGACCTCATGCACCGCGAGCCGGCCCCGAAAGCCGCGACCGTGGCACTCCGCGCATCCCACCGGCTGGCAGAACTCCGCTGCCGGCACCTGATGCAGCTGCCGCAGGAATTCGTTCGCGGGATGGACGGCCTTGCACGCGGGACACAGCCGCCGGACCAGCCGCTGGGCGGCCACCAGCCGCAGCGCCGCCGCCAGCAGAAACCCCTCGGCCCCCAGATCTCGCAGCCGGGTCACCGCCGCCAGCGCATCGTTCGTATGCAGCGTCGAAAGCACCAGATGACCGGTGAGAGCCGCGCGGATGGCGAGCTGCGCCGTCTCGGCGTCCCGGGTTTCGCCCACGAGCATCACGTCCGGATTCTGGCGCAATAAAGCGCGCAGCGAGGCCGCAAAAGTGAGTCCGACCTTCTCCCGGATCTCGGTCTGGCGGATCGCCGCGAACTCATACTCCACCGGATCCTCCAGCGTGTGGATGACCCGCCGGCCGTGATCCAGCGCATGCAAGGCGGCGTGCAGCGTGGTGGTCTTGCCGGAACCGGTCGGCCCCGTGAGGAAAATCAGCCCCGCCGGGCCGGTGAGGGCGCCGTTGAGCACATCAATCTGGGCCGGCGACAGCCCCAGGTTGGCAAACGACTGCGCCGGCATCGTCTGGTCGAGCAGCCGGACGACCAGGTTTTCGCCGTGGACGGTGGGCAGCGTGCTCAACCGGAGGTGGAACCGGCTGCGGCCCTCCTTGAGCACGGCGCGACCGTCCTGCGGCAGCCGCTTCTCCGTGATATCCAGGCCGCCGAGAATCTTCCCCCGCGCCAGCAGGGCGTCCCGTTGCGCGAGGGGCACGGTGGCGTGATCGCGCATTTCGCCGTCCACCCGGAAGCGCACGAGCAGGCCCGTTTCCTTTGGCTCGAAATGCACGTCGCTCGCCCCGGCCCCGGCGGCCGCGCGCAGGATCGCATCCAGCGTGCGGGTGGCATCACCCGATTCGCTGCCGGCGAGCGGCGGGGCCGCGCCCCGCGACCGGAAGTTGGTGAACAGGTCGCGCATCAGCGGATCAGTTTCGGGGTGAGGAAGATCACGAGTTCGGTCCGGTGGTGCAGCGCCGCCTTGCTCCGGAAGGCCCGGCCCAGCACCGGCACGGCGCCGAGCCCGGGCACGGCCCGCGTCGTGCCCCCCCGTTCATCCGAGATCAGTCCGCCGATGACGGCGGTTTCGCCGTCCTTCAGCCGCACGATCGTGGACGCCTGCTTCACCTCGGTGACCGGGGCGGTCTGCCGCCCGTCCGGGCTCGTGACAATCGCCTGCAGCCGCGTGATGGCGGGCAGCACGTCGAGGGTGATGACGCCCTGGGCATCGATCTGCGGCGTGACCGCCAGAATCGTCCCGATGGTGATCGTGCTGACCGAGAACTGCTCCTGGGTCTGGTTGAACGGCACGTTCGTTCCGCCCTGCTGGAAGGTGGTGCTCTGTTGCAGCCGGAAGAACGGGCGGTCCTCGCCCACCTTGATGAAAGCGGTCTGGTTGTTGAGGGCTCTCAGCCGCGGTTGCGCGACCGTCGTGACCTCGCCCTGCTGCTTCAGGGCATGGATGACGGCCGACGCCTGCCGGAGTCCCAGATTGGCGGTGAAGGTGTTGGTCCCGAGCAGGGCCCCGCCGACCCCGGCAACCTGCAGGGGCGCACCCGCCGCCACGCTGACTCCGCCGAGCGAGGCCCCGGCGAGATCCCAATCCACGCCCAGTTTCTGTTCGTCCCGCAGGGTGACCTCGACAATCCGGGCCTCGATTTCGACCTGCTGGGTGATCCGCCGGTTCACCAGCTCGATAAAATTACGGATGGCCTCCTGCCGGCGCACCGGCGCCGTGACCTGCGTCACCCCGCTGAATTTGTTCAGCACCAGACTGTCGCCCTCCCGAAGCATGGCCCGCAGTTCCGCCTCCAGTCCGGTCCAGAAGGTATTTTGGTTCTCCTGCGAGATGGAAACCTGGGTGGCATCGGCTCCGGCGCCATTGAGCCCGAGCGGGGATGTCTGATTACCGATTCCGTAGGGTTGATTGCTGTTCCCTCCGGCTCCGCCCAGCGTGATGGAAGCGCTGCCCGAACCGCTGCGGGTCAACTGCGGGTAGTCGATGGCGTAGAGCACGGTTTTCCGATGCCGGACCACGATCCCCGCCGGGGTCTCCTCAAAATCATAACCACCTGGCGCGGTAAGTGCGGCCAGTGCAGACCGCAATGTGCCTTCCGCCAAATCGACGGTGACCTCGCCGGTCACATCGGAATCGATCAACAGGTTGGCCTGGCAGCCGCGCGCCACGGTGCGCAACGCCGCGGCCACCGGGGCGTTTTCCAACCGGAGATGACTGACGGGCCGGTCGAACAGGCTGGGCGCGGCGGCGAGGCTGGCCGCGGTGAGGAGAAAGAGGAATGATTTCATGGTTGGGTTTGGATCACGAAGTTGCCGCAGTCGGTGACGCCCGGACGTTGCAGCAGCGTGCGGGCCGCGATCTGAAACCGGAGGATCGCTTCGACCGTGGCATTGAACGTCCGGCTGACCGGCGGTGCGGCGAGGTAGGAGGGGTCGCCGGGCTGGGTGGCTTCCACGGTGACCGCCCCGGGACCGGTGATAGTCAGCAGCCCATCGGCCCAGGTGGCCGGACCATCCAGGACCGTGAAGCCCACCGGCAGGCCCGAGGAAGCGGTGGCGGCCAGGGGGAAAGTGGCCCCGGCATTCTGGTCGCCGGGAGCCGGAAACGAAATGGTCTGGCCCAGCTTTGCCGTGAAATTCGCGAGGAGCGTCTTCGGGCCGTTCAGGGTCACCGCCACGCTCGGAGCGGTGCCGCTGGCATCGCCGCTCCAGCCGGTGAACCGATAATCGGGGCCGGCGGTGGCGGCGATTGTGACCGTGGTGCCGTAAGGGTAGCTGCCACCCGGTGTCACCAAGCCGCCCGCGGTGGCACCCGTTGCGAGGGTAAAGGATTGGGGTGAAAAGACCGCCTGTACGCTCTTGCTGCGGTCGAGCAGGACCCCAACCGGGTTTTTCATGCCGGTGGCGTCGCCGCTCCAGCCGGTGAACAGGTAGCCGGTATCGGCGGTGGCGGTCACCGTGACCGAGGTGCCGTAAGAAAAGCTGCCACCTGCCGTGACCGAGCCACCCGCGGTGGCGCTGGTCGTCAACGTGCAGAGGATGGGTGTAAAGCCGGCTTGCACACTCTTGGCGCGATCCATCAGAACCGCGATCGGGTTGGCCAGTCCGGCGGCATCACCACTCCAGCCCGCGAATTCATAACCGGGCTGGGGTGTGGCCATGAGGCTGACCGACGTGCCGGCATCGAACAGGCCGCCCGGAGTGATACTGCCGCCGGCCGTGGCGCTCGTCGTGAGGGCGTATTGTGGGGGCGGGGTCGCGAAGCCGCCTTGAAAAAAAGTGTGGGTCCAGACGGTGGTGTTGACGACCCAGGCCGGCTGCGTCTCGAAATCCCAGAAGCGCAGCGTGTAGGTGCCGGCCGGCACGCCCTGGATTCTCCAGATGCCGGTAAACTCGCCGTCAGCCACGGAGAGATCCTGGGCCATGATCGTCATGGCGCTGCCGAGGACTTCGGTAGAACCCAGATTGGTTTGGGCGGTGGCGCCGAACTGCGAGACGTGACCCTCCGCCCAACCGGTCATCTGGCCCAGGCTGTCGATGAGTTCGACCCGCCCGGGTGTGCTGGTGGACGGAAAGTCATTGCAGGTCCAGAAGACCGCGTAGTGAAGCGTGTAGCCGCCGGCCGGGAGCGTGATCGTCTGGGTGGTATAGGAACTGGCGGTGATCTGCGCGTGCCCGGTGGTCACGGCGGCCAGGAGTAGCAGATATTTGAGGATAGTTTTCATTGGAGGGTGATGGTGGCGTCTTCCCGGAGGTTGAACCGCAGCGACTCGACGCCGGGCCAGGCCGTGCCGCGGTTGATGGTGACGAGCCGTCCGCCGAGGATTTCCGGCGTGACGCTCGCCCCGCTATTGGCCGGCGCCGTGAAGGCGGCCGGCGTGTTGTTGAACGACGCGAACGCCTGTTCCGTCGGATGGTTGTTGTTGAGCGTGAGCCGGTATTTCGGGAGCACGAGGCGGCGCACGCAGAACTTGCTCGCTTGCGTGAGCCCGCCGCCACCCTGCATCCAAGCCGAGGCCTGCGCCGGCGTGAGCCGGGTCAGCCATAAGGCGGGGAGCCCGGCGCTGCGGTTTTCCCAATCATGATTCCAGATGGCGTCGAACCACGCCGCCCCGGCTTCATAGGCCGGGACGGTGAGTTGCTCGGCCCGGCCGGCCAGACTCACGAGCAGGAACCGCTGCCGGCCTGTTTCCATGGGGCCCGCAAACAGCCAGCGGGGATTGCCGTGGCCGTTGCCGGCGAGCCGGGCCATTTCCGGCTGCACCGCGGCCGTCGGGGCGCTCCCGATCACGGGCGTGACGCCCCGAAGCCGGGCGACCTTGGTAAACCAGGACGCGGCCTCCGCCGTCGCATACGGCGCGGTCGTCGAGCTCGCGAACACCGTCGGCGTGTCGCCGGCGCCAATCGTCCCCGGCAATGCGGCGACGTTGAGATTGGTCAGGTCGGTGGCTTCGAACGAACGCGTGATCGTGTCGGCGATCTCACCGAGGGCGCGGTGCTCCGCGTCCCGCTGGCCGCGCTCGATGATTTCCCGGGCGGCCGGCAGCAGCCCGGCCGTCAGGATCCCCATGACGAACAGGACAAGGACGATCTCCAGGAGGGAGAAACCCCGCAGGACGCGGAGGAGATTTGCGCGGAGCAGAGCATGGCGGTTGGGGTAGGCGTGGAGGATCATGGTCAGTGCGCGTTGATGCCGCCCAGGAGGGACAGGAGGGGGAGGAAGAAGGAGAGGGCGATGGCCCCGACGACCGCGGTCAGCCCCGCGAGCAAGACCGGTTCCAGGAGCGCCAGCGCGGTGGCGAGCCGTTCCCGCGCCCGCCGCGCGGCGTAGTCCTCGATGTGCCGGAGGGCCGGTCCCAGTTGCGCGGTGGTCTCGCCGGCCTTGAGCGCCGGCACGATGAAGCCGGGAAAATCATGGCCCTTCGGCAGCGCCGCGTAGAGTGGCCGGCCTGCGGCCACGCCCTCGCGTGCCTGGCGCAGTTGCGCCGCGAGCGCCTCGTGGTTCACGAGGTCCGCGGCCGTGGCCAGTGAATCAAGCAGCGGAATTCCCGCTTCATGCAGGAGCCGGCAATGCGCGGCGAACCGGGCGGTCGCGAGGCAGCGGATCGTCTCGCCCAAGAGCGGCAGCCGCAGGACCGCGGCATCGCGCAGGCGGCGCAATCCGGCGGAGCGGGTGGACAGCCAGACCAGACCAATGAGGACCACCAGACCGGCGGCCAGCGCCGGCCAGAATTCAACCACGAGCCCACTGGTGCGGATGAGGACGGCCGTCATCAGCGGCAGCCGGAGGTGCAGGGAGGTGAAAATTTCCGCAAACTTCGGCACGACGCCGGCGAGTAAAAACACGATGAGCCCCGTGGTGGCTCCGAGGACAATGACCGGATAGATGAGCGCCCGGCGGGCGGTGCGTCTCAGTTCATCCGACCCGCTGACATGCTCCGCCAGCGCGCGGAGCGATTCCGGCAATTGGGCGGAAGCTTCGCCGGCGGCAATCACCGCGGCCAGATGCGGCGGGAACTGTCGGGCGAAATACCGGCAGGCTTCGTGGATGGGCCGGCCTTGGGCGACCTCGCGGTGGATGTGCGCGAGCATCAGTCGCATCGGTCCGGGCGGGGCGTCCTCGGCGAGGTGCGCCAGCGCCACGTCAGCCGTGACCCCGGCCCGGAGCTGCAATTCCAATTGGTGCAACAGCGGGATGAAATCACCCGCCGGCAGCCGCAACCGCGCGAGGTTCCGGCCGGGCCGGACGGGGTGGATGGCGACCGGCCAGAGCGCTCCGGCGCGCAGCCGGGCGCGCAGGGCCGGCTCATCGGGCGCGGCTTCCCGGAGGGTCCGGTGGATTCCCCACCGGTCAATGGCACTGATGGCGTAGTCGGGCATGTCAGGGGGCGGTGCGAACCCGGGTCGGTTCGGCGGCAATGGGCACCCGCAGCCGGTGCCGGCCGAAGGTGAGCACGACGGCGGTGGGTTCGATCCGCTGCAGCACGAACCCGTCGAACGTGCCGCCGGGTTCAACCACCCGGCCGTTGATCAGGGCGCACGGCTTGGCCCCGGCGACGATGCCGGTGACGCGCAGTTCAACCTCGCGCGGCGGGAGCGCCGGTTGGCCCCGCACCGCGAACGGATTGACTTCACCGGTCGCCGGAGTCTCGACCGCGGTGAGGTCGATGACGCCGTCCCCGTTCGGCATCACGGCCGGCTCGGGATCGGTGGTCAGCTCGACCGCCGGTGTCGCCACGACCGGAGGCGGGACTGGCAGGGCCGGAGTCACGGGAGCGGGTTCCGCCTGAACGGGCTGGGTTGGCCTGGCAGAGTTTCCTTCGACCATCGGTCGCAGATCCCAATGTGCGGCAGCCTCGATCCGGTGGACCGTATGGGCCTCATGGCGCAGCGTCGGGTCGTCCGGGTCCACGTAGGCCCCGAGCGTATAGGATCTGACAACCTCGGAAACGCGGACCTGGCTCGGGCACGGTGCGATCGCAACCGGGACAGCCGCCGGCTCCGGGGTGCGGTGAGCTGGAGCCGCCTGACAACCGGTCAGCAAGAGGGTGAGGCCGAAATGGAGAGCGTTAGTTTTCATGCGGGGAGGACGCCGCGAGGGGGGGCGTGACGTAGAGGGTGAAGGGCTTGCCGGCGGGTACGCGCAGGTAGAAACCGTCGCGGGCCATCGCTTCGCGAAGTTGCTGCGCGTAGTCGCGCAGGATGGCCCCGGTGCCGGCCAGAGTGGCGTTGCGCGCGGTGATCGCGGGCAGCACGGTCTCGCCGAGCAGGCCGGTGCCGGTGCGCTGCTCCTGGAGTGCGGCAGTCGCCGCCGTGAGGAACGTGGCGGTAAAGAGCTTCAATGCGCGGGCGTCGTCCGACCGCAGCACGTCGCCCCGCAGCCCGGCGGTGCCGTCGAGGATGGCGTCGGGTTCACGCTCCAACGCGACGGCGTTCACGCGCATCTCACCGGGCTGCGGCTTCCGCCAGGAAATGATCCAGCTGCCCTGCGCCGCGAGTCGTGCGCGGGCGCGATCCAGCGTGGCGCGGCCATGGACCTCGGCTCCGGCCGGGATCAGCAGTTCACCGTCCTGCCAGACATCAGCGGTCACCAGGCCGACGACCGGCGTTTCCAGTCCGGTCGACTCGAGTGTGACCACCGTTTCGCACGGAATCATCCGGCCGTACGGGGCGGCGGGCTTGACCGGGTCGGTCGCGCCGCCAACCGCGGCGTAAAGTGTCAGCGGCGGCAACACCGGCTGCGGCCGGGGTGGTGTGGTGAGGGCCGCCGGATGGGTGAGTGCCGTGGCGACTGGCGCGGCCGGTGGCACCGGGATGAAACGGGTTCCTTCGCGGGAGTACGTGCGCGGCAGCGCGGCGGGTTTCAAGGCGCCCACCGCCGGGGCGGGCTTTTGGCGGGTCCGGTGCCAGGCGACGCTGCCTACCGCGACAACCGCCAGCAGGCCCACCATCACCAGTTGCCCGGTCGGCGAGGAAAACCAAAGAGGATCGATCCGCAGTTTCATGGGAGCGGTGACCAGACGAGCGTGAACGAATTCCCGACCGCGAGATTGGCCCGCCGGCCATCGGCCTCGCCGGCGATGGCGAGCCACACAGTTTCGGCCGAATCGGCCGGCAGTTCGCCGCTGGCGTCGCTGATGACGGCCGGATACGTCCGGGTTCCGACCTGCAGGCCGAGACTGGCCGCCGCATAACGCACCCGGGCGTCGGAGCGGTTGGCCAGGCGCAGGCGGCAGACCAGCGCATCCTCGGCCGCAAAGCGGAATACTTCCTCAACCGTGACCGTGAGCGCCCCGCTTGCGCTGGCAGTGCCCGGGGTGGCATGCTCGACTTGCTGAGCAATTGCCGGGTATTGCTCCGCGAGCGCGGCATGCTGCTTCGCGCGGTCCAGCAGACCCAGCCAGCTAGCGGTGTTGGCGCGGCGGCCGGGTGTCGGCGGCAGGCCGCCAACCGGCGGATCGTAGAAGGTGACACTCCGGTCGGCTTCGCCACCCGCGGTGAACGCCAGGGCGAACACCTTGTCACGCAGGATGACGTTGACGGCCGCGCGGGCGTCAGGCCGGAGCGCGCGCACTGAAAAATAACTCGCTCCGGGTTGATGGGAGAGGAGCACCGGTGCCTCCTCCGGCTTCGCCGACAGGTTCATGCCATCGAGGGCCGTGATCCGGTCCGGGAATATCACGGTGGTCGGCGCCTCGGCGCTGATGCGCACGGCATAGCTCGCCCGGTCATCGAGCGGGTAGCGCTTGATTTCCCCGGCGAAGGCTGAGGTCGTGGCGAAGGCCACCAGCATGATCAGTGGGAAATGTCGTAGCTCCATACGGCGAGAGGATAGCGGCCGTTGGCGGCCAGATTGGGGTTGCGGGCAAAGGTGAAACGCACCGTGAACGCGGGGGCCTCGGTAAAGGTCTGCTGCCCCATCGTGCCGGTACGCACGAGCTGGCCCTCGGCCTCGACCAGAACCGTATCCTCCCGGGTTTCGAGGATGGTGAGTTTCAGGACCTCGGCCTTCTGGTGCAGCGCCAGGCGGCCGAATTCCTCCGCCTCGCGGGTCCAGGAAGCCCGGGCCTGCTGCAGGGCTTCGCCGAGGAAGAGTTTTTCGAGCAGTTCGGGATGATCGAAGCCGGCGGGATTCCGTTGGAAGAGGGCGAGGCAGGCCAGCAGGGCGTGCTGTTCATGCAATCTGGCCGATTCCTCGAACGCCAGCAGCGGGCTCACGTGATAGGTCCCGCTGCCGTCGAGCACGACGACCCGTTCGCGGGTCCGGTAGGCCCGGATGAGCAGGAACGGTTGCACGGCGCAAAAGCCCACCGCCAGCAGGGCGACGAGGCACCAGAGCCGGGCCACGAACGCGTGGTTGGCAAAAAGTTCAAGCGGGTGCCACGGCGTCTTCGGGCGTTGCGCCGGAGCGGGGCGCACATGGGGCGCGCTTGTTTCACGCAGAGTGGTCATGTCAGATGGTGGTTTGCGGTGCGGGCAGCTGCGTGGCTGTGAGGGCCGCGGCGGCGCGCAGATCGCCGGTGGGATCAGCCATGGGTGCGGCGGGTGCGGGAGGTGGGGGCGCCGCCGGTGGCGGAGGCGGCGGCAGCCCGCCGGCCGGCGGCCCGCCGGAACCACCCTTGGCGGCGGCCTGGGCGGCGAGTACCGGGGCGGCTGCTCCGCCGGTTTTGAGTGTCTTCACCATCCACGCAAACTGCTGCAGCGTGTAGAACTGTTGCAGGGCGGAGCCGCCACCCCCGGACAACGGCGAGCCCGAGCAGATCAGGGCTTGCATCAGGAAAGGTGTCCCAATGGTCCCGATGATGAGCCACAGCGCCGCCAATAAGCCGCCCAGCAGACTGCCGTAGGAAGCGGCGTCGATGGCCTGCGGTGGTGTGAGTTCGTAGGCGGCCGCAAGGTTTTCGCCGTAGGCCTTGAGCAGGTGGTAGGCGACCAGTTCGGTCACCGCAAAGCCGACCGGCCACGACAGCACCGCCAGCGTCTGCTGCACATAGCGGCTGCCCAGGGAGGCCAGTGACGGGACCAGCATGAGCGCCAGGGCCACCGGCAGGAACAGGTAGCACAGGAGTTTCAGGATGTATTGCAGCACGAGGAACGGCAGCTGCAGCAGGCTCGCCACCAGCACCACCAGCTTGGCTGCGCCCCACAGGAAGGCCTGGTAGAGGGATTCGCCGATCCGCCGGAGACTGAATTCGCTGGCGCTTTCCGCCACGCTGTCGCGCAAGTGCGCCGCGGCCCGCATCGGGTGCTGCGTGTAGTTTTCGTGCACCGTGTCGGCGAGCGTGAGAAACAAATTCTCGGTGAAGGCAAACCAGTGGGGCAGGGTGGCGATGAGACCGATCACGATGATCGCGCGCACGATCGGGCCGGCCAGTCCCTCCAGGTCGCCCCGGCTGCGGTGCACCTGGAGCATGAGTCCGGCGACCGCGACAAAGAAGACGACGAACCGGAGGATGTCCGTCAGCGACAGGATCGATTCCCGCAGGCCTGGAGCGAAGTTGTCCATCAGTTGCGCCCCTCCTGCGGCCGCTGCCGCTCCTCTTCGCGCCGGAGCCGTGCCGGTACCCGCTGTCGGTCGGCTGCCGCTTGGTTGTCTGACACCGGCTGAGCCGGCGTCCCCTGCGAAAAGGGAATCCGCAACTGGTGGCAGAGCACCAGGCCCCCGCCTACCATGAGTCCGGCCAGGATGAGAAGGTCGCTTATCATGATGGTCATGGCCGCGAGTAGTCTGTGGGCGTCAGTTGGAGCGACGACTGCCACGCATTCACCACCCCGAGGGTCTGGTGTTCTTCCGCGATCTGCTTTTCCCGCAGGTCCAGCCGTTCCTTTTCAGCCTGATTCTCGTTCAGGATCCGGGCGGCCAGCAATTTGTCGGCCTCATCACGACGGCGCGCGGCGAGTTGGGCCAGCTGGCCGTTGAGCGCCGCCACCTTGGCCGAAAGCTTATCGACCTCGGCCTGCGTCGGCGCGGCCCGCAACTCGCCAAGGGTGGCCGTCAATTCCAGTTGCAACGCCGCGCTCCGCCCCTCGGTGTCGCCATACACGGCTTCCGCCTGCCGGGCCTGTTGGTCCAGGGTGGCGTAGCGCCGGTAGGGTGCGGTCTGCCGGCTGAACTCACGCCCCAGCACGGTACGGTCGTCGAGTTCCCGGTAGATCCCGTCGGCCGTGCTCCGCAACGAATTCGCGGCATCCGCCAGCCGGCGGATCGCTTGCGCGGTTTCGCCGGAGGTGCGCGCTAGGTCCCCGGCACCCAGTCCGCGCATCATTTCGGAGCCCGCCGCCGCCGGATTGCCGAGAACTTCGCGGATCCTTCTCTGCGTGGAGAGCAAGTCCTCCAGTTGCCTGACCTGTCGGTTGAGTTTGTCCAGTTCCTCGGTCCAGCGCTTCAGGGTTTCGAGATGATTGGCCGTTTGGGCCGTCTGGATGGCGGAATTGACCGCCGTATTGACGGGATCGTGCACGATCCACTGGGCCGGAACCCGGGCGGCCGACAGCATGAACAGGAAAAGGAGAAGGGGTTTCATGGCGTGCGCGGGAGACGGAGGATGGTTTCCGCGCCGGTGCGGATGACGCCGTCCTCGGTGTGCGGGCCGCGCTCCACGCGCAGGGTCACGAAGTCCGGCAAGGGTTGGGGTTGCTGTGCGTCCTGCAGGGCCCGGAAACGGGCGCGGGCGGCCTCAGCCCGGAGTCGCTCCGCATCGGGGGCTGGGGCCAACGGTGCCGGACTTACGCATCCGGCCAGCAGGAGGCAGAGCAGGCTAGTTGTTTTGCGCATGGGAGACCTCCGGCGGGGTGATGTGCCGCAGCGTGCCGCATTGCGGGGGCTGCGTGGTAGGGGTGAAAAGGCAGACCGAGGAAAAACGGCCGTGGTCGGGCAGTTGCTCCGGCATCGGATAACGCTGAATCGCCTCGAGGGCCGTTTCCGGCAGGCCCAGATCGCCCGCGAGGTCCGTGAGGTCGCTGCGGTCGGACTGGCGCATCAGGAAGAACTGCTTCGCGTTGCCCATGACCGCCGCGCGCACGCGGGAGCCCTTGAAACGGGCGTATTGCTGCACAATGCTGACCGCCCAGCAGTTGAATTTCCGCAACTGCGCGTAGCTCTCCGCCACGATCTGTTCCCCGCCGGGCACGTCGAGAAACCGGGAGACTTCCTCGAACACGATTCGTTTCCGCGTTGCGCGCGGGAGCGAGAGGATGTGCTGCCGGGCGAAGCCCGAGATCAGCAACCCGGCGGCGGCCTTGAGTTCGACCGCCTGTTCCGGCACCAAGCCCAGTTCGAAGTGGGCGACACGGCGGTGCAGGGACACGTTGGTCACGCCGTCGAACAGCCGGCCGTAGGCACCGTCCGCGCTCCAGGCGCGCAGCAGCGTCGCCAGGCGGTCGATCTCCTCCTTATTGTGTTCCGGCAACCGCGCGTAAGCGAGCAACTCCACCAGCGCACTGTGCGTCGGAAAATCCTTCGGGCCGAAAAATGCACAGGCCATCTGCGGCACCAGCCGCTCGGTCGCGGGATCCTGGGCGAACCGGGTGATTTCGGCCTCGGGCAGTCCGGCCAGAAATTCCCGCGCTGCCGCCTCATTCCCGGCGGTCCGGTCGCGCAGATCGGCAAAGGCCTCCAGCAGGGTGGCACCGGCCGGCAGCCGTTCGCGCCACCGGTGCACGGCCAGCGCCTGGCGCCGGGCGATTTCCGCCGCCGCCGGCTGCCGTCGCGCCCAGTCGGTGTAGGCGTCGCGATAGAGCTGGTGCAGATATTGAGTGAGTTGGGCCTGCCGCAACGCCAGCGCTTCGGCATCCGACGGTTCACCCACCATCCGAGAAAGCAGTGCGACCGCGCTCGCAAGGTGCAACTGGGTGAGGGGGAGACCCTGGGTGTCGAGATAGTTGAGCGTCAGTGCGCCGTCCGGGTGTACGATGATCGGGATCTCCCCGAGTTTTTCAGTCAGGGATTGGTAGGACAGACCTTCCTCGATGAACACCGAATACTCAAAGAACCCCGCGGTCTGGAGGAGCAGGTCGTGCATGAACGCCGACTTGCCGGCACCGGTCATGCCGAGCAGTACCGCGTGCTGCGGCGAACCGTTCATCTCCGTGCTGAGGCCGACTAGGTTGCCATGGCTGCCGTCGTAGATCGCCTCGGCCCGGTCCAATGACCCGGTGAAAGTGGCGGAGACTGGCAGCAGGTCCGCGAGGTAACTGTCTTCCGCGTAGAGTTCCCGGTGCCGGTAGGAGGAGTGCGTCCAGCCGGGCCATGAGGCGAAGAAAAGCTTCTTGGCCGTCGTGGGCAGGGCACACTCGTAATACTGCGCCCCGTCCATCGCATGGATGGCGGCCTGCACGGCGGCGACCTTCTCCCGGAGCGCCTCGCGGTGGTGCGCCCAGACGCGGATCAGGTAGGTGACGAGGAACGGCCGGACGAATCCACCGGACAGGTTCTCCACCTTCCGTTCCTTCTTCCGCATAGCCACCAGCAGGGAGTGCCGCCTCTGGTCGGTGTATTCGCCCTCCAGGCGCTCAATGGCCTTTTCCTCCCGTGCGACCTCGCCGCGGGAGGCGACCGGCGTCACATTCACGGTGATGCGGTAGTCGAGCCACGGCAGGCCGGTCAGGTGGGTGATGATGCCCGGTCGGGTTCGCTGGGGCCAGCGGGCTAGGGCGACCACCGCATGCTGGCACCCGTCGAGACTGAAACCTCCGTCCGGCTGCCCGACGCCGTCGCCCAGCCAGCATTGCTCCTGGATCGTGAGGGCCGGATCGCAGGGTGCCGTGTTCCCGCCCCGGGCCGCCCGGCCCGGATTGAGGAAATCCCGCAGGCAGTCGCAGTGGGCCTGGTCGTCCATCGGGCGGATCACCGCTTCGCCGTGGAAGACGGTCCGCAGCGTGCCCGCGAATTCCTCGAACTGCGCCTGCAATTCAGTGAGCAGGGCGGAGTAGTGGGTGCGCAGTCCGCCGGGGCCCTGCAGGTTGCCCGCATAGCGGGTGATTTCGATCGTGAGGAAAAGTGCGAGCCGCTCCCGCCGGAGGCTGCGGCGCTGCATCCGCTCGCCGTAACGGGCGACCCGTTCATTCCGGGTTTGCCGTACCGCGGGGTCTTTCATGCCGGCGGTGGCGGCATGATAACGGGCCAGTTCCGGCCCGTAGTTGCCATCGGGCCACCACTGCACCTGGATTCGCCGGCCCGGGGTGACGTGCGCGAGCAAAGCCCGGACCTGACTTTGGAAACCGTTCAGCCTTGCGATGCTGGCCCCCCGCACATCGGGGGGCTCGATCCAGAAGCCTTTGGCCGCGATGGCGCCGCGTTCCGGCGGTCCGAACAGCAGCAGTCCTTCGCAGAACATCCCGTTGGGGGCGCGGTCGTGCGGTCTCATGCGATCCTCCCCTGTTCCGCCTCGATCCGCGTGAAGTCGCGGCCCCCCAGCCGGGCTTCTAGCCAGTCCCGGTCATGACCGGCCGGCCGGCCCTGGCGCAGTCCGAGGGCCCAGGCCAGCACTGCGCCGAGCGGTAGGGCCGCGAGGAGCCCGGACGCGAGGAGGTTCGCGTGCAACACCAGCGTGAGCAGGGCGAAGAGCCCCAGTGCCCCCAGCACCGCGAGCACCACCGGCAGGTACAGGTTGCCATCGAGGCCGAAGGCCCGGCCCGAGGAGTCATCCGCCGCATTCGTGTCCGTATGGATCAGTTCGCTCATGTTCAGAACCGGGGCGTGATGACGGCGTCCTGAAGCCCGAAGATGGAGAAGAGGGCGCTCATGATGGTGGCCGCGGCCGCGATGATGATGCCCGCCACGATCCCCGCCTTGCCGTCGGGGTCGCCCTTGCTGATGGCGTTGGCCCCGGACCAGATTTTGATGATGCCCCAGAAGAACCCGAACATGAACAGCACCGCGAGGGCCAGACCGAAGCCGTCCTTCAGCTGCTGGATCTGGGCCAGTGCCCCCGGACCGGACAGGGGCCGCAGGGCAGGAAAGAAGGGGGCGGTTAGCATCACGACGGCATATTGGCATACTATATTTACCCTTGTCAAACAAATAGTATGCCAGTATGCCTAGCGCATGATTTCCGACGACGATGAGGTCCGCGCCAGCTTCACGTTCTACGCCGCCGACAGCCGGGCGTTGCGGCGGCTCAATCTGGCCCTGCGGGACCAGGGTTTGGATGTGCAGCGCACGGACGCCTTCCGGCTCCTGCTGCACACGACGCCCGAGGTGGAGATGATGGCACTCGCGGCCCTGCGCTTGCGGCAGGAGGCCAAGGTGCCGGCCGGTGATGCCACCGTGGACGAGCGCTTCACGGTGCGGCTCCGGCGCGGCTGGCTCGGGAAACTCGACCGGGCGGTGGACGACCTCGCCCGCAAGGATGTCGACGTCGAGCGCACCTACGTGGCGCGGGCGCTGGTGCATGCCGAGCACGACGTGAAGGCGCTCGTCCGCCAGGGGCGGAAATTCTTCGGGGAGTTTCCCGACCGGCGCACCCGGGCGGCCCGGACCCGGCAGCCATGAAGCCGGCGGCGGAACACCTGGAGCGCCTGCGGGGCCTCGAAGGCCACCTGCGCGACCGGCTCCGGGGTCAGGATCATGTGATCGCCCGGGCGGCGGCGCTCTTTCGTCGCGGCGAACTGGGCCTCGCCCGGCCGGACCGGCCGCGCGGGGTTTTTCTGGCGATCGGTCCCACGGGCACCGGCAAGACGGAACTGGTGCTCCTCTGCGCCCGCCACCTCTTTGGCGACACCGCGATTCGCCGCATCGACCTCTCCGAATTCCAACGCGCGGACGCGGTCGAGCGGCTGCTGGGGGTGGACGGGTCCGACCCCGGGGTGCTGGGTCACCTGCTGGCCGGGTCCGCACCGTGCGTGCTCCTGTTTGACGAATTGGAAAAAGCCCACGCGAAGGTGTTCGATCTCTTCATCCAGATGCTTGATCCCGGCCACGTCACCGTGGCGACGGGCCGGCGGATCCAGCTCCAGGATTGCTACATTGCCTTCACCTCGAATCTCGGGGCCGGCGAGGCGGCCCGGATGACCCGTTCCAGCTTGACCAGCGTGGAGGCAGCGGTCCTGCGCCGGCTGGGCGAGACCCTGCGCCCGGAATTCCTCGCCCGCATTCCCGACAAATACGTATTCGCGGCCCTCACCCCGGACGTGCAACGGGAGATCGGTGAACTGCACCTCCAAGCGGAGGTGCAACGCCTCCGGCAGCACGGCTTCGATCTCGAAGTGACCCGCGCCGCCGCAGAATACCTGCTGCGGGAAGGGATGGAAACCAGACTGGGCGCGCGCCGGTTGCGCCAGACGATCGAACGCCACCTGCAGGATGCGGTCGTGGACCAGCTGTTCGCCCACGGGGCCTGCCGCGGCCGGGTCGTGCTCGATGCCGATCTCAACCGGCTGAAAGTGGAGCCGGCATAGCTGGCACCATCGCGGCCGCTCAGTTGCGGCTGGGGTCGCACTGCAGTGCCGTTCCGAGTGCCATCCGCTTGGGCGCTGCGGTCACCCTTGGGCGCGCCTGCGGCCGGGCCCGGCCCAAGCCGATGCTGTCGAGATACTCGTCGGCGATCAGCTGCGGACAGCGGTGCGACAATTCATGGCGGATCAGGGCAGCGACGGACGGCGCCAGTGGCCCCAGGCTGCGAGCCAGCAGCTGCGAGGCGGTTTGATAGTCATGATACTGGGCGGTTGGGATGGTGATTTGCTTCATGGGCATGCGGGGTTGGCGGCTTTCTGGGTGCGCCAAGCCTGCATCTGCCGGCGCGTGATTCACCAGTCGGGGAGAGCCATCCCTCCACGCCATGGTGGGTCGGTGTAAAATTATCAGAGACCGGGAGCAATGGCTTGGCGTATTTCCCGATTCAGCGGGCATATTTCTCCGCAGGATTCCCGGGCCGATAGGCGCTCGGGGGCGTATGCAGCAACCGCCGGAAGTGCCGGTTCATCTGGTGCTGGTCGCTGAATCCTACGGCGTGCGCGACTTCAGCAACCGTTACTCCGCCCCGACCCAGCATTTCCCGGGCCCGCAACACTCGCCGATCAATCACGTAGTTGATCGGTGATAGCCCCAGAGCAGCGCGGAACATCTGGCCGAAATAGCTCGGGCTTAGACCGGCGATCCGGGCCAACACTTGCAGCGAGAGCTTTTCCTCCAAGTGAGTATCGATGAAGGTGCAGACATCGTCCAGCAACGGACGGGGTAGAATCCAGCGTTTCGGATGCCGGTTACCGCCGTCCCGGAAATGTGCGACCATGATCTGTCCAGCCAACGCCGCGCCGAGTCCGGCCACGGCCGCTTCGTTGATCGGACCGCCAGTGCGACCGTGCCGCCTCAGCAATCCACAAAGTTCGCCAATGATCGGTTCGCCGGCGACGTAAAAAGCCAGCGGTTCGATTGAAACCTCCCGGATCGTCTCGCCCACGAGTCGGCTAACCCAATCCGTTTCAATGTGCAGCTTGACCAAGTCCGCTTCCCGCCGCCATTCGACCGTATGCCGGGTGTTGGCCGGCAGAATCCAGACATGCCGGAGGGGAATCAACTTTTCGCCGGAACGGAATGCCCGGTCTGTGCGCCATCGCGCCAGACATTCGGTGCGGTCGAAGGTGAGGAGCAACTGGACTTGGTCGGCATGCTGGTGTTCGGGCCAGATGGTGGGCCGCTGGCGATCGCAATAAATCCAGCACCCTTGGCCACGGACGGGCTGACGGCGGCACGGTGGCGTTGAGACAACAGGGAGGGGATCATCGGGTGGTAGTGGCGCCGCCTCTTGGGGATTATGCGCCATGCCTCCAACCTCCGAACGTAAATTGAACCGCACGCATCGAGGAAACCGCGAGCATGCCAGAGAACCATGTCGTCAGGCTTGGGCCGGCTCTTGATTCTTAAGGCTCTTTTCTCGTTAAGATCGGAGTTTGGACTTAGCCGGTGCTGGGGTGCGCTCTTGCAGTGACCAATCCAGCGCGGCCAAGGCGTGAAGTTCGACCGCGTCAAGGACAGGCAACACGGGATCAAGCTGGGCGATCAGCTGATTGAGATCCGGGGCTACCACGACAACCGTGCGGGCACCGGCCTGCCGCAGGGAGTAAACAATGCGCGTGACATCGGCCCGGGTTGATGGATTTACGATCCGATGCGACAGTTCCTCGCGGATGACCTGGGTCAGATGCTCGCGATCCCGGAGCATCGGGACAAACACGTCGAGTACCTGGTCCCGCGCCAGACGCCGGCGCCATTCCTGCTCTTCTGCCGCCGAGCCCGCTCCCAGCAGACCGATCCGTCGCACCTTCAGGGTTCGCAAGGCAGTGCCTATGGGATTGCTGACCGGTAGTATTGGAACGCTCAGCTCCAGTCGGGCTGCGACGGCCTGCAGCCGGCTGCCACATACCAACAAACTTTCCGCACCCAAGCCAATGAGTGATTCCGCTCCCTGTCGGACGAAGCCGGTTGTCAGCTTGCCATCAGACTCCAAGAGAGACGCGGAGATTTCCGGTGTATGCATGTTCAATGCCAGAAATCTGGGAACGCAACTGTTCCCAAAACGATGCCTGTACTCCTCGGTAATGCGCTGACTATAGGCCGCCGTGCCATCATGACTTTCGCATCCCAGCAGACCGAGACATTTCATATGGCGAAGAACGCTAGGAAGAATGTAGCACTCGGGAAGATCAATATGGTTTCATGACTACTTCTTGCACACAAAAGCGCGATTCGAATGTTTTCACGATGCCCTCCCTTGCGGCGCAAACGAGAATCACAGGTGGGACGATCGGATCTGTAAACAAAGCAGCGCACGTGGTGCTGCTTCTCTCCCCGGAACCTGGACAAGTCCGATACTTAGATCTTATCCGTAAATAAAGATTGAGTCTCCCTTCCTCGCCGGCCTAGACTCCGGACATGGCGACGGTACAATCGTGGGAGGTTTCCAATGAACTCTGGGCCAAGGCGGAACCGCTCTTGGCGCAACGCAATCCACGGGCGGGCCGGAAACGGCGAGATTATCAGCGCCGAGCGGGTGGCGGGCGCAAGCCGATCCTGCCGCGACAGATTTTTTTCGCCGTCGTCTATGTTTTGCGCACGGGCTGCCAGTGGAAGGCGCTCCCGGAGGGCTTTGGGAGCGGCAGTTCCATCCATGCGCACTTCCAGCGGTGGCGGGGTGACGGATTCTTTATGCGGCTGTGGCGGGCGGGCTTGGCGGAATACGACGAGATGGAGGGCATTGCCTGGACGTGGCAGAGTATCGACGGCACGATGGGCAAAGCGCCCCTCGCCCAGGAAGCCGTCGGACCCAATCCGACGGATCGGGGAAAAAAAAGGCACCAAACGCAGTCTGCTGGTCGACGGTGCTGGGGCCCCGCTCGCGCTTATCGTCAGCGGGGCCCATCGGCATGACGTGAAACTGCTCGACGCCACTCTGGACGGAATCGTCGTGCCCCGGCCCAAGCCTACGGCGCGGCAACCCCAGCATCTGTGTGCGGATAAAGCCTATCAGGGGCAGCCGGCCCAAGCCAGCATGCGGCAACGCGGCTACACCCCGCATGTGCGGCAAATCCGTGACGAAGCCAAAGCCAAACACGGCCGCCAACCCGCCCGCCGCTGGGTCGTCGAACGCAGTCACTCCTGGTTCAATCGCTTCCGGAAGCTGCTCGTGCGCTATGAGAAAAAGGAAGCAAACTACCTCGCGCTCGCGCACTGCGCTGCCGCGATCATTTGCTTCCGCATGGCCTAAAATGCTGATTCCTTATTAACGGATAGGCTCGAAGTCCAAACTCAGGACCGCGAACCGGAGAAACGAAATCAGTGTAGTTCCGATTCACTCCGATGTAGAGCATTTCCTTTTGCGTTGGCTTGATGTGAAAATCGCCGAAGGGACCGATGGCGGTCACGGTGTCGCCCGGCTTGAGATTGAAAACATAACTGGAGCCGACACCGGGCGGGCAGTCCTGCCCCGGGGGCGGGGTGGCGATGCGCACGTTGAACCGCAGGGTGCGCTCGGTCTGCTGGTTGCTGGCCAGCGAGTAATTATTGCGGCGGCCGGCCTCGGGGTTCCGCGCCACGAGGTCGAAGACGTGCTGGCGTTCCCAAACCTCCGCGTAGGGCGCGGGGATGTCGAACTCGCGGAAGCGGATGTTCTCGTACGCGGGAATGTCGATCTGCAGGTAGTCGCCGGGGGTGAAGGCCACCGGACCAGTGGGCTCGAGGACAAGCTCCTTGATGAACGTGGCGACGTTGCGGTTGCTCACGACCCGGAGGCGGTAGGTTTGCTCCGGCCGGGCACCGGCGCCGCCGGGTCGGGCGATGTTGAGATGCAGGCGGCCGTTGCGTTCCTCCAGCGGGAAGGTGGCGAGACCGCGGCATACGGGGGAGCGGGCCGGGGAGCCGTCGGCGAGATGGAAGCGCCCGTTGTGCTTGGGGCACTCGATGATGTTGTCCTTCACGAGTCCACCGGAGAGGTGGGTGTTGCCGTGGGTGCAGATGCCGTCGGTGGCGAAAAGCCGCCCCGCACCGTCGCGGATCAGGGCGTAGGTTTTCTTGCCGTGATCGAAGCGGAGGACATCCTCGCGACCGAGATCGGTGGCGGCGCAGATTTCGATCCAGCCGTTCGCGTCGGGCACGGCGTCGGCGCCGGCGGCGGCCGGGGTGTGGCGCGGCTTGGGGGCGGGGAGCTGGCGTTTGACGTAATGCGCCGGGTCCTTCACCTGGCGGAGCACATTGGGCACGATCTCCTTCCACGCGGCGAGGATGCTGGGGTACCTTAGCCGGGTGTTTGCGCGCCAGGTGGGTGTGCCTTTGAGCCGCTATCGGAATTCGGTACGCCTCGACCGGTTTTGGGACTATTACCGCGGTCAGAAGCAGCACACGATCACAGAGGCGGTCTATGCGGCCGGTTTTGGAAGTTACGCACAGTTTTACAAAGTCTTTGCCCAAGCCTATGGCAGTGGACCACGGGCCTGCCTGCAGACGCCGGGGCTACCGAGCGCTTATGAAGGCTCCTAACGAGGTGGCGAGTGAGTGCACTAAAGTTCGAGCGCATTATCTCCCCCGGGCTATGGGTTCACTAAAGCAGAGGGCCCCGGGTTAATCATCAATCGCCACGGCGGAGGGAAACATGTCACCACACTCGCTGCTGGGCTTTGGGCCGAATGGTTGCCGCGTCATGGCGACGCGCTTTCCGCCAAGAAATCTCTGAAAGACTCCGCGGGCCGGTTTGGCTACGAGCCCATGTCTGCAGGCCTTCGGCGTTGAGGGTGTTGGCAATATCGGTTAGTGACACGAGCTGCTGGCGACGATCTTTCCGCGAAGTCGGGTTAGGACAACTACGGCATAGTATTACAAAAGCTGGTGACAGCTTCGAACTGTCGGCAAAGGCGCGATTATTTGCGCTTCGGAGATCTTGCCATCACGAGGCACAGTGGCCTGAAAGATGCGCTCAACGTGAAGCAATGTGATTTTCTCCTCTGTATTGCCTCGATTACAAAATATCCTCCCACCCAGTTTCGAGCTACAAAACCAAGCGCTCCAGCACGTTGAGACCGAGGCCGCATGCGAACACATTTCGCCGCACTGCCGCCGGCGACACTCTCGGCACGCCCAGCTCCGCACGCATCGCCTCAAGAACTTCCAAGGCGAAAAAGGCGATCTGCCCCTTGTAGGCGGGATTGTTGTCGAAGAATCGGTCGCCGCGCAGGCCGCGCCCGGCCACACATTCTACTTCGGCTAGCGCGACCACCGGATGTTCGCCGGCCGGCCCACCGTGGTGCCCGAAATAATTGTACCCGGGCGAAAGGTAGAGATGTTCGATGGTGTTCATGGGGATTCCGCCAGATGCCGCAGCGCCTCGCGGATCGCGGGGATGAGCGGCGGCAGGCATTCACCGATGGCGCGGGGATTGCCCGGCAGATTGACGATCAGAGTGCGCCCGCGCACTCCCGCGGTCGCGCGGGACAATATCGCCGTCGGCACGGTGGCGAGACTCCGCATCCGCATCGCCTCGCCGAAGCCCGGCAACTCCTTTTCGAGCACGTCCCGCGTCGCCTCGGGCGTCACGTCGCGCGGGGCCGGCCCCGTGCCGCCCGTCGTGATGACCAGGGCGCAAGCCTCCCGGTCGCACAGCTCGCGTAATGCTGCCGCGATCGTCGGGCGCACGTCCGGCAGCAAGCGGACCACGAATTCGCACTCTCTATTCCAGACCTGCCGGAACACGCGCTCAATCTCCGGTCCGCTCAGGTCCTGGTAAAATCCCGCGCTGGCACGGTCGCTGAGGGTGACACGTCCCACCTTCATTTTTTCTCTTTCAGCACGAGCGTGATGCCTTCGATGCGCATGGCTTTGTCCACGGCCTTCATCATGTCGTAGAGCGTGAGCGCCGCCACGGCGACGGCCGTAAGCGCCTCCATCTCGACGCCCGTCTTCCCCTCCGTGATCGTTTCGGCGTGGATTTCGATCCGGCCGGTCTTCACGACGAAGTTCACTGTGACCTGATGCAACGGCAGCAGGTGACAGAGCGGAATCAGTTCGGAGGTGCGCTTGGCCGCCTGGATGCCGGCGATGCGCGCCACCGCGAGCACGTCGCCCTTAGGCAACGCCTGTGCCTTCAGCGCCCGGGTGGTCGCGCGTGCGCAATGCAGTTCGCCAACGGCAATGGCGCGGCGGTGCTGCACGGGCTTGGCGCTGATATCGACCATGCGCGCTGCACCGCGGTCATCGAGATGGGAAAAGGAGGATTTCATGACAAATTTAATTTAAGCGGGTTCGGGGCAGGCGACAATTTCTACCTTGTTGCCCGCCACCGGGGCGAGGCCGGCCGGCAGGCGGATGAGGGCGTTGATCCCGGCCAGGGCAGCCAGGTCGCCGGAGTCGAGCCAGGGGCGCGGCTTAACCAATGCAGCCCCCGCCTCCTCCCGCAGTCGGGCCGGCCAAAAAGTTTCCCGCGCATGCGCCGCCAGCCCCACCCCCGCGTCGAGCCGCGCCCGCCGGGACCCGTGAACCTCGCGCCCGCGCATCCGTAGGATTGCCCGGGCAACGAAGACATGAAACGCCGCAAAATGAGACACGGGATTACCCGGCAGGCCGAACGCCCATTGGTCGCCGCGCCGCGCGATCAGCAGCGACTTGCCGGGCCGGACATTGACGCGACGCACCAGCAACTCGAAACCCAGCGCTTCCAATGCCTGCGGCGTGCGGTCGTGCGCTCCGACGCTCGAACCACCCGAAACCAGCAGCAGATCGAACTCGTCCGCCGCCTGCACGGCCGCCACCAGCGCAGCGACGGTTTCGTCCACGTGCTGCGGTGGCAGCGGCGCGGCTCCGGCCGTTCGAAGCAACGCGCGCACGAGCGGGCCGTTGGTGTCGCGAATCCGCCCCGGACCCGGCATGGTGTCCACCGGCACCACCTCGCGACCGGTGGTCAGGTGCAGGACCCGCGGCGGCGGAATTACGAGCGGTCGCGCCACACCCGCCGAAGCCAGCACCGCCAACTCGCCCGGGCCGATCCGGTCGCCCATGCCGAGCAATTGCGCCCCGGCCCGCACCGAGCTGCCCCGGCGGCGGATCAACTCCGACGCGGCCGCCCGTTTGAGCATCACTCGGTCACCGTTCACTACCGTATCCTCGACCATCACCAGACCGCAATTTCGCGGCACAGCCGAGCCCGTGAAAACCTGCAGCGCCACTCCATTTGGTGGTGGCGGCGGAACAGGCTCGCCCGGCAAAATATCCCCGCCTAAAACAAACTCGCCAGCCAGTGCCCCCGCCGTGACGGCAAATCCGTCGACTGCCGAGCGGTCGAAAGCCGGCTGGTCGTTATCCGCCTCCACGTCCGCCGCCAGCACGCACCCCAAAGACTCCCCCAGCGCCACCGGCGCGGCCGATCGTGGCACCACGCGGGTGTCGAGCAGGGTGAGAACGTCGTCCACGGAAGTGAGTTGGTCTTGAGACATGGGCAAAATGAGTGGGCGGATCTCAGGTCACGACGAGTTTCATCGAAGCGACCAACAACACCAGCGCCAGAGCCGAGCGCAACTGGGCGGGCCGCGCCACGCTGCTGCCCCAGCGGGAGCCGAGCAGCCCGCCGGCGGTCGCTGCCACGGCCAGCCAGGGCCACCCAACCGGCAGATGATGCCACAAGTTGGCGTGGCCGAGCAGGCCCGCCGCGGAATTGACGAAGATGAAAGGCGCCGACACCGCAGCTGCGGTCTTCGTGTCCGACCAGCGGCAGAACAGGAGCAGCGGCGTTAAGAAAATACCTCCGCCCACGCCGATCAGGCCCGAAACGAAGCCGATGCCCGCTCCCGCGAGCACCACCGCCCAGATTGGCGGCGGCCTCACCGCTGTCCGCTGCGGCGCGGAAAGAAAAAGCCGCCCAGCGGCGAACACGAGGGCCGCCGCCACGAGCCACCGGAAAGCCTCCGCGCTCAGGTGCAAGCCGCCGCCGAGGTAGGCAAACGGCGCCGCGACGATCGCAAACGGCCAGAACAGCCGCCACGCGAAATGCCCGGCGCGCACAAACGCAACCGTGCCGATGAGTGAGACAATCAGGTTGAGCATGAGCGCCGTCGGCTTCATCGCCGTCGGCTCAAAACCGGCGAGCGCCATCACCGCCAGGTAGCCGGAGGCCCCGCCGTGCCCGACCGCAGCGTAGAGCGCGGCCACGACCAGAAAAGCCGCAGGAATCATGTCCGCCCTCCCTCGCCGCCAGCCGGCGGCTCAACCGCCCTTACTCGCGGCAGCCCGCCCGCCAGGGCGAACACGCGGTTTCGGCCAGAGGCACGCAGCCCCCGCGCCATCGCGGCACTGCGCAGGCCGAACGGACACGCAAGCACCAGCGGCCCGGCTGCCTCTGCCGCCACGCGGGTCAGCCCAGCGGAATCGGCGGGATGCAGCACGCGGGCTGCGGCCGGTAGCGCAAACTCCCGGCTCTCTTCTTCCGTGGCCAGCACGACAAGTCGCGGCTCGCCCAAGTCCGCCAATCCCGCTTGATCCACCCAAAGGGGTTCGTCCTCGCTTCCGGTTGCGGCGGATGGGGGCAGCGCGTGTCCGCGGCAATACGGGCAATCCGCCCGCGCCGGCCGCTCCAAGCGCGTGATTTCCGTCGAGAGCGTGTCGATAAGCAACGTATGGTGGGAGGCGATTTCCGCCGGGGGACGGCCAAGGCAGAGCTTGATCGCCTCGGCGGCTTGGAGGAGGCCGAGCACACCGACTGCCGGGCCGAAGACCGGCCCTCCCTCGCAATTGCCGGTGGCATCGAGTTCCACCGGCCGAGCCGGCAGGCCGGTGCAGTAGTGGCAACCGCCTTCGCTGCGCCTGAAGACATTGAGCACGCCTTCCCAACGGTGCACCGCCGCCTGCACCAGCGGCACGCCGAGTTCGAGGCAGGTGTCGTGCAACAGCAGGCGCGTGGCGAAATTGTCCGTGCAATCCAGCACGACGGAGCGACCAGTCGCCAGCGCATGCAGGTTTGCCGACGTTACATCAGAGGCGAAGGCCTCGATGACAATGTTCGGGTTGCGTGCGCGCAGGGCCAGAACAGCGCGCGCGGCCTTCGGCGCACCCACGTCGCCCATTTCGAAAAGAATCTGGCGATGCAGGTTGGAGAGCTCGATCTTGCCGCCGTCGACGAGCGTAAGCCGGCCCACGCCAGCCCCGGCCAGATAAAGCGCGGCGGGGCAACCGAGCCCACCGACGCCCACCACGAGCACGCTCGCGGCGGCCAGCCGCTTCTGTCCCTCTGCGCCCACCTCGGGCAACGTGGATTGTCGGGCGTCATACGCCGCGGCGTTGCGTTCCACGCCGGTGTCTTCTGTGCAGTTGACCCAGACAGGCTCGGCCCCGGGATGATGCTCCTTTTTCCAGACGGGCAGGCGGCGCTTCACTTCCTCGACCAAGATGCGCGCAGCGCGGAATGCGTCGTCACGGTGCGCGCTCGTCGCCCCGATCCAGACGGCAACGTCGCCGGGTGCGAGTTCGCCGCAACGGTGGACGCAGGCGATTTTCACTCCGGGAAACTCGTGCTCCACTTCCGCGACGAGGGCCTCGCCTTCGCTTTGTGCCATCTCGGCGAACGCCTCGTAATCGAGTCGGGAGACCGCACGGCCGCAATGATGGTTGCGCACCCAGCCTTCAAACACGACGAGCGCCCCGGCTTCCGGTCGCTGAAGACTCGCCCGCAGCACAGCGGCATCGATGGGTTGTTCGGTGAGGGCGAACATGGCTCAGCCTCCTGCGACCGGCGGAATAAAGGCCACGCGATCCCCCGCCGCGAGTGGCGTGTCGGCCGGCACGTAGCGTTCGTTCAGCGCAAAAGTTAGGATCCCCGGGGGAATCGTCAAGCCGCGGGTCTGCATCAGCTCGGAATAGAGCGCGGCCGGCGTGGACGCGGCCGTGTCGAGCGTCGCTTCGCGACAGCCCGCCTGCTCACGCAGGAGGGCGAAAAACTTGACGGTGATGCGACGGGTTTCAGTCATGGCGTGAGGAGTGGAATGGTGGTTTTGTCTTGGCAGAGGGTGCGCTCAACCGCCGATCTCGGACATGCCGCGGCTGGCGGGAATCAGGTCGCGGGCCAGTTCGTGGCCCCAGGGCTTGCGGTGGATGGCCGCGTGGAGGGCGGTCTCCAGTTCCCCGTCGGTGGCACCGCTCCGCAGCAGTTCGCGCACGTCGCCCTCGTCGTCGCGCAACAGGCAGAGTCGCAGCCGCCCGTCCGCCGTGAGCCGCACGCGGTTGCAGGCGGCGCAGAACGGGCTAGAGACGGGGCTGATGAACCCGATGGCGCCGCGCGCGCCGGGCAGCCGGAACATCCGGGCTTCACCGTCGAGTTTGCCCTCATGGAGCGGTTCGAGCGGGCCGAGCGCCGCCTCCAGCCGGGCGCACAACTCCGCTTCGCGCACGATGTGACCGGTCTGGAAACCGGCGTTGTTGGCGAAGGGCATCACCTCGATGAAGCGCACCTGCCAGTCGTGCTGCAAGGTGAGCCGGGCGAGGGCAACGGCGGCGGCGGTGTCGTTCACACCGCGGATCGGCACGGCGTTGAGCTTGACGCGCAGGCCGGCGGTCTCGGCGGCGGCGAGTCCTTCGAGGACATCGCGGACATTGCCCCAGCGGGTGAGTTCGCGGAAGCGAGTTGGGTCGAGCGTGTCGAGGGAGACGTTAACGGAGGTGAGGCCGGCATCGGCGAGGGGTTGCGCGAGCTGGTCGAGCAGCAGGCCATTGGTCGTCAGTCCGACTTGCCGGATGCCAGCCTGCTTGGTCGTGTGACGTACGAGATCGACGAGGCCACGGCGCAGCGTGGGTTCCCCACCCGTGAAACGGATCTTGCGAAAGCCGAGCCGGGCGAAAAGGGGAATGAGGCGGAACAGCTCGTCGTCGGTGAGCAACTCCGCCGGGTGGCGGAACGCCATGTGCTCGGGCATGCAATACACGCAACGGAGATTGCAGACATCCGTGAGGGAAACCCTCAGGTAATCGATGTCGCGCTGGTGTTGGTCGAGGGGCATGGCCGGGAGTGCTCAATCGCGGGTGCCGTCAATCTCGTCGTCGATCCAACCCATCGAGCGCATGGTCGAGGGGAAGCCGAGGGTGGTGGTGGCGAGAAGCGCGGCGTGGCGGACCTCGTCGGGCGTGGCGCCGGCTTTCAGACCGAGGCGCACGTGCGCGCGGGCGGCACCCTCGAGGCCGGCACCGAGGGCGATGCCCAGTTTCACGAGTTCGCGGACCTTAGGCTCAAGCGGCCCCTGCCAATGGCAGGTTTTGCCCAATTTTTCGTAGGCTTCGACGACAGCGGGGTAACGGCGCTTGAAGTCCATATAAGGACCGGGCGGCGGGAGATCGGATTGGTAGTCGTCAGGATTCATGGGGAATAGCAGGCAAAGGCGGGGCTGATTCTGCCGACAAACATGCGATAAAAATGCAGCCGCCCGCCGCGCCGGTGAAAGACCGACGGGCGGGCGGCAGTAAAGGATACGGTGGATGGGTGCATTTGAGTCTTCTTTCCAAATCCGGGAGGCGCGCGCGTTTCCTGGCGCACCCTGATCGGCCGGGGGATCGTGGAACCGCGGTGGCGGCTCGTTAGATCACGAGGGCTCGAAGACGGGGGGACTGCGGAGCTGTGGATTAGAAGTGGATCTGCATATGCGAGTGGATACCCGGAACGGCGGCCTTGGCCTTGCCGCCGGTGACTGTGCCTTTGGCTTCGCCGTAAACGCAGCCGGTCTAGATCTTGAGGCCGTTGCCCGAGAGGGATTAGTTGAAGCCCATATAGTAGTTGGTGAGTTTATCCATCGTGCCGCCGGAGGGAGTGGAGCGGACGCCGCCCGACAAGTTGATCCCGCGTCCATCCGAATCGGTGTAGCTGTAGCGAGCAACGGTTTCTGGTGCTTGTCGAATTTATAGGAAGGTCGCATCCAGAACCCGTAGCTGTTGGCATCGAAATTGGCGCCGGCACCGTTTTCATTGCGGCTGGCGAGGTATCAAGTCAGGTGGCCAATATTACCGAAGGTCAGGCCGGCATGGAAGTTGCCCACCAGCAGAATCGCCGCCGGTGCCAACAGTCTTGCCGCATTGACTGGAAAGCTGGCCGAACAACTGGTCGTTGCGCATGCTGCGGCCGGCCACGCACTTAATCGGGTCCATCTCGATCACGGAACGGTCGCAAGGCGGATCGCCGGGGTGGCCAGAATGATTGTGGCCGAGCGAAACAAACAAGTGGTGGATGCGCATCATACTGCGAGCGGCGTGCGTGCGCCCATGAGGCGGTAGATCTCGACACAGCGCCGGCACGCGCCTTGATCCGGCGTCCATGCCGGAAACTCCGCGCGGATCGCTGTAGTCGTTTGCGGTGAAAGGCCGTCGATGTCCGCCCAAGCAAACGTGGCAAAGCCGCACAGCGGACAGGCCGCGCCGGGGACTGGTTCGTGTGCGGATTCAAGGCCGTGCGGATTCGCGGCAATCGCAAGCAGGTCAGCGTGGCACGGCTGCCGATTGTTCCACAACGAATCGAACACCTCCTCGCGCCTGGACTCAGGCCAGAAACCGAAGGCGCGATCGAGCGACGCCCGGTGTTCTTCACGGCTGCCGACGGTGGCGTGCGACAAAGCCGTGAGGCGGCCAGCGATCGTGATGTCCCACAGCAGTCGGTAGCGCTCGCGCGTGAGCCGTTGCTGCGCAGCATTCCGCCCCGCCGGGTGCAGCTCCGGCGAATAGTCGAACGCCGGATCCAGCATGTCATTTACGTGCGCATATTCATGCCGCAGGAAACACGCCAGTTCCTCCGGCCGATCAAATCGCTCGACGCGCAGCGCCACCACGCCGGCCCGGCCGTGCTCCGCGCCAACGTAGAGTTCCGCGCCTTCGTCGCGTTTCATACGCGCTCGGCGGAACACCAGCGCGCTCAAGGCGGTGCGCAGCCGCGGAAACTCATCCGCCGGCCCGACGAGCGCTTTCTCCATGCCCCATTCGCGAAACCATTCAAGATGCAGGTTGAAAAACGCCGTGTTACGCGCGTCGGGGTCGAGGATCAAATAAAGCTTTTCACGTGCCAGATGGAAACGCCGGACTTGCAGTGACGGCGGACCGCAACGCTGGCGGGAGGCGCAGACAAACACCGTACCTTCTATTAAATTGTCATCGTAGTGCAGTTGCATCAGGTTGCGGTGGCCGGCGCGGCCGCGCCAGGCGGAAGGCAGTTCAGGCCGCAGGAAGCGCATAAATTTTCCGCCGCTTCGTCCACCGGCCGCAGCAGCAGGTCCTCGCTGCCCGCCGTCAGACCGAACCGAGCGCATTCCGCGGTGATGAAGTCGCGGGTGAAATCCGCCAGCGCGGCGAGCGCTTCATCGGTCGCGGCGCGGGCCAGACGCCGCACGAAGGCGGGCGCCCAGCGTCCGAGGTGTTCGCGCAGAAATTTCTTCTGTGCCTCGCGGCACAGCGCGCATCGTTCGCCATCCGCCTTGTGAACATGGGCGTAGGCCTCCTTGGCGGCGAGCACGGACATAAATTCGAACTCCATGCCGAGGTGGTCGGGCCGCTCGGCGGCGCCGTCCGCAACTTCCAATCCGAACGCGCGGTAAAACGCTGCGAGGTCGGCGAGCTGATGCGGCTGAAACAGCGGATCGGCGTTGAGATCGCCGTATTCGATCTCGTTGAGCGGGCAATCGCCGCGCGCAGCGTGGCCGAAGGCGATGACATGCGCGGTCTGAAACGACTCGAGGTCGCCGGGGCGCAGCCGCGCGAGGAGTGCCGCCGCGGTGTTTTCCAGGCCGGGCGCTCCCGGCGCCAGCATGCGGACCGCGGAGAGAACCGCGGCGTGAGTGCCGGCATTCGTCAGCCAGGCCCATGTTTCAACCACGGGATCCTCGAATGCGCGGGCGAGAAACTGGTAGAGCAACGCGCGAGCAAGGCCGGTATCGGTGACGTTCTGCGCCCCCTCGCGACCCACCGCAGGAGAGGGGAGCGGGCGTTCCCCGGTCGAACCGGAAGCGGCAGTGGGATGTTCCGCCCGCGGGCTGCCGGAAGGTTCGGCGGAAGCGTAGTTCCCGAACACCGAGCGCGGCGGCCGGCCGCTGCGCGCCGCCCATTCCGCCTTCGGTGCTCCGACCGCGGAACTCTGTTCAGATGGAGTTGGCATGTTTGTCCGGTCGGATATGCACCGGTTCCTCGACGGTTGTCTCGACGACTTTCGTCCCATCGTGGGCGTAGCCAACGAGGGTGTCATTATGCATCGCAAATTTTTTGCCGCGGACTTCCGTTTCAAAAATCTTCGGACCTTCCTTGATCTCGTAGCGGGAGCAGATGCGCTGGTCCTTGCCGAAGAGCTGCAGCACGGCGAGCAACTCGCGGTCGGGATTCGCATAGCGCTCGACCGCGTCGTCCACGCCCGGGCCGAACATCTGCCTGAGATACGGGCGCGGCACCCAGCGTGGCGGGATGTAATAGCCGTTCGGCTCGGTGCCGAATTGCGGATACAAGGGCAGCGCGACTTTTGCGACGTGGACCAGGTAATAGAGCGGGTTGTAGCGGTCTTCCCGCCATGTGCCGTCCTGATTCAACTGCACCAGTCCTTGCAGCCGGATATGGCCGACGCACGCCGCCATGCAGCGGGTTTGCATGGGCAGGCCGCCACCCGCCGGGTCGCGCCCTTCGACACGCGGGAAGCAGCCGATACACTTTTCCGTCACCCGCGTCGTGCCGCGATAGAACGTTTTCTTGTAGGGGCATGCCTCCATGCACTTGCGGTAGCCACGGCAGCGCTCCTGGTCCACGAGCACGATGCCGTCTTCCGGCCGTTTGTAGATTGCGCTGCGCGGGCAGGCCGCGAGGCACGCGGGATACGAGCAATGATTGCAAATCCGCGCGAGGTAGAAGAACCACGTCTTGTGCTGCGGCAAGGATTCGCCGCCGCTGAAATACCGGCTCTTCTCTCCCTTCTCCGCGCCGGTCGGGTTGTCCTCGTAACGATTCGGCGCAGCCCATTCCTCGTCCGTGGGCAAATAGCCCAGCGCCTGTTGCGCGCCCTCGGCGCTCACGTTCTTGAGCGCGGCCTCGAAGACAGTCTGTCCCTTGAACTGGCCGTAAGGTGCCTTCGACGCCGGTCCCGGCGCACCGGAGTTCCAATCCTGGCCGCCGGGATTGAGCTGTTCGAACAACTGCAGCAGCTTCACGTCCCAGTGCTGCGGATACCCGCCGTAGGGTTTGGTCTCGACGTTGTTCCACCACATATATTCCTGGCCCTTGGAAAAGGTCCAGGTGGATTTGCACGCCATCGTGCAGCTCTGGCAGCCGATGCAGCGGTTGATGTTGAAAACAAACGCAAACTGGCGGTCGGGAAACGCCGCTTCGTAGGGGTATTCCATCTCGCGACCGAGTTGCCAGTTATAGACGGTGCTCATGATACGTTAAGAGGGATGAAGCGTTGTGGATTCGGACTAGGGTCTGGATCAGGAGCTTGTTCCTGGAGCGGGAGCGCCCACCGCTTTCACGGCGGTTGCGTCCCGTTCGTTGGCCGCCGCCGGCCACGTCGCGGGTTTTCCCCGGCGGGCGAAGACTTCGCCGATCACGTCGCGAATGAACGCTTCGCCGCGACTCCGCAGCGCCAGGTTCATCCCGATGTAATGCGGGTTGCGGAACAGGGCGAGGATTTGCCGGTGGTCGTGGCCGAGCCGCATGAATTCCTCGGCGAAACACTCCGTCATCGCCGCCGTCGTGTCTTCCGTGCAGCCGAGGCCGACGCCGTTCAGCTCCATCGGGTCGTCAAAATCAAATTCGTCTTTCGGCATGGCGGCTCTTGGTTTTCAGGGGTTGGCTTGGGATCCGCCGCCCACGACAAAGGCGCCGGCGATGTATTTCTTCATGGCGTCGTTCTCGGCGCCCGGCGACATGCCGTCCGTGCCGGGTTTCCACGGACCTTTGGCGCCGAGGCCGCCATCCTCCGCCTTGGTGATGCTCACCAGGCATTCCTTAGGGACGGTGTTGACGGCATGGTTGTCTGCTTCGCCGCCGAAGAGGTAGCCCATGAACGCTTTCGTCTTGTGGAACAAGGTGTCGGTCTGGTGCATCGGCATGTGCCAGTTGCGCGTGACGGACTGCTGCGAGCCGAAGCGGAAGTTCGAGATGTAGCCTTCCTCGGTGAGCGACAGTCCGTCGGGTCGCGTCTGCTGAGCTTTCACAGTCTTTTCCGTCGCGATGAACGAGCCGTGCTTCATCATCACAACGTGATACGGATAGGCCGAGTTGTAGGTGCAGCGCAGCATCAGCCGGCTGACTTTGTAGAACGGATCGGACGGCGTCGCGCCCAGATACGGACGGTCGGCCGGGTTGGCATCAACATAAACGTAGTCGCCGTCCTGGATGCCGAGATCGCGCGCGGCCGCCGGATTCAGGTGGATCTGGTGCTCGCCGACATTGGGCAGGCGCTTGTCGATGCGATACGGGTCGCCGAAATTCGAGTTCCAGATGAGATGCCAGTCCACGTTCGCCCAAGAGGAGTGGACGCTATGGCGCGACTTGGGCGTGAGGCAGTAAAACTGGTAGCCGTCTTTCCAGAGAAAGTTGCCGGTCTTCTTGGCTTCCGCCCACGGCAGTTTCACGTTGCGCACTGTGCGCTCGTCCCAGTGTTCGGCGTCGAGTGGGATGCCGTAATCGTTCGGGCGCACGAGCGGATTCGAGCTGATAATCACGTTTGGCAGATACGGCGTGGCCTCCGGGCCTTCCCGATGCACGATGAAGTTCTCTCCGCAACTGATCGCGGTGGGATCGTCGCTGTAGGAATGAAGCCGGCCCGTGTCCGTGTAGAAGGGATACGCGTCATGCACCTGCTCGTAAAACGGAATGCGCGGATACGAGCGAAAGAGCATCAGGCAGCCGCCGGACGGGCCGTATTTGCCGGCCATGATGTCGTCGAGCTTGTAGCCCGCCGTCGTGGTGGAGGTGTCGAGCAGCCGCTGGATGTAGAGGCTCCGCCTGCCTTCGTGCTCGAATTTGAAGTGATCGTGAAAGCGTTTGTCGCCCGTGACTTTTCCGAGGGCCGCACCGATGCCGGCGAGAATGGCCAGGTCGTCCTTCGAATCGTAGAGCGGCTTGATGCCGCCCTTCCAGATTTGCAGGAAAGGATTCGAGCAGGAGGCGGTGATTTCCAGGTCCTCGAACTCCACCCAGGAATTCGCCGGCAGCCCGAAGTCGGAGTGCTCGACCGACGCCGTCATCTGTGTGTCCATCGTCACGATCAACTCGACGTTCGGGTTCACGTTCCGGATCATGCCGTAAGCCCACTTGGCATTGTTGATCAGATTCACGTTCGTCGTGAATATCGCCTTGGTCGGCGTGGGCATGTGCGTCGCGCCGGTGAATACCTTGCGGCCCTCCTTTGGCGTGTTGACGATCAGCGGCAGGTCACCGTGGTTCCAATACGCGGGCTCCTCATCCTTGGTATAAGCGTGCGCGTGAACGTCGCGGCCATGCGCCTGCGGATCGAGGTTCTGCTCGAACGGATCCTCAGCGACCCAACCTTTGAAGCCGGGGCCGGTGAGCTTGCTGCCCTGGAACACCGCCGCCTTGTAGTTGCCGGCCCAGCCGTGGCAGCCCGCGCCCGGTTTGCCGATGTTACCCGTGAGCATGATCGGCAGATAGGCCGCGCGGTTCGCCTCGGTCGCGTGGAACCAGTGGTTGATCCCTTCGCCCTGGTGAATGGAAGCCGGTTTGATCGTCGCGATGTCCTTCGCGAGCTGCTCGATCAGGTTCTTCGGCGCGGATGTGATTTCCGCCACCGTGTCGAGGTTGTAGTCGCGGAGATGAACCCGGTAGAGATTCCACGCCGTGGCGACTTCGGCCTCGCTGCCGTCGGCGAGCTTCACCCTGCCCTTGAAGTCGAGCGCTGGCTCGATGCCCGACTTCGCAAACGTCGCTCCCACCATGTCGCGGTGCACGGCCTTGGGCGTCTTTGACGCGCTGTCCCACACGACGAAATCGCCGAGGCGGGCGTGCTGTTCGTCGGTCAGGCCCTGCACGGTCTTGCTTGGCCCGTCGTCGGTGAGCGCGCTCCGGTAATTGGCGAACACTTCCGCCGCGCGCAGGCGCTTGAGATTATCGGTGCGCACGAGGAACGGAAAATCCGTGAACTGCTTCACGAACGCCTCGTCATACCACTTGTTGTCGATCATCAGCCGCGTGACGCCGAGCCACAGCGCCGCGTCGGTGGCCGGGCGGACGGGGATCCAGTAATCGGCCTTGGTGGACGGCGCGCCGTATTCGGGGGCGATGACGACGATTTTCGCGCCCCGCTCCATGCACTCGATGAACCAGTGCGCGTCGGCCATTTTATTTTCGACGAGGTTCTTGCCGTTCATGATGATCAACTTGGAGAACCGCAGGTCGTTGAAGTCGCACTCGCTGTTTTGCAGGCCATGCACCCATGGGTGGCCGGGTGCCTGATCGCCGTGCCAGGTGTAGTTCGACCAGATGCGGCCGGCCCTGGCCTCCTCCGGCTTCACGCCGCGCACATGCACATCGAGCAGCGCGAGCGAATTGCACAGCCGATACATGCCGTATTTGCCCATGACGCCGAGCAGCCCCATGCCGCCGCGCATCTTGATCGTGCGCGTGCCGGCGCCGCCCATCTCCTGGATCATTTCGGGCACGTAGCCCTGCGCCTCGAGCAATTTCGCGCCGGCCTCGCCGGAGTAACGCTTCGCGATCGCAACCGTTCCACGCGCGATGTAGTCGAACGCCTGCTCCCACGTGATGCGCTCGAATTTGTCCGTGCCGCGCGTGTCGAACTTGTAGAGCGCCTTCAGTTCCCGCGTCAGCACCGGGAATCCCGAGTCGGCCCAACGTTTCCAGCCTTTGCGCACGATGGGATGCTTGAGCCGATACGGTCCGTAAAGGATGCGATGGAAGGTGTAGCCCTTCGCGCAATGCCGGTTGCCCCAGCCGGAGGTCGCCTTGTTGCCGTAGAGATCGGAATAGCTCGCTACGTCGAACTCCTCGCCCAGCCGGACGATGACGCCATTGCGGACATGCGCGGTGATCCGGCAATTATGCGTGTCGTTCGGCGCGCAGATCCAGGAGAACACGTGGTCGTAAGCGTATTGGTCGCGGTAGAGTTTTTCCCAATCGCGGTTCGGATACGCGGCCAGCGGGTTGCCCGCTGCCTCGACGGTTTGCGCCTGAAGGAAACGCAGCGGCAGCATCTGCGCCGCAGCCAGGCCTGCGCCGGCCAAGCCGCTGCGCCGGATGAAGTCGCGCCGGGAAAGAGAGTCCGTGGTCATGGTGCGATAGGAGATGAGAGGGTTCGGATGTCGGTTGCGCGGCGGCTCACGGTTCGAGCACGAGTTGGTGCCAGTTGCTGACCACCTTGCGGCCGTTGCGGTCGCGATTCTGTCCGTCCCATACGGCGAGGGCGACCGGCACCGCCTTGCCGGCGGTGAATTGCACATCGGCCGCCTCGCCCGATTGCAATTCGCGCACAAAGATGACGCTCCAATGGCTGTCGCGCCAGATGCCGCGGCCGGCCACGTTTTGCCCTGACGCCGGCTGGGAGGTGAACGTGCCGAAGCCACGGGCGTTGGCGTCTTCCACCGGCGACACGGGCAACGGCTGGGCGAGCAGATTTCCCGCCGCCTCCGCAGTGCGGTGGAGCGCATCGGTCTGGAAATACAGGTCGGAATGCATCGATACATAAACCGTGTCCACATCCGGACGCGGCTCGCCGCGTTCCTGCTGCCAGCCCGCTTTCCATTGCCAGATGTTCACGGGATTGCCCTTGTCACCCATTCCGATGAACGGCGTGTTGCCGTTCATCGGGAACTGCAACGCAACCTCGTCTTGAAAATCCTGCACCCGCACCGGCGCGCCGTTCGCGATTGAGTCGCGCCAGGTGCAAAGGATCGCCACGCGGCTGCCATCATGCACCGCCCTCACGGTCACCGCTGGAATCAGGTTGTTCTCCGGCCATAGCGGACTCAACGGCACGCGCACCGGATCCATCGTTTCCCAGAGCGGATCGGCCGGATCCACCGGCACTTGGCGAGAAAGTCTGGGCGCGTGAATGATACCGTCCATCGGCGCGAGAATGTCGTTAATCTCGATATCCTTTCGGCGTAGCGACTGGATATAATGCACCAATGCCCAGCGTTGTTCCGGTGAAATCACGGAATCATCGTAAGGCGGCATCGGCGTGCCGGCTAGTCCGGTGGCCACCCGCAGATACAAATCGCGACCGGTGTGTCCGCCGCGGAACGCGCCCGTGTTGAAGTCGCGCGGCGGTAGCGACATTCCCCACATATCCTTGAGCAGCAGTGCCGCCGGCCCTGTGCCTTCGCCCGTCAAACCGTGGCAGACGAAACAATTCAGTTTCGAGTAAATCTCCTGTCCTTTAGCCAGTGACCGCACCGTCACCGGCGGCTCTGGAGGCACTTGGACCGACATGCCGACCTGTCCCTTTGCTTTGGCCTCATCAAAATAATTGACTCGTTGGCCGGACGGATCGACGCGTGCGGCCAGGTGTTTGACGTATTGGATCACCTCGCGCCGTTCGGCTTCGCTCAAGTAAGTGAAGCTTGGCATCGAGCTGCCCGGCATGCCACGAGTGATCACTTGCAACAAGTCGTCGTCCGTGGGCAGGAAACCGGCGGGAGTGGAGCGGATCTTGAACTGTCCTGAATCAAAGCGGCGTGGTTTCGGATATAGCCACACTGCCGCGGGGCCGTTACCGCCGCCGCTTACTCCATGGCACGCGGCGCAGTGTTGTTCGTAAATGGCGCGTCCTGTTAGTGCGACGGTTACGCCGTTCGTCGGCGTGGATACCTCAACGGGCGTCGCTTGGGCTGGGGATTCGACTGGCCCGCCCAGCAGGGCGAGGACGCAGAACAATCCGGGGGAGATTTTCACGGGTATGTGATTTTTTCACTTTTACGTGCTATCCAACAATTAATGCACGTTCTCTCTCTTGCCGCCTTGATCTAGATCAAGGTTATTGAAGATTCATCCTACGGCCATCGCAATAGCTGCCAGCGTAAAAACAGATGCCGACATACTCCCGGACACCGATGGGCGGACGGTTGTTTGTCCCATTCAGCGAGGCATCTGCCTGCCCGGAGCTGTCCCGGGGGCCTGCACGCGGCCGGCCAGGACTTCGCGGCCGGCTTTGCTTAGGGTATAGAGCAAGTTCGGTTCACGCGGATCCCATCCGAAAGCCTGGCCTTGGGCGCTGATGGGGATGGTCGCGACCCAATGCAAAACCGGGCCGGCTTCGGGCCACGCTAGCACATAAAGCTCCGGCTCGTCATGGCCAGTGACAAAGAGATAGCCGCCCGGACCGAACGCACCGCCGGAGCAACTGTAGCCACGCACTCCGAGTTTGGTGACGAGGTTCGACGGCAGCACCCAACCACCTGTCGGCCGCCATTCGTTGTCGAACTCAACCAAGCACGTCCACTCGGGCCCGCGGCCGGGTTCGCCGCCTTTGTTGCCGTAGTGAACGAAACACGCGATCCAACGACCGTTGCGCCGGTCTATCCAAGTCAATGAGCCATCGGTGCGGCCGAAACTGTGGCTGCCGACGTGCTGCATCGTGGCCGTGTCCCAAATTTCGATGGAACTGAACATTGGCACGCCGGGATAGTTGGAATGCGCACAATAGAGCCGGCCTTCATGCACGATGCCTGCGTTGAGATGGGTGAGCGGCTCGCCTTCCAGACATTCCCAGCCGGCGACGCGCACTCCGGTGTCCTTCCGGTATTTGCCCAAGGCGTGGTTGGAGATGACATAGAGATGCTCCTGGTCGACTGCGACTCCCTGCCGTGCCTCGGGGGCGGGGATCCGACGGATCTCAACATATCTCCAGTCACCGGCGGACGGAGCGGGCCGGACTGACGGCGTAGCGGGATCTGCCGCGCACACGGGGGCGACGAGGAGAAGAAACACCAGGGATTTTAGATATGCATTCATAATGGGACAGGGCTAGCTGGGCTGAAAACTACTCGCGGGGGTTCACCTTCCAAGCGGTGGTGGCAAGCAGCATGGAAAGGAGGGAGGCGCCGATCCAGAAGTAGAACACCGGTGCGAAGTCGTAGATATTGCGACCGCCGACCATCGTCTTGTGGCCATCGATGAGAAAACCGCTGATCCAATCCTGCGTGCCGGCCCCAACATACGCAAACATTCCGATCAGGCCTTTGACCGTGCCGGCGGCAGCCTTGGGCATGATGTCCACGGCAATGAGGCCAGCCAGGAAAACGATGAGTCCGCCAACCCCAAAACCGAAAAGACCCATCGCGACCGCATCAATCCACCGGTAGCCCGGCGGCGCGAGAAAAAGCAGCACCATACCCCCGGTCTGGAGCAGGCCGTAGATGAGCGTGGGCAGATTGCGGCGTGAATTGAAGAACCGATCCGACATCCAACCCGAGGCGGCCGCTCCGACAAAACCCATCACCGGGTAGGCAGCCATCACGAAGCCGGCGTCGGTCAGCGTATAATGCTTGGTTTCCTGCAAAAAGAGGATCGCCCAATTGTTGATGGCGTAGCGGGCGATATACATCAGCGCGCAACTGACGGCCAGAATCCACACCCATGGGCTGCGAAAGACCTGCCGTTGCAACTCCGCAGTCGTGCCCGGTGGTGGAGGCCCGGCCGAGTGGTCGTTCTTGTAATCGGCCGCATGCGGCAGGCCGTAGGTTTGCGGACGGTCGCCCAGGGTCTGGAACAGCACGAGTGCGACAAAGGTGCAGACGATTCCAGGGCCGACAAACCCCGCCCGCCAGCCGTAATGGTTGACGAGCCAGGCCACCAAAATGAACGTCATGCCCTCCCCCAGATTGTGCGCCCCGGCCCAGATGCCATAACGCGTGCCGCGTTCGCGATTACTGAACCACTGGCAGATTGAGACCACGCTGGGAGCGGAGCCGATGGACTGGAACCAGCCGTTCAGACCCCAGAGAATGACAAAGCCGGCAAACAGGCTGGTAAAACCAAACGCTAGGTTGACGAATGCGGACAGCAGCAGCGCCCACGACATGAAGCGCCGGATGTTCGCATGGTCCGAAAGCATGCCATTCACGAATTTTCCGATCGCATAGACATACAGCATCACCGAGCCAATGATGCCCATTTCCGAGGCCGTCAGCACGCCGGCATCAATCAGCGGCTTCTTGGTCACGGAAAGACCAAGACGACAGGTGTAGAAAAACCCGTAGCCGGCAATGAGAGAAAGAAAGATGCTCCAGCGCTTGCGCTCATAAAGGCGCCGGATGTCGGTAGGATCAGTGAGCATGGAACGGATCGGACCGGTCTTGAAGTAGGTGACGAGGGAGTTGAACATGAAGGGCAGTAGACTTGAGGGGCGTCAGCACTGGGCAGGACGACCCGGCGGTCACGGCACCACGCTGGGGAAGACATAGGCCTGTAGCAGCACCAGCACGCCGACGAGCGCGGCCAAAGTCAGGCTGTGCCAGAAAACGGAGCGCAGAATTTGCCCCTCCTGCCCTTGCTGGCCGGTGGCCACGCTAGCGACAACGATGCTTTGGGCGTCGATCATCTTGCCCATTACCCCGCCGGTGCTGTTCGCCGCCGCCGCCAGCACCGGGGAAATCCCAACCTGGTGGGCCGTGACCTGCTGCAAGTTCCCGAAGAGGACATTTGAGGCGGTGTCACTACCGGTGAGTGCCACGCCGAGCCAGCCCAATACGGGAGAGAAATACGGAAACAGCGGGCCGGTGCTGGCAAAGGCCAGACCCAGCGTCGAATCGAGACCCGCATAACGCGAGGTGAAGGCCAGCGCCAGCATGCCGGAGATGGTGAGGAGCGACAACCGTACGCGCCACAGTGTGTGGAAATACATTCGCCCTAGTTCCAGCGGACGAAGCCCCAGCCACGCCCCGGCCGCGAGGGCCGCCAGCAACGGCGCCGTGCCGGTAGCCGAAAGCAGATTGAGGGTGTAGAGAGCGCTCTCCGCCCGCAACTCCGGCGCAAGCGGTGGAGCTTTCAACACCATCCCGTGCAGGTAGGGAATGGTGAACTTCAACTCACCAACGTTGCTGAGCACTGCTTTCGTGGCGGGCAGCGCCCAGATGAAGACTACCACGGTCAGGATCAACCAAGGGGACCACGCGCGAAAAACACGCCCGGCCGGCTGGCGGGTGGCCACCTTCACCGTGACCGGTTCGTCCGGGAAACGCCAGACCGTGCGTGGCCGCCAGAAGCACAGGAAGAGCAGGATGGCGCCGATTGATGTGAGCGCACTCGCCGTGTCCACCAGCCAAGGGCCGTGCAGATTGCTCACGAAAAACTGCACCAAGGAGAAACTCAGTCCGCCCACGAGGCATGCTGGCCACACCTGGAGCATGGCCCGCCAGCCCGCCAGTGCCGCCACCAGCCAGAAAGGAATGAGCAAACTGAAAACCGGCAACTGCCGGCCGACCATCGCGCTGAGGTCGAGTAGAGGCAGGCCGGTGACCTGCGCCAGCGAAATGATGGGAATGCCGAGCGAGCCGAAAGCCACCGGTGCCGTATTGCCAATCAGGGAGAGCGAAGCGGCTTGCAGTGGCCGGAAACCGATGCCGATGAGCATCGCCGAAGAGATGGCCACCGGCGCGCCGAAGCCGGCGGCTCCTTCGATGAAGGCACCGAAGCAGAAGGCGATCAGGAGCACTTGGATCCGCCGATCGGTGGAAATTCCGGCGATGGACTGTCTCACCACTTCAAACTGCCCGGTTTTCACCGTGATATCGTAAAGGAAGACCACATTGAGCACGATCCAACCGATGGGCAGCAACCCGTAGAGCGCCCCATAGGTCGCGGCGGCCAAGGCCATTTGTACCGGCATGTGATAGACCGCCACCGCCGCCAGCAACACCGCTGCCAAGCCGGCCAGCGCCGCCCGGTGGGCCCGCACATGGAAGAAAGCCAGCAGGCAGAGCAGCACGGCCGCCGGGGCCGCGGCGATGAGGGTGGACGCGGCGAGGCTGTTGAATACCGGGGTATAATTCTGCGTCCAAGTCATGGCGCACCGCTCGGATTGGTTTGTGCCGGCCAGTTCAGTCGAGTGGACCGCCACATCAATGATATCACGGAACGCGACGGGTTCCGGCGGTCGGGCGATGCGTAATAGCGCAGCATCGAACAGAGGTAATGTGTTTTCATCGCAGACGGAGGGGCGCTGACGTCAGCTAGCCGTGATCTTGGCCAAAACTCGCACCGGCGATGGGATGCGGGAGTGAGGTGGTCAAATAGCGGGTTGGCGCGAATGCGGGTGCCGGGGCAATGAAGGGCCGGGGACAGTTGTATTGTCCGAGGGCCTCGGCGCTATTGGGATTTACCTTTGGATTCCTAAACAGTGCGCGGTTCGGATAAAATTCTTGGTTCATCGTCATATCCTGCACGCGGGCGGCGAGGGCGGCGTAGTTGGCCGACGCGCCGCCAAGCTGGCGGCCGGCGGGCAGCACATCCCAGAGCACTGCGTCGAGGTCGAAGCAGTGGAAGCTCATGTGGCGTGGCCCTCCGTCAACCGGTGTTCGAAGGCCTCCAGCGAGACGCCCATGGTCTCGGGTATCATGCCATACACCCAGAGAAGCTGCAGGGCCATCATGCCGCAGAAGAAGAGAAAGACGTAGCCCGGGAGGAAAGCGGTCACCATCAGCGGGACGAAAGTGGTGAGGAGGGTGGCGAACAGCCAGTGCGTGAAGCTGCCGAGAGCCTGGCCGGCGGCGCGGTGGCGGTTGGAGTAGATCTCGGAGATGAACACCCAGATTACGGCGCCCTGGCCAATGGCGTGCGCGGCGATAAAGGCGAAGATACACGCGGGCACGAAGGCGTAGTGTCCGGTGAGGAAAGCCCAGGAAGTGAGTCCGAGCGAGGTGACGTATCCGAAGGAACCGAAGACGAGGAGCGTGCGGCGGCCGGGCCGGTCGATGAGGCGAGGCCGACGAGGGTGAAGACGAGGTTGGTGATGCCGATGCCGATGCCGATGCCGACAGACAGCAGTAGAGCGGCCTGCGCACCGAGGCCGGTGAGTACAAAGATGCGCGGGGCGAAGTAGAGAATGGCGTTGATGCCGGAGAGTTGGTTGAAGAGCGCGATAAGGATAGCGAGGATGATGGGCGTGCGCAGGGGGCGCGTCCAGAAGCCGCCCGTCTCAGCGGGGCGCGGGCGGCGACGTGGTCGCCACGGCGGCTGAGCAGCCAGCGCGGGCTCTCGGGCAGGGTGTAGAGCGCGGCGAGGAGGGCCTCGACGCCGAGCATCCAGCGCCAAGCGTGCGGGCCGAAGTCGCGGAGGAGATAGTTGGAGACGAAGGCGACGATGATGCCGAACACGATGTTGAACTGGAAAAGGATGACGAGGCGACCGGGGCGGTCAGGCGGGGCGATCTCGGCGATGAAGAGAGGGGCGGCGACGGTGGCGACACCGATGCCAACGCCGCCGAGAAAGCGCGCGAAGCTGAGCGACCAGAAATCCCTAGCCAAGCCGCTGCCAAGTGCCGACACGAGCGCCACGCCGTGCTGGGTCGGACTGAGCCCCCAGAGGACCTGGATGATTTGCTCCGCGCCTGAGATGACCATCGTGTCGAAGCCGAAGAGGAAACCGGCGAGGGCCGAGGTCAGCGACCAGAGGAGGAAGCGGGCGGGCATGGGCGGGAAAATTGTAGATTCTCGATTGAAGGGCGGGGGCTCGTTAGGGCTATCGCGTCCTCAAGCCAAGGCTGGCGTTCTCACGCATTGCGATTCAGACGTCGCGGGCATCGAGTCATTTATGGTTCATTGGTGGGCAGTCAGTTCGTCCTGCCAAAACTCAGCAAACCGCCGCTTGAGTTCGAGCATGAGTTCATCGGGAACAGGTCGATAGGGCAGCCGCGATGACCGGTCATCCAGCAAAAAACCGGTCAAGGCTCCCCGCGCTTTGCTGGTGATGCCGTGGCGATAGCCCTTTTGACGAATGGCCGCCATCTCCACGGTTTCCCATCGATGGAACTTCAGATGCATCATCCGGGCGCGCTCAAAATCCTGCTGCAAACAAGACCGGATGAAGGTGAGCGCCCACTCCGGCATGGTATTGACCCAGTAACTGTAGCAGCCCTTCGCGCCTAGCAGGGCGCCGAACAGCATGTTGCGCTCGCCGACGAAATGCGCGAGGCGCGGACAGTGCAAAAACACATCCGTCAAATCGTGCATTTCGTAGGCGTTCAGCTTGGTCCCGATCAATTGCTCGGGAAATTCACGGGCCAGCCGGGCCAGCTCGCTTCCCTTCAGCAGCGGCAGGCAACTGGGGTGGGCGTAATAGACCCAGCGGGCGGCCGGAACCGCTGTAGCAAGGTCCGCGAAGAAGCGGAACACGTCGTCCAGCGGCACTGGCATGAAAAACGGCAGCCCCACGTGCACGGTCGAGATGCCGGCATCAACGCTTGCCTTGATCCTGTCAATGACGCCACGGGTATTGCTCCAGGTCACCCCCATTTGGGCGTCCATTTTCAAAGATGACCGAATTCTGCCAAATTCACCGGCGAGCATCTTGAACTCATCGAATTCAATCGCATAGAACTCCCCGTCACTGTCGGTCGTGTAGATTCCATCGACGCCGATGCCAGCAAGCCGGCGACAATTCTCGTGGAGAGCGGCATAATCAATCGCGCCTCCAGCTTGGAACGGTGTCGGAACGGCGGACCATGCGCCGCAGAGGTTGGTTGCGTCAAGGGATTGCATAAGAGGGGAAATATCGCTTGTCGGTTGAGGCTCTAGTCCATCCGACCGACATCACGGTATTCGTAAACGACGCGGCCATCCACATCGTGCATTCGGATCGTGAGGATCGGTGCGCCATCCTCGAACACGACGCGCTGGGGATTGGCGAGGACGCGCTTGATACCCCGCTTTGCGCTGGTCGTGATGAACCCGCCGCCCGCCCGATAAAATGAGTGGTAATTCGGATTGTAGCCCGGACCATTGAGCACCATGGCATCCGATGCGGGACCGGTGGCGAATTCGCGCACGCCGGTCAGTGGATCAGTGGACGCATACTGCCAATGCCGGTCTCCGGCGATCACGAAGAGATTCGTCAGCCCGTTGTCCCTCACCCAGCGTCTGAAATCGTCACCCTCCGTGCGAAAGGATTCGTTCGCATGGCTGTCGGACTGTTTTGGATTGTCGGGACCCACCATCGCGGTGGGGCTGATCAAGATCTTGAAGGTTGCGTCGCTCGCCAGAATGGAGCGCTTGAGCCACGCCTTCTGTCCGGCGCCCCAAATTGTCTTTTCCGGCCCATCCGGAGCCTCATCAGGCGAACGATACTCGCGATTCTCAGTCAGCCAGATTTGCACGCCCTTGCCCCATCGAAAAGTGCGGAACGGCGACGAGCCGGACGGCACCTGCTCAAGAAACACCCTGACACCCTCCTCCCACGTCAGCGGTTTTATCCACGGTGCATCGAGCTTTGAGTAGGAATCATCGAAAAACGTATCGTGGTCGTCCTTCTGCCAATAACCGGGAACATTCCGGAAAAAATTCCGCAAGAGAGGCAGCGAATACATGCGCTGCCAGTGCAGCCGGCAAAGATCCACCGTGACCCCTCTGGGATTGTCGCGGTCGTAGTAGACACTGTCCCCGGTGGACACGAGAAACTGCGGAGGGCTGAGAAAGATCGGACTAAGATTCGCCATGGAGCGGTAAATGCGGAATCCATCCGGATCGTCGCGCTGATAGTAGAGCTGGCAGGTCATGACCGCGAACCAAACATCGTCCCATTGATCCGTAGCCGGCGCGGTTTGAAACGAACCGACGGGGCTCGCGTAGGTGGTTCCGTCCTTCGCGCGGCCTTCCAGCGACACGTAGTAACGGGTGCCGGGCTGGAGCCCGGTCAGCCGAAACTGGTGACTGAAATCAGTATCCGGTCCGACCTTGGCCCACTCCGTCCAATGGGCCCCGCTCCGGTCGGGGCTGAGGGCCAGCCCGGCCCTCAACTCACCGGCACGTCCAGGCACGGCACCCTCCCAATCTGATGTGGGAATGTCCGGAATAGTCACAGACATCCGCGGCGGGCTCATCAAAGGCAAAGGCACGACGCCGTTCCAACGGCGTTCCGCCTCCGCCGTCAGGCGCGCCCAAACAATCGCGCTGTCTTGCGAGACTTCACCCACGCGAAAGCCTGACGCAAAATGGAGTTCTTCCGCCAACGCCAGGGATGCGGTCAGGAGCATTCCGATCACAATGAGACTAATGGTTGGGTTCATTAGCTTGGTGCTGGTGGAGCTTTCGGGTCTCACGCTTGGGACCGGTGGGTTTCGGCAGTTGTGTTACTCGCGGTTCTCCCCGGCGCTATTAGCGGCCGACGGCGGCCTATGCGCAAACGCGGCGATCGCTGCTTCAACCTTCGCGAGTGCCTCGCCCATGACACGAAGCTCGGCCTCGCCCGCTTCCGGCCAGGGGCGAATGGTGTGGCGCCGGCAGATTCCGCGCAGTTCCAACAATCCCTTGATTGATGCCGCGCCGGTGGGCAGCAGGTCGAGCAACCCGATGATCACAGGCAGGAGTTCCCGGTCCATTTGCGCCACCTGCTCCCATTGTTGCGCCTGGCAACGGCGCCACAGGTCGACAAAGATCTCAGGAAACAGGTTGGAGGGAGTGCTAACCACTCCGTCCGCTCCCTGGCGGATCAAACGAGCGGCGAAAAGAGAATTGCCGGGCAAATAGGCGAAGTGCGCCGGCCGCTTGGGCGATGCCGCCAGCGCAGCCATCTTGTCGAAATCACCGTGAGTATCCTTGAGGCAGACTAAATTCGGTATTTGGAAAAGTTCTTCCAATGCCTCGACTGGCATCTGCCATCCGACGGCCTTGGGCAGGTTATACGCCACGATCGGAATCGGGGAACGTGGCGCCAGTGTCGCAAAAAACTCGATGCTGTCTGAAACCCGGCCCGGCCAGCCGTAGAACGGCAGCGTGACGACACCGGCTTCCACTCCGCACCGGGCGAGCACGTCCAACCGGGCCAGACAGCGGTCCACGGAATTGTCGCTCGCGCCGCCTAACAGGCGGCAGCGGCCCGCCACGCATGAGGCTGCGCGGTGGGCAACCTGCTGATAGACCTCGTCCGTGACGAGCGGGCCTTCGCCCACGGAGCCAAGCACGAAAACCGCATCCACCCCGGCGGCGACCTGCCGCTCGATCAATTTTCCCAATCCGTCGTGGTCGCACGCGCCGGTGGGTGTCAATGGCGTCACCAACGCTGTGACGACACCTGCAATCCTCGGACCCGGACAGGAAAAATGAAAAGAAGGTTCCATCGAGGTTAGCGTGTCAGAGGAAGCGCAAAGGACATCCGTTTGGGCATGGCGAGAGGTGACCGCGGTATTTAACCTCACTCGAGTTCAAAGCCGAAAAGCTGGCTGTGGGTCAGTTCAAACTCGAGGCGCACCGCCTTTCCGCCCAAGGCGGCGATCCCTTTCGACCAGGAAACGGGATGCTTGACCGAGTCCCCTTTGAGTCCCACCCAGCCATAGTCGTCGAGGGGCTGGCCGGACGCATCCAAGAGGCGGACGCGCATAGCACCCAAGATGCGAGCGTTGACCGTCAAGGTATCGGCGGTGAACGAGAGTAATCGGGTGACGAGACGCCCTGGATTCAGGTCGGCCTCTCTGGCCACGTAGCGATCCCGCGGCATGCGCGCCAGACCGAGTTGGCGCGCCTCGTAGCGCGCCGCCTTGTGGCCGAACTTATAGCCCCCGTAATAGATGAAGGTTTCATTGCCTACGACAATCTGCTCGTCTCCCCATGCCATGGCATGATCCCAGCGGGCCGGATCGGGATCGTTGGATAGGAAAGGCTCGTGATCGCGCTGCCAGTGCCGGCCGTCGCGCGTCCACGCGAGTACCGTGTATCCCAATCCGGCGGCCTTGCGCTTCAGGTCGCCCATCTCAGCCGCCGATTTTCCGGGCGTGGCGTTGAGATCGTCACGCAGCACCTTGACCAGACCGATCATCAGTTCGCCCCGCGCGACCACGCCCGACATTGAATAGAACTCGGTCTCACCCTGCTCGATCGTCGCACCAGACTTCGGGAATATGATGGGCCAATTTTCCTCCCAAGTGAGCAAGTCCTTGCTCACGGTCTGATACGGGATCCTCCGGGCCCCCTCCCAAAGTGGGCCGGGCCCCTTGACGGTGCCGATGAGGAAATAGTGTTTCCGGATCGGATCCCAGTGCAGCGAGGTGATATCGTGGTTGTGCAGCCAGACGGGATCGGGCGAGAGCATGCGCCAGTCTAGACCGTCCGGGGAAACGGCGATCCGAGTGCCGTCGCCATGCCAGAAGGCGAAGGCGTAGCGTTCGCCTTCTGGCTTGAAATCGCGACCGCGATCGATGAGGTGGGCGCCGTAATTGATGTGCTGAGGGTCTTTGAGCACGCGGAGCGGGCGGATCCAGTGAATGCCATCCGTCGACTCCATGTAAGCGAGATGCGACTGCCCATAGGTCACGGGTGTGTTATACCAGACCCTGAACCGGCCGGTATCCGGATCGCGGAGCACGGTGAGATAGGGCTGGTGGTTATAGTCGCCCCCTTTGGCGGTGATCACCGGTTCGGGCAGTTTGACCGGCTGGTTGACGGTGCGCGACAAAAACGATTGCTCGGCGATCAGGTGATCGTCGATGAAGAGATGTGGGCCGGGACCAAGGCGGAGGGGCTCGGCGGCGGAGGCCGGACTGAACGCCGCGAGCGCCAGCAGCAGGATGATTCCCAGGGATCGGCGGATCAGGGAGTGCGATTTCATGGGGAAGCTTAGTAGTTGAAGTTCACGCTGATCCTGAAGTCGCGGCCGAGATCGCGGCTCGTCCTCATCCGATCAGTCAAGCCGTAGCTGAGCTGCTCCGGTTCGCGCGTGAGGTTGCGCGCCGACGCCACGATGGAATAATGGGGGGTGATCCGGTAGCTCACCTGCGCGTCATACTGCTCGCGCGGGTGGCGGTAGAAATCCAACGTAGCATTCGAGCCCAGTGAGATAAGCTGCTCATCCATGTAGGACCAGGCAATCCGGCAGGAAAAACGCGCCTTCTCGTAGAACAGCGTGATGTTGGCAATCTTACCCGGCTGGAGAAAGAAGGGGAAATCCTCGCTGCGGCGGGTCGGCACCGTCACATCGGAGCTGATGAGGGTCAGGTTCGTGTCGATGCCGAAGCCGTCGAAGGGCGCGGGGAGGAAGGTGAACGGTTGGTAGATGTTGAACTCCACTCCGGTTATTGTGGCACTACTGGCATTGCGCACGGTGGTCACGTCAAGTCTCTCCAGGGCAACGCCGCTGTGCTCGAGGTTTTGAAGGGTCTCAACAAAGGAATAGATCGGGTCTTGAATGTCCTTGCGAAATAGCGCCAGTGAGATGACGCCGCTGCCTTTGCCATACCATTCAAGCGAGAAATCGTAATTGGTGGAAAGGAATGGCCCGAGAGCGGGATTGCCGATGTTGAGCGTGCCGGTGTTGGGGAATGCCGGATTAATCGCCGACGCACCCAGCGGCGTATAATTGAAACGGGAGAATGGACGGGCATCCTCATAGGCGGGCCGCCCGAGCGTCTGGGTGATCGCCGCCCGGAGCACTAGTTGTTTGGTGAAACGGTAGGCCGCCTGCAGGTTCGGGAAAACCTTGCCATAACTGGTCGTTCCCGAGGTGGGAAATTCGCCGGCCAGCGTTCCGCCGACGGTGCGGGCCTCCACCGCGCGGAGGGTGGCGTCGGTCTTTTCCCAGCGGACGCCGCCCAGCAAGGTGAGCTTGTTGATATCCACACTGCCCATCGCGTAGGCGGAGTAGATGAACTCATCCAAATCGAAGTCGTCTTCGATGGAGTTGGCCGCGGTTGTCACGGCATCAACCACCGTCAGGGAGGGATTGGCCTGGATAAACGCCGAGGCCGCGTCCGCGTCGACCCTGAATCCAGTGGTGTAAAGACCGCGATAGCCGGGAATGGCTGCCCGGATGCCGAGTTGATCGAGTCTCTGGGTGAAGGCGGCGGTTGGCAGCAGGCGAAGCGCTGTGAGGTCCACCACCCGGGCGCGCTGGAGATACTTGAATCCGGCTTTCAGGTAGCCGGGGTGCCCGAACAGTTTGTCGGCCTCCCGCCGGACGTCGATTTTCGCCGTCAGTGTGTCCTCGTCTGTCGTGCCGCCGTTGTCGCCGGTGCGGCGAAGCGGATATTTGGCCGGCGTGTCAAGGACAGGATCGACCTCCCAACGACGGAAATCAAAGGCTCCGATGTCGAAGATGACCGGGCCCGTGGTTCCAGTGTTGGAGCGGAAATCCCGCCGACGGGCCAAAACAATCTCCTCCTGCGCGGAGGAGAAGGTCAACATGGGCTCGATGGTGAACTCACCGATAACTTTGCTGAATCCGCTGGTTACCGCCAGCAGTTCCTGATCGGTTCGGTCGTTCAGTTCCCGGCGCTCGGTGCGGACTCCCGCGGTCGCAAACACGCCGGTCGTCGGTGAGGCCAACGTCACGCGGGCCGGCGAGTTGTCGACGTTGACGTTGGTCTCGAATTGATCGTAGGGATTATTTTGGACAGTGTAATTAAAGCGCACATAGAAGCGGGAGTCGGTATCCGGGCGGTATTCGAGGCCGAAATTGCCACCAGTTCGCTCGAAGAACCCGGCGGCGGTATTGAGTTCGAGGCTGTTGGGCAGCCAGATGTCCGTGCCATTGATGGTGCGCAGATTCCATGCAGATTGCAGCCGATGGTTCGCGAAGTAGCGCTTGTCGTAATTGGCCCCGGCGGTTAGGCCCCATTTTTTTCCGGGACCAAAAAGATCCGAAAAGTTCACGCTGGCCGATGGTCCGCTCTTCTCCGTCGTCCCGCTGTAGTTGACCCCAGCCGAGCCAGCCAGAAACCGCTCCTTGCGGTCGAACGGGCTGGTGGTTTTAATGTTTAGGGTGCCGCCGAGGGCGTTGGCGTCCATATCCGGGGTGGCGCTTTTGATCACCTCGATCTGCGAAACCCCGGAGGCCCCGAGCGTGTCCAGGGGCACGGCACGGCCCAGGCGAACCCCGCCTGGCGACGCCAAAGTGGCGCCATCAAGCGTCACTTGGTTGAGATTCGGCTCGACGCCGCGGATGCTCACATAGCGGCCTTCGCCGCCAGCAAAGTCGAGCACCAGACTGACGCCCGGCAACCGGGCCACGGCCTCGGACACGTTGCGGTCGGGCAGATTGCCGATGGCGTCGGACGAGATGATGTCCGTAATGTTAGTCGAGGTTCGTTTTTGCTGCAGGGCGAGCGAGCGGCCCTCGCGAAAGCCCTCCACCACTAGCTTTTCCAGCACGATCACCTCCGAGTTCATCGTGATCAGGACCGGGACTTCACCACTCGCAGGCACGCTCACGGCCTGAGTCTTCTCCTCGTGGCCGACATACGTGACGCGCAGATTGTAGTTTCCAGCCGCCAGGTTGGAAAACATGAACCGGCCGCCGCTGTCCGCTGACTCGGTGCGGCCGTTCTCGACCAGCAGAACCGAAGCTCCGGGGAGGAAACCTTTGTTAGAAGAGTCCGAAACTACACCAACGATATCACCGGCCCAGCATTGCACGACGGCAACACCAAAGCCGAATGCGGCCAGCAAGCCGCGAGTCAGGGAGATTTGCTCTGTATTCATGGGTATATGGGGTTATTGGGCTTGCTCAAAACGGGGGGATAGGCGTCGCCGCCACGCTGGTTCATTTGGACTTCGATTGAGGTCTTTTCGGCTTGCTGACGTGGCGACCGATGACCGCAACCGCGTTGGCCACACCCAATTCCGGACTCGTCAGCACCGGGATATTGGTCTTGCCGAGTTCCGGCAGGATGGCCGCCATGCTTCCTTGGGCACAGACCACGACGTCCACCTTCCGTGCCAGTTGTCGGATCGCCGCGAGGACTTTCCGGTTGTGCTCGGCGCGGTTGCCATCCACCAACGTGGCGAAAGCTCCCGTGACCAAGCATCGAGTGATTTTGATGCGCTTGCGCAGACGGCGCGCGGTGGCATCGACCAGCCGGCAGGTCGGCCCAAGTGTCGTTTTCAAGGTGGCGACAACCCCGACGCGCCGGCCCGTCCGGCACGCGGCCTCCGCCATGGCCGAATCGACCTTGACCACCGGCACACGGACCGTGCGCGCGGCGGCATCGGCCGCTTCGCCCACGGAGGAGCATTGGTTGAAGATCAGATCCGCCCCGGCCACCTCCGCGGCCTTGAAGTATTGGCGCATTCGTGCCCGGACGGCGGCCGTGATTCCCTTGTTGGCCAGCACCTCGGCGAGCAGGCTGTCGTCCACAATATGACGCACTTCAATACCGGGGCCGTGCTTCTGAAAAAGCGCGGTCAGATCCTGCACCGAGACAAAACTTGTGTGCACAATAAAGACCAGTGGATGCTTGGGATTGGTGCTCATGTTGGATTCAGTCCTTCGGGCTCAGTTGATCAGCCTTAATTGCTGCAAAATGGAATGAATGGCCTCATAGGCGCCGTAGAAGCCCAGCAGGAACAGTGAGCCCATGATGACGTTTTCCCACCAGCGGTTGCACAGCTGACTGCCCATGAAGGCCGGACTGGCCGTGATCCACCACAACCCGCCGGCGAGCGCGGGTATCATTACGACCGTGACAGAGTTGGCCAGGATGGTGAGCGAGACGAACTCGGCCCGGCCCATCCAGATCAGCGGCGAGACCAGGATCCAAAGGACCACTAGGCGATAGGCCCGGTGCTCGCGGTAGTCCGTGGTCGCGGGCTTGGTTGCAGGCTCGCGCCAGAGGATCCAGGCATGGGTGGCGAGGTATGAGAGACCGAGGCTCCCACCGACGATCGAAGTGAAGATTGCCGCAAATACCCCCAGCAGGAAAAGCAACCGGCCTCCCTTGCCCAGCACGCCGCCCAGCAGGCCGGCCAGATCGTCGACCGACGAAATGGTGCGCTCGGTACCATGCACCAGCTCCGCCCCCAAGGTCCAGACTGCCAGGTTGAAGATGATCATCACCACCACCGCCACGAGAAAGTCGTAGTTTTGCACGCGGCGGTAGGCGGGGCCCCTCCAGCCTTTCTGCTCGAGGAAATACGGATAGACCAGATTCACCAGTGATCCGCCCACCGCGCCGACCATGCCGACCACGACCAGAATCGCGGCAAACGGTCCCTTCTGCGGCGGAATTTCGAAGGCAAAAACGCCCTTGATCACGCCGAGCGGATCGGGCCCGACCCACAGCGCGCAACCCAGCAGCGAGATCGCAAGCACAGCCACGAGGACTTTGAACAACATCTCGGCCCGGGCGTAGACGGGACGAAAGACCAGGCCAAGGGACACCGCCACCCACACCACCTGCCAGATCCAGTTGGTCCCGATGCCTGTGACTCCTTGCGAGATCTCCCCAATCCCGGCCAGCATGTAGCACATACTTAGGTGACCCCAGAACACCACCGCCAGGAAGAGAAACGGCGCGTATAGACGATGCAACCGGACCAATCCGTCCAGCACCCCCTCACCACGCGGATTGCACAGCTGATAACGCGCGATCAACGAGACGAACATATACCGGACCAGCAGCGCCAGCACCATTGCCCACATGAGGGCATAGCCGTAGTTCCCCCCCGCCACTCCGGCGGAAACAATATCGCCCGCTCCCAGCCAAGTAAGCACGGCGATGAAACCTGGGCCGAATGATCGGACGTATTCCCAAAAACTGCGCGGAACCGGAGGAGCTGGAATGGCGGAATTGTTCATCGAAAATTCTGGCTGTGGCTGATTTCCATGCCGACCGGGAGCGCCGGCACGGCAAACCGGGTCGGGCAAGCCGCGCTCCAAAGCCGACGGGTCATTTGACCATGCGGATGAGCCGAGTTCTTCCTCATTGCAGCAGCCCCTCCAGCAGTTCGCGTAGCGTTTGTGGCGTTCCGACGTTTCCAGGGAAAACCACGTATGGCACCCCGGGAAACCGGCTTTCGGCGCCCAGTTGCCACACTGGCACGCCGGGAGCGATCTGGCCCAAGACCAACGCGCGCCGCACGCCAAGTCCCTTGACCGCTAGGTCGCTTGAAGTGATCCCGCCTTTGGCGACAATGAAACGCGGCACAGCCCGGATCCGCCGCGCGACCTCGACCAGCGCCTCCGACACAATTTCGGCTGAGCGCAGGTCGCCCGCGACCCCGATCGCGCTGAGCCGTTCCCGGCTCGTGAAGACGAGCGCTGTCGTTCCAGCGTCCATCAGCGCGTCGGCGGCAGACGCCACCCGCGCGATCTCGGTCTCGCGGGCGGCGGCGTCCGCCAGCAATCCCACCTGCAGTTCGATTCCACTCACTCCGGACACGGTCAAAGCCTCGCGTAGTTGTCGGGTCGTTTTTTCGACATAGGAACCCACCACCACCAAGCCGCCGCCTATCGCGGCGGTCCTTGTTTCGGCAGGCGCCAGAAGTCCTCGCGGCATGATGGCGGCGCGCACCCGCACGAAACTCGCCGCCGTCCGGAACAGATACCGGCGACCAGCGCGTTCCGCCAGCAGCAGACCATGCACAAAGACTTCGAGATCCTCGTAGGCCGCCGCGTTCACCACAAAAAAACGGCCTCGGGCCGCCTGTAACAGCTGGTCCCGAACCGCTTCCGCACCACCGGCCCGGATGATATCGAGGGAGACGCACTCCACGTCACGGGCGGCGACACGCCCGGCGGTCTTCTCCTCAACCCATTTCCGCAAATCCGAACTTTGGTAGCCGAACGTCGCGTCCCGCGCGAATTCGGTCTCCGCTGCGGGCACGTACCGGCCTGCTTCCACGACGTAATGCACGTTTTCCACCGTGACGCGTCCTCCCTCAAAGAACGCCGGAATCAGCATCACCCCGTCTGGTTCGCCGTCCAGATACCGGGCCAGCACGTCGGTTTCCAAGGGAAAGTGTCCACGCAATGTCGAGTCGCTTCGACTTACGACGGATACCGCGCGACCACTTTCACGCGCGGCCGTCCGGAGATTCTCCGCGATCTTCCTGTTCAGATGCGCGGTCTCAACCGGATCCATTGCTCTTGAGTTCGTCAGGATGTAGAAACAGGATTGCGCGTTTTTCAATTCCCGCACCAACGATGGCACGCTCCATTCGGTCAAGACCATGACTCCATGCACTGTTTGGGTCCCGGTCGGATCGTCGTCCAGTACTACGAGCTTTCGCGCATCAGCATCCACGATCGCGCGGATCGCCGCGCGGCACGCCGCCGAGGCCGCAACCGACGGTAGCATCTCCAATGATGGGGCATTCACAGCGTGGGAGAAGTGCGGAACATACGGAAGCTCAATTCTGCGGTTCCGGCACTGCGCGGTTGCGCCCTGTGCCGTGTACAAAGGTCGCCCGGAAGGCGTGGGGTGCCGACATTCTCATGAAACCGAGACTTGCATTAGGGGTGGAGGTGAAGTTACGTTGTAATTTCTAAAGAATGAGTATACTTTGTCAACTGGTAATATGAGTATACTGATAAAATGAACACCCATAACGCAATCATCGAGTCTTTTTCCGTCGTCGATGCGATCGAGCGGCGTATCAAGGGCATGATCAGTGGCGGGCTGATCAGACCGGGCAACCAACTGCCCAGTGAACGCGAGTTGCAGAATGAGTTAGGCGTCAGCCGCCTGCCCTTGCGGGAGGCACTGGCGCGGCTTCAGGCGCTCGGGTTGATTCGCATCCGGCATGGCAAGGGGGCCTTTGTGGAAAAGCAGGTCAGTCCCACCGCCTTGAGTGACGTGTTGATTACCTTGTTCTCGAACGACAGTGAAGACCGGCTACGCGAATTGGTGGAGGCCCGCGGATTTCTCGAGGGTGAGCTGACGTTACTGGCGACACAGCACGCCCGCCCCGAAGACTTGGCACGTTTGCGAGAGCTGGTCGAAGTCAAGGCGGCGGTTCTGAAGGATCCGGAGGCCTTGGCGGATGCCGACTATGTCTTTCACCACGAAATTGCGCGGATGGCCCGTAACGAGTTCCTTTTGCTGATGCACTCTGCCATTGGACCACATATCAGGTCGTTCATCGTCGCCTTTGCCCAGGCTACTGCAGATCGTGCCGACGCGATCACAAACAACAGAGCGTTGCTTGATTCGATTTGCGAGGGCGACCCAGCGAAGGCTGCCCAAATGGCACGGGCTCACCTCCAGCCCTGCCTGAAGTCGATCACCCGAGCGTTGAATCAACACAAACGCGGCGGCGAGTAGCCATTTCATTCACAGTGGGGCCGATACCCGGCGCTTGCTCCGGCTTGGTTGGCTGAACGAGATTAAGTCTTGATTGCATACGGGTTCGAATGGATTTGCAGTGGTCTTGTCAAATGTCCCGGTGTATTGGCAACTAACGCCGAATCTTTGGCAAAGACTGCGAAGCCGAGTCCCCCGCCAGATGCCATGCTGTAGTCTTGCAGGAAGCCACAATTCGTATTTTGCGCGCGAAGCGCGTGCGCATCCGCGCGCGTTGGGAGGCTTTTTTTGCGAATCGAGCGTGTTAAGACCCCTCTTGGCAACCCAGACACACTCGAGAGGGCACGAACTGCGCGTACGAGCAAGCGGCCTACCGCACCCACTAACCGGGATGATGGCACATGGGGAAAATCTCAGTTCTCTCCAAGGTTGTGGCGGAGCATGGCTTGCAGAGTTGGCAGGTTGCAGACAATAATATCATTGCCTGAGACTGAGATCAGCTTCTGAACGCGTAGCCGGCCCAGGGTGCGGGAGAGGGTCTCGCTGCTGGTGCCGAGTTCGGCGGCGAGCACTTGCTTGGTGCCGACGAGCTGGATGGCGCCACCGGGTGCGGTGCGGCTGTGCTTCACGAGCCAGTTGAGCAGGCGAGTTTCCACGTCCTTGAGCGTGAGGTCATCGAGCATGCCGACGAGTACGCGCAGGTGGCTACTCATCGAGCCGAGCATGCGCAACGCGAGGTCGGGCCGGCGGCCGATGAGGTCAAGGATAGGCGCTTTGGGAATGACGAGCACGATGCTCGGCTCGACGGCGCGGGCATTGCCGGGATAGCCGGTGGGTAAGGCGAGGGCCGCCTCGGCGAAGGACTCGCCGGAACGGAACACATGGATGACCTGCTCCTTGCCGCCCGCACTCACGCGGTGGACGTTGATGGCGCCGCTCTGCATGAGGTAGCAGCCGCGCACCGGCTCGCCCACATGGAACAGGTAGTCGTCCTTGGCGAGTTTCTGCACGACCACGAAGCCCGCGATGACGCTGAGATCTGCCGTTGAGAGCCCCGAAAAAAGCTGGCAGCAGCGCAGAGTACTGATGAGCCCGGTGAGCTTGAGGTCGGAGAGGTGGTTGGGTGCGGACATCAGCGGCCGAGTGATACGGATACGCCCCCCGGGAGTCGCGCCCAAAATGAGTGGCCAAGCATGGCCGGTTGCTGGCGACACCGGTCATGTCGCGCCTACGACGCTCGGAATAGCGCAGGTCCGCCAACGAGGCTATGTGCACAAGGAGAACCATATCTTGTTTCCCCGCGTCCGCGCCCGTTCGGGTCGGAACTGACCGCTATCGCCGGGGCGGTATGCTGAACCGTGAACGCCAAACACGGGACTACCCTACCGTCAGGCGGTCCAGATTTTGGCGCAGCCGGGCCAGCGCTACGACGTAGCGCCGAGGAATCAAGCCGTGCTGGTCCGGTCCCACGGCCAATAGGAGGTTAGTCCCGCGCGCGACACTGGTGAGATACATGCCGAGCAGCTCAGCGTCAGAACGGGGCCGATCTCCGGCGGTATAGAACCAATTCTGGCCAATGGGATTGAAGACCTCGCCGGGTATGTAGTAATCCGCCCCGTCCAGTGTGCGCCATTGCATGGGCCCGGCAGCGGAGTTCGGCAGGAAGCGCTCGATGGTGATGATGTCGGTGGGCCAGACCCGGTCCATGACCAAGGCCGCGCCGTCGCCGATGCCGTGATTATGGATGATCACGGCCTCGGGTTGGCGTGCGGCAATGTGCGCGTAGAGCCGCTCGCGGTAGTCGCGCGGCAGCAGGTGTGGAATATCGATCCACCATTCAGCCACCGGATCGTATTTGTCCATCAATTCGGTGATCTGGACCCATTGGAAATCTAGATAGGCTTGGGTCACAAAGGCGAAATTGCGATTGGTGGGCGATCCCGTCGGCTCCAGCGGCTGTGGGGCGATATTCGCGGATAGCGAGCCAAAGCGGTGGTGATTGTCCCACGAGGAGTAATAGAAACCCGGTTTTATACCGTACCGCCCGCAGGCCCTCAGAAAGGCTGCGACTACATCGGTCCGGTTGCGGGAGGTGCCGACATGGTAGCGCGTGTGGCGGGAGGGCCAGAGGCAGTGGCCGCTGATATGTTTGGTGGTGAGCACGGCGTATTCATCCCGGCGTCGCGAGCGATGGAGACCCACTGATCGACGTCCAGCCTATCCGGGGCGTAGAGCGTGGACGGATCGTTCCCGCTGGGCATCTCCGCACCGACGAAGGTGCTGAGGCCGAAGCAGACGAACATGCCATATTGCATCGCCTCCCAACGATGGAGGACGGCGGGGGTCAGCCGTTGGGCGCCGCGGGTGCCGGCGGGCGGGGTGTGGCGTGGATCAGACAGGCCCGTGATGACAGCGGGAATGGTTGGGCGGAAGGGAGTTGGTCCGACCGGGTGCGGCGCGATTTCATGGGGTTAGGGCACGCCCATCCCGTAGATGGAAGCTAAACCTAGAAGCTCTCGTTTGATTCCTCACGCCATATGAAAGCAATTGGAGAGGAAATTGGCGAGGTTGGGCAGCCCTATGACTAGGGCTGCAGTCGTCCACCAACCAGTCAGGGTCTGGCAATTAACGGGGGGTCTCATCACAGCCACTCATCACTTCGCTCCTCACAGATTCAGCAACCGCTTCATTTCCTTCTCAAGCACCTCGCCCCAGACATTGGTCGAATTAATTCCCCCTCCTGGTCGAGGAGGAACAACGCCGGGATGCCGCGGATGTCGTAACGGGTGAAGCTATCGTTCTTCCAGTACTTACCGTCAAAATACTGCGGTCAAGGCATCTGGTTATGCGCGGTGAAATCGGTCAACACTTTCTTGGCATTGGCCAGTTTCTCTGCCGTCTGTTCCGCGGAGTCGTTGGGCTTGAGCTGCGCACTTTCCAAGACGATAGGGGCCGCGGGGCGCCCGGACCCTTCGGCCGCTCGTAGCTGATCGTCTCCACCGGCCGTTTCGAGGCAGCGAGCTTTTCCAGTGCACCCAGTTGATCTAGGTTGAGTGAGGACGGGCGAGGGCCCCCATCCATCCCGGCACTCTATTTGTGTTTCATTTTTCAGGGTGAATTTGCTGAAAGGGAGCTTGAATAGTTTTGGCCTTCCTCGCTGGCGAGGATGCCGCACGATGGCTTTACCATCCGGAATAGACTGCAGTTCTACGGCCTTGAACCAAGGTGTATCCTGCATTTGCCATGAAGTGGAAGGCATGCCGCCGGAGTGACCGCCACTGTGTCTTCTCGTTTCTCGTCCACCCATTTTGTCCGAAAGTATCTTTGCGCCCTTTTCATCTGCTGCCCGGAAGTGAATCTGCGTCCGCAGATTCGCCATGAAGACGTCGGCCTTGGTATCGGTCTCGAAGGCGGCGTAGAGCGAAAGCGGAGTCTGAGTGGCGGATATCAAGCACACTCCCGCCTCACGTAATTCATCAACGGTCGTGTGATCGGCGAAGCCGTCTTCCGAGACCAAGGTTGTCTTCTGCCCTTCGTCCAGGACCAGGACAATAACGTTTCGTCGCCGCATCTCATCGGCATCCAGATCAAACCTGCGAAAGGCATGCAGGAAGAACAACTGCTTGCAGAGCAGATTCAGATATTTGCGTTCCACCTGGTAGGTTTGCGGCACTGAAAGGCAGATCAACCTGCCCTGATCAACTTCTTGTAGTGAAAAATTCGGGGTTTTGCTGCAGAAAACTTGAGCAATATCAGGTGGGATATAGGCGCGCAGGAAATTAGCGACCGTCGAAACCGTACCGCCGAGCTGTTCCGGGGGCTGAGACATGAAGTCCGCGAGGAACTGATGCTCGAGTTTGGCGGCAGTGTTGCCCGGTTTGTTGGTATTTGCCAGTTCCCCGAGTCCGGCGCGGACAGTAGCCATCTTGCTGGAGGAGCAGATGGCATCGTAGACCTGGTCCAAGGTCACGGGTTCGCCGAGGAGGTCGAGTGCTTGCATGGCATGGGCAATCGCATCGCGGGCCGCTTCCTTGAAAAAGGATTGCCCGCCCCGCTGGCCAGCCGCCGTGGCGGTATCAATCAACATTTTGGCATAGGCTCCCCAAGGGATCGTGCGGTCATCCAAAAAGTTGAGGCGGAGTTGGGGTTGCCATTCCTCCATCGGGATATGGGTGGGACGGACTCTGATCAGCCGCAGGTCCGCTTCCTGTCCGAGCGCCCTGGCGATTTCCGAGAGGGGACGCCAAAGCGCGCCCTTGGAATCGATCGCCAAGATGCCGGTTTCGCGGAGGGTCGAACGCAATCCATGGATGATCGGCACCACCGCCCGGGCGGTCTTGCCGGTACCGGTGGCTCCCGTGATGAGAAAGTGGCAGCACACCTCGTCACGGGTCCATTCCAAGCCCCACAACCGCAGAACCGCGCGGAGGTCTCCGGCCCACCAAGGCCGCAGGGTGCAATAGAGCAGCCAGCAGCCCAAGCAAAAGGCCGGTAAGGCCAGGGTAGTACCCCAAGCATGGGGCAAACTTGAATAACCGAGTAAACCGCAGCCAATGGCTATGGCTGCCATGGGTAAAGGGAGCCACCTCATGGCAGCAGCAGGATTGCGGTGCCGCAGCCGCCCAAAGCGATGCCAATGAGTAGGACAGCCAGCGCCTGCCGGCGCTGAGCCTCGACGGCGACGGTCTCTGTGGCGTGCAACAGAGCCAAACAAGACCGCTCCACGGCTTGAACCTGCGCCACCGCGGCCGAGACCGGACGCTGGAGCTCGGTTTCCAACTGGCGCCCCAGTTCCGCCGGCTTTTGGTCCAGAGCTTTTTGTACCGCTCTGAGTTGCTCCTGCACGGCCAGAACGGTCTCCGCCATGCCGACCACGGAGGCGATGCGACTGTCAACCGCGGCTTTCATCTCCATCGTGGCGGACCGGAGGGAATCCTCTCCTTGCTGGATGCGGGTCCAATGCCAGGCGATAAGCAGATAGATGGGATCGTTGGGTTGCAGGCGATATTCCGCCGCCAGCCAATGCAGGTCCTCGGGGAGGGTGTCCGGGTTGAGGAGTTCTTCTGGTCTCATGGGAGAAGGAATTCACGGGCCTTGTCGAATCCGGCCGCCATCAGGGCGTGGTAGCGCACGCAGCGTGAACGATCCAGCAGGTGCAGTCCCTCGGCGGAACAGCCGCGTCCCACCGTCAGATCGGCCAATTGGAGCCGATTGCGGGTCACTTCCGAAAGGCAGGGCACGTCGACCTCAACTGCACCCAGATCTAGCAATCGGCGGCGCGAGTTGCTTTGCCCATACAGACCAAGCTGAGAGCCGTCCCTTTGGTTGCGGGCGACCAGCCAGCGCACCCGGTCGCTGTAACCATCCACCAAGTTCGCGATCTGCGAGTTGGCGTCTTTGTCGTCCGTGGCAATGACCACGAAGACCAGCATGCAGCCCAATTCGGTCTGGAGTTCGGCCAATTGCGCCTCCTCCAGATAGTGGAGTACCTTCTCCCCGCCGGAGGCGCGGTTGTCCACCAGGGCCACGTCTGCCTCACGCAAGGCGAGGATGAGTCGGTCAAGGACGGCCAGTTTCGACAGGTCCACATCGGTATCGATGAATTCAGCGTCGGGCACGAAGCGGTTGAAAGTGGAATTGGCATGATCGAGGTCGAACGCCTTTACCGTCACGCCCTGATCGCACAGGTAGTCGTAGAGCAGGGTGGCGACGAAGCTCTTGCCGATGCCGCCTTTGTCCTGGGGAAAGAGAATGAGTCTTTTCATGGCTAGAAGTCGTTGCGAGCAATCTTCGGACCGCGTTTGCCGGGCTCACGCGAAAGCGACGAGGTTGCCGGAACCCGGGGCGGGAGTGCTGCAGTTGGCTTGGGTGAAGTCACGGACCGCCGAGCCGCTTCGAGTTCGGTCCGGGAAAACTGTTGCCGGCAGAAACAGCCGACAGCGGCGGGAGATACGTTCAGGCCATGCCGGGCCAGGGTCGCAGCGATTTGCTCGTAACTCATGAACTTAGCCCGCTGGAGCAGTACCACGTCGCGATAGGGCGCCAGCAGGCTGCGCGTGTGCCGGCCCGGATCGTAACGCCGGGCGTCCTCCAGCAATCGGTCATGCAGTTCATTCGGGTTCACGAGCCTAAGGTAACTAAAGTATGCCAATATGCAAGCATAGCCTCACGTCAGGCGCCTCGTAATCGAGTGGCAAACGAGTGGCAATCGAGTGGCGAGTTGGTGGTGATTTTGCTTGCGACCGCCTAACGGAGTTAGGGGTTCTGCGTCCTTCTTACTATAAATAAGGGTAGTCCTTGCCTAAGCTAGATGGAGTTAGGGATTGGTCATGGATACTGGGGTTAAAATATCGGGCGGATGTTGCATTGGCGGGTTCGTGGGCCTCTGGATTGGCTTTTGGCTGGTAATAGTATGCCAATATGCTAGAGTATGGGCATGGTTAGATTTGATAAGCCCTGTGTGAGTCTGGCAGGTGCCGTGGAGTATTTCCGCGAGCACCTGAAAGTCGGCGATTATCTGGTCGAGGCGGGACGTTCCGAGATGACCTGGTTTGGCCAAGGGGCCGAGAAACTGGGTTTGGTCGGGGTCTGCGACCTGGAAGAGTTCAGCCGATTATGCCAGGGGAGGCATCCCGGGACCGGCGACAAGCTGGGGGCCCGGGACAAGGGGGCGCACCGTCGGCTCTGTTACTTCGGCCAGATTTCCGCACCCAAGGACGTGTCAATCGCCTATCTGGTCGGCGGTGATGAACGGATCGGGGCCTGGTGGGCGGAGTCGGTCCGCGATGCCCTGAAGGAGATTGAGGCGGTCACCTCCACCCGGGTGCGGCGGGGAGGGGCCGATGAGGACCGGGTGACAGGCAACATGGTTGCCAGCGTGGTGACGCATGAGGCCAGCCGGGCACTCGACCCCCAGCTCCACACCCATGTTTGCATCATGAACGTCACGTTCGACCCGGTGGAGCAGCGCTGGAAAGGCGTGCAGCCGTCCCTCTATTACCGGCATAACAGTTTCTTCAGGGAGGTCTGTCACGCCAAGCTGTCGGCACGGATGCAGGAGGCGGGCTATGAGCTGGAGTCTTCGCGCAGGCTGGGGTTCAACATCAAGGGGTTTCCTTCCGAGCTGAGGGACAAGTTCAGCAAGCGTCGTGCGGAAATCCTCCGGCGCGCCGCTGCTGAGGGTGCCTCCTCGCAAGCCGCTTTGCAGGCCATCGCCGTGCAGACCCGGGCCAAGAAAACTCGGGCAACGGCTGCTGGGTTGCGTGCCGGCTGGATCGAGGAAGCCGGCGAGGGCATGGCGGCCGTGCGTGCGGCCATCCCGGCTGCCGGTGGCATGCGGCGGGCGCCGCCGCCGCTAACGCCGGCTCAGGCTTTGGCCTCGGCTGAGGCCCATCTTTTCGAGCGCCGGTCGGTCGTGGACGAGCGCTTCCTGCTGCGTGAAGCCCTGATTGCCGGCTGCGGTGGGGTCTCCCTTAACGAAATCCGTTCCGCGGTCACCGGCCGGATTGATCAGGGAGAATTGCTGCACATCGATGGCCAGCTGGCCTCGCGTGCGACCCTTGCGGCTGAGAACGAGTTCGTCGGTTGGGCGAAGGAGCAGCGTGATGCTTGCGGGGAACTGGGGACCAAGCCCGACGTCACCGGCCTTGGCCGGGACCAGGAACGTGCGGTGGCCGAGCTGCTCGCCTCGAAGTCCCGCATCACGGTCCTCCAAGGCGATGCGGGTACCGGAAAAACGACCTGCCTGCGATCGGTGGTTGCCGGGATCGAGCAGTCCGGCGGGCGGGTGTTCGGTTGCGCCCCTTCGGCCGGGGCGGCGGATGTGCTGCGGCGTGAACTGACCCCGGACGCCAACACCCTCCAGCAGTTGCTGGTGAACCAGTCCCTGCAGCTGGCCACCTACGGCCGGGTCCTGGTGGTGGATGAGGCCGGGTTGATCTCCGTCCGTCAGATGCGGGATCTCTGCCGGTTGGCTTATGCCAACAACAACCGGCTGCTTCTGGTGGGTGATACCAAACAGCATACTTCGGTCGAGGCCGGCGACGCCCTGCGCTGTCTGGAGGAATATGCGCAGGTGCCGGTGTCCCACCTGAAGCACATCCGCCGGCAGCAAGACCCGGCCTACCGCGAGGCGGTCGGCTTGCTGGCGCGCGGGGACGCCTTCGGCGCGTTCAACGCCTTCACCCGGCTGGGGGCCGTGCAGGAAATCCCCGAGGAGAGGAAATTGCTGCAGGCAGCGGCCGACGACTACGTGCAGACGACCACGGCGGGGAAGAGCTGCGTGGCGATTTCCCCGGTGTGGGCGGAAATCCGCGCCTTCACGACGGAAGTCCGCGACCGGCTGAAGACCCTGGGCCGGCTGGCGCCGGAGGAGCGGACCTTTGCCACGGTATTCTCGCTCCAGTGGACCCGTGAGGAATGTCGTCGCGTCGAGCAATACGAGGCGGGTGATGCGCTCACTTTCCACCGGGCCACGGAGGACTTCGCCAAGCATGAGACGGTGGTCGTATCGCGGCGGGAGGCGAATCGGCTGGTGGTGAGTGGTGACGACGGGCGGGAGCGCTCCGTGGAGCCGAAACGTGCCGCGGACTTCGATGTAGGGGTCATCCGGGAGATTTCCGTTGCCGTGGGCGACCGGCTGCTCATTCGCGCCAACCTGAAGACCTCACACCTGAAAAACGGCGACACCCCCGAGGTGGCCGGTTTCACCCCCGACGGGGGCATTGTCCTGAAGGACGGTCGCGTCATGCCGGCCGCGTTCCGGCAATTCTCGCACGGTTATGCGACCACCTCGCATTCCTCGCAGGGCAAGACCGTGGATCGCGGCCTCCTGTTGATGGCGGACGCAGGGATTGCCGCCGGCAACCTTAAGCAGGCGTATGTGAGCAATTCGCGGTTCCGGTTCAGCCAGATGATCTACACCACGGACCGGCAGGCAGCGCGGGAGGCAATGATGCGGCCCGCCGATCGCAAGCTGGCCACCGAACTCATCGCCGCACCCGAGGATACCCTGCATCGTCAGGTGTTTCTCGCCCGGGCTTGCCGCGCGGGGCTGCCAATCCCGGCGGATGTCGCCTACCGGGGCTGGTGGGGTGGGCCGCCGGAAGCAGCCATGGCGGCAGGGGCACCGAAGCAGAATCCATGAGCAATTTTCCGACCCGCGAACTGATTCCGCCGCCGCCGCCGCTCCCTTGGGGCCGGTTGGTCGATGAGGGCAAGTTTGCGACCGTCATCAGGTTTGTCACCCCGCAGCAAACCGCGTCCTGGCCAGTGCATGGACTGACGCGGTGGGTGTGGACTCCGGGTGAATCTGAATGCCTGGTGGTGCATGCCGCCGGGGCGACCATCACGGTGACAGGCCGGAAGCTCGACGTCCTGCGGGATGCACTGGACGCCGGCCGCCTGCAACAGGTGCAGGTCATGACGGCACGAATGGGTTCCACTGAGGCGGGACCGTTCGTCCGCGGGATCACCATTGCCACTCCATGAACGATGCCGCCAAGAACCAGTAACGATCCGCATCACCTTGGCCTCAACGCGTTCCCGGCAAACCTTCCGGCTGCCGAGAGAATCCGCCTCATCGGCGATCTGATCGCCATCGCGGCCATCAGGCACAGCCGCCTCCAACACACGACGCAGCCGATGGCTGCTGAATCAAGACCTGCCGGGACCGTGAATCCCTCCGGGTTGGTCAAAGACAAGACGGAAAAACGCCTCGTGCACTATCTATCGATCACAGGCTCCGCGGCCCCGCATGAGCTCAGTGCAGGTCTTGGGTTGTCCCGGGCGACGGTGACACGGAAACTCGCCCGCCTGCGGATGTCGGGTGTGGTGAAGGTTTCCGGGTCAACGAAAGGAGCGACCTACCGTTTGAGGACGGATTTTTCGGGGAACTAGTCACGGTCCTGCCGCATCGCGGAAAAACTTCGAAGCTGTTGCCGGTGGGACAGGTCAGCCAGCGCTTTCATGCGGTTGAGGCTGAACCGGCGGAATTCGTCCTTGGTCCTCAGTCCGAGCAGGAATGCCTGAATGTCCGGTGCCAGTTGCAGGAGTTTCATGTGGTGGGTGAGGGTGCCGGGTGCAACGCGCTCAGATTTTGCGAGCATGACTTGGGTGAGACTGGGCTTGTTGGCCAGTTGGCGATGCCATGCGAGGGCGCGATGCAACGGGTGGCGCGGTGCTTCGCTGATTGCTTTGACCGCCGTCCTTAATGGCGGGGCGATTTCTTGCCGGAACGGCTTTAGTATCACCACCGGGACGTCCGCACCGGCGGGCGCGATCGCGCATTTCATTTCCAGGCTCAGCACCCGGGAGGGTGGCAAGAGTCCGCGGTTCGGCTTGGTCTGCACCAAAACCCGCTCTTCCATTCCTTCAATGAGGTGGCTGAGATGCAGTTTTATCCGAAGCTCGAAATGCCGCCCGACCACCGCGGATGAACCGGACGCAGGACGGATCTCAATCCTCGCCACAAAGAGGGTCACGAGTTTGCGCTGCTCCGCTTGAGTCAGCGTTGGCAGCATCTCGCTGAACCGTTCCAGCGACTGGCGCAGCCGGGCTGTGTCCAGCCTGTCCTGTTCGCAGGCCGCGGCGTCCTGACGCAGGCGTTCGCATTCGACCAGCAGACGTTGCTTTTCCTCGCGCAGCGCGGCCGCGCGTTCGCGCAGCTCGTCCGACATCGCTTCCATTCCGCCTGTGACGACGGCTTCCGCGCAATTGCGGAGTTGCCGCACGACATCGACCAGTGAGGTTTCGGCCGTGGCGAGTGCAGTCCGGATGGGGCCGCGGCTGGTCCTAATCCGCAACCGCGAACTCTCCTCGGCCGCCTGCAGTATGTCCGGGTGCTGACTGCATTCGCCGATGAACCCGATTACCGCAGTTTCCAAAGCGGTCGCGGAAACATGCCGCACGGGGCAGCGGGCGTCGGAGCGCTCCCGATGCGTGCGGTAGCATGTATAATACCGGTAGGGTTTGCCGTTGCCATCGTGCTTGCCGCTGGCGTTCGGGATCATCGCCTGATCGCAGCATCCGCAGAACAGCACTCCCTTGAGCAGATGGAAATGCTTGTCGCGGGTGTTGAGAAAGCACCGGGCAGGTTGGAGGCTTTGCCTAATCGCGGCGTTAGCCCGCTCCCACAGGTCTGCCGGCACAAGCGCCTCGTGCTGTCCGGGGAATACCTGGCCATGCATCCTCAGCTGGCCGGAGTAGATGAAATTCCTGATAACCCGCCTGATCGTGTCACTGCGGAACCGAATCCCGCCGACGCAAACCTTGGTGCCGTTCCGCCTCTGATAGACCCGAGATTTTGTCCTGACGCCATCCGCACTCAGAACATTGGCGATTTCCGTGGGGGAGACGAGACTGGCAGCCTGCTCATATATGCGGCGAACGACGGTCGCCTCCTCGGGGTCCCGAAGCAGCGTCTGTTTGGCATGGTCGTAGGTGTAACCGAAGGGAACCAACCCATAGTTCCAGTAGCCCCGCTTGACCTGTTCCAGCAATTTGGCGCGAACTTTCTCGGCGGTGTTCAGTCGTTCGTATTCCGCGACACTGACGAGCAGGTTGTTCTTGAGTCGCCCGGAGGGGGTCTCGTCATTCAGATCCTCAGTGGTGCTGACCAACCGGCAGTCATGCTTCTGCAGGAAAGCCCGGAAAGGCGCCCATTCGTCCGTGCTCCGCAGTACCCGTTCCAGTTTGAAAATGAGGATGACCTTAACATCGCCAGTCTCAATGCGGCGTTTCAGGGCCTGAATGCCGGGGCGGTTCATCGAGCCGCCCGAATAGGCGGGGTCGGAAAAACAGGCCATTTCGTGCCAGCCCTCGGCTTCGTGTTTCAGGATGTATTCGCGGCAGATGGCGGTCTGGCTCTCGCATGAATCAAAGCGTCCGCCCACTTGGTTGAGTGTGGAAACACGCGTGTAGATGGCGACGGGAACGGAACTGGGCGTGACTGGGTTGGCCTCGTGACGAAGTGTATGCATTGGAACCTCCTTGAATGTTGGAGGGCGATCCAATTGGCCTCAGCCCTGTTAGAATTTCACTGGGGAAACTCTGGCAAATTACCCGATAGAATCAAGCGAGCGAATTTAACGGTTGCGCCGTTTTTCCCGAATTCCGGCGTCTTTTCATCACAGGACCTAATGAAGGTCCGAACTGCAGCCCAGATCGTTAAATTACGCATTTCACGCTTTAATCCAGCAACCAACGGGTTACGGATATAATTTAACGATCTCCCGTTCAGTTCTGGAACGGAAGAAAATGGTCGGGCCGGTGAGATTCGAACTCACGACCTCTTGCACCCCATGCAAGCGCGCTACCAGGCTACGCTACGGCCCGAACAAAAGGAATGGTGAACAAGCCCCACCGCCTCGCCTATGGCAAGTCCTTTTGTTGACCCGCAATGGCACGCGGGGGCGGCGGTAGGCCGCGAGCTTGCTCGCGCTCGTACCGCGGGCGGACGCCGAACAAGCGCCCGCGAGCGGGCCGCCTACGGTGGCATTAACTGGCAACGGATTGGCTTGTCGTGATCGGGCAGACGGTGACCTTGGGAGCGGTGCAACTCTCAGCCAAACGCCTCCTTCCCTGGCTCTGGCCGCTTTCGCTCGCGACGATGATCGTGGTCGCGTCCGGGCGCAGCCAAGTGGCGTCGCCGGATTTGATCGGGATCGACAAGGTCGCGCACTTCGGGGTCTTCGGCCTCCTGGCAATTCTGGTGGTGCGCAATGGGTTCTCGCCGCGGCGGGCCTGGATCGCCGTGCTGGCGGTGTCCCTCTTCGGCCTCACCGACGAATGGCACCAGAGCTTCACGCCCGGACGCTTCGTTGAGTTCGCCGACTGGGTGGCCGACACCATCGGCGCCATCGTGGCCGTGACGATTTATGTCCGCTGGCCGAGGGCCCGCGCTTGGCTGGAACGGCCTCTCTGGCGCCGCCAACGCCGGATTGAAAAGCCCGACCCGCTGGTCCCAAATGAGGCCGCATGACCCCCGCCGAGGCCCAGACCCGTATCGCCCAGCTCCGGACGGAGGTCGCCCGCCACGACGAGCTCTATTACCGGCAGGCGCAGCCGCTGGTCAGTGACCTCGACTACGACCAGCTGAAGCGCGAGCTCGCCGACCTCGAAGCGCAGTTCCCGCAATTCGCCTCCGCGGCCTCGCCGACCGGGCAGGTGGGCGACGACCGCTCGGAGGGCTTCCAGACCTACCGGCATCGCCAGCCGATGCAGAGCCTCGACAACACCTATTCCGAGGCCGAGCTCCGCGAATTCCACGCGCGCCTCCTGAAGCTGCTCGAGCGCGAGGACCTCGCCTACGTGGTCGAGCCCAAGATCGACGGCCTCGCGGTCAGCGTGACCTACGAAAAGGGCCGGCTTGTCCGCGCCGTCACCCGCGGCAATGGCGTCGAGGGCGACGACATCACCGCCAACGCCCTCACGATCCGCACGCTCCCGCGTCAGCTCAAGGCCGTCGCCGGCGCACCGGTCCCCGACGTGATCGAGGTGCGCGGCGAGATCTTCATGACGCTGGCCGAGTTCCAGCGCATCAACGCCGAGCGCGAGGAGGCCGGCGAGGCGCTCTATGCCAACCCGCGCAACCTCGCCGCGGGCACGGTCAAACAGCTCGACGCCGCCGAGGTCGCGCGCCGCAAGCTCGAGATCGTGCTCTACGGCCTCGGCCACTGCGAACCGGCGTCGGCCCTGCCCGCCACTCAAGCCGAATACCACGGCCGCGTGCGCGCCTGGGGTTTGCCGACGGTGGAGAAGTTCTGGTCAGTGCGCGGCGCGGACGAGGTCTGGGTGGCAGTGCAGGAACTCGACCGCTTGCGAGACACGTTCGCCTACGCGACTGACGGCGCCGTGGTGAAGCTCGACCTGCTCCAGCTGCAGCGCGAGGCCGGCAGCACGAGCAAGGCGCCGCGCTGGGCGATGGCCTACAAGTTCGCCGCGCAGCGGGCTGAGACGCGTCTCAACGCCATCACGATCCAGGTCGGCCGCACCGGTGTGCTCACGCCCGTGGCCGAACTCGAGCCGGTGCAGCTGGCCGGCACGACCGTGTCGCGGGCCACGCTCCACAACCGCGACGAGATCGCCCGCAAGGACATCCGCGTCGGCGACTGGGTGCAGGTCGAAAAGGCCGGCGAGATCATCCCGGCGGTCGTCGCCGTCAATGTCCAGCGACGCACCCCGGAGTGTGTGCCTTATGTCTTCCCCGACCGCTGCCCGGCCTGCGCCACCGCCGTCGTGCAACTCGAGGGCGAAGTCGCGCTGCGTTGCCCGAATCGCGAATGCCCGGTGCAGGTGCGCCGAAGGGTGGGGCATTTCGCCTCGAAGGCCTGCATGGATATCGACGGCCTGGGCGGCGCGATGGTGGACGTGCTGGTCGAGAAGGGTTGGGTGAAGCGCGTCAGTGACATCTACCGCCTGCGTCGCGAGGACCTCCTGACCCTCGGCAAGAGCGTGGAGAAATCCACCGACAATCTGCTCGCCGCCATCGAGACCTCCAAGCGCGCCGAACTCTGGCGGGTCATCCACGGCCTCGGGATCACGCACGTCGGCGTGGCGGCGGCGAAGGACCTGGCGAAACATTTTGGCAGTCTCGAGGCGCTCGCAGCGGCCAAGCTCGAGAATTATCTGCGCGAGAAAAAGCAGAGCGTCATCGAGGGCATCGGTGAGACGATGGCGCAGGCGATCATGGGTTATTTCCAAGATCCGGCGAACCAGGCGCTGATCGAGGAACTGCGCACATTGGGCGTGACCCCGCTCGCTCCCGAGCGCGCGGCGCCGACCGGTACGGCGTTCGCCGGCAAGACCTTCGTCCTCACCGGGACGCTGCCGACGATGACGCGCGACGAGGCAGCGGCGAAGATCGAGGCGGCCGGTGGCAAGGTCAGCGGCAGCGTCAGCAAGAAGACGAGCTACGTGGTTGCCGGGGCCGAGGCGGGCTCGAAGCTCGCCAAGGCGCAGGAGCTGGGCGTGCCCGTGCTCGACGAGGCCGGTCTCCTCCGGTTGCTCGATGAAGCCTGAGCGCTCGGTCCTGCTCGCCGGGCTGGTGATCGCGCTCGCGGCGCTGGCTGCGTACCACAACACGTTCGCGGTGCCGTTCGTCTTCGATGACGAGCAGTCGATCGTGCACAACCCGAGCATCCGCAGCCTGGCGACGGCCCTGCAGCCGCCGACGGGGTGGGGGTTCACGGTCAGCGGGCGCCCGATCCTCAACCTGAGCCTCGCGCTGAACTACGCGATCAGCGGTACCGAGGTGTGGAGCTACCACGCGCTGAACCTGCTGATCCACGCCGTGGCCGGGCTCACGCTGTTCGGGCTCGTGCGGCGCACGCTCCACCAGCCGATCGTGGCCAAAACGTTCGCGGGCCGGGAATGGCCGGTGGCCTTGGCCGTGGCGTTGCTCTGGACGCTGCATCCGTTGCAGACGGAATCGGTGACCTACGTCATCCAACGCGCGGAGTCGTTGATGGCCCTGTTTTATTTCCTCACGCTCTATGCCTTCCTGAGGGCGGCGACGGCCCCGGCGGTGCGCGGATGGCCGGTGATCGCCGTGGCGGCCTGTGCGCTGGGCATGGCGACCAAGGAGGTCATGGTCACGGCGCCAGTCGTGGCGGTGCTGTACGACCGGACGTTCCTTGCCGGCAGCCTGCGCGCCGCGTGGACCCAGCGCCGCGGACTGCACTTCGGGTTGGGCGCGACGTGGTTGCTGCTGGCGTGGCTCGTGTTGTCGGCTGGCGGCGACCGCGGCGGCACGTATGCGCTGACGCCGGCGGCGTTCGGTGCGTACGGGCTGACGCAGTTCGAGGCCTTGGCGCGCTATCTGTGGCTATCGGTTTGGCCGTCGCCGCTGATCTTCGAATACGGCGTCACGGGGGAGGTCCGCTGGACGGCGGCGGTGCCCTACGCGTTACCGGTAGTGGTGCTCGGGGCGGCGACGATTTGGGCGCTGGCCCGCCGGCCGGTGGTTGGGTTCTTGGGCGCGACGTTTTTTCTCGTGCTGGCGCCGACGAGCCTCATGCCGGGCGTGACGCAGACCATCGTGGAACACCGCATGTATGTCCCACTCGCGGCGGTCGTGGCGCTGCTGGTCGGCTGGGGCATCAGCCTGGCGGAACGTCGGGCGCTCTTTGCCTGCGGCGTGCTGGCGGTGATTGCCGGCGGGCTGACCGTGGCGCGAAACCGTGATTACCAGGACGAGTTCACGCTGTGGCAGGACACGGTGGCCAAGCGACCGTCGAGCGCGAAGGCGCAGAACAACCTGGGTCGCCTGCATTTCCAGCGCGGCGAATTCGCCGATGCGCTGCGACGCTATGATCTCGCGCTGCAGCACGAACCCGAATCGGCCCAGACGCACTACAACCGCGGTTTGACGCTCGAAGCTCTCGGGCTACCAGTGGAGGCCATCGCCGCGTTTGCCGAGGCGGAGCGCATCCTCCCGTACTTCGGCCAGGCGCAGTGGCGGCGGGCCGTGCTGCTCCTGCAGGCGGGGCGCGCCGAGGAGGCCATCGCGCCGGCCCAAGCCGCGGCCGCGCGACTGGTGGAGCCGGCCGAAGCGTATTTCGCCTTGGGGCAGGCCCTGGCGGAAACGGGGCGAATCCCGGCCGCGATGGAGGCCTATGCGGCGGCCGTGCGCTACCGCGATGATCACGGCGAAGCCCGCCTCAACCTCGGCGTCCTGTTGGCGCAGGCTGGGCGGCTGCCGGAGGCCCGTGCGCAATTGGAGACGGCGGCGCGGCAGCGTCCGCAACTCCCCGAGGCGCACGCCAATCTCGGCATCGTGCTGGCGGAGAGCGGGGACCTCGCGGCCGCCGTGGCCAGTTACGAGCGCGCCCTGCGGCTGCGGCCGGATTACCCGGCCGCCCATTACAACCTCGGTGTGACGCTGCTTCGGCTTGGTCGGATGGACGACGGCCGGCGCCACCTGGTGGCCGCCGGCGACTTCCCGCCGGCGCGCGAGATGCTGGAGCGGTTGCGCGGCGAGTGATGGCAGCCGTCGAGGTCGGCCTGTGATTCTGACCGTCCATCCGCTTTGCCCTCGTCCGCGGGATGCCGCGCGCTAGGCTGCAGCACTCTCGTTCCCCGCATGAAAACGCCCCTTGGCTGGCTGCTCGCCGGCCTGTTTTGCCTGTTGCCTGGTGCACTCGCCATCGAGCGCCTGCCCGTGGAGCATTTCGCCCGCGAGCCGGAAACCACCGGGGCGCGGCTCGCGCCCGATGGGCAGCACTTCGCCTTCCTGCGCGACGACCGCGGCAAGACGCTGCTGCACGTGGCCGACGTGAGCGGGAAGGGGATCACCCGGCTAAGGCTGGATCCTGCGGCGCTCATGGAGAACGCCCCGAAAGAGGTCGCAAACTTCACTTGGGTGAATGCCGACCGCCTGCTGGTCACGACCACGGTCTGGGACATGTATTACGGCGTGATGGCGACCGACCGCGACGGCGCGCGCACGGTGCCGATCAGCGGCTATGAGGACGAGCGCATCTCGCTGCAGGGCGGTCGCCTGTTTGCCCGTGAGGTCATCTACCGGTCATTCGATGCGAACGGCACGGTCCTCATGCTCGATCGCCACGAAGGCGGACCGGGGAGCAGTCGCCGGCCCGATGTCCTGTCGGTCGACACGCGCAGCGGTCTGTCGCTGAAAGTGGTCAAGAATCCCGGCGAGGTGGCCTATTGGGGGGTCGATTTCGACGGGGTGACCCGCTTTGGCCTGCTCACGCACGGCGACCTGTCGGGCGCGATCTACCGGCCCGACGCGAAGTCCGAATGGAAGACGATCCTGCCGCTCGCGAATCGGCGCGGACAGATGCGCATCGTGGGCTTCGACGCGGCGAACAGCCGCATTCTTGTGGCGATGCTCAATCCGGAACGCCGCTGGGCCATCTATCCGCTGAATCCGGACTCGGGTGAAATCGGCGAGGCGCTGATGTCGGACCCGGTTTACGATATCGTGCCGGACCGCGGCATCACCGGGGCCGGCGGCATCGACCTCGCCGGCACGGTGTTCTCGCGCCGGAAACAGGCCCTGGCGGGGGTTCGCCACTACACCGAATCGTTGCGCGTGCGCTGGTTCGACAAGGAGTATGCCGCATTGCAGGTCGCGGTGGATCGCGCGCTGCCCGACACCGTCAACCTGCTGGTGGACGAGTCGCTCGATGGCCAGCAGCTGCTGTGGTTCGGTTTCTCGGACCGCGATCCAGGCTCCTACTATCTCTTTGACCGCGCCAAGCGCTCCTTCCGGCAACTGGCCACGCGCATGAGCTGGATCAAGCCGGCACAGATGGCGCCGATGCTGGCGGTGAAATACCCGGCCCGCGACGGTCTCATCGTCCACGGCTACCTGACCGTGCCGGTCGGCCACGAGCCGAAGCAATTGCCCCTCGTGGTGCTGCCGCACGGTGGGCCGTGGGCGCGGGATGTGTGGGGGTTCAGTCCGCTCGTGCAATTGCTCGCCAACCGCGGCTATGCGGTGCTGCAGATGAACTACCGCGGCTCCACGGGCTACGGCGACGAGTTATTCAGCAGCGCGCGCCGGCAGATTGGCGGAAAGATCGAGGAGGATATCGAGGATGGCACGCGCTGGGCGATCGCGGCCGGAATTGCCGATCCGAAGCGGGTGGCAATCGTCGGGTCGAGTTATGGCGGTTACGCGGCCTTGTTTGCGCTCGGCCGCAGCCCGGAGCTTTACCGTTGCGGCGTTTCCATCGCGGGCGTGACCGACTGGCTGGCGATCTATCAGGACAGCGATGCCACGACCTACAAGGAGGCGCGTCGCCACTGGCGGGAGCAGATTGGCGATCCCGAGACGGACGAGGCCCACCTGCGGACGATCTCGCCGGTCTATTTCGCCGACCGCATCACGGCGCCTGTACTCATCATCCAGGGCCGCCAGGACAAGCGCGTGCCACTCGATCAGGCCAAGCGCATGATCGCCGCGCTCGAGCGCGCCGGCCGAAAGCCGGAGAGCCTGCTCGTGTCGGGCATGGCGCACAGCATGGCGCCCGAGGCCAAGCGTCTCGAGGTCCTGAAGACCGTGGTGACGTTCCTCGAACGCGAGCTCGGGCCAGGCGTGGACTAGGCCGGCCGGAATACGCCACGGTAGGCCGCGAGCTTGCTCGCGCTCCCGCCGCGTGCGCAGGCCGGACGAGCGCCCGCAAGCGGGCTGCCTACAGCGGCGTTCCCTGCGGTACCCCGTCCGTCGCTGCCCGAGGCTTGCATGGCCAACCTCGGCCCGCATGATGCGGCCATTACCCCGTGTCCGTGAGGAATCCCATCACCAGCTTGATCGTGTCAGCGGTCGCCTTGGGTATGGCTGTCGTCGCCCAGGCGGCCGGTGACACGGTATCTGCCGAGGACGTGCGCCAGCTCATCGAGCAGAATCGCCGCCTGCAGGAGCAGGTGACGGCGCAGCAGCGGCAACTGGACGAGTTACGGGCCCGGCTCGACGAGATTGCCACGGCCGGGCAGCGGCAGGAGCGGGTGTTGGACGAATTGCGTGATCAGGCGTCGGATCGCGGACCCACCGGGCGCAGCGATGCGGTCGGCGACATCCGGCTGAGCGGCGAGGCGGGCCTGGCCTATTTCGACGGCGGCCCGCGCGGCGCGTGGCCCAATGGCGAGTTCCGGGCCGACGACGTGAAGATATACCTCGAAACGCCGGTGTGGCGGGACACCTACCTGTTCGCCGAGCTGGATCTCGTGACGCGCGAGGTGAACGACGAGTTTTTTCACATGGGCGAGGTCTATGTCGATTTCGAGAACGTCTCGGGTCGCCTGGGCGGGCCGGACCGGCTGCTCAACCTCCGCGTCGGCCGCCTCGATATTCCGTTCGGCGAGGAATACCTCTATCGCGGCGTGCTCGATAATCCGTTGATCACCCATTCGGTGGCCGATCCCTGGGGCGTGGACGAGGGTGTGGAACTCTACGGTTCGGCCGGGCGCCTCAGTTACATCTTCGCCGTGCAGAATGGCGGACACAAGACGCTGCGCGATTTCGACTCCGACAAGTCCATGACCCTGCGGGTGGGTTACGATCCGACCGCCTGGCTGCATCTTAGCGCCAGCGCCCTGCGCACCGGCGACCTGACGATGGCGGGTGACTTCCTCTCCGAGATTTGGATCGGCGGCGGTTTCTTCCGCGCGATCGGGCCGGCGGCGACCACCCAGGGATTTGAAGCGACGCTGTACCAGGCTGACGCCCGGGTGAACTGGGACGGCGGCCACTTCTCGGGCGCGGTCGGCACGGCGCGGTACGACGACAACGACACGGCGGCGGACAACCGGCGCGACCTCGATCATTTTTCGGTGGAACTGGTGCAGCGGATCAATGGCGGTCTCTACGGCGCGATTCGTTACAGCGAGATCAGCGTGCAGAAAGGCGGGTATCCGCTGCAGGGGCTGGGCAGTCCCGGGACCTTTTTCTACAGCGGCCTGCCGCTGGCCGAGGGGCTGGAGCGCTTCAGCCTTGGCCTGGGATACCGCTTCAGCGATCCGCTGGTGTTCAAGATCGAATACGCATGGGAGGACGGCCGGATGATCAATGGCCAGCGGCGCGACCAAGAGGACCTTTTTGCCACCGAGATCGGTGTGCGTTTTTGATCGGATGAAACTCCACTCCCCCAGTTCCTCCCTGTTTTTGATTTTGGTCGGTCTCGCCATGGTTGTCCCGGCGGCCGCCGGCACGATCACCGGTACCGTTCGCGCGGAAGGCGCACCCGCGGCGACTGGTGGCGGGGGTGGGGACAAATACGCGAGCCGGCGCTACAAGTTCGTCGAGCGCGTGGATTACGCGAAGCTCACCGACTTCGTGGTCTATGTTGACCAGGTGCCGGCCACGCCATCGCCGGCGGCGGCGAAGGCGAGAGTCGTGCAGAAGGACGCCACCTTCGAGCCGCGCGTGCTGCCGGTCGCGGTTGGCACCACGGTGCTGTGGCCCAACGAGGACGACATCTACCACAACGTCTTTTCGATGTCGGAGCCGCGCGAGTTCAACCTCGGCCTGTACAGCGCCGATGAGGCGCCGCCAGCGATCACCTTCGACAAGCTGGGCCGCGTCGACGTGTTCTGCTCCATCCACACGAAGATGCATTGCATCGTGCTCGTGCTGCCAAATCCGTGGTTCGCCCTGAGCGACGCGAAGGGCCGGTTCGTCATCCGCGACGTCCCGCCCGGCACTTACAAACTCCGCGCGTGGCACGAGCGCCTGCCCAGCGCGACCCTTGAGGTGACGGTTCCCGCCGAGGGCGAGGTGCAGGTGGATTTTGTGCTCGGCCTCGCCAACCTTCCCAAGCCCTGACCATGGCTGCCGCGAAACCGAAGTTCCGGCTCAGCCTGCAGGCCAAGGTGCTGGTCGCGGTGCTGGGTTTCCTGGTCCTCCTGCCGGTCGTGACGCTGTGGATCGTCAATGGGCACATGGAGCGGCAGATGGAGGACGAGGCCCGGCAGACGCTCGCGACCGCCGAGGCGGTGTTCCTCAAGTCGCTCGACAACCGTTCGCGCAACCTGCTCGAGCGCTACCGCACGGTGGTCGAGGAGGCGCGGTTCAAGGTCACGGCCGAATTGGCCGACCGGCGCACGATCGACGGCCTGCTGCTCAGTGTCCTCGAGGATTCGCCCGAGGAACATGCCGCACTGCTCTATTTCGATGACCGCGACGAATTCGTCACGGGGCGCCGGCGTTCGTCCGCGACTGACCTCGAAAAGCTGGCGGCGGCCACGGCCGACCTGCGCCAACGGGCCCAGACCGGCGAGGCCGGCGCGGGTGTTGTGGGTTACGATGGCCGGGTCTACACCGTGCTTGCCCTGCCCGTCACGGGTTCGAACCGCGGTCCGCTGGTCGGCGTCCTGACCGTGGCCATCGTGCTGGGCGAGAACGCGGTGCAGGAGCTCAAGCTGCCGCGCACCGAGACCCTGCTGGTGGCCGATGGTCGGGTGGTGGTTTCGACCGTGGCCACCAGCGCCCTCCCGGAGAACCTGCTGGACGAGGTTGCGCCCGCCGGCCGGGCCACCGATGCGCGACGCACCCTCGTGGCGGGCGAGCACTTCATGGCGCGCTCGGGCGACCTCGGCCCGGTGAGCCCGCGGCAACAGGGCATCCGGTACGTCATGATGTCGTCCTACGAGGCGCGCCTCCAGGCCATGATCACGACGCGACGCACGGTCGTGGGCCTCAGCATGGCCGGAATTTTGATCAGCGGGATCGTGGTCGCGTGGTTCGTGCGGCGCGTCACCCACCCGTTGCGGGACCTGGCCGAGTCGGCCGAGGCCGTGGGCCGCGGCGACTTCTCCCGGCGCATCCAGCGCTTCTCCGACGACGAGTGCGGCGACCTCGCGCAGGCCTTCAACCGCATGACCGAGAACCTGCAGACCTCGCGGGCCGAGCTCGAGAAGACCGTGACCACGCTCAAGGGCACGCAGGCCCAGCTCGTGCAGAGCGAGAAGCTGTCGGCGGTCGGCCAGTTCGTCGCGGGCGTCGCCCACGAGCTGAACAACCCGCTCACGGCGGTCATCGGCTTCGCCGACCTGCTCTCCCAGGTCTCGAACGACGAGAAGACCCGGCCTCATCTCGAGCTCATCGCGAAGAGCGCCCACCGCTGCCACAAGATCGTGCAGAGCCTCCTGAGTTTCGCCCGCCAGCACGCCCCCGAGCGCAAGCTCGTGAAGCTCAACCAGGTCATCGAGGAGGTGCTCGAGATCATGGCCTACGACCTGCGCACCTCGAACATCAAGGTCGTCACCCAATTCGCCCCCAAGCTGCCGCCGATCATGGCGGACGCGCACCAGCTGCAGCAGGTCTTCGTCAACATCCTCAGCAACGCCCGCCAGGCGCTGCAGCCCTACCGGCAGGACGGCGAGATCACGGTGCGCACCTTCGCCTCGGGCGAGACGGTGCATGTCGAGTTCGCCGACAACGGCCCCGGCATCGCGGCCGATCACCTCCCGCGCATCTTCGACCCATTCTTCACGACCAAGCCCGTGGGCAAGGGCACCGGCCTCGGCCTGAGCCTGTCGTACGGCCTGATCCAGGAGCACGGTGGCAAGATCTCGGCCCACAGCGCGGTCGGCCGCGGCACGGTATTTACGATCGAGCTGCCCGTGGCGGCCGAGAAGACGTCGGCCTTGAAGACCGACAGCGCTCCGCCGTTTGCCCCCGCGGCTCCACGGCCCTCGGGCGCCGGGAAATCGGTGCTGGTCGTGGACGACGAGGAATGGATCCGCGAGCTCACGCGGGCCCTGCTCGAGCAGGATGGCTACACGGTCGCCGCGGCCGCGAGCGGCGAGGCGGCCGTCGACGTCCTGCGGCGCTGTGCGTTCGATGTGGTGGTCACCGACTGGAAAATGCCCGGCATGAACGGGCTCCAGCTTTACGAGCATCTCGCGACAAGCGATCCGACCACCGCCAAGCGGGTGCTCTTCATGAGCGGCGACCTGATCAACGACGCGTTCACTGATTTCCTCCGCCGCCACGGCCGCACCTGCCTGCCGAAGCCGTTCGCGATCGAGGAATTCCGCACCGCGGTCGCCGGGGTGCTGAACGGGTAGAGCGCCTAAGGATTAACCAGGAGCATCGTTCCGGTAGGCCGCGAGCTTGCTCGCGCTCCCAGAGCGTGCGCACGCCGAACAAGCGCCCGCAAGCGGGCTGCCTACGGCGGCTCAATGCGTAAGGCGCCCGCTTACCTTGGGTAATCGATCTGGTCCTTGAACGGCCGCCCGGGCATGCCGCGGGTGAGGTCGGCGATGACCGGGCGCTGCTGCAGGTGCAGGGCGTGGCGGTCGAGGTCCTTGGCGACGACCTTGCCGGCCGGGAAGTAGCGCACGATGAACGTGTGTTCACCCTGGTCCTGCCAGGCGTAGTGCTCGAGTTTTTCGGGCAGGATCTTCGGGTCGTGGTGGGCGTAGGGGCAGGAGCGCAGGAGCGTCAGGTGGACCTCCTTGGCGTTGCCGCATACGGCAAAGACCTCGGGCGCGACGACGCCGGCCCGGGTGCCGTCGGCGAGCAGGAGCAACGACCGATCGCGCAGGGGCAGTTCGCGGCCGTCGCTGGCGCGCGGCAGCCCGCCGCCGGGGATGCCATCCTCGCGGGTGGCGATGGCGGCGCCGGGCGCCCAGGAGAGGCGGAGGATGCGGTGGTGCTCGTGCCAGTTCACGCGCAGGTGGAGCTCGTAAAAATCCTGCCCGCGGTAGCGGCGCCAGTCGGCACAGAGGCGGCTCTCGCCGATGCGACCGTCCACCCGCCAAAGGTGGCGCACGGGTCCGGATTCCACGAGGACCGGTTCGCTCCAGTGGGCGTGATCGAGCTGCGGCCCGGCGAAGCGGTCTAGGTTGTGCGACCAGGTGTCGGACTTGTCCTCGATCAGCCGGAGTTCGGGCAGGGCGATCGCCGCGCCGTCGGCGGCACGGAGCGCGCCGGTGCCGTTCGCCGCCACGGTAAGGCTGAAGGTCGGATCGGCGCCGGTCAGCGCGGCGGGCTTGCCCGTGCGGTTGTGCGCGATGCGCAGGGTGCGGAAGGCGCCGGGCTCGGCCGTGAGCGGGAACAAGAGCCGCACCGTGTCGGGCATGAGCGTCTCGGGCTCGATGACCTGGTGCGGCACAAGGCGGTTGCGCTCGTCGAGCAGGCACCAGTCAGGTTGCCAGTGGGTCCACTCCAGCCAGGGTTCGTGCTCGCAGAAGTCCTTGAAGGTCGTGTCGGTGTAGTTCGCGATCACGAGACGTTGCCGCTCGTCGTTCGGCGTGGCGTGCGCCTGGCGGCGGAAGGTTTCGCTGAGGATCTGCTCGGTCGCGGCCTTGACCCCGGCAAGCTGGTCGTCGGCAGCCCTGGCGGCACTGGGCGTGCAGGTGCCGCCGAGGGTGTCGTGGAAGGAATTAAAGCACAGGCTCTGCCAGGCTGCCTCGAGGGCCGGGGCGGCGGCCTTGCGGCCGCGGCGCGGGGCGGAGGCGAGGGCGACGCGGGCCTGCGCAAGCTGGTTCTCGGCGCGGCGCACGCCGAGCTTCACCGGGCGGTGCGCGGTATAGCAGCCGATGGCGTGCATCTGGAGCTCGCCGGTGACGAGGGGCAGGTGTTTCACCTCGGGGGCGAGGGCCTTGAAAAAGCGCTCGGGCGAGGAAAACTCGAGGCGGGCGCCGGGGATGGCGTCGCGGTGGTCGCGGACCCACTGGATGATGTGCTCGTTGGGGCCGCCGCCGTGGTCGCCGACGCCGAGGAAGCACATCGTATGGGTGACGCCGTTGGGCAGACCCTCGAGGGCGCCCTCGACGTGGCGCAGCTCGGGCGGGGTGACGGTGCAGTAACCGTGGGCGATGCGGAACGTGTTGACCACGGCGCCGCCGGGCCGGCCGCGCCAGCGGAACACGCGGGCCGGGAGGACCGTCTCGTGCGCCATCGGGCGCATGAAGACATAGCTGTGCTGGCCGTGCGCGGCCATGATGTCGGGCAGCGCGGCGGTGTGGCCGAAGGAGTCGACGTTGTAGCCGATGCGCGGGAAGAACAGGAGGTGCTTCTCGAACCAGGCGCGGCCGAGCGCGATCTGCTGGTTCATGTTCTCGTAGCCGGGGAGGTTGCAGTCGGGCTGGATCCACCAGCCGCCGACGACGGACCAGCGCCCGGCGTGGATGTGGCGCACGATGCGGCGGAAGAGCGCCGGATCGTGGCGGCGCACCTGCTCATAGACCCAGGCCTCGCCGCGCGTGAAGACGATGTCCTTATGGCGGTCGAGCGTGTTGCACACCGTGTAACACGTGTTGAGGCATTCATCGACGCCGGCGGTCCAGGGCCAAAGCCAGACCGGGTCGAGGTGGGCGTTCAGGATGACATGGACAGTGCGCATGGGGAGCGAAAGCGGATCAGACGGAGGTAACCACTAATGGACACGAATAAACACTAATCCGGTGCAGGCTGAAACCGCGAAGGAACCCGAAGCTCGATCCCGAACCTTTTTACAGGAGGTAACGGAGCGAACAGAGGGCCTGAATCCAAACCTCCGTTACCTCTGTTGCCTCCTGCAAGAACGGATCGAAACGATCACCCTTGGATCGAATTCGCGGTGGCGCGGTTCATCCGGTGGTTCCAGCCGCGGCGGGCATGCTTACATGCCGCGGGACTGGAAGGCGCGGCTGAGTTCCTGCATGAAGCTCTGGGCGTCGGCGGCGGATGGGCGGTAGCCGGGCTGGCTGATCTGCGTGAAACCGGGGCGGCCCTGGTTGTCGACGATCCACTTGCCGGTGACGCCGTCGCTGAAGGTGACGGTGCCGCTGGCGAGGGCACCAGGGATGAGGGTCACCTTGTCGACCTCAACGGTGACGCCGCCGGCGCCGGCAGGAGGCAGTTCCTCGGCGGCTTCGTCGGCAAACTCGTCCTCGGGCGGCAGGTCCTCGTCCTCAGGGGCGTCGGCCTTGCCGAGTCCGAGCTTTTCCTTGGCCTTGTCGAGGAAGCCCTTCTTTTCGCCCGCGGCGGCCTTGGGCGCGGGGGCCTGGGCCTTGGTCACGTCGGAGGTATCCACCTTGGGCGCGGGGTCCTTCAGGGTCAGGTCAAGGTCGTCCACGAGAAAGCGGACGTCACGGTACGTCAGCGAAATCTGGAACTGTTCGCGGAGCTTTTGCTGGACGGCGGAGAGGTTGTCGCCGGCGGCGACCCAGCCGGCGACGGCTTGTTTCTGTTCAGGCGTGAGGGACATGGGAGTTACGAATTACGATCTACGAATGACGATGCGCAAGGCCCTGCGGGAGGCAAGGGGGTGTTCGCAAACCGAGGATCCCGGCGCCCGGGCGGGGCGGCTCAGCGGGAGAGCTGGGCCTTGAGGAAGTCGACGCTGCTCCGGGTGGAGGCGTCCTGTTCCATCATGTTGTCCACGGCCTTGCAGGCGTGGATCACGGTGCCGTGGTCGCGGCCACCGAAGGCGTCGCCGATCTCCTGCAGGGAGTGCTTGGTGAGCGTGCGGGCGAGGTACATGGCGATCTGGCGCGGGATGGCGATGTTGTTCGGCCGGCGCTTGCTCGTCATGTCGCTGTGTCGGATCTGGTAGTGGTCGGCCACGCGCTTCTGGA
>CAYHEW010000002.1:0-175205 GCA_964355715.1 uncultured Opitutaceae bacterium | reverse complement strand
TCCTCGGGCTTGTAGGCTTTCCAGAGCGCGAAGTCGGAGACCGAGTCCTTGTGGTCGGCGTCGGCGACGGCGTTGGTGACCTTGAGCTCGCGTTCCTTGATGCGCGAGAGGGCGCCGTAGCCGGGGAAGGTGCTGAGCTTGAAATAGACGGAGCCGTCGGCGGCGCGGTAGGCGTTGCCCTTCTGCATCAGGCACTCGATCATGTCCACCTGCTCGCGGATGTGCCCGGTGGCAGTGGGCTCGACGTGCGGGCGCAGGCAGTTGAGCGCGTCGCAGTCGGCGTGGAACTTGTCGGTCCACTTCTGCGTGATCTCGGCCAGCGGGCGCTTTTCCTTTTGGGTCTGGCCGATGGTGCGGTCGTCGACGTCGGTCAGGTTGCGGACGTGCTTCACCTTGGCGGCGCCGAACTCGAGCTCGAGCAGGCGGCGGAGGACATCGTTGACGGTGAAGGTGCGAAAATTGCCGATGTGGGCGGGCGCGTAGACCGTTGGGCCGCAATTATAAAAGCGGAAGACGCCGTCGGCGTGCGACGGCTTGAGCGGCTGCAGGGAGCGGGAAAGGGAATCGAAAAGCTGAATGGCCATGAAAACGGAGGGTTGAGGGCTAACAGGTTTTCCGCCGGGGCGGAAAGGTGTTTTTCCCGCCTTCGCCAAGGCTACGGCGGGCAAGGCAGTCTGCGGTGGCGCTTAGCGCAGACAACAGCAGCCCGGCGTTCGCTCGGACGTCGTCGTCCGGCGAGTGGGATTGCAAAAACGTGTGGCGGCCAGCAGCATGGCAGTTCTAGTTTTCCAAATCACCGCTTATGGCTTCTGACTTCAAGCTCGATCTGCCCATCCGCCCCCGGCGCCTCCGGCGCACCGCCAGCCTGCGCGCCATGGTCGAGGAGACCGTGCTGCGGCCGGCCGACTTCATCGCGCCGCTGTTCGTGGTGGAGGGCAAGGGCCGGCCCGACCCGATCATGTCGATGCCCGGGGTGAACCGCCTCTGCATCCGCGACCTGGTGAAGGAATGCCGCGAGATCCACGCGGCCGGCGTGCCTGCAGTGGCCCTGTTCCCCAAGCTCGATCCGAAGCTCAAGGACGACACGGGCACGCAGGCCCTCAACCCCGACACCCTCGTGCTCCGCGCGGTGCGCGCCGTGAAGGACGCCGTGCCGGAGCTGACGGTCATCACCGACGTCGCCCTCGACCCCTACACGAGCCACGGCCATGACGGCGTGCTCAACTCCGTCCGCGACAACGTCGAGAACGACCGCACGGTCGGCCTCCTTTGCCAGATGGCGCTGCTGCAGGCCGAGGCGGGCGTGGATCTCGTCGCCCCGTCCGACATGATGGACGGCCGCGTCGGTGCGATCCGCAAGGCGCTCGACGGCGCGGGCTATACCGACACCGGGATTCTTGCCTATTCCGCGAAATACAATTCCGCCTACTACGGCCCGTTCCGCGACGCCGTGGGCAGCGCGCAGGCCGCGGGCACCAAGCTGCTCAGCAAGTCCACCTACCAGATGAACCCCGCCAACCGCCGCGAGGCGGTCGAGGAGGTGCTCCTCGATGTGGCCGAGGGGGCCGACATGGTCATGGTCAAGCCGGCCGGCATGTACCTCGACATCATCCGCGAGGTGCGCAACGCCACCAACCGTCCTGTCGCGGCCTACCAGATCTCCGGCGAATACGCCCAGATCCACGCCGCCGCGAAGCTCGGTTGGCTCGACCTCGCTCGCTGCCGCCACGAATCCCTCCTCGCCATCAAGCGCGCCGGCGCCGATTTGATCCTAACTTATTTCGCGAAGGACATGGCGCGCGTGTTGCAGGGTTAATCTTTAACCACGGATTTCACGGATCTCACGGATCAGGCAGATGTGGCGTTGAGGAATAGCCACAAAAGGCACAGAAGTCACAAAATCAGGATGAGGTATTTTCTGCGCCTCTTGTGCTTTTTGTGGCTATCCAGCCACGCTCCATCCGCCGAATCCGCCGGATCCGTGAAATCCGTGTAATCCGTGGTTCAACGGTTTGCGCGTTCGTCGCGTAGGCGGGTGATCGTCCAACCGGTCCAGCCGTACAGTGCCGACACCAGCGGATTGATCAGGTTGAAGAACGCGTAGGGCAGGTAGGCAAAGGGGAACACGCCCAGCGTCGCGAACATGTAGGCGCCGCACGAATTCCACGGCACCAGTGGTGAGGTGATCGTGCCGGCGTCCTCCAGGCAGCGGGACAGGTTCTTCGGATGCAGCCCGGCGTGGCGGTACGCGTCGCGGTACATGCGGCCCGGGACGACGATCGAGAGATACTGGTCGGGGGCGATGATGTTCACGCCCACGCAGGTGGCGAGGGTGGCGGAGATGAGTCCGCCGGTGCCCTTGGCGAGGCGCAAAATGGCGCCGGCGATCACGCCGAGCATGCCGCTCTTTTCCATGATGCCGCCAAAGCACATCGCGCAAAGGATGATCCCGATCGTGCCGTACATGCTGCTCATGCCGCCGCGGGAGAGGAGCTCGTCGACCGCCGCGACGCCGGTCGTGGCCTTGTAGCCGTCGTAGGCGAATGCCAGCACGCCGGCAAACGACTCATTTTGCACGACCCCCGCGAGGATTCCGCCCAGCAGCGCCCCCGCAAAGATCGCGGGCATCGCCGGGGTGCGCAGCAGCACCATCAGGATGACGAGGGCCGGGCCGGCGAGGAGCCAGGGCGTGATGACGTATTCCTGACGCAGCGTGGTCGAGATCGCCTCGACCGCCGCCAGCGAGGCGTGATGATCGCCGTAACGGAGGCCCAGGATCCAATAGAGCACCAGGGCGAGCAACAGGCTCGGCGCGGTCGTGTACGCCATATGCCGCACGTGCTCGAACAGCTCCGAGCCCGACACGGCGGGGGCGAGATTGGTGGTGTCGGACAGCGGCGACATCTTGTCGCCGAAATACGCACCCGATACGATGGCCCCCGCAACCATGGGCAGCGGAATCCCGAGGCCGGAACCGATGCCGATGAACGCGATGCCGATCGTCCCGGCCGTGGTCCACGAACTGCCGGTCGCGAGCGAGACGACGCAGCAGATCAGGCAGGCCGCGACCAGGAAGTACTGCGGCGACATGAGCTCGAGTCCGTAAACGATCAGCATCGGCACGATCCCGGCGGCGATCCACGTGCCGATCAGGATGCCGACGAGCAGGAGAATGAGGCAGGCCACGAGCGACAACCGGATGCCGTCGAGGCAACTCGCCTCGATCGTGCGCCAATCCCACCCCAGCCGCACCGCCATCAACGCGGCCACCGCGGTCGCACCGATCAGCGGGATCTGCGTGGGGATGGAGGCGTGGAGCACGCTGCCGAAGTAGGGCACGGAACCCAGCGCCTGGAGAAACGGGGTGAGCAGCGGAATCGGCGGCAGCGAATTGAGATCAATGACGGCGCCGGCCAGGAAGATGAAGAGGCAGATGACCGGGATCAGCGCCTCAGCCAAGGTGGGTGGGCGCGGGGAGGCGGTCGGCAGGCTCATGGCGGACGACACGACGCTCAGAAGGGCGAGCGCGGAACCTGGATCGAGTCGCCCGGCATCAGGAGCGGATCCTGCGCCGGCTGGCGCTGCGCCAGCTTCACGTTCACGTCGTGGGCCTGCTGGTCGCGCACGAGTGTGACCCTGGTCTCCTTCGCGTAGAGGGTGAACCCGCCGGCCGATTGGATCGCCTTGGCCAGCGTGAGGTCGGGGGTCCAGATGACACGGCCCGGGCGCGTGACTTCGCCGCCGATGTAAACGTAGCGCTCGGTGACCGTGACGGAGACGTCCAAGGTCGTGTAGAACTTGCGCGTGATGTAGGCCTCGCGGATGCGCTGCGCGAGGTCGCTTGTGGTGACGCCTGCGGCATTGACCGGGCCGATGTAGGGCAGGCTGATCAGGCCCTGCTCGTCGATCTGCGCCGGGTGCGTGGTGGGATCGGGGATGCCAAGCAGCGCGACGGTCAGCGAATCGCCGGGTCGCAGCTGCGCGGAGGAAGTGGCGGCGGGGATGCGGGGGTTCTCACCGGTGACCGCGTCCGTCGTGCATCCGCTGGGCAGGATGAGGAGCAGGAGCGGCAGGAGGACTCGGCCGATTCGGGGGAGCAGTGCCATGTCGCTGGTTTGGTGGGTCAAACTCCGCCAAAAGGCAACAACTCGAACGATACCGGATAGCGGATACCAGAAACCGGATAGCGGAGTGGGTCCGGAGCGGAACAGGTTTTCCGGTATCCGGTTTCCCCGATCCGCAATCGCCTCACCGCTTGCGGGTGCGCTTGGCGGGACGCTCGCCTTCGTCGGCGTCGTCCTCGTCATCGCCGTCCTCATCATCGTCGTCGGCTTTTTTGCCTTCGGCGCCCGCGTCCTCCTTGTCCTCTTCCTCGTCTTCGTCCCACTTCAGGGACTCGTCGTTCTTGAGTTTTTCCTCTTCCTCCTCGTCGAGCTCGGGCAGGTCCGCGTCGTCGGCATCCGCCTCTTTGGCGGGGGCCTCGTCGTCGGTGTCGTACCCGGCCGGCATGAAGTCGAGGATCGCGGAGAGTTCCTCGAAGGTGTGCACGGCCTTGCCTTCGATGAAGCTCGCGTTCTGGTCTTCGCGGAGCTCGTCCTCGACTTCGTCGACGGTGAGCTTGGATTCGAATTCGAAGAGGTCGTTGAGCATCTTCACGCGGCAGCGCGTGAGGTGGTCGAGCAGGTCGGCGTAGGGGCCGTTCTCCTCGTCGAGCGTGTCGGCGAGGGCGAAGAGCTTCTCGTCGGACTCGAACAAGGAATCCTTCACGCGCTTCAGGCGCACCTTGCCGCTACCGAGATCCTTCTCGATGCGGAAGGGGATGAAGGCGGCCTCGAAGAGGTCCTGGTCAAAGCCGTAGTCGCGCAGCGGCTCCACCAGCTCGATCAGGTGGTTGACTTGGCGCGGATCGACGATGCTGAGGCCATCGACGTCCCAGCGCACGGGATCGCTCGTTTCGTGCACCCACCAGTTGTGGTCTTCGCCGAGACGGATCGCGCACCAATCGAGTGTGGAGGTAGCTTTGGCCATTGCAGGTAAATTGTCGCGCAGCGTGCGAGGGGAGTTTTAAAAAACAAGCAGAAAAAGCGCTTCTTTGTCACGGGGTTGCGAAGTCCCGTAACCGCGGGACCAGCCGGTCATTTGGCTATCGCGACACTTGATTTTTGCCGGCTCGGTTTCAGTCTCGTCCCATGGGGATGTATTACGAGAAAATCCTGCGTCCGCTGTTGTTCCGGCTCGAATCCGAGCGGGCTCATGAGTTGGGGGTCGAAGGCATGGCCCTGCTGGGCCGGCTGACGCCGCTCTGCCGCCTGCTCGAGCAAGTCCACCGCCTGCCGGCTGCGGCGCGGCGGCCGGTGACCTGCTTCGGTCTGCAGTTCCCCAATGCCGTGGGCCTGGCGGCAGGCTTCGACAAGAACGCCCAGGCCTGGCCGGCGGCGGCCGCCATGGGCTTCGGCCACGTCGAGATCGGCACGGTCACGCATCTGCGCCAGCCCGGCAACGACCGTCCGCGGGTCTTCCGCTACCCGCCGCAGGAAGCGGTGATCAACCGCATGGGCTTCAACAACCAAGGCGCCGAGGCCGTCGCCTCGCGTCTCGCGCGGATGCCCGGGCCGGGCCAGCGCCGGATCCCCCTCGGCATCAATCTCGGCAAGTCCAAGGTCGCCCCGCTCGACCAGGCCGTGACCGATTATCTGGGCAGCTTCGCGCGCCTGGCGGACCATGCCGATTACCTCGTGCTCAACGTCAGCAGCCCCAACACCCCCGACCTCCGCCGCCTTCAGGATGAGGATCGTCTCCGCGAGCTGCTCGGGGCGGTGTCCGCCGCGAACCGCGAGCGCGCCACCCGCCCGGGCAAGGTCAGCAAGCCGCTGCTGCTGAAAATCGCCCCCGATCTCACCTTCGGCCAGATCGACGCGGTGCTCGCCGTGATCGCCGAGTTCGGCCTCGACGGCATCATCGCCACCAACACCACGCTCGCGCGCCCGGGTTTCTTCGCTTCGGTCAGCGAGTCCGGCGGTCTCAGCGGCGCGCCGTTGCGGCGCCGTTCGACCGAGATTGTCAACTACATCGCCCGCGCAACGCACGGCCGCCTGCCGATCATCGGGGTGGGGGGCATCACCGACGCCGCCAGCGCTGCCGAGAAACTCGACGCCGGCGCGACGCTCGTACAGCTCTACACCGGCCTGATCTACCGCGGCCCCTTCTTCGCCGCCGACCTCGCCCACGCCCTGGCCGACCGCCAGCGGGGGTGAAAAGTTATGATCTCACGCGGAGACGCGGAGGACGCAGAGTCATTGACCACGGGTTTCACGGATGCCACGGACTTGACGAATGTAGCTTGGTTGGATGGCCACAGAAGGCACAGAAGGCTCAAAAGGTAAGAATTGGGTCTGATCCTTAGGTGCTTTTTTGTGCCTCTTGTGGCCATCGCCTCGGCCTCATCCGCTTGATCGCGATCCGTGAAATCCGTGCAATCCGTGGTTTAAAGGATTTCGGTGCTTTACATCGTGCGGGGGATTTCTCTTATTCCGCCTTCCCGCAGTTTCCATGCTCAGGTGGTGGAATTGGTAGACACACACGTTTGAGGGGCGTGTGCCGTAAGGCGTGCAGGTTCGAGTCCTGTCCTGAGCACCATTTTCCTAGGTAGTTTAATTTAGGGAACGGAAAGGGATCAAAATGGCCACTGAAAGCTGTCATTTTAGGCTCCTTTGGTCCTTTTTTGAGGATGGCGTCCGGCTAAAAATCCCGAAACCGACCCAGGGGGAGGGGGGAAAAGCCGCATAAAATATCGTCTTAGTACTCCCCGAATTTTTTTTTCATTCGCCTCGCGAGCCCCTCGGTCTACGGAATCTACGGCCGGCAAGACGGTGACCCTTGGCGATCTCTTACAGTTTCAGAGCCGAAAAGTTCGGTGATGCTAAGTGCTTGAGAAGCGCTTTTCGCGAAGTTACTCGGCCCTCCGCCCACCCGGTTTCGCTGGGAACGATCTTGGCGAAATATGGGAAAACGTAAAACTCAGCCGGGGGCTGGCGGGCGGCGAAGGTGGGCTTCAAGCAAGCCCCTCGGCAACTTCGGGCATTATCTCGACCCGACGGCCAGGTAAGAACGGTCAGCAGGCGGCGACGGCTGGGTGGGCGTTGATCTCGGTGTCGCCCCGGTGCGCGATCACGCGCAGGTGAGTTGTTCGCGCGAGGGTGGCAGCGGGATCGCCGCCGGCAGGGACGAGGATGTCGGCTTCGGGTCGGGAGAATGTCACGGAACGAAAGCAGAAGGAAACCGCAGGGGTGGTACCTTCCGGTGGACAGCGGATCGAGGAGATTCAGTCAGGATAGATGGATGCAGAGGGGATGTCTTGGTCGACTCGGAAGACAGGAGCGATTGAGCTTGCGGCAGGAGTCGATCCGACAACGGGAGAGGTGATGCATAGTGCGCCTATTATCCTGTGCCTCAAGCGCTAAGCGGTAATCCGAAGTTTTACACTGCCGCTATTCGCGGGTATCCTCATGTATTTGGCCTTCATCCGGCTTGTTTCACACTCGAAAACGTGATTTAAGGAGGCCACTCCGATTGGATGCGCATTCTGCGATCCAGCCGGCAAACCCCATGCCCCCCTACACACACCACATGCGGCGGACTTTCGCGTTCGCCTTTTGCCTACTCGCGCTTGGGAGCAAGCCAGCATCCTCCCAATCGTCCACCAATAACGAGACTCCCGCAGTGTCCGTCGATCCTTGGCATGAAGTTTCAGTTATTTCCATAAAGCCTGAAAAGTATGCTGAGTTTGAGCGGCTGACTAAGGAGGAAGTAAACCCGGCTTTGAAGAAAGGCGGTCTGCCGTGGCGCAACGTTTTTTCGCGCGCGACTTTTGGCGAATTATTCGAGTATGTGTCCGTGCTGCCGATCACCCGATTGGGGCAGTACGACGAACCGGACCTGCTCGCCAAAGTGTTAGGCAAGGAAGGCACGGCCGCCCTGCGGGCCAAATTGCGTGAATACTACGTCAGCCTCCATACAATGGCCACCCGGCAAATGAGCGACCTGTGTTTCACGAACAGTTTTGGCGAGGCGCCGATAGTGGTGGTTACGGTCATAGAGATTGCACCGGGCCGGAAGGCCGAATGGCGGAAATTCATGCGTGATGAATTCGTTCCAGTCATAAGGAAATCCGACCTGATGAAGTTTGAGGCCCATGAGACCATGTTCGGTGGAAATGCGAATGAAGTAATCACGGTGGGATGGTGGAAAAACTACGCCGACCTTGAAAAGGGTTCGCCCGTCGAACGGGTGCTCGGAGCCGAGGGCGCGGCCAGACTTATGCAAAAGCTTCCGCAGGGCGTGGTTCTCCGGGTTGATCGGAAAGTCCAGCGCCATCGCAAGCCCCTGAGTTTTGGTCAAGATAGCATTTCGCCCTGATCGCAGAGTTGTCCGATAGGAACGCTCTTCTCTGAGCAACTACACGCCATCAGGCGTGTAGAGTGTGATCGGTTTCTCGTCAGCTTGACGTTGGAGCAACCTATGTGATGTCGCCGGCGCGCGACTGGCTGATCACGCATACCCTGAGATTCTAAATAACATTGTGTCGGCAATCGGGCGGCGCCAAGCAAGGCGCCGCCCCTTTCCATTTTGGAAACATGAAGACGAGCCGTGATCTGGCCTCGAGTGCGTGGACCCTTGCCGGTTTCATGCCTGATACTTGGCGAACCTATGCCAGCATGGAGACCGGCATTGTCATCATCAGCGAAACGGTGCCCGTTCCGGCGCAGGTTCCGGCCTCGGTGCAGCATTTGCTCCGGCAGCACGGGGTCATTCCGGATTGGAACCTCCACCTGCACAGCCGCGATATCGAATGGGTGGAGAACCGGGTCTGGGTGTTCCAGACGGTCCTCCCCAGGGAATGGCTCGACGGCGGACCCAGCCGCCGGCTGCGCTGCCAGGGCCTCGACCACGCGGGCTGGATTTGCTGCAACGGCCGGCTCATCGGCCGCTTTGAGAATGGATTCACCGAACACTGCTTCGATCTGTCCGGGGTCCCCCTCGTCGAGGAGAACACATTGCAGATCGTTTTCGACCTGCCGCCGCGCTGGCTCGGACAGGTCGGCTATACGTCGCGCATCAAGGATTGGAAGGTGCGCTTCAACTACACGTGGGACTGGCAACCGCGCATGGTGCAGACTGGCGTCTGGGACCGTGTGCTGCTGGAGATTTCGGACGGATATGAACTCGCCGGTATGCGCTGCATGGTCGGTCGCGACGGACTGACGCTTTACGGCCAGGCGCCGGGACCAGTGGAGATATGCCTGGAGGATGGCTTGAAGCGCCTGCTACAGGCAACTGTCCCGGCTGAGCAGCTAGCAGCCGGCGCGGCATTTGCCGGACTGCCGGTGGAACCCTGGTGGCCGAATCGGGCCGGTGCCCAGAAAACCTACCGCCTGATCTGCCGGCTGCTTTCCCCGACGGGAGTCCCCGAGGACGAGTGGGCGCGCACGATCGGGTTCAAGAGGGTGGAGTGGGAGGCCTGCAAGGGTGCCGCTGCGGGCACGGACCCATGGATTTGCGTCGTCAACGGTCACCCGCTGTTTTTACAGGGCGTCAATTGGACCCCGATTTGTCCCAACTATGCTGATCTCAAGCGGGAGGATTACGAGCTTCGCATTCGGGCCTACGCCGCGATGGGCATCAATCTGCTGCGTGTCTGGGGCGGGGCATTTCTCGAAACGGAGGTCTTCTACGAACTGTGCGATCAGTACGGGCTCCTCGTCTGGCAGGAGTTTCCGTTTTCCTCATCGGGCGTGGACAATTGGCCGCCCGAAGATCCGGCGGTCATTGCCGAAGCCCGGTCCATTGTCCGCTCGTACATCGCGCGCCGCCAGCACCATGCCTCGCTGCTCTGCTGGTGCGGCGGCAACGAGCTGCAGGGTGCGCTCGACGGGGGCAAAGTCGGCGCCGGGAAACCGGTGGACCGGGGGCATCCATTGATTGCGATGATGGCCGCGGAGGTCGCGACGCTCGATTCCGGTCGGCGCTTCCTGCCGACTTCCGCGAGCGGCCGCCGGTTTATGGCCGACGAGAAGGAATTCGGCCGTGGACTGCATTGGGATGTCCACGGTCCGTGGTTTCCGGCCGAGGAATCCTACTGGGCGAAGGATGATGCCTGCTTCCGCTCGGAAGTCGGGGCGCCCGGCGCGAGTCCGTTGGACATCCTGGAGCGTTATCATGGCTGCGGCACGCTGCTGCCGCTCGATGCGAGCAATCCCGCCTGGCGTCGCTTTGGGTTTTGGATCCAGGCGGACGCATTCCAACGCGACCACGGCCGGCAGCCGCTAGACCTGCCGGAATTCGTGGCCTGGAGTCAGCGGCTCCAGCGGGAGGGCTTGGTGCGGGCAGTGAAGGCGTGCAAGGGCCGCTTTCCGGCGTGCGGTGGGATCATCATCTGGATGGGGCACGATACCTTCCCCTGTCCGGTCAACACCGCCCTGCTTGATTTTTACGGCCGCCCGAAGCCCGCCGCCGAGGCGTTGCAGATCCTCTTTCTGCAGTCCCCCGGAGAATTAGCGGCCGGTGAGGCAAATCCGATTGGCTGACTGCACCAGCATGAACCCAACCCAAGGATGCCTGGAATGAAACAACCCGGCCGGAATCTATTGGAGGAATCGTGCGGGCAGGTGCTTTGCCGGTCACTTTGGGCCCGGCGCCTTTCCGGGGAAGATCATCTGCCGGAAACGCGCATCATTCATGCGCTCCTGTTTCGGCCCGCCGGCGCGGTCCGACTCCGGCGGCTCGGGCTCAAGCCGTGCGTGCGGGGTTACTTTAAGTGCGGGGATGTCAACCTTCGCGACCGGGTCGTGGCGTTCCGCGTGCTGCAATGGACCGGCCGGGCCTGGCGGGAGTTGTTGCGGGAAACGAAAGTCAATTATGGCCGGCGAAGGGGTCCGCTATGGTTCGATCTCGCCGGCGTGGAGACGACCGGCCTGCGCATCGAAGCCCGGGAAAGCGCAACCGACGGAGGCTGGACCTGCTGGAACCTGACGACCCATGCGTTCATCCTCCAGGGAGAGATTCTCTTTGCGCCTGATCCGGATCGGGTGGAGCCCGACCGCTGGTTGCAGGTGGCGATGGCGAAGGGCGCTTGTCCCAAGGGAGTGAGTATGCGGGTTCTGGCGGGCGAGGTGCGCTATCGGAGCCGGTTTCTCGAAGTCGGCTTCAAGCTTGGCCGCACAGGGTGGTCCTTTCTCGCCGTCGACGAGCGCGGGATGGGGCATACCCATGTCAATTTGTTGTCCACGCAAAGCGTCTTCGGATCCAGGACGGAGGCGCCCGAGCGCGACTACTGGACGCAGGGTCTCCGGCTGTTTCCGGTCGGCCAGTCGTGTGCGGTCGGGGCCAATGAGCATGCCGTCGAGGGGCGGGTGTGCGTCCGTGGCAACCGGGTTGAGTACGATGTGACGATTCCCGCCGCCCGGCAGAGGTACGTCCTGCGCTGGACGATCCATGAAGCCCGGCTCGAACTGGAGGTGGAACGGATCGGTGCGGCGGAGGTGCGGGCCTGGCAGAGCAGTGCCTGGCACATCTGCCTGGATAGCCGGATCACCCAATGCTGCAGCCTGGGCCATATCACCCGGGAAGGGGAGACCGGCCTGATGTTCCTGCCGGTGCTTTTCCACGCGCCGCGCATGGGCACGTTGCGCGTGACGGCCGGGGCCGGAGATCCGCTCTGGCGCGCGGACTGCTGCCGGCCGTTCACCACCGCCGAGATCAAGGTGGGGGAGACGGCGACCCGCGACGGCGACTACCGGCTCCGCGCGGGCCGGCATCGGGCGAGGTTGGAATTCGCGATCGCGCCCGTTGGGATTCCCTGCCGGCCCGGCACGCCGCCGGCGGTGCAAAACGGATTGGACCGGTGTGCCTTGACCGCGCTGACCTATCGGGCGGATACGGCGACTCTCACCAATAACGGGGCGTCGATGGATGCGATCATCTGCCTGGATTGCTGGTCGGCCACGATTACCCGGCTGGCGGCCCATTTCCCCGCGGGCGAGCGGGCTCTCGCCCTCGAATTGTTGCGCAACACAATCGAGCGGTGGCTGAGCGGCGGGCCGACGTACGCCGGCGGCTGGGTGAATGATGCGCACTGGCGGCGCCGCCATCTCGTCGAAGAGTACACGATGACGGCGGCGACCCCTCTGCTGGGCCTGGCGGATTTTCTCGGCGCGACGCGGGACCGGGCCTGGCTCAGGCGGCACGCCGCCGCGATCCGGGCGGAGTTGGATCGTACCCGGGCGCTCGATGTGGATGACGACGGATTGATTGAGTCCAACTCCCGGTTGGGTGTGAGCGGCCAGCACCGCTGGAGCACAAACTGGTATGATGTGATCTCGTTCGGCTGGAAGGACGCATTCGTGAACGCGCTGCTCTATCCGGCCTTGCGCGGGCTGGCGTTGATCCTGCCGGCACTCGGCCAACCGGATCTGGCGGCGGGCCTGACGGATTGGGCCGACAAGCTCCACGCGAATTACACCGGGACTTTTTTCAACCGGCAGACCGGCTGGCTGGCCGGCTGGCAATGTCGCGAAGGCAAGCTGCATGACTACGGATTCCTGTTCGTCAACGGCGCGGCAGTGAATGCCGGACTCCTCGAGCCCGAGGTGGCCGGCAAGACCATGCGCGGTCTCTGGCAGGCCCTGGAGCGCGCCGGGGTGCCGGACTTTCGGCTGGGTTTGCCGGGCAACCTGCAGCCGATCCCATGGAAAGACCTGGGTGCGCGGATGCCGGATGGCATCTACCAGAACCGCGGTCTGACGCACAGCCAGGCACGGCACTTTATCGGTGCGCTCTACAAAACCGGGCTCAGCGCGGAAGGCGACCGCCTCCTCCATGCCATGATGGCGAGCCTGGCGGACGACACCGCATTCGGCGGCCTGGAAAGCGGCACCGATTGGCGGAGATGGGATGGCGAGCGTGTTGGCTACGAGGGCATGTTGTCGGACCAGTTTGGCGTACTGGCGATTGCATTGCAGCGCTACGGGCGGCCGAGGGCAGTAAAGGGCCAAAGGAACGCGGGCGGGAGGCGGGTGCAATCATGACCGGTGACGGGAGCGAGTCGCGATACGCCTTCCACCGGCGGGCCGCCGGGGGCTGATCGCATGGCTACGCGCTTCCAGGCCGTCTTGGTTACGATCGGCCTCATCGCCCTGTCGTTGCTTGGCTTCTGGTGGGCGGGCAATCCGCGAGTGGCGCCACCCCGCGACGGCCGGACCGAGATTTCCGCATACATGATCATCACGCCCCTGCGCGACCTGTATGAGGCGCAGGTGGCGGCCTTTGAGCAGGCGAATCCGCAAATCAGGGTACGCATCCACTGGGTGCCGGGCAGCGAGTACAACGTGAAGCTCAAGCTGCTGGCCGCCACGGGCAAACTGCCGGATCTGTTTCTCTCCGGCGACGTCTGGGTCAGCTACCTGCGGCCCTATTCGCGCGACATCACTGACCTCGTGCAGCGCGATGCGGCCGAGTTCGGGTTGGACGACTACTTCCCGGAGGTCCGGCGGGCGATGCAGCTCGACGGGAAGTATTACATCCTGCCGGAACACATGAACCTCTCGCTGTTGTATTTCAACCGGCGGCTGTTTCGTGACGCGGGTCTGCCTGAGCCGGATGCGCAGTGGACGTGGGAGGACATGATGAAGGCGGGACAGGCGCTGACCCGGCCCGGGACGGTGGACCGGCCCGGGGTTTGGGGTTGCTCGCGGGTCGAGGGCTGGTGGGGCGAATGGCTCATCTACGTGCGGCAGGCGGGCGGCGATATCTTCACGCCCGATGGCCGGCGCTGCTCGCTCGATTCTCCCGCAGCCATCGCGGGTCTGCGTTTTTACCTGGAGAAATCCACGCGCTACGGCGTCAGCGCCGCGACCGGGTTCGAGCCGGTCAACGGTTTCGTCAACGAGCGCGTGGCCATGATCTTTGGCGGCCATGTTAGCTCCTGGGTGCTTTATGAACAGATGCCGGGACTGGACTGGGACGTGCAGATGCTGCCGCAAGGGCCGGTCACCCGCACGGGCGGCGAGCTCACGATCGCCGGCTACAGCCTCAGCCGGACGAGCCGGCATCCGGAGCAGGCCTGGGCGTTTGCGAAGTTCCTGACGCGACCCGAGGCGATCGCGGCAATTGCGAAGCGCAGCAGCCTTTCGGTCCGCCGTTCGGTCGCGGATCAGACGATCGGCGCGCGCGGACCCCGTGCCCGGCCGAAGAACCTTGAGGCGGCCTACCGGCAGTTTGCGTTCGGCCAAAGGATCCCCCTGCAGGAGAACTTCATCGAGGTCATGATCCTGATCGTCCAGCCGGAGATCGACCGGATGCTGCAGGGCGCGCACACGCCCGAGGAAGCCGGCCGGCGCGCGGCGGAGGCGGTGAACATGTATCTGGCCACCTTCAACCCGGGGGTGACCCCATGAAGTCGGGGCGCGCACAGTCCGGCTGGTTCTGGATTTTCACCGGACCCGCTTTTGCGGGATTCATCGGTTTCAACCTGTGGCCGATGTTGGAATCACTCTGGCTGAGTTTTTGCCGATATGAGGTGATCAGTCCGCCGACCTTCATCGGCTTGCGCAACTACGCCTATCTTTTCGCGCACGACCCGTCATTCTGGCCGTCGGTGAAGGTCACCCTGATCTTCACGGTGGTGCAGGTGCCGTTGGCGGTGGGCGCGGCGCTCGCCCTGGCGTTGCTGCTGAATCAGCCGGTGCGCGGCCGGGGGTTCTGGCGCTCGGTGTATTTCCTGCCCTCGATCCTGCCGCAGGCGGCTTATGCGGTGATCTTCGGCTACATTTTCCAGGCAGACGGCGGCTTGCTCAACCGGTTGCTGGCCGTGGGCGGCATTCAGGGGCCGGCCTGGACCTCCTCGCCCTCCTGGGCCCTGCCGGTGCTCATTGCGATGAGCCTCTGGAGCTTCGGCTACCCAATGGTAATTTTTCTGGGTGCACTGCAAAACGTACCGCGCGAATTGTTTGAGGCGGCCCACATCGATGGCGCCGGTGCCTGGAGCCGCTTCCGTCATATCACGCTGCCGATCATCTCCCCGGTGCTCTTTTTCAATGTGGTCCTGGGGGTGATTGCCGCCCTCAAGGTCTTCGACCTGGCCTATGCCTTTGGCGTCGCCCAGGAGCAGCCCACGCCCGGCGGTCCGGCCCGGGCCACACTCTTCTACGGCCTGAACCTCTACCAGCAGGCCTTCGGATATTTCCACATGGGACTCGCCAGTGCGATGGCCTGGTTGCTCTTCGTGTGCATCATCGTCATCACGACGATCAATTTCCAGATCAGCCGGCGCTGGGTGCATTATGAGAACTGAGCTCCGTCGCCGTCCTTCCGCTGTGACGTTCGTCCTGTACGCGGTGCTTCTGCTGGGGGCGCTGGTGATGCTGCTCCCGCTGGGCTGGATGCTTCTGACCAGCCTGAAGACCTATCCGGAGATCATGCGGAATCCCCCTGACTGGCTGCCGGCGGCGCCGCAATGGGAGAACTACCGCCAAGTCTGGGAGAAATTTGCGTATTACCGATATTTCCTGAATTCCTGTTTCGTGTCCGCCATGGTGATTGCCGGCACGATCCTGACCTGCTGCCCGGCTGCGTATGCCTTTGCCTACTACGAGGTGCAGCACAAGGAGCTGCTTTTTGGCATCCTGCTCTCGACGCTGATGCTGCCGGCGCAGGTGACGGTGATCCCGCTGTTCAAGTTTTATGTGTCCATTGGGTGGATTGACACCTATCTGCCGCTCATCGTCCCGGCTTGGCTGGGCGGCAATGTGTTCGGCATCTTCCTGCTGCGGCAGTTCTTCCGCTCGGTGCCGCACAGCCTGATCGAAGCGGCGCGCATGGACGGGGCTTCGGAGTGGACCATTCTTTGGCGATTAGTCGTACCGATGAGCCTACCCGCCGTGCTCACGGTCGGTGTGTTCACCCTGCTGTGGAGTTGGAACGATCTCTTCAACCCGCTGGTTTACCTGCAAAGCGAGGAACTGAGCACACTGCCCCTGGGTCTGCTCTACTTCATCGCACGGGCGGAACAGATCACCGGCGGCAAGGCGCCGTGGCACCTGGTGATGACGCTGGCGACTATCATGGTGCTGCCCGTCATCGTGGTGTTCGCCGTCGCCCAGCGGCGCTTTGTCGAAGGCGTGGCCGCCACGGGGGTAAAAGGCTGATCGGTGGTCCAGCATGCAAGACCGCACTTGCTTGGGGAGTCTCGCATTCCTACCGAACGCCTCGTTACCTGTCCCTGCGACCTGGTTTGCGTTCGGGCGCGGCAATCCGCGCCCATTCCGCCTCGCGATTCTCGCGCTCTTTCTCGCGCAGCCGCTCCTCCACAGGCACGGCAAATACAGCCTTCCCCTCGAGCACGCATCCCTTCCGCCCCGGAACGCAATCCGTGTTCAACCGAAGGCAAAAGTCACGATTAGGGTCAAAATGCGGACAAGAGAAACTCACGAGCGAACCTTACTCATTCATGGGCCAGTTGACCTTGAGCGACATCAAGCAATGCACCCAAAGCCGTGGCAGAATGGAATCAGGGTCACGACAGGATGCCGCTGGTCCATTTTTTCTGAGAGGTTTCCTGCGGCGCCCGAGCCAGTGTCTAGCCGGAAATCCTCAAAAATTGAGCATCCTGCAAATCGTTGACAGGCTAGCGTTGGGCATTCGTAGTGAGTGCAAACTCACTTAGTGTGCGACCACGCCCAAAGACCAAACGCCTGAGTTCGCCTGAACGCCAAACCACGTTGGTCGCCGCATTTGTGGCGCTCGCGGCCTCGGACGATCCCGGCGCGGTCACTACCGAAGCGATTGCCCGTAAAGTTGGCGTTAGTCATGCCGCGGTCTTTCGTCACTTTCCGACCAGGGATGCGCTTGTTGCGGCGGCGATCGAATGGTCGGCGACGGCCCTCGTCGAGCGCCTCGACCAGGCGAAACGCTCGTCGAAGTCGGCACTGGCTGCCCTTGAGGCCATGTTCCTTGCTCACGCGGAGTTTGCGGCCACCCATCCTGGGATTCCTCGCATTCTGGTCAGCGAATTGCAGAAGGCCGGAAACCGTGCAACGAAGCGGGCAGTGCGGTCGCTAGTCGCCCAGCACGCCTGCCGCATCAGTGCTTTGGTGGAGAACGGGAAAGCCAAAGGTGAAATCACCCCGAAGGTCGATGGTGCGCAGACGGCAGTCTTGGTGCTGGGGTCGATCCAAGGGTTGGTGCTCCAGTCACTCATGCTGGGTCAGTCGAACTGGGTGCGACAGCAAGCGCCGGGCATCATTGCGGTAATCAAGGATGGCCTTCGGAGAAAATGACATGAACCTGCGCTACTCGATCGACCGGACGCGCCATGCAGTGAGGCTTGAAGCCGAGGATTTGCTCACGAGGGGCGAACCGAATCTGACCGCATTTGAAATGAGCACGGTGCCGACGATTTTTCAGGACGGACGAGGCATGGTCGATTTTAGTGGCGTGACTGAAGTCGGTGCCCGGATCGACGACCTTGTGTTTTTCCTGATTGGCCTAAGCAAGCTGGTGCGTTCGCGGGTTGCGGTCGTGCTTCCGGTGGGGATGCCGTCAGACTCTGTCACCGAGGCTTTCCGGGCCGTCGGGTTGCGTCATGTCAGGTCCTTAGAGGGTGAGGCCGAAGCATTGGGGTGGCTCAACGAAGGTGTGGCCGCGGATCGACTCCTAGCCGCAAAACCGAAACAGACCCAGTCCGTCTCCGAAGCTACCGAGTGATCAATTCATGACCGATCAGGAAATACTCCGGCTGGCATTTCATGGCGATGCCGACGACTGGCATCGCCTTCATGAGCTTTGCAAGGATCGTGACTTCGCAAAGCGCTTGCTGCGTATGCTACAGAAGCACGAAAAAGAAAACCCGGCCGCGGTGGCCTCGTGGCGCGAGTATCTAAAGGAACACGGGCTGGCCGAATCTTAGCAATGCGATGAGGGCATCAATCAAAGCGCCACGGATCGACGGCACGTGAGGGCGACCGTGTGATCCCAACCTCAGGGCGTGTTCCCGCTTCTGCATTTCTGAAGATGCTTGTTAAGGGGACGCTCTACCTCGCGGTGGCGCTGGGTGTCGCCTTGGCCGTTGGCGTGCGCTCAAGGGCCCAGATCGAGGGGGTTGTCGTGCAGGATCTTTCCTGGAGTGAGCGTGACCGTGTGGTCGCGTATGCTCTGCGTATTTCGAATCGGACCGCGGTTGAGATGACCGTCACGATCGATTTGGTGGCTGTTCGGGCAACGGCAGAGCAGCGGGAAACCCGGCCGGATCTCGGCCGCGCCCAGATAGCTTTGGTCCTGCGTCCGGCAGAGGAGAAGACCTATTTCGGGTTGCTTCCGTTGGTCGATGCGGGATCAAGCGGACTTTCCGTATTCAAGCACTGTGTGCGGCACGAGCGGCGTTCTCTGGTCAATACCGATCGGCCGACGGGGCCACGCAGTTCGTCCTGAGAAAAGCCCCGTGCCCTAGTTGGGGGTGTAGCCGCTGTTTATTCGGCGCCGGTTTCCTAACCTGCTATACACCTAGAGCTCTCGCCGACGGCGAGCGTCGACCAGCGACAAAAAATCAGCTCATGTTTTCCAGAGCAGGGAATCAGGCGCGCATCGAGTACTGCGGTTTGTGGCGAACTCATCAGCCGGGGTGCGTGGGTTTTGACGGCAGCGCTCACCCGACCGTTGTCTCGGGCAACTCTCCGCCCTTCGACGGGTTTTGGCGCGCATGGTGCATGGCGAGGATCTGGCGCAGGTTTTGGCCAATGCCTTCGGCCGCGCGAATCAGGTCCAGTGCCTCCGGTTCAGGCAGGCGCATTCGGCAATGACGGTGCCATAGACCGAGCCAGGCCTGGAAATGCCGTTCCTCGAGGTGGAGATGCACGTGTTTGAACGGCATGGGTCCCTTGTAGGCGGCCGGACCGCCGGTGACGCCGGACCAGAAATCAGCAATCTTTTCCAAGTGAGTGGGCCAGTCTGAGACATGCGCGGCGAAGATCGGTCCGATATCTGCATGCTGGCGCACGTCGGCATAGAAGTGACGCAAGAGGTCGGCCAGCACCGGGCGGCCACCTATCCGAGTGAAAAGTGAAACGGCGGGTTGGTGCATGGAATTTAGGCTGTCGATGCCTCATTCTGCCATGTCGAATGCCGCAGCACCTTGATGTAGATCAATATCTTAGGGAGTTTTGAAGAGCAAGATTCAGCCGGCCGACTGGCTTGGATGGCCTTCCTTCGTTCCGAACAGGTCATGAAAGGCAGCCAATCAATGAGCTACTTTTAGCAATTAGCGCGCAGAATCACTGTGCGATGGCTGTTACGATCAGCCAAGTCCCATGCAACCACTCGTCTTCGATCAACTGCGCGCGAGGCGCGACCAGATCCTAAAAACGTGGACTGCCCTCCTGATGGCTGAGCCAGTGACAACTCCCATGGCCGAGCCCCACTTGCTTGCGCACCTCTTTGACCGCACGCTTGACCGGATATTCACGAGGCTTAGGCGACCGCCTATCGAACCACCGGCGAAGGCCTTCCATTGCGCGTGCGGAAGGAGCCCCTATCTCGCCTATTTCCGAGCAGTCGAGCAAACTTTGCTGGAATCGCTGGTGCTGGTTCATGCCGAAAATGCTTCCTTATCGAGCGCGACGAAACGTGCGCAGGATTTGGCCGAGCTGCGGGCGGTCGTCCGGTCGATCGGTAACGAAGAGATCGGGCTCTTCGGAAGCGTCTGTCAAAAGCGACGGAACTGTGTGCCGGCCGAGCCATGTCCACAGTCGTCCACAAATTCCTGTTGCCTAGCGGACGGCACTAGCACCGAAAGTTGATCGTGGATTCTGAAGCCACTCCCCAGGATTTGAAGCAATGGCGCAAGGAACTGCGGGCGTCACTCCTCGCCCGCCGAACGGCGTGTTCGCCGGCGGAGCGCGCCACCTGGAACGAGGTGATCCTCCGTTTCCTGGCAACGGGGTTTCCTTTTCTGCACGAACTCGTGGTTGGCTTCTGCTGGCCCTATAAGGGGGAGGTGGACCCGCGACCGTTGATCCATCAACTGCGCAAACCGGGCACCCGAGTCGTGCTGCCGGCAGTCGTGGCGAAGCACCAGCCGCTTGAATTTCGCGAATGGTGGCCCGGGGCCCCGATGAAGGCGGGGGCCCTCGGTATTCCCATGCCCGAGGGCACGCCCGTGCTCGCGCCGGACGCGGTGCTCATCCCGCCTGTTGGATTCAGTGAGTCGGGGTGGCGTCTGGGCTATGGCGGCGGCTACTTCGACCGGACGCTGGCGGCCATGGTGCCTCAACCCCTCAAGATTTGCGTCGCCCATGAATTGTCGCGGATCCCGACGATCCACCCGCAGCCGCACGACATACCCATGGACTTCGTCGTCACTGAAGCCGGTATCCACGCGGTGGCGGACGGTGGCATGTCGCGGATCACCGCTGCGGCCTGTGCGCAATTTGCTGCCGAAATCGTGGCCCGCCGAGGACTACCCCGCCGGCAGTCGTGAGGCGAACGCGGCTTGGCTAGGGAGCCTGCGGCGCGACGGACTGGGTTGATTTCAGTGCACGGAGCGCAACGAGGGCCGTGACGATCCAGAACAGCGACCGTAAGGTCATCGCGCCTAGAGTGCGGGTTTCGTAGGCGCCCCCGCCAAAGACGTGAACGCCAAAGGCGGCGAAGATTACCAGGGTTGAGATCGCCAGCAGGAGCGACAGTCCTGCACCCCAGCGTTTACCCCACAGCAAGCCCGAGCCGGCCAGGACGTAGAGGAAACCTGCGAGGAAGTTGAACCAAAGCACGAAGGGCACCGTGTGACCAAGTGCGGCGCGAACCTCCGTGCTGCCAAACAGGGCTCGGCCGCCACTCACAATGGTGACGAGGCCAAAGACGAGGGTGGCAAGGGCGAAACCTTGCAGGATTCGGTTTGTTTTCATGGTGTTTTTTGCGGGTAAGGATCGCCGGCCGACGTGCGGCAGAAAGGTTCACTTTACGGCGTATTTGTCCGGAGCCGGTTCAAAGCCCCGGCCTTCTCCAGCCTCTTCGTAGGTTATCCCGTCGCGGATGTGGTAGATCCGTTTGAAGGTGGGAATGATCTTCTCGTCATGGGTCACCACGATGACCGCGGTCTCGAAGCGACGGGCCATGTCGTTTAGGATGCGGATCACCGTCAGGGCTCGCACGCTGTCAAGTGGGGCAGTGGGTTCATCGGCGAGAATTACCGGGGGTCGGTTGACGAGCGCCCGGGCGATGGACACGCGCTGCTGCTCGCCACCGGAGAGTTGCGACGGCATGGCTTTGGCGCGATGCGCGACATCAAGCGCCTCGAGTAGTTCGACGGCCCGCTTTCGGGCCTCCTCATTGGGTAGGCCGGCCAGCATGGGCAGCAGGGCGACGTTGTCGGTTACATCGAGAAACGGGATCAGATAAGGCGCCTGGAAAACGAAGCCAATCTTGTCCCGGCGCAGTTCCCGCAGATCGGAAATCTTCCAGCCTTGGTCGTAGATCACATCTTCGCCCAGTGACATGCGACCGGCGGTCGGTTCGATGACTGCGCCGAGGCACTTGAGCAGCGTGGTCTTGCCGGAGCCCGAGGGGCCGACGAGCCCGACGACTTCGCCCGGAGCGACGCGCATGTCCACGCCCTTGAGCGCATCGACGGCGGTATCGCCTTCGCCGTAGCGCTTGCGCAGCCCCTCGATTTTGATGCCTTGCCAGTGCATATCAGCCCCCGATCGCCTCCGCGGGATCCACTTTGAGGGCGGCCCGGATGGCCAGGACGCTGGCCAGCACACAGATTACCATCAGCGCGAAGAATCCCCAGGCCGCATCGACTGGTTCGAGCAGGACGTATTTTGGGAAAAACGGCGCCCAGACGGTGGCCGCGATTTTGCCCACCACGAAGCCAATGATGCCGAGACCGACCGCCTGCTGCATGATCATCCCGGCGATGGTGCGGTTTTTGGTACCGATCAGTTTCAACACGGCAATCTCACGGATTTTCCCCAGGGTCAGCGTATAGATGATGAAGGCGACAATCGCGGCGCTGACGATGGCCAGGATCACCAGAAACATGCCAATCTGCTTGGCCGAGGTTGCGATCAGCTTGCGGATCAGGAGATCCTCCATCTGTGCACGGGTATAGACCTGAAGCCGTTTCCAGCGGCGGATGGGCTCGGCCACTTCCTCCGGGGTGAAGCCCGGGAGGATTTGCACCAGCACCGCGTTGACGGAGGTATTGATGCTTTGGGACGCGATCACCGAATTGAGCAAGCCGGGCACCCCCGGCCGATTATAGATCGGATTGTCGGTTGTGCGGCGCCGCTGATGGACGATGGCTTCGTTATCCTTGAGGAATTGCGCCGCCTGGGCGTCTTTCAGTGCAATAAAGACCATTGGATCGCCGCTGGATGAAACCATGCGGCGGGTCAGTCCGACCACAGTGTAGATGTTGCGACGAATCTGGATGCGCTCGCCGAGTTTGAACTTGGTCGCCACGTCGGCCACGGCTTCATAGTGCCCGCGGGTGATCTGTCGTCCGGCGATCAGATATCCGGGTTGACCGGGTTCGCCGGGTCCGCCCGGCACAACGCCAACGACCATGGAGCGCACGTCGGTATCGCCGTGCCGCACCTGCATGGTTAGGTAGGTCACGTTGGCCGCCCGAGCGACGCCAGACATGCCCAGGATCCCGCGGTACACGTCATCATACAGGCTCGATGACTCGGCATAGGGCCCAAGCGTATCCTTTTGCACCACCCACAGGTCCGCCCCGCTGTTGTTGAGCAGAGCCTTTCCATCATCCACCATGCCGCGATAAACACCCGCCATGGTCAGCGTGACGCCGATCAGCAGGCCCAGCCCCACGCCGGTGAAGACAAACTTGCCCCACGAGTGCAGAATATCGCGTCCGGCCAGACTGATCATGGCGATACTCCCGGCAGTCGCTCAATCCGTTTCACCCTGGTATGGGCACCGAGTGAGCGCCCGCTGTAGACGACCACCTGCGCGCCCGGCTCAAGTCCCTCCAGAATCTGCACCCGGCCATCAAGATCAGTGGCCCCCATCTTGATGGGCGCGAATTGGAGGGAGTTGCCCTTAATGAGCCAGACGCCAAGGCGCCCGCCGACTCGCTGCACGCTGGCATTGGGCACCACGGGTGCGACTGGCAGGGCAGGGAGGGCAACGGTTACTTCCACCAATTCACCGACTGGCGGCAAAGGCTCCGGTATCGTGTCAAATACCACCTTGGCGAGGGTCTCTTCAGTCACGGTATCAGCGACCGGCTCGACGCGCAGCACTTGCCCGGCGATCGTGCGACCCGCTTGGGAGCGGAGCACGATCCTGGCGGGCAGGTCCGGGCACAGGCCCGTGGCGCGGAGTTGCTCGAAACGCACATTGACCCACAGGCTGGCCGGATCGATCAGTTCCACCACCGGTTGGCCCGCCACTACGGTGGTGCCAGGATCGACATTCCTTACGGTCACCAATCCGGCGGCCGGTGCCACCAGGCGCAGATTGGCCTTTTGCTGGATCAGGACCTCGCGGTCGGCGCCGATTCGTACCAACTCCTGCCGGGCGACCTCCAGATTCGCTCGTGCGGTGGCCAGGTTTGCTTTGACCACTTGGAGTTCCTGGGCTTTCGCCTCGACTGTTTCATGACTGGCAGAGCCTGCCCGCAGGAGACTTTCGTAGCGTCGGGCCTGGGATTCAGCGTAGTCTTGGCGGGCCGTGACCTCTTGAACCAGTGCCTCCGCCGCCAGCACCCCGGCGGCCGCACGCTTTTGCGCAGCCTCCTGTGCGGAGATGCGTTCCTCGAAGTCCACCGGGTCCATCTCGCCCAACAATTGTCCGGCCGTCACCAGGTCACCGACTTGGATGTAAACCCCTTTGACCCGCCCGGCGGTGGTTGGTCCGATTTTGTGGGCGTAGCGAGCCTCCACCGTACCAATACCATATAAAGCTGGCGTGATCGAAAGTTGTTTGACCGTGGTTGAGGTTACGGGAACGGGAGCCAGCGGTCCGGAGCGCAGGGCAACATAAATGAACAGGGCGAGCATGGGGATGAGCACGCCCAGCAAAGCCAATGTCCGTCGATTCGTGGGTAATAGCTTCATGGCGTCTTCCTTATGCCCCGGGCAAAAATCGCAAAAGCACCGGGAGCATCGGAGCGAATGCGGCGTACATTGCCGGCCAGCAGCGACTGCATGACCAAGCCCTGGACCGATCCGATGAACAGGGTGGCGGCGGCTTTAGGATCTACGTCGTCGGCCAATTCACCGTGGGCTATTCCCTTTTCGATGAGGGCGTGCAGGCGGGCGCCGTATTGGGTAATCAGGGTCTGCACCAAGCGTTTGGCCGGTGTAGCTTCCGCCCTTTGCAGTTCGCCGAAAAGCATGCGCGGCACGCCCGGGTGCTTGGCGACGAAATCCACATGGGCCATGAACATCGCCTCCAAGGCGGCCAAGGGGGTGGTAGCCCTCTGCGCCGCTTGATCGACTCGCGCCAACAAACGTTCCGCCACCCATTCCATCACGGCCTGCCAGACGAAGTCCTTGGTGGGAAAATGCCGGAAGAGCGCGCCTTGGGTCAGCTTCATGCGCTGGGCAATCGCACTGGTGGTGATTGCCCGCGGGTCCTGCTCGGCGGCCAATTCGATCACCGTCGCCACGGTAAGGGATCTGCGCTCGTCCGCCGGCAGATGCTTGGGGTGAAGTTCGGTGGGTTTGCGGATCAAAGTAAGTAAGTACTTACTTACTTAAAACTCCTTGTCAATTACCCTCTTTGTCATGGTCCACCCTGACCAGGAGGTGGGTTCGCGGGCGGATCTATGCCGCATACTATCTTTGCCTGATAGAAAGTTCGCAGCCGTCGGCTTCGTGTGTATTGCCGGGAGGTGCCGACATGCACTACCCAACCTTCAGGGCCTGATTGCCGGGGTGAACCGTGTGCGCTATGAAAACACCCCGTCCTGAATCTCGTGCGGCGTGGTCCGCGCCGGATCGCTCCGTCCTTCTGCCTGCGATCACATCCGGCTTGGAGCACCAGCCGCCGGCTCCCCCGGCGGGCACCCGCGGCGAGCAACGCCTGTCGGTGGCTGCGCTGCGCCGGTGGGAAGCCATGCGATTCGGCATGTTTATCTGCTACGGCCTCAACACGTACGTTGGGGCGGAGATGCCCAGTGGCCAGGATCCGGCCACGCGTTACGCGCCGGACCGGCTGGATGTCGATCAGTGGGTCTGCGTGGCCCGCGATGCCGGCATGAAGTACGCTATTCTCACGACGAAGCACATCTCGGGTCATTGTCTGTGGCCGTCGCGGCACACTGACTATCATGTCGGCTTCAGCGGCAACAAGACCGATGTGGTTGCGGAATTCGTGGCGGCCTGCGCCCGGCGCGGGGTGAAGCCCGGTTTCTACTATTCGTCGTGGGACAATCATCATCGTTTCGGATCCCTCTCTGCGAACATCGCGCCGCAACCGATGGAGCCGTCCGGCCCGCCCGCCAACCGCAGTTCGGCCTACGTCACGCAGGCCTACCTCGATTTTCAATGGGACCAGATCTCCGAACTAATTGAGGACTATGGTCCAGTTGCCGAATGGTGGATCGACATCCCTCACCTGTTGCCGCGGGACTACCGTGATCGGCTCTATGAGCACATCGCCGTTCGCCAGCCGAAGACCGTCATCCTCAACAATCATGGTATTGGGGACGGATCGGAGGTGTTCATGGATCGCGCCTGGCCCACCGACCTGATGACGATTGAGCGCTTCCTGCCCAATTCCGCTACTGAGCACCGCAATTGGCGGCTGTTGGATGGCCGCTACTACTACCTGCCCGGCGAAGTGTGCGATCCCATCGGAAGCGCGTGGTTTTACGCCGAGAAGGACCGACCGCGTTCCGATGCCGAACTGCTCGGCATGTACCTAACCAGCACTTCACGGGGTGCAAATTTGCTGCTCGCGATCGGTCCGGATAGACATGGCCAAATACCGCGCCGAGCAGCGAGCGCGCTAATGCGTTTGCGTCGGAATCTGGATCATCTAGGTCAATAGATCCCTAACCTTATTCGTGGCTCGTGATTGTTCGCCTTATGCTGCCATACCGAATGGAGCAATGACCTCGGCGGCGTTTGTATAGATGCCCGGCCTAGGCGGGAGAGTTGGGTTTGAGGTAGTGTTCTGCGACATCCTCCCGCCAAAGAGACACGCTGCTGACGCGACGACAATCGATCAGTAGGGTAAACTCTGACAGTAAACCTTATTGGTTTGACCAGCAAAGGAATCGTAGCGCGATAAAACTAATAGCAATCCATGCGTACGATTTCCTTTTGAAGTAGCATTTTCTGCTGCCAATCCTTCCGACACCCCCTTTTGAGGCTTCGGTGAATTGTCCAGGCGATTCGCCTTCCGCATTCTTACTCATTCGGTCTTTCGCTTTGTGCTCAATGAATGAAAGCAACACACCTGAGCATGTTGTAGCCACTGGCGCCAAACAGGCTAGTGCACATTCGCCGCTGTGCGAATATCTAGCAGCGGCAGGCGTGCCTATCGCCGAGATACCAATCCGTGTCTTGCGCGGCATTTATCCCATGCACCAGCAGTGGTGGTGGTCCTTACGCCTTTTTTTCGGTAGGGAACCCTTCACGGCGGAACACGAGTTCGTGGCCGACCTTCTAGCCTCTCGTTCATTGCAGGAAGTGGAGACCGCGTTGCACTATTACCATTTTACGCCGCGCGAGCATCGGGCTCTTTTTATGCGACCAAGGGCGCGTCGGGTTTATAGATTCGTCCGGAAGTTCTTGGGCCCGAGTGCAGAAGTCGGGTAGCGAGATTGCCCCGTCTGAATGCTCGAATCCATGATTCCCTACGGTGGAAATCAATCCCATTGAAATGCACAAGCTCTGCAGTGGTGATCGAAGACCTGTGGCGATGCGTCCTGCGGTAAACGTGGCAGCGCGATAGTTGCGAGCACGATGTCGTGGAGGGATTTCGTGCCACAGCCGGGACTCCACAACTTCGCGGAGATCTCGTGAATCAAATAAATCCGCAGCCTCGACGAGCGCTTTGGAGTTCTGACGGCGCCCAGCGAGTGAATTGAATGCTCTACAAGCCGCTCGCCGGGCTAGTGGTCCGCGCTTGGCTCTGCGGATGAGGATGCTTGGGACCTGACTGATGGGCCATGATCGCAGTCAACGCTTTGGTAAGCTATGTTAGGGTCCGATTGAACCCAATACTTGTGAGCAACTAGCTACTACTCGTCCGCTGCTCGCTGGATTATTCGGCTAAAGGGCTTCAGGATTTGAGCATAAGAGTGCCAGTCATCGCAACCCAACGCCTTATTTGGTAAACAACGTGGGCAGACTGGTGGCTTGCTTCAGCAGGGGAACCAGACAATTTCCCGCACTGCGAATGAGTGTAGTGCCTAATACTCCGTCGCCACAGGAGCGGCGGCTGGCGGCCATCCTGTTCACCGACGTGGTGGGCTACTCGAGCGCCATGCAACGGGACGAAGCGGGCACGATGGCATTGGTACGTGCCGATCTGGAGAGCATGACCTCACTCTGCCGCCGTTGCGGTGGCGAAGTGATGAACTCCATGGGCGACGGGCTGATGATGTGCTTTCCCAGCGCCGTGCATGCGGTGGATTGCGCCCTGCAAATCCAGAAGGAATTCTCGAAAAGAACTGCGAGCGAGGCCGGGCCACCTCTATCCCATCGCATTGGAATTCATCTCGGCGATGTTCTGGTGCAGGACGGGCAGATGGCGGGAGACGGGGTGAACATTGCCGCCCGGCTGGAGGGCCAGGCTTCAGTCGGGGGCATTTGCGTCAGCCAGGCCATCGTCGACATTGTTCGCGGAAAATTGCCGATGCAGATCAAGGAAATCGGTCCGCTGAAGCTTAAGAACATCTCCTCCCCAGTGACGGCCTATAGTATTTGGCCGTCTGGATCCGTACCCGCCACCCGAAGGCCCACCGACGTGAGAAATCGGTCGCGGCGGCTTCTCCTGGCGAGCACTGCCGTGCTTGTACTGTTCGCGGCACTCGGAGTGTGGTGGAAATTCAGCCTTTGGAACAGGCCGTCGGACAGGTCGATTGCTGTGCTTCCCTTCTCCAATCTGAGCAAAGACATGGAGCACGACTACCTGTGCGAAGGCATCAGCGACGAAGTGGGCATCGCCATGGCCAATACCGGACTCATCAAGGTGGTCGCGCGTAGTTCGGCCTATGCGTTCAAGGGCAAAAGCCTCGACGTGCGAGACACCGCCCGGCAACTCGGTGTACAATACCTGCTCGAAGGGCGCGTGCATTCCATCGACAACCGGGTGTTGCGGGTAACGGTAGAATTGGTGAAGGCAACGGATGGCTACAGGGTTTGGTCAAAGTCGCTTACGGGCGATGTCGCAGGAATCCAGAACGAGATCATCCGCGCCCTGCGTCGCGAGTTGCTGCCCGCGGGGCCGGCTGATATGGTGTCCGGCGGACAGGTGACCACCGACAATCCCGAGGCATACGATCATTACCTCCGAGGACGCCACGCCTACACGAAGTGGACGAATGAATCGCTGGAGCACGCCCATGCCGAACTGAATTCCGCGATTTCCTTCGATCCGGACTTTGGCGCGGCGTGGGCGCTGCTCGCGGAGGTCATGATCACGCAGGACGATCTTTTCCGGCGCCGACTGGGTCGCGACCGGCCCGACGCCTATCCGGCAATTCTAGCGGCGGCGACCCGCGCAGAACAGGCGGCCCGGCCGGCGCGTGGCGAAGCACATGCGGTGCGGGCCCACGTGTTCATCCACCAGCTCAAGTTTCGCGAAGCGGAACTGGAGTCACTCCAAGCGGTGGCTTTGAGTCCGAATTCCAGCAATGCCCACCAATGGTTCGGGCATGTGCTCTGGCTCAAGGGCCGGCTGCCCGAAGCGCGTCGGGAGCTGGACCGTTCGCTGGGCCTGGAAATTGCGTTTCAGAAGCGGGCGGAACTCTGGCTGAGAACACTCAGGGTTTTTTTGGTCTACACCGGTCAGGCCGAAGAAGGCGCGCAGGTTATCAGCCAGTTGGAAGGTCTGGGTGACGGGCCACCTCCGCTTCATCAGCAAGTTCTCATTGCTATACAGCGCCGCCAAATTTCCGAAGCGCGCACACTGCTTAACCGACACGAACAAGCGCGTCTGGCTAAAGCAAAAACGGGCCCCTCTCAAGCTAATGGTCGTGATCAACTTGAGGGTGACGGCAGCGAAGTCTGGTTGCGCAGTTATCTTGAGGCCACCGCGGGCAATGTGGCCGAAGCCCGCAGCTTGCTCACGACAAAGGTGACCGCGCCGGGTCCGGTGCTGTTACTGGTGCTAGCCCAGCTAGCCATGGACGATACAGAGGCGGCACTCCAGTCAATCGAAGACTCTCCTCCCGAAAACATTTTGGGAGTTTTTTATCAGCGCCATCTGCCGGAATACCGTCAGCTCGCCGGTCACCCACGCTGGCAAGCGTTACTCAAGAAGGTAGGGTTGAACTAGCGCGTTAATCCTCGCAAGGATTACTAAGCATAGATAAGTGGTCTCGCCATGAGAAGGGTTCTGTTCCTCACTGTGCGCTATGCGATTGTCGCACTGGTAGGAGCGGTCATTCTCCCGGCGGAGGGGACCAAGGATCCCAAACTGAGCACCGGCGATCATGCCGTCAATGAGTCCGCGGATCTTGGCGAAGCGCATCATCTCGAAAAAATCCAAGTTACGGGCTCCCGCATCAAGACAGTAGAGCTCGAGGGGCCGTCCCCGGTGAAGGTCATTACCCGCTCTGACATCGAGAGCTCGGGGCGCACCAATCTCACCGACCTGCTGCGGGATTTGCCTGAGGTGGGGGCGATCGGGATCAACGAAGGCGCAACCGTTGGCTTCGTCCGCGGTGCGACGGCAATCAATCTGCGTTCGTTTGGCGCCAACAACACCTTGGTGATTGTAAATGGGCGGCGCACGGTCACAACAGCGGCGGTTTCCGCCATCTCCGGTGGCACGACTTTCGTGGACGTCAACCGCTTCCCCATCGCCATGGTGGAGCGGATAGAAGTCCTCAAGGACGGCGCTTCCGCCGTCTACGGCGCCGACGCCACCGCGGGGGTCGTGAACATCATTCTCCGCAAGAACTTCAGCGGCACGGAGGCGGGCTTTGCTTACGGCAATTCCACCAAGACGGATGTGGGTGAGCAGAGCTTCAGTCTAGTCAGCGGCACGACGGGGAAAAAATCTAACCTCACGCTGGGATTCTCCCATCTTTCCCGAGCGGCGTTGGTGGCCAGCGATACCACTTTCGCCCGCAATGCCGACCTTTCCGAGCGTTACTTGGCGAAGAGTCCGATCTACGCCGACCGCGTCGCCGCTGGCGCATTCGACCTGCGCGCGGGGGGCGGGCCGCAGGCGCGGATCAACCTAACCGGCGCTGCGGCCGGCCAGGTCAACGGCACGAATGGCGTCAACATTCCCGGTCTGCCCATCGGCACTGTGATCAATCGCTTACCGGGCACCGGTGGAGTGGTGCCCACAGGAACGGGTGTATTGTTGGGCACGCTAGCTTCAGCAACCCCTAGTTTCAGTGCTCCTTCGACGGCTGCGACGGGGGGAACCTTCAGTGCCGCCGCCGCCAACACCTACGTGGCGGAGATTCTCACACCGCGGAGCAATCCCTCCAACCTCTACAATTACATCGAGTCTTACTGGCTGACTCCAGAGGTGAACCGCACGGGCGCCCATGCCATTTTCCGCTATGACCTCGCTAGGGATGTCGAGCTTTATGCTGAGGCTTTCTACCAGCGGAACAAAACCCATATCGAATTCGCCGCGAGCCCGATGTCGACCGCCGGCGACAACAACGTCGTGGTGCCGAAGACCAATTACTACAATCCTTTCGGGGTTGATCTGGCCTTTACCTATCGACCGGTGGATCTTGGCCTGCGCAAGGCAGACGTAACCAACACAAGTTATTCGCTGCTCCTGGGCGCAAGGGGTACCTTCCGCAGCCGGTTCGACTGGGATCTGGCCTATTCTCACGGCCATGACGAGATGACGGACCTCATCGCTAACTGCATCTCTGAGAGTCGGCTGAGGCAGCAGCTTGCATTGAACACACCGGCTGCCTTCAACATCCTCGGCGGTGCCGGTTATAGAAATCCCCAGGCTACGCTCGATGCGGTCAGGACCAGCTTTGCAAGGACCGGGAGCTCAACCCTCGAACTCTGGGATGCCGAGATTACCGGCGATCTCTTCGAGCTGGCCACCGGCATGGTTAGCAGCGCGGTCTACGGAGAAGTCCGCAGGGAGAAGTTCAACACGCTCAACGACGACGCCTCCTCGACGCTCAACGACATTGTAGGCTATGTGAAGATGGCGGAACCTACCATATCGCATCGCACCGTCGCGTCGGCCGCGGCAGAGTTGCGCGTGCCCCTCGTCAAACCTGCGTCCATCAGCGTTGCCTACAAACTCGATCTTCACCTAGCGGCCCGCTTCGAGGACTTCAGCGATGGTTACGACAGCAGGATCAAGCCCCACGTCGGACTGCGCTACCAGCCAGGCAAAGCCCTCGTCCTTCGCGGCTCGTATTCCCAGACCTTCCGGGCGCCGACCCTGCCGCAGCTCTTCGGTGGCGAAACACAGTCGCTTCCGAACGGCTTGCCCGATTTACGCCGTCCCGCGCAACTTACCGGCGATCCCTTCGACGGTGCGGCGACCCAGCGCTTGGTTCGGCAGGGCGGCAACACGACCCTAATGCCCGAAACGGCCGATGTTTACCAATACGGCTTCGTGTGGGATCTGCCTTTTCAAGTTGTGAAAGGGCTATCCGTTGGCGCCTCGCTTTACCACATCGACCAGAAGGACGTGATCGCCGCCTCAAGCACCACCTACATTCGCAACAACGAAGTGGGCGGCGGCACGGATCTCCTGGTCATCCGAGACCCGGGAACCGAATCGTATACCAACAACACGTCCGCCTCGATCAATGTGCTAAGCGGACCAAACGGTGCCACGACGCCGGTCGCCCCCGGACAGACCGTGCAAGTTCCTGGGCGGATCCGCTCGATCCTCAACTCGGTGTCGAACTTGGCGAAACAAAAGGTCGAGGGCTGTGACTTCGAAGTGGCATACCGTAAGAAAACCGCCGGCTACGGACATTTCAGCAGCCGCAACACGGTCTCATACTTGGCTTACTACGGCTATGCCTCCGCGCCCGCGACCGCGCTCGCAAATCAAGCTGGCACGGATACCTTTCCGCGGGTGCGCCTTCAAAGCAGCCTCGACTGGGATTTTCGGGCATATGCCGCGGGAGTGCAGTTCAACTACACATCGGGCTATGGTGACCTAGTCCGCAACGGCTTCGAGGTTGACAGCTATCAGACTCTCGGGGGGTATGTCGCTTGGACTGCAAATGCCAGTCTCGGCCAATGGTTGAAGAACTTCCGCTTCACATTCGGGGTGGACAACCTCCTAGATCGAGATCCGCCGCTCTACTATCTTGCAACGGGGTATGATCAGCGGATGGTCGGCCGGCCGGCCGGCCGCTACTGGTATACGGCCGTAAAGAAAACGTTCTGAAGATCGCGAATAAAGTCGACATACACGCTGACTCTATCGGTCGGTAAGTGCCGCGCAAAACTCAGGCCTAGCGCGCCAGCGTGTCGAGGTCGCAGCCTAATCCGCGGGCAAGGCGCAGGGCCGTCGTGAGAAGGATGTTGGTCTCACCGGCCTCAATCTTTTGCAGCGTGCGGATGTTTAAGTCTGCCAACTCGGCTAGGCGCTCTTGGGTTACCTTACGTGAAACGCGCTCGCGCCTGAGGTTAGCGCCGATGCGCTTTAAGTGACGGTCGAGCTGGCTTGTTTGCGGCACGCCCTATCATGCCGCAATCCTGTGGTTGACGTTACGGCACGTTGTGCCGTAAAATAACCGCCACAACGGTACAACATGAGTCCTACACGTAGGCGAAGCGCTAGGAAGAGTCTGCTGCTGGCTACGCTTAGTGTCGTCGGATGCAGCTCCGGATGCAATACGCAGCCGCTCACGCCAGAGCAGCGCGCCTTTCTTCTAGGCTACTTGCAGAACCAGCAAGTCCAGTATCAGCAGCAAACGTATCAAAATCAGCAAGCGGTCCAGCAGTCATGGGCGAATGCGATAAATTCGGCATCGCAAAATTACTACCCAATTATCGGAGCGGAACCCAAGCGGCAGCCCCAAGTACAGCAAAACACATATGCCCAGTATTTGAAAGTAACCGAAGAGCCGAAATTGCCGCGCGCAGCTGATTTGGGGATCCCTACCGGAAAACTAAAAACTGGCCCTGATGGCGCCTTGTGGCAGGAAGTGAAATACACAAATGGCGCGATTGTATGGGTGCGTGTTAATTAGCGCATGAAGATACGGGAAACGCATAGAGCAGCTATTGGGTTATCCGTGATGGTGTGGATATTCCCTTCAGTAATTGCTGGGGATAATGTCTCGCCTGTTGATACGACCGTGGCGGTCGCAAAGCTAGATGTGCACTCAGTCGCGACTTTTCGCATATTTACAACTGGAGGTACATCTATGGAGCTTGAACCGGGGGTTCCAATGAAGGCCGAAAGGGATGACAATTTCTCAAGCAAAGGGGAAATAGTGTTACGGATACAAGGTGATGGGAAAGGCATCATAATCGGGAATGCTGGATCTTCAGATGTCGCAGTAATCAAGCACCAGAGTTCAATCCATTTCCTCGAGATGACAAACACTGGAAACTTGATGGTGCTGACAATCTACAATACCTGGAGCGATAAAGAAAAAGGCTTCTTTTTTGTCTACCAGCGAAGGGCATGGATGTGGCCGCACGTTGCGGCAGGTGTTTACAGTACGTACTGGGGATACGCAAAGCCATGGGATTAGGCCTTCTGGCTCCTTTAAAGGAGCCTAGTCATGCGCGTGCGCCGACCGCGATTTTATGACGTCGCTTTAGTTTGACCCGGGGCGATACGAATGCACGTTTGGGCAAAGTTTCAGTGCATCACTCGAGTGATTGCCTCTCAACGGCAATCTGCCAACCGAGCTTCCTAATAGCCGCGGTGGAAAAATACGATGCGGACCCATAGCGGGTCAAAAATCCAAGCGAGTGGTGTGTTGCGACAAAAACAACACATGAAAAAGCTCACCGCCAATGAAGCTCTCAGCGTTCACGCTGAGCTGAACGAGAAAATCGAAGCCGTCACGGCTATTATCCGTAAGCGTGCCTTCGCCCAGCTCAGCTACAATGTCTGCACTAATCTGCCTAGCTGCATTTTGAATAAGGCCCAACTGCTAGAGGATGCCGTTCGTACGGGTTTTACGGCCGGCGCAGCCCAGATTCATGAGTTCGGTTGCGAGCCTGCCATTCAGTTGGCCTACGACATTCTCGAGGACTGCAACTGTCATCGCGAGGCTGCGGCGCTCCTCGCCGGGGCCAAGAAGGGAGGTTTAGGAGTATGAACACGACGCTTCCCACCCAAAAGACCAAGCAGCCATCGCGTGAGGGTCTGCTTTTCCATGAAATCCTCGCTGACGGACTCATTCACGCGGCAGCCGTCTTCGGCATCGAGCAGGATGAGCGCTTCGTCGAGCGGGTCGCCAACTTGGCGTGGTCCAACGGCGTCAATACCGTCAAGGCCGACGTCCAACGGGCTGCCACGCTCGCCCAATTCCTTGGCGAGGGGCTGGAGGCTGGCCGCAGCCAGACCCAAGCCCTATGCAAGTCCGTAGCAGCGGCCGTAAACGGCCAAGAACGCGCGTTTGAAGCCATCCGCAGCCACTATGAGATCTCGATGGGCACGCGGGAACTAAACGCGACTAATGGCGAACACGCAGGCGCTATTCGGCAATTGGTGGGGGAGGCGGTTTTGGCGGGGCTGTCCTGCCGTGGGCTTGCCCCGGGGCTTTACCAAGCCGTGGTCGCGACAAACGACCAAGCGAGGCTCGAACAACAGCATCTTGCTGAATTGCTCCTCGGTTGGGCTCTGGGTACCGGACTGCCGCAATGCCATCCGTTTCTGCAGATGGCCGAGCGGTTCTATTCCAAGCATCCGCACGAGCGGCAGCTTGTCGGTGAACTTATGGGCCGGGCGTTGCTGCCGGCTCTGGAGACAGACGATCCTTGGTCCTTAGCGTACTGGCTTGGGCGGGGATGGCGGGCCGGCGCCGTTCAGGCCAAGTTCGCCCCCGACACCGTCCAGAAGGTTTTCGACGAGGTAGGCGCTGAGCATGTTGACTACTGCCGAGAGCTGTACCGGGATTGCGTGCTCGCTACGGCTGAAGGCGGAGGCATGCCCAACCTCGAGGCAGCCTTTGAGCGGTACATCGTCGAGACCAAGGACTGCGGTTTGCACATCCCTGAGGTCCGAGCACTCAATCCGCGGCTGCTAGCGGCGAGGGCTTACGACTTCACCGTCTGGATGGGGTTCATATCAGCGATGCCGACGGCCTCAGGTGAAATGCGAGGTGCCGCATGAAGGCATACGCAGGGATCAGCTCGATTGATGATAATTCCCTCCCGTGTCGATACGATCAGTTGGCCGTTAGCCCATTTTCTGCGCGTATAACCGTGAATCTCTCGCCGCTCGCGTCCGCCGATTGACCCGCAACGGCGATGGGTTCCCGTCCTTTCCCCTATGCTCCCGGCGGCTCTGTGCCGTCGCCATTCCCTTATGCACCCAGCAAAATACGCGGAGCTATTCCGCCGGAGATGCTTCGCTAAATTTCCTGTTCTCCAAATATATTACAGCGGAAACCGCGCCGACCGCGAGCCGCCGGCCTTTTGGGAAAAACTCCGCTCGCCCCTTCTATCCCAGAACATGAAAAAACTACCTAAAATCATCGCCACGGTTTCTCTATCGATCCTCGCCTGCCTCGCGGGCGGTTGCGCCTCCATCGTGAAGGGCACAACGCAGGCAATCCCGATTTCGTCGAGCCCGTCGGGCGCAACCGTGCGCCTTGATGGCAACCACGTTGGCCAGACCCCCACCAGTGTCGAAGTGAAGCGCAAGTCCGACCACCTCCTCAGCATCGAAAAGCCTGGCTACCATCCTGAAAGCGTGGCCATCACGCGCAACATTGGCGGCGCGGTGTTTGGCAACATTCTTGCCGGCGGCCTCGTCGGTTGGGGTGTCGATGCGATAAGCGGCGCGCAATATAACCTTACGCCGGCGACAGTGAGTGTGACGCTTCAGCCGGTGGGTCGGGGGGGCGTCGTCAGGCAGAACACCGATGCCGTAACCTTCATTGAGGAGCTCAAGGAACTGGATGCCCTTCACGAAAGCGGGAAAGTCACGGATGAAGCCTATGCTACGCGCCGGGTTGCGCTGATGGAAAAATTTAGCCCGACCGCTAGTCAACCGGACGACGCTGAGCCGACAACAGGTGCGCAACCCGACGGGCCTTACCGTAACCTCACGCCCGGGATGGTCGCGCCCGTGGATTCCGTCCCGGTCGAATCACCCAGCCCCAAGAAGTCAGCGGAACAAAAGCTGCGTGACCTGCAAAAGCTCCGCGATGGCGGCCTGATTTCCGAGGATGAGTTCCAGGCCAAGCGGAAGGCCGTCCTGGACCAAATTTAGACTCGAATTCTTCACAGCCGGGTTGCTTTATCCGGCAGGGTCTGGGGCGCATCCGTCTCTCCTTCATGGGCGGCGAGTAAGAAGGCTGTCGAGATATACTCGATCGACGGCGTGCGAGTCGCATTTGGTGGTACCATTCGCAATTGCGAAAAAATCGGTGCAACGCGTGGTAGCAAAGTACGGCAATTTTTCGACAATCGATTGAACCCCAAAAATTACTTTCAGATCTGAATCGGGCATGATATTATTCAGGTATTGAAGCATCTCCAGAGACGATCCCCAACGGGATCGCGCCAACCGAGCCTCATGGGAGGTCACGGTGGTCCAATGATGCGGGTCTACGACCAAAAAGTTGTAGGCCCGCATCATCCCTCTGGGGGTGCTCTCCGTTACCTGCAACATGACCAAACCCTCAGTCCTCCCCTCCGCATCCTATATCCCGCACAGGCAGCCTCGGAATCCCGCGGCGCCTGCTTACTCCTGCGAAAAGAAACCGATCGTTCTTCCTCGATCGTGCTCGCAGAAGAAGTTTACCGTGCGATTAAAGAACGTTTGCCGTTCGCCGATTTCGTAAAAGTTATGAGCTGGCCGCTGTCCCGTGAGATGCCGGCCCGGCTCTTTCGAGATGCCCGCATCCTTCGTCGCGCAGGTTTTGATGAGTGGGTGTGCGAAATGATCATCAGGGCGCGTTGCTCTGGCTTTTTACATGGGATCTCCGACATGGAGTTCATTGCTGCAGCCCGATCAGCTAGCGAATGCTTTCCGAGCGAAACGATGCCACCCTTGTGGGATCCCGTCGGACCTGAAGTCCGCTGAGAGATACGGGGCTATGCTGCTGTGCACGGCCTGCATTCGCAAGTATCCAAGAAACAATGACTACGGACGAAAATAGTTTGCTACGGAGGCCCTGTTTTTCGCTCCAAGGGCTATTTCTTCAAACTAGGTGCGTAAGCTATGTAAGGAGGCGACTGGAACAGTTCCACAGAGCCCCACAAAAAAATGAATACTCCCCCTAAATTCCTGGACGTCGTAGCGCTGCAAAGTCGCTGGGACCTCCATCCCGAATCGGTCCGGCGGCTCATCCGCTCGGGCCACCTTCCTGCCATCCGCTTCGGCGGCCGGCTGCGCATCAACCTCGAGGACGTCACCGCCTTCGAGAAAAACCACCGCTCAAGTGCCCTCATCGGCACCTGTGTCGGAAGTCATAACCCTTAAGCACAACTACCATGAGCATAGACCTACACTGCTTTGTAGAAATAAAAATGCGCGACGGTACTTGGATTGGTACTGCAGCCGAACCACCTGATGGCAGTAAACACTGTAACTGCTGCACAGGTGAGGTGCGACCAGAAGTGAGAAGGCATTACTGGCATATGCTGGATCTTTGGCCGAAGCGCGGTTGGCCGAGTGATGTGGATCAAACACTTGCCAAATACGGTAAGTTTTGGCGTGAACGAGGCGGTGCAGACGAATCGTCTTTTACTTATGTAACGCTCAGGGAGTTAATTACCTACATCGAAACTAAATTACTCAGCCCGCCTGAGACTATAAGTGTTCAGCCGGTTGGGGGGAGCGGTGCACAAGATGCCAAAAAGGCGGCTGTAAGTTTCGAAACAATCAAAGATGCACTCAGTTTTATAGCGTTGGTTTCGTTTTTGGCCCAACAGGCTAGGCACGATCCTGAGAATCTGAGGGTTCTCATGTTTTGGGAATGACCTGCGCGGAAGCCTTAGCATCGGCACGCCCTAGGGCCGCCAGGTCGCTGGGGAACGCATGAATCGCTGCCAGCATTCTCGGAAAATGAAGAACGAACTGCTGGCAGCCTCAGCTGCCAACCATGTCGATGCGTAACGGTGCGTATACTCTGATTGCCATGAACAACTCATATCTTTCCCCCAAAGAAATCTGCGCTCGGTGGGGCCTCCACTCGGAGACCATCAGGCGCCTAATCCGGGCAGGTAAACTGCCTGCCATTTACATCGGTCGACTCATCCGGGTGCGGGTGTCTGATCTCGAAGCATTCGAAAACTCCCAGCGCACCAGCACCAAACCTGCCAACAAGACTTAATGATGATCACTACCTCTACCCACATTCTTTCCGGGCTTGATGATGTCATCGAGCGTAAGCTGAAGGCGATGCCTGACTGGCGCCTGCGGTTGCTCTACTCGAGCCCGGAGCTGCATCGCAGCCAATCCGAACTGTACCGGGATGCTGCAGGCATGTCAGAAGCAGGTCTTTCGTTTTCGGAGCAATTCGAGGTGCTTCGGCTTCGGTTTTCCAACTACTACCGCAAGATCGAGGACCGAGAGATTGAGTGTGCCATCAACAGTGCGATGGGCGCAGTAAATGGTTTAGTTCGCTCAGGGCCCAAATACCCAAAGGCTAATCCAGAGCTCCGCGCGCGCGCCCTGAGATCATCCGACTTCACGTGCGTGCAGGATTTGCGGGCCGCTTCGCTGATTGTTGCTCCGGGTGAACTGACGAGCGCGACCGTAATTGATCACCTATTCGCGCCGAGTGAGCTCATCTGCATGGCAGAGGCCAAGCATCGTATGTGGACGGCCACGCGGGATACGTTTCGGGGACGTGAAGAGCATCTGCCATTCATTGTGCCTAACGTGATGGCGGCAGAGTGGGGCCTCACCAAGGGCGGTCGCACCAGTCGGAAATGCAACAGCAACGTCGGGCCCGTTAATCGCCTGGTAGTCGAATTCGACAACGGTTCGCTCGACGAGCAGGCCTCACTAGTTGGGCATCTCATGCAGCACGGGGTCAAAATCCTCATGGCCCTTTTCAGCGGCGGAAAATCGATCCACTCCTGGGTAGACCTTAGGGGCCTCAACGCAGAGCAGCGCGAGAAATTGTATGCCTATGTGGCGGCCATTGGAGCCGACACAAGGATGTTCACTATATCCCAGTTCTGTCGGACCCCAAACGCCATCCGCAAGGAAAACGGCGCTAAGCAGGAGGTGCTCATGCTCAACATCGAACAACCAATCACTGCGTCCCATGGGATCTGAATCACAAGGCCCTAATCTTCCTCCGATGACGAAGAGTGGCGACCTACTCTTAACTCAGCAGGAGATTGATGCGTTCGATGTTTGGTACGAAGAAGGCGTAGGGTATCAGGTTTGGAACGGGTCCAAATACGTCGAAATGAACGAGAACTGCGTGAGAACCCTCCTTAAGACCAAGGGAGTTCGTGTAAAGGGCAAGGGGGAGGCCACACAGATGGATTTTGTGCTCAGCGACATTAGGCTCCGGCGGAACGTGAAATACGTGGGCCCCTTAGCTGGTAAGTCCACGGGTATACACGAGGAGAATGGAGAGCGAATGCTCATCACTGGAGGGCCAAAGCTCATTGCCGGCGATCTGGGTAGGAAATGGCCACTGATCCGCGAGTTTCTCGACGACCTCCTTGCGCCGGGGGGAGGGGCGCAGATCGCATACTTCTACTCTTGGCTAAGCGTGGCGCTAAAAGCCCTTGATGGGTGCTACTACGCTCCGGGGCAGGCGCTCGCGTTTGCTGGACCGCGCGACAGCGGGAAAAACCTAGTGCAGGACATCATCATCGCAGTCTTGGGCGGCAGAAGCATGGACCCGTACAGCTACATCTCCGGCGCTACGAGTTTTAACCGTGAACTCTTCGGCTGCGAAACGCTCGCGTTTGGAGATGCAGGTGGGGCAACAAATTACAGGGCGCGGCGAGATATTGGCTCCAGAATTAAGCAAATGACCGTAAACGAACAGCAGCATTGTCACGGCAAAGGAAGAGAAGGTCTGAAGCTTTGTCCACAGTGGCGGATAGTGCTTTCGCTCAACAGCGAAACGGAAAATTTCATGGTGTTGCCACCTCTCGATGAGTCCATTGAGGACAAGATCATGCTACTGCGGGTACGACGCCCCCGGATCTTTAGCGATGCTGCCCGGTGGGCCAATAGCCGGCGTGAAGATTGGGCCAAGATTGAATCGGAATTGCCCGGGTTTGTAGCGTTTATCCGAGAATGGCAGATCCCCGTTGATCTGCGCGATGGACGAATGGGTGTTAAGGCCTACCACGACCCCGAACTCGTAGAGTCGCTCAAAAGCATCGCACCTGAAACGCGGCTTCTCGAGCTCATCGACATGAGCGACATTTTTAAGGGATCATCAGTGATGAGTTTCGTACAAGGAGAACAAGGAGCAACGCGTAACCTTAAGGATTTCTGGGAAGGGACGACACTTCAGCTTGAGCATGCTATGCGAGGCGACGGTGTAGATTCCCGGCTCCGTGATAGCTTGCAGAAGTTGCTTACCTATACGGGTGCGATGGGCTCCTTCCTAAGGAGGCTATCTACGAAATACCCAGAGCGTTTTTCTTCTAGGACGGTTAACGGGAACATCGTTTGGAAGATCACGCGAACAACTTCACCCGAGGACCCCAAAACGGCGGCTGCCTAGATGCTCGGGGGTGGGTCCCCTCTTTATTTTTATTCACTTAGTATATGGAATTAGTGTGTACACAAATATCAGAGGTAAAGCGCTCCCCCCCGGGCACCCTCACCCTGAGCCTTGGCCGCGCATTTAACCCGGCGCTCTTAACCAAATCATCCCTCAGAACAGGCCCATCCTGACATCCGTAATTCCAGGTGACGTTAAGCACGCCTAGCCCAAATGCCGTTTATCCAATTAATCCTAGCCGCGTTAACATCGCTCAGCCAAGAGCTTATGGCTCTTTGGCTTCTGAGACCGTGGACCATTGGGGTTTTGGGCCTTCGGGTCGGTGGGGTAGGGTGGCTCGCGCACAGACGGAGCCCAAAGATCGCGGCTGGTACTGAAATTCGCATCGGCGACCAACGAATCTAGCTACAGAGTATGCCACGGAACGGTCCAACTTTTCAGGAATCACTGCCCAGCGCGCCGATGCTGACGGGTAGTGAGGTTGCTGCGTTCCTGCGCATTCCCAATCGATCAACTTTTTGGGAAACCGTCCGACGCTGCGGCATCCCTCATGTCATCATCTCAAGTCGCAAAATCTTGTTTCCGCGTGCGGCGTTCGTCGCGTGGCTTGAGAAACATAGCTGTTTTGATACCCATCGATACCCGTTGCTTGAAGCCGTCTAGGCGCGCGCATGCTTCGAGCTACACTGCCTCCTGGGTCGCTTTCTCCTTCGGCTCTTTGGGTCGAACTGCGCTAATCGAATCCTTTTCGCCCCATTTTTCGACTACAGCTGGGCTCAGCTTGAACCACTGCTCGCCGTCCTGTTTTGTTACGAGTTCACGGTAATGCTGGAAGATTACCTCGCGGGAGTTGCCGGCTTCGAGCGAGGTCTCGTCCACGTTGCCTGTGGCAGCGACCCGGTACGAGATGTAGCTGTGGCGAAATGCGTTGTCGGGGCAGGAAATTTCAGCCTCCCGAACGTGTGCGCGAATGCGATCAACGCCCCATGGTGGAGAAACCAATTCTCCGTCTTTTTTGCACAGGAGTAGCCACTCGACGGCCGCAGGACACAGGTGAACGATTCGCATAGCCGGGGTGTTTTGCTTTGCTTTTGTAACCCGCAAAGAGGCCTGCTTTAGATCGATATGGTCCCAACGCTGCGCGTGGAGTTCAGTTCGGCGTAAACCAGTAAATCCGGCTAATACAGCAGTCGCGAGGTATTCTGGATGGTCCTTCTGCAGGAGCTTCAAAATCTCGACGAATTCGGATAGCTTTAGGATTCCAATCGGCTCGCTTACCTCGCGCATGGTTCTTACCTGTTCAATTTCGGTTTGGGCATTTCGCGCCAGGTAGCCCTCATCGCGTGCCCACTTCCAGAGGGTAAGCATCCGGCGACGGTGAGAGTTGAAGGTTGAAGCATTTACGTGAGGCTGACCCGGTTGCCGGAATGTGCTGTGCAACCATTCTTTTAGCTCCGGTGCTGTCAGCGTATGAACTGGCGTAGCGCCGTAGGCTTTTACCAATCTTGGCAGCGTACGCTCGTAACCTGCACTGGTGTCCACCCCTGAACGTTTTTTGTCCGTCAGGAATTTGTCCACAAGGTCGGCTACCGTGATTTCTTTGCGTCCTTTGCCGTTGGCATCTCGCCAGCTTTGAGCCGCAGCGAGCAGGTCGGCACCGCAAAGCTCGCGGGCCTTCACCCACTCCTGCAGGGCTGAGAGTAGTGGATGTGGGCCGACGAGGGACCGGGCTGCGACGTACTCCTCTCGCTCGCCCCTGGACAACTCCGAGCCTTCAACCTGTCCTACTGCCAAACGGCCAGCGACAACGCGGGCCTCCTTCAGGGCCTCATTCATATCCGCGAATTTTTGCGTCTTTCGGCCTTCTGGACTAGAGTAAGAGACCACGTACGCGAAGCCGCTGCGGTTGGTGGCGTGCTTGACCTTGTAGACCGTGGTATGTGCACTTCCGACGGTGATCCTCCGAGGCCAGTCCCTGTTCTTCCTTGTTGGTTTTTCGCGGGCTTCCATGCAGGGAACATTAGGGAACAAACAAGCCATTACAAGAGCGAACGAAAGCGAACATGCCCATAGGGAGGCTAGGGAAAATGGTGCCTGTCCTGAGCACCATTTCCCGCATAAGCGGGGCAATCGCATGATATTCCGGCGGAGCCAATTACGGCCCGGGCGAACAACGGCCGGTCCCGTATCCTCACCATGCACATCAAAGCGGCGGACATGAAGATCAGCGAAGCGCGTGACTGCCATGGCGGCAGCGGCAGTCTCTGGTGCAAGGAGGTCCTGGGCGATTACGCCCGGACAGGGCCGGGCATCAAATTTGTCCACGACGACGCCATCGCCCCCGGCGCCAGCATCGGCGAGCACCGGCACATCGGTGACGAGGAGTTCTACTACATCCTCGACGGCGTGGGGGAGATGACCCTGGACGACACCACCGTGCGCGTCGGTCCCGGCGACTTCTGTTTCACCCGCAGCGGTCACCGCCATAGCCTGCGCAACCCCGGCCCGGCGCCGCTGCGGATCCTCGTGGTCTGCGCGAACACCACCGGTTGACTTCGCCGCTCCAGCGCGGAGACTCTGCGTATGGAAGCATCCGATTCTGGCCGCTGCTCGCGGCGCGACTTCCTCAAGGCGGCCGCCCTGTCGGCCGCGGCCCTCGCGGTTGACGCCGCCCGGGCGCAAACCCCGGTCCCCATGAACACCTCCGCCAACGCCCCGCGCCTGCCGCGGCGCCCCTACGGCAAGTCCGCAATCCCGCTCTCAATCATCGGCATGGGCGGCATCGTGGTGATGAACGCCGAGCAGGCGCGCGCCAACCGCATCGTCGCCGAATTCGTCGAGCGCGGCGTGAACTACTTCGACGTCGCCCCCAGCTACGGTGACGCCGAGGTGAAGCTCGGCCCCGCGCTCGAGCCCTTCCGTCGCGACTCCTTCCTCGCCTGCAAGACCACCCAGCGCCTCCGCGCCGGCGCCGCGGCTGAACTGCAACGCTCGCTCGCGACGCTGCGCACCGATTATTTCGACCTGTATCAGCTCCACGCGATCACCGACGTCGCCAAGGACCTCGACACCGCCTTTGCCGCGGGCGGCGCCATGGAGGTCCTCATCGAGGCCCGCCGCACCGGCCAGGTCCGGCACCTCGGGTTCTCCGCCCATTCCGTCGAGGCGGCGCTCACGGCGATGGACCGCTTTGACTTCGACTCGATCCTCGTGCCGGTGAATTTCGCCACCTACCACGCCGGCAACTTCGGCCCGCAGATCATGGCCCGCGCGGAGGCCAAGGGCGTCGCCCGCCTCGCCCTCAAGGCCCTCGCCCGGCAGAAGTGGGCGCCCAACGATCCGCAGCGCACCCAATATCCCAAGTGCTGGTATCAACCGCTGGTCGACCCGCGCGAGGCCGAACTCGCCCTGCGCTTCACCCTCGGCCAGTCCGTAACCGCCGCGCTGCCGCCCGGCGACGAGGCGCTCTTCCGCCTCGCGCTCGATCTCGCCCCGCAATTCCGTCCGCTCACTGCCGCCGAGCATCAGGAACTCGTCGCGCTCGCCGCGGGCCTCGACCCGGTGTTTCGCTTCGCCGGGGCCGCCTGAACGCATAGCGGATTGCGGATAGCGGATACCGGAAAGGTCAGGCAGGGTCCGATAGCTTTGCTCGACCTATCCGGTTTCCGGTATCCGCTATCCGATATTCGCAATCCGCGTTCCGGCATTCGATTATTCGGCCGCATCATGCTTGCCATGCGCCGGGCGGCTCCGCTACGCGCATCAGGCATCCCACCATGGCCGACGCCCCCAAGCCTGTTGCAATCGTAGACTGGTATCGCACGCCGCTCCCGCCGGAGCTGTTCAAAAGCCTGCATGAGCGCAGCGACGGGCGCGCCTTCGTGCAGACCGGCGGCTACCTCGCGATCGTGGCCGGCACGGGCACGCTCACCTACTGGTCCTGGGCGCACTGGGCCTGGCCGTGGACCGTCCTCTGCCTCTTCGTGCACGGCACCGTGTCGCACTTTCACATCAACGGCATGCACGAGCTCGGGCACGGCACGGTCTTCAAGACCCGCGCGCTCAACGCGTTTTTTGTCCGCGTGGTCTCGTTCTTCGGCTGGAACCACCCCGACATGTTCAACGGCAGCCACCAGCGTCACCACCGCTACACGCTGCATCCGCCGGACGACCAGGAAGTCGTGCTCCCGGTGAAGCTGAAGGCCGTCCACTTCATCGAGAACGCCATCGTCAACCCGCGCGGCTGGTGGTGGACCATGAAGTACAGCTTCCGTCTGGCCCGCGGGCGCATCGGCAGCGAGGGCGGCTGGGAGCTTATCTGCTTTCCGGAAAGCCAGCCGCAGCTCCGGCGCACGCCCATCCTCTGGGCGCGCATCCTTATCGGGACGCATGTGCTCGTCGCGGCCGTTTCGATCTCCCTCGGGCACTGGATCATTCCGCTGATCGTCTCGTGCGGACCCTTCATCGGCGGCTGGCTCTTCTTCCTCCTGAACAACTCGCAGCACGTCGGTCGCCATGACAACGTGCCCGATTTTCGCCTCTGCTGCCGCACCATTTTGCCGAATCCGGTCTTCCGCTTCCTCTACTGGCAGATGAACTACCACACCGAGCACCACATGTACGCCGCGGTGCCGTGTTACAACCTGAAGCGCCTGCACGAGGCCATCCGCCACGAGTTGCCGCCCTGTTACGGCCTCATCGGCGCCTGGCGCGAGATCACCGCCGTGCTGCGCAAGCAGGCGGTGGATCCGAGCTACAAGCCCGAGATCCCGCTCCCGGCGCCGAAGCCGGTCGCCGCCTGAACAGGGCACGGCCCGGCGCCGCCTGCCCCGGCGTTATACCTCTTTTGGCCTCGGGAAAAGCGCTTGCGTCACCCCGGGGGGCGTAAACACTCGGGGGCTGACCGTAACCCGTACCGACCCACCAAGCTGACCAACCTACGCGGGTCACCAACCCGCTTTTGACTACATGGACGATACCGCTCCCAAGGAAAATCCGTCGCCGGATTTCAACAAGCTAGACCTTAGCCAGCTACAGAGCTTCAGCTTTGGCACCCAGTGGACCCAGGACAAGCAATCGCCCGACGGCCCGGAGCGGCGGGAGCGGAGCGATCGGCCGCGGCGCGATGATCGCCGCCCGGGTGGACCGGGTGGCCCGGATGCCCGGCGCGACCGCCGCAGCTTCCAGCGCCCGGCTGGCGCCCCCGCGGGCGCCGGCGATGCTCCGGCCCCGAACCAGGGTGGCGCACCCGAGCGTCGCGAGTTTTCAGGTGACCGGCGTCCGCGCCGTGATTTCCAGGGTGGCCCGGGCGGCCCGCGGCGCGACGACGGTGGCGATCGGGGTCCGCGTTCCTATGCGCGCGGCGATGCCCCGGTGGACCGCGGTCCCTACGACAGCCCGCATTTTGCGGTGACGTTCTATCCCGAGGACACGAGCTTCAACGCCCTCGCGAAGACGATCCGCGCCTCCTGCCGCACCATCGAGCTCTTCGAGATCGCGCGCACCGTCGTCGGCAAGGACGACCGCTTTGTCGTCGTCATCACGCGCAAGCCCGCCGCCGACCCGGCCGCGCCGCGCCAGCCGATCTACGTCTCGGTCCCCGATGGCCTGCCGTTCGAGTCCGACGAGGCCACCATCAATCACGTGGTGACCAAGCATCTCGGCGAGTTCTTCGACACGACGGAAGTCGAGGTCGACGCCCCGAAGGGCAATTACCAGGTCATAAACAAGTGCGGCATCACGGGCGAGTTGCTCGGGCCGCCGAACTATCACCGCTACAACCAGCTCGTCCAGCAGCACTACGCCGCGAAGATCAGCCGGATGTCGCCCGAGGCCTTCCGCGCCCGCATCGAGTCGGTGCGCGACCCCGAGGCCGTCGCCCAGTGGCTGGCCAAGATGAAGAAGGTCACCCGCTACACTTGGAAGCTGGCCGGCGCCCCGGTCGTGGCCGCCCCGGCCGCCGAGCCGGTTGCCGAACCGGTCGCCACGGAAGCACCCGCCGAGGGTGCGCCTGCGCCTGAAACCGCCCCCGCCGCCGAAGCCGCCCCCGCCGCCCCGAGCTTCGATTCGCTGGAGGAGGCCCGGGTCTATCTCCTGACCCACGCCCGCGACAAGGTGGTCAAGACCGTCGAGTCCGCCCGCTTCCACGGCCGCCTCGGCGAGCAGCTGCCGCAAACCGAGATCCGGCACGCCATCGAGGGCGCCCTCGAGCGTCAGCGCCGCTTCCCGCTCGACACCGCCAACGCCCTGCGCGGCCGCCTGCGCCGCGAGCATTTCACCATCTTCAAGAAGGGTTCGAAGGGCGTCTCCTACGTCTGCGCGGTGAAGCGCAAGTTCCGCACACCGGGCCAGGTGTTCGCCGACAGCATCGGCAATCTGATTTCCTTCATCGAGGCCAACCCGATGGTCCGCGCGAGCGAACTGCCGGCCAAATGCCTCGGCATCGCGATCCCGAAGCCCGCCGCCCCGGCCGCGACCCCGGCTCCGGCCACCGAGGGTGCCGTCGCGCCCGCCGCGGTCCCGGCTCCCGCCGAACCCGAGCTCACCGTCGAGCAGCGGGAGAAGATCGCCCGCATGCAGGGCGACCTGCGCTGGCTGGTCACCGAAGGCTACGTCACCGAGTTCATCGATGGCCGCCTCTTCGCCCCGCCGCCGATGGTCGAGGCGCGCAAGAAGGAAGTCGAAGCCGAGGAGCACGACCCGGAGAACTTCCCCGAGATTCCGCCGTCGAATCCGCCCTTTGCCGCCAAGACTGAGACCGCCCCGTCGGCTCCGGTCGAAGCGGCGCCTGCGCCCGCTCCGGAATCCCCGGCTCCCGCGGTCACCGAGGCGGCCCCGAGTCCGGAAGCCGCTCCGGCACCGGAGGCTGCGCCCGCGGCCCCCGAGCCGACCGACAAGCCCGCCCAGGCCTGAGTCTCGCTGCCGTCCGCGCATGTCTGAGGTTCGCACCGTCGCCGACATCGAGGCGTATCTGCACCGCCATATCCCGATCACCCGGGACATGGGCGTGCGTCTCCTCGAATGCAGCCTGCATGGGGTGAAACTCAGCGCGCCGCTTGCGCCGAACGTCAATCATCGCGCCACTGTCTTCGGCGGCAGCGTTTCGGCGACGCTGATCTTGGCGGCTTGGACTTGGCTGCATTTCGCCCTGCGTGAAGCGGGCCTGCACTGCCAGATCGTGATCCAGCGCAACACGGTCGAATACGTCGCGCCGATCGCCGGCGAATTCACCGCCCACTGCGACGGACTCACCGCCGCGCCCTGGGAACGGTTTCTCCGCACGCTCCGCCGCCACGGCAAGGCCCGCCTCGAACTGCACGCGCGCCTGCAATGGCACGGCAAGGTCGTCGCGAAGTTCTCCGGCGACTACGTGGCGGTGATTTTGAAATAGGGCGGGTCTCTGACCTGCCCTACTTGCTGCGTAACCGGATCGTGTGCCGCTCGTCGGGCGTGATCCCCAAGTCGAGGTGCAGCGCGTTCTCCGGGATCCAGCTCGCGATCTTCTCCGGCCACTCCACGGCGAGGCACCAGGGCGAGACGAGGTAATCCTCGAGGAGGAGGTTCTCGATTTCCTGCGGTGACTCCAGGCGATAGGCATCGAGATGCACCAAGGTGCGCGTGCCGCGGTGGAGGTTGAAGATGGTGAACGTCGGGCTCGTGATTGCCTCGGCGATGCCGAGCCCCCGGGCGAGGCCCTGGACGAAGGTGGTCTTGCCCGCGCCGAGATCGCCGTGCAACGCGAGCGTGCAATCGGGGGGCAGGGCGGCCGCGAGCGCGGCGGCGAGCGCCTGGCTTTCGGCCGCCGCCGTGGTGGTGACGCCTGCTTGGAGCCTAGCGAAGATGCTCGTAGCCATGGTAGGCGCGGAGGTCGATAGCCCCGGTGGGGAGCGTGCGGGTGAAACGGCCGATGGCCGTCAGGGAGGTGCGGGGAAAGGCGCGGCGCCAGGCTCTCGTAAAGGCGGCAAGATCGGCATGGGCGCTCACCGCGAAGACGAGTTCGTAGTCCTCGCCATTCACCAGCGCTGCGCGCACGTCGCAGCCGGTGCGGCGCGGCAGGGCGGCGCCATCGAGTGCGGCCACGGTGCCGGGCGGGGTGAGGGCGTGCAGGTCCTTGGCGAGGCCGTCGCTCACGTCCATCATGGCGCGGACCTCCGGCCGCCGCGCGAGCCAGGCGCCCTCGGCGAGGCGTGGCGCAAACTTGAAATGGTGCCCGCTCCGGAGGCTGCCACCGAGCCGGCCGGTGACGAAAATCCAGTCGCCGCGGCGTGCACCGGAGCGCGTCAGCACCCGCGGGCCCGTCGCGGAGCCGACCAGCGTGAGGCTGGCGGCCACGATGCCGTCGGCCTGGGCGATGTCGCCCCCGACCACCGGCACGCGGTAGCGGCGGGCGCAGGCGGCGAGGCCGCGGTAAAAACCCTCGAGCCAGGCGACGCTCACCCGGGCGTCGAGCGTCAGGGCGAGCACGGCAGCGGTCGGTCGGCCGCCCATCGCGGCGAGGTCGCTGAGGTTGCGCTTGAGCAGCTTGGCGCCGACGGCGCGGGCCGGCACCCGGTCGTCGAAATGCCGCCCGTAGATCACCGGATCGACCGTGATGAGCTGTGGGCCACGGGCCGGGGCGAGCACCGCGCAATCGTCGCCGATGCCGAAGGGAGCCCGCGGCGAGGCGGCGCCGAGCCAGCGACGCAGGGCGGCGATCAGGCGCTCCTCGCCGAGGGCCGAGACCGATTCCGCGTGATGCTTGGTGAAGGGATGCATGTCAGGGGCCGACGCCGGCGAGGATCAAGATGATCGTGTTCAGGTTGAACAGTGCATGGGCGATGATCGGCACGGCGACGCGGCCGGTGCGCTCGTATGCGAGGGAGAATACCACGCCGAGCAAGGCCAGCGGCACGAAGCTGGCGAGATTGGCGTGGAGGCCGGCGAAGAGGACTGACGGCAGGGTCAGCGCCGCCCAGCGCGGCATCCGCCCGCGGCAGTAGCGGAAGAAGCCGGCGCGGAAGACCAGTTCCTCCGTGATCGGCGCCAGGAGCGTGGCGACGGCGATCATCAGCGCAAGCAGCGGCACGGATTTGGCGTCGGCGAAGAGTCCAACCAGGTCCTGGGGCTGCGCTTCGATGCCGAGGAGATTGAGCAGGTATTGCCAGGCCAGGCTGGCGGCCGTGATCACCGGGAGGACGATGGCGAAGGTGGCTAAGCCGGCGGCGATGGCGCCCCGGCGCTCGGTCGCCGGCACGGCGGCGGCTTTGCGGATCTGATGGAAGACCGCGAAACCGAGCAGCATGCCGGCGTGAAACGCCGCGCCGGCAAGGATAAGGTTCGCCGTGGATTCGAGTCGGGCGAGCTTCAGCAGCGGCACGGCGGCGACCTGGACGAGCAGCCCGCCACAGACGACGAGCCAGATGAAGAGGAGGAAGTCGCTGGCCTTGAGGTCCCAGATGCCAAGGGCGGGAGCCTGGCGGGCCGCCGGGCTGAGCCCATGCCGCCAGACCAGCAGGCAGCCGACGAACAGGATGACGAGTTCGACGGCGACAAACAGCAGGGCAGGCGTCTCAGGCATGGCCAACCAGTGCGGCGGAAAATCCCGGACTGCGCAATGCTCGTCGTGCTGGTCGTGGCAGACCTCGGTACAATCGAATTACTCACGAGGTCTCTCGCGGAGCCGCGGAGTACGCGGAGAGTTCGGTCAGGAAATCTTTCGATGCCTCAGTCCCCCAAAGCCGGATTGGTCTCTCCGCGAACTCCGCGTCTCCGCGAGCGTGCGGTTGAACCCCTTACGCTGTAATCTTGCCGCCGTCGAAGACCACCTTGCCGTCGACGATCGTGGTTTTCACGCGGCCGGTGAGGGTCTGGCCGCTCCAAGGGGAGTTGCTCGACTTGCTGAAGCCGGCCTTGGCGTCGTAGGTCCATTTCTCGGCGGGATCGAACAGGCAGACGTCCGCCGCGGCGCCGTCGGCGAGGGTGCCGGCCGGCAGGCCGAGGATGCCGGCGGCCTTGCGCGTCATGAGGTCGATCACGGTGGGCAGCTTGAAGCGGCTCTGCCGCACGAGCACGTCGAGCGTCACGGCAAGGGCGGTCTCGAGGCCGAGGATGCCGTTGGGGGCGAAGTCGAACTCGCGGTCCTTCTCGTAGTTGGTGTGCGGCGCGTGGTCGGTCGCGATGCAGTCGAGGGTGCCGTCGCGCAGGCCGGCGATGATCGCCTGGCGGTCGGCCTCGGTGCGCAGCGGCGGGTTCATCTTGTAATTCGTGTCGTAGCCGACGAGCGCCGCGTCGGTGAGTGCGAGGTGGTGGGGCGTGGCCTCGCCGGTGACCCGGATGCCGCGGGCCTTGGCGCGGCGCAGGATCTCGACGGAGTACTGCGACGAGACGTGCTGCATGTGGATGTGCGCGCCCGTATAGCTGGAGAGGATGACGTTGCGGGAGACGATGAGGTCCTCGGCGGCGTTGGGCCAGCCGCGCAGGCCGAGGCGGGTGGACATGATGCCCTCGTTCATCACGGCGCCCTGCGTCAGTGACTGGTCCTGGCAGTGGTCCATGATCGGGATCCCGAACATCTTGGCGTACTCGCAGGCGCGGCGCATGAGCTCGTTGCTCTGCACGCAGTCGCCGTCGTCGGTGATGGCCACGATGCCGGCGCGCTTGAGCGAGCCGATGGGGGCGAGGGCCTGGCCCTTCATGCCGACGGTGATGCAGCCGGTGGGGAGGACCTTGACCACGGCGTCGCGCTGGACGGCGTCCTTGATGAACTGAATCGTGCCGGCGGTATCGACCACCGGCGATGTGTTCGGCATGCAGACGACCGTGGTGAATCCACCGGCGGCGGCGCACTGCGAGCCGGTGGCGATGGTCTCCTTGTGCGTCTGGCCGGGCTCGCGGAAGTGGACGTGGATGTCGACCAGCCCGGGGCAGGCGACAAGGCCGCGGCCGTCGAGCTTCCTCGCCTTTTTCTTCTCCGTGGCGCTCAGGCTGGCGACGATGCGGCCATCCTTGATGAAGAGGTCACCGACGGCGTCCCGCTTCGCGGCGGGGTCGATGACGCGGGCTTGGGCGATCCAGAGGCTGGGCATGGTCAGGCGATTTGGTGAGTGAGCTGGTCCGGCTGGCCGCCGGCGCAGAGGAAGAGGACGGCCATGCGGACGGCGATGCCGTTGCTGACCTGCTCGAGGATCACGCTGCGGTCGCCGTCGGCGAGGTCGCTGTCGATCTCGACGCCGCGGTTGATGGGGCCGGGGTGCATGATGATGGCTTTCGGGTTGAGCCAGGAGGCGCGGGTCTTGTTGAGGCCGAACATGCTCGTGTACTCGCCGAGCGAGGGGAAGTGGCTGCTTGCCTGGCGCTCGTGCTGGATGCGCAGGAGCATCACGACCTCAGCGTCGGCGAGGGCGGACTTGAGGTCGTGCGAGACCTGCACGCCGTAGTCCGTGAACCAGTCCGGCACGAGGGTGGAGGGACCGACCAGCGTGACGGCGGCGCCCATCTTGGTGAGGGCGTGGATGTTGGAGCGGGCGACGCGGCTGAAGAGGATGTCGCCGAGGATCACGATCTTGCGGCCGTAGAGCTCGCCGAGGTGCTCCTTCATCGTGAACGTGTCGAGCAGGCCCTGCGTGGGATGCTCGTGGGCGCCGTCGCCCGCGTTGACCACCGGGATGTGGAGCACGCGGCTGAGGTAGAGCGGTGAGCCGCTGGCGGCGTGGCGCAGGACGATCATGTCGGCGTTGAGCGCCTGGATGTTCTGCGCCGTGTCGCGGAGGGTCTCACCCTTGGTCGTGCTGGAGTGCGCGGCGTCGAACGAGACGACGTCGGCGCTCAGGCGCTTGGCCGCCATCTCGAAGGAGAGGCGGGTGCGCGTGCTGGGCTCGAGGAAGAGGTTGACGACAGTCTTGCCGCGCAGGGCGGGGATCTTCTTCTCGCCGCGACCGAGCTGCTGCTTGAAGACGGCGGCGAGTTGGTGGATCTGTTTGATCTCCGCGAGGCTGAGCTCCTCGAGGGTGAGCAGGTTTTTGCGGTTCCAGGACATTGGGGGAAAGATTCAGGCCCGGCCGCTCATCGCGATGGCGCCGGGTGTCGCTGCAGGACCGAGGGTCAGGTATTTGGCCACGGAAACCTTTTCTGATGCCACCGCACAAAGCGGTAAAGCGCAATCCCATGGCTGCCCCGGAAAGTAGCGGGCGTGCGCGGCGTGATGCGCGTGGCTTCCGGCTGCGGGGGTGGAGGTTTGAACCACGGTTTGCACGGAAAGGTAAACGCGGATGAGGCCTGACAGGATGGCCTCATAAGGCGCAAAAGGCACAAGATCAGGTTTCTGTTTTTGTGCTTCTTGTGCCTTTTGTGGCCATTCAGCCACGCTCCATCCACCAAGCATCTATCCGTGCGATCCGTGTAATCCGTGGTTCAAGATTCTGCTTGCTGTCCTAACTGTACTAGTTCACGTGGTACAGCATGCTCCCATTTTCGATCGAGCTTAAGCCCGGCCTCCCCGTGGCGGAGCAGATCCTGTTTGCCGTGCGCAAGGCGGTGGTGGCGGGCCAGCTCCGGGCCGGGGACAAGTTTCCCTCGGTGCGGGTGCTGAGCCAGGAACTCAAGGTCAACCCCAACACGGCGCACAAGGTGATCGCCGCGCTGGTGGCCGAGGGCGTGCTGGTGACGACCCCGGCCGTCGGCAGCGTGGTGGCGGAGCGGGCGCCGGGAGGGCGCAAGGAGCGGGCCGAGTTGCTCGGCGCCGAGGTCGAGTGGCTGGTCGTCGAGGCCAAGAAGCTCGGTCTGGAACTCGAGGATGTGACCGCTGCCGTGGCCGCGCATTGGAAGCGGCTCGGCGGCCAATGAAATCAAGCAAGCAGCCAGCCCAAAACATGAACATGATCCAAACCCATGACCTGACGCGCCGGTTCGGCGCCACCGAGGCGGTGCATGCGCTGAACCTGGCGGTCCCGGCCGGCAGCATCTGCGCCCTCCTCGGTCCCAACGGCGCCGGCAAGACGACGACGCTCAAGCTCCTCATGAACCTGCTCCGGCCGACCGCCGGCCGCGCCGAGGTGCTCGGCGTCGATACCGCCCGGCTGGGCGAGCGGGAATTCGCGCAGATCGGCTACGTTTCCGAAAACCAACATCTGCCGCTTTGGATGACGGTGCAGCAGTTCCTCGACTACTGCCGGCCGTTCTATCCGGGCTGGGACCGTACGCTGGAGAGGCAGCTCCTGACCCAGTTTCAGCTGCCGGCCGACCGCCGCCTGCAGCAGCTTTCGCGCGGCATGCTGATGAAGGCGGCGCTGCTCGCTTCGCTGGCCTACCGGCCGCGGCTGCTCGTGCTCGACGAACCGTTCAGCGGTCTCGACCCGCTCGTGCGCGAGGAGTTTGTGCACGGGCTGCTGGAAGTCTCGGCCCAAGGAGATTGGACCGTCCTCGTGTCGTCGCACGACATCGATGACGTCGAGCGCCTCGCCGACCGAATTGCCCTGATCGACGCCGGGCGCCTGCGGCTGCAGGAGCCGACCGAAGTCCTGCAGGGCCGGTTCCGTCGCGTGGAAGTATCCGGTGGCAACGGCAGCGCCGACCATGTCGCGACTGCCGGGGAGCTCGAGTGGGCGCGCTCGGGTCAACTGACCCGCTTTGTCGCGACCGCCTATGCCGGCGAGACGAGCGAGCGCGTTTGGCGCACCCGCTTCCCGGGCGCGGCATTGCAGGTGCAGCCGATGACCCTGCGCGAGATCTTCATCACGTTGGCGCGAACGGGAACCAAGGGCGGGCCGGGAGGTGCGGCGTGAGTCTGGTCTGGCACATCATCCGCAAGGACCTGCGCCGCCTGGCCTCGACGTTCGTCGGCTGGGCGGTGGCGGGAATCTACCTGATCTTTTACCGCGAGCTGAACATCGTGCAGCGCTCCATCTGGGACAACATCGGGATCGTCGCCCTGTTCACCTTCCTTGCCCTGGCCATCGCGCTGATCGCGGCCATCGTCCAGGAGGATGGCCTGTGCGGCGCCAACGAGTTCTGGCGCACCCGGCCCATCGCCGCCGTTCGCCTGCTCGCGGCCAAGCTGACGCTCATATTCTCAGCGTTTGTGGTCATCCCGCTGGCGTTCGCCTTGACGCTGCGTCCCGGCCACGGCGGAGAACTCGGCGCGATTGGCGCGCTCTCGGTCTACGTGCTGGCCTGTGCCGCCGTGGCGTCGTGCACGAAGGACCTGGGCCAGTTCCTGTTGGTCGGCGTCGGTTGCCTCATGATCACTCCGACGCTGGCGGGGGCTCTGGCCGGACTTGCACCGGTGACAGGGCTGTCCAAACCCGCGATGGTTGCGCTTATCGTCGCCAAGGTGCTGGTCCTGCACGTTGTCGTCGGGATCGCAGCGCTGGCCATTTTGATCAACCAATACACCACGCGGCGCGCGGTGCTGTCCCGCTGGCTCGTGGCCGCGACGGTGGTCGTCGCGGCGCTTGTTGGCGGTCTTTGGCGTTGGCCGTTCTTGGGCTGAACAACTGCCTCAATCCCATGAAACTCATCTGGCACATCGTCCTGAAGGACCTCGCGCGGCTGCGGTTGTGGCTGGCGCTTTGGGTGACGCTTTACGTCCTGCAGGTGGGCCTCGGCTTTGGCCTACTCTACGGCGATGGCACCAACCTGGACTGGCCGGTCTGGCTGCAACTCGCCTCGGCGGCGCTGGTGTTGCTGCAGGTCGTGACCGGCTTGATCGCCATCTGCCATCTCGTGCACGAGGATCGCGTGGTCGGCACCGATGTGGGTTGGCGCACCCGCCCGGTTTCGCCGGCGCGACTCCTCGGGGCGAAGTTTTTGGGGGCGGGCCTCGGGTTCGCCCTGCTGCCGGTGCTCATGATGGTGCCTTGGTGGCTGGCCTGCGGTTTTGAGTGGCCCGAGCTCTGGCGCGCAGCCCTGTCGGCGCTCGGCTGGCAGGTGGTCATCATCATCCCGGCATTTTGGATGGCGTCGCTGACCGACACGATCGGTCGGTTCCTGCTCTGGCTCTTGGTCGGCGTCATCGCGCTCATCACGGTGATGCTTACGCTGGTGTTCCCCGGGTCGCCGACCGACCCGGCGTTGACGCTGTCCCGCATCTGGGCGGCCGTCGTGATCGCGCTGGGCACCGGGCTCGGCGTGACGGTGCACCGGTTTCTCACGCGCCGGTTCGCCACCTCGGTGGTGTTTTCGCTGGTCGGCTTGAGCGCCGCCATCTTGATGCTGGTCTTTTGGCCCTGGGCCGGGTGGGGCGGAGCGGTGACGCGCCCGGCAGAGCTGGCCGGCCCGATGCCGACGGATGCGATCACCATGACTCTGGGTCAGGCCGACGCTGGCACGGCCAGATCGAAAGACTCGACGAGCGACGTGCTCGTGCGTTTTGGCTTCACTGACGTGCCGGCGACAGCCGGCATCGTGGGCCGGAGCGTGGATCACGCGTGGACGTGGCCCGATGGACTGGTGGTGGCGCGCAAGGACAGCTTCGGCCCTGACTGGTCGTTCAACGGCATGCCGCCGCGGCTGGGCCCGGCTCTCGGCCTGCCAGAGCCCGTGCCAGATCCGGAGACCGAAGCCTGGCTGCGGCAGGTCCAGTCCGCGCGTCCCCGCGGTCACCCGCCCGGCGCAGTGAGCGACCGTCGCACCCGTTGGGTCAGGTCGATCCTGCCCGCGTCCGTCGTCCAGCGCATCGGCCGCGAACGACCCCGCTACGCCGCCCGCGTCGAGGCGGTGCTGACACGCGTCGACCCGTTGTTCGAGTTACCGCTCGCCGACCGGTCGGTGCACCGGCGTGAGGGGCAAACGCTGCGCGTGACGGAAGTGCAGCCGATGGGGACGGATCGGGTGGAGATGACCTCGGTGATCACCACGCCGGCCTGGCAGGCGGGGTGGCGACAGTCGCTGAACCGGTTGATTGGCACGCTGCGCGCCGATCCGAACAATTCGCCCTTCGCGTTGACGCCGGTGGATACGCCGCTCCTAACCAATCGCGCCACTGGAGAGATCTGCCTGCTCAACGGCCGTGGCCGGTCGGTCGCCCAGATCTGCGGAGTGACCGTCTCGTGGAGCCAGATGCGGGCGCTCGCGCCCAAAGTACGGCGCGGAGATGCTTGGGTCGTCCGGGACCCGCAGTGGTTTGGGACCGTGAAGCTCTGCGTCGTGCGCGCCCGGGGTGTCGCCCGCCTCAGTCGCGAAGTCCAGACCAACCACTTCGAACTCACCCCGCGTCCGCATCGCACCGCACCTCAGGATGTGGATCTGCAAGTGTGGTGGACGCCCTGAGCGATTACGTTTCGGTCTTGGGCTCCAGCCAAGCGGCGAGGTCGGCGTCGTTCGCGACCTCGGTGAACATCTGGTAATCCGGCGCGAGCAGCGCGGCGTAGGAGGGCTCGGCGAAGCGGCGGCAGTGCAGGAGGACCTTTGCGCGCTGCCCCGGGGCACGAACGAGGCGACCCAGGGCTTGATTCACCTTTTGCATGCCGGGGATCTGGTAGACGCGGTGAAAGGCTGCAGTGCGGCCAAGCCGGCTGAACTCGGCCATGCGCGCGTGCTGAACGGGATTCACCTCCGGCAGCGCGGGGCCGACCACCATCGCGTGGCTGATGCGACCGCCAAGCAGGTCGATGCTCTCGGCGAAGCTGCTCCCGAGCACGAGGAAGAGCGCGTCGGTGAACGCCAGCGACTCCTCCACCCAGGCTGCCTGCGCCGCCAGCTCATGCAGGCGCGGCTGCAGCGCCACGCGCAGCCGGCCGCCGGCCTCGGTCAGGGCGCGCTCGATCGCCTCGGCGTAGGCGTAGCTCGGGAAGAACACGGCCACCGGTCCGCTCGCGGCCGCCTGCAGGGTCGCGACCGTCGCAGCTGTCAGCGCGAAATGCCGCGAGCGGTGCTGGAAGGTCGTGTCCACCCGCGCATCGACCGCGACGTCGTAGGCGCCCTCGCGCCAGGGAGTGTGGGCACGGAGCACGCAAATACCGGATTGGGGAAACCGGATACCGGATAGTTCCGATCCGGCAGGTTCGATCTTTCCGGTTTCCGGTATCCCCAATCCGGTATTCGTTAATCCGGTATTCTCCAAAAACGCCTCCGTCGGCGTCAGCGTGGCCGACGCGAACACCACGCCACCGTACGCCTGCAGCGTCTCGCCGATGGCCGGCGAGGCATCGAGGCAGGTGAGGGCGAGTTCGCCGTCGCGCGGACACCACAGGAGCTTGGTCAGGCGTGCGTCCTGCAACCACTCGGTCAGCGGGGGGATGCGCCAGAGCTGGTCGCTGAAGGCAGGGCCCAATGCGGCGTAGTCCAGCGGCTGGCTGCCCAGGTGGGCGGCGAGGGTGGAGAGGGTCTCCGCCAGGTCCGCCTCGAGCGCCGGATCAAGGGAATCAACTGGCCGCAGGGCGGAGAGCAGGTGAGTGAGGCTTTCCCAGGCGCGGAGCAGCGGCCGCGGGGCCTGCAGGTGGTCGAGTTCGGCGAGGAGGGCGCGGGCGTCGGCGGCGCGCAGGACGTGTGAATGCGCGTCGGCGACCCGAGCCGGCAGATTGTGGGCCTCGTCGATGATCAACAGCGTGCGCGCCGGGTCGAAGCCGGGCTGCAGGTAGAACAGGCCGCGGTTGGCGGGGGCGAAAACGTAGTTGTAGTCGCCGATCCACACGTCGTTGAACGCCAGCGCGGCCCGGGTGATCTCGTACGGACAGATCCGCGCCTCACGACCCGCGCTGCGCAGGGTCTCAAGGTCACGCGGCTGATTATCGACGAGATAGAACCGCGCCAGGCCGCTCCGCGCCCACCGCGCCTCGACGCCGTCGAGGTAGGCGCACTGGTCGCGGACGCAGTGGAAAATCGCGTTCACGCAGTGCTCGGCCTTGTTGCGCACATGCCAGACCGTCACCGCGGTGCCGTAGGTCGTCCCGGCTTCGCCGGCGTCGGTCATGGCCGCGAGCTGGCGGACGACTTGGATCTGGCCAGTGGACTTGCTGGTGAGATAGAGGACCCGATCGAAGTGGCCGGAGCGGAGCTGGTGGAGGGCGAACTCGAGCAGGACGCCGGTCTTGCCGAATCCGGTGGGAGCCTCGAAGGGGACGAGGGGGAGGCGTTCGAAGGTCGAGGTGAGTTCGGCGAGCGTGGTTTCCTGACCAGGGCGGAGCGTGGCAAAGGCCGGCCGGAACCGCAGGTGGCGGCGCCGCTCGCGAGCGCGCCACCGGAGGTTGAGGAACTCGACGACCCGCTCGAGCTGGATGCGGAACAGCGCGTCGTCGGCCGGCGTGAGGGCGACGGTCTGCGCGAGGCCGCTGCCGGCCTCGAGGAAGTGAAGCTCGCCGCGGAGGCCGCCGCCGGGTTCGGCGATGCGGCGGAGGGCGACGTAGGTGGCGACCTGGACGAAGTACTCGGGGTAATCGGCGCGCAGGTCGGCCTCGGGTGCGGGCAGCGGGCGCGTGACGGTCTTGATCTCACGGAGCGCGACTCCGTCGGTCGCGGGCAGCACTTGGTCGATGCGACCGTTGAGCGTGATCGTCCAGCCCTGGTGCGCGATGCGGCCGGCGATGGTGACCTCGAAGGCGGCGGTGGGATGGTCCGCCGCCGCCTGGGCGCGCAATTGCTGGTGCCAATGGGTGCCGAGTTGGGCGCGCCAGATCCCGGCCGGCCCGGTCCCGCCGTCGCGCGGCCCGAGCGTGAACCCGGCGAATTCGCCGACGCCGAGGATCGCGGTGCGTTGGTCGAGGTCGAAGGTCATGCTCATTCGAGCAGAACCTCCGTGTGGCCGCGGAGGTATTCCTCGAGGCGGCGGATGAGGAGGGCGGCGCGTGCGGCCGGGACGTCGGCGGGGGCGAGTTCCTGCAGCGGGGTGCGCAGCGCGAGGTCGGCGATGGCGCGAAGGTCGGCGGGGAGGGTGGGGCGCCACTGCTGGCGGACGGGGTAGCCCTCGTCACGGGCGAAGGCATAGAGGGCCTTGAAGTACACGAGGTCCGGCCGGTCGCTGGTCGCGAAGGCGGCGAAGGCCTGGCGCAACAGCTGGCCGACGGCGGCGCGGCCTTCCTCGGCGACGCGGTTGCGGGCGATCAAGGTGGCGAAGGCCGAGGCCTGGCGCAGGGCCTCGTAGGTGCGGCCGATGCCGGTGGGGCGGTTGATGAGGCGTGTCTCCTTCACGAACCAGGTCTGTCCCTGATTGGAGCTCTCGAGGATGAGCGCGACCTCGTCGAACAGGTCGAGGGTTGCCTGCGTGGCGGCCGCCTTCAGGGCGAGGCGTTGCATGAGCTGCAGGGGGCCGTGCTCGGGCGAGAAGGCGACGAAGCCCTGAAAACGGTCGGAGGGCGGCCGCTTCAGCAACACGAAGGCCTCGGTCTGGAGCGAGAGTCCGGGCATGGCGGGCGCGTTCCCCGGGGCGGCGCACGCTCAGGCGCCGGGGCGCTGGCCTGGGAGGAACGGCGGCTTCGTCGGCGGCCAGGACGGCAGGACGGCACCGCAGGAAATCACGGTCTTCATGCCATCGCCGACGGACATATCGAGTTCGATCACCTCGCGGACCGGCACGTAGAAAAAGAACCCGTTCACCGGGCTCGGACACGTGGGCACGAACACGGCCCAGTGCGGCTCGCCCAGATGCTGGTGCGGCTCGCCCGAGCCCATGTTGGTGACGAAGCCGATGGTGTGCGCGCCGCCGCGGGGAAACTGGACGAGGACGACCTTGCTGAACTGCGTGCGGTCCTTGGCGCCGACCGTCGCGATGAACTGCTTCACGCTGTTGTAGAATCCGCCGATGCCCGGGATGCCCTGGATCATGCGTTCGGCGACGCCGCCGAAGTAGCGGCCGAAGAAATAACCCGAGAGGTAGCCGAGCAGGGTGACGAGGCCGAGGACGATGACCGTGGCGACGATGTCCCAGACCAGACTGGGCAGGTGGGCGAGGGTCTGTGGCAGGTACGGGGCAAAAAGCGGGGTGATCGAACCACCGACGATGCCAATCACCACGCGGAGCGCCCAGATCGTGACGACGAGCGGGGCGACCAGCAGCAGACCGGTGAAAAAGGCGTTGCGCAGGGAGGCGATACGGGAATCGGGCATGGACGCCGCCAAGGGTCGGGCAAAGCCGGCCGGAGGCAAAATAAATCAGCGCCGGCCCAGGCGGAACCGCGGCGCGAGGCCGGCGGCGGCGAGGGTGGCCTGCGCCCGGGCCTCGGCGGCGCGCATGCGGCGCTTCTTAGCCGGCTGCAGGTCGTCGTAGCCGGCGAGATGGAGCCAGCCGTGGATCACGTAAAGGGTGAGCTCGGCGCTGAAGTCGCGACCGTGCTTGCGGGCGTAGGCGGCGGCCGTGTCGGCCGAAACGCAGATCTCGCCCGCGGAGCCGAGGCTGGCGTCGCCTTCGAAGGTGATGACATCGGTCGTCGACGGATCGGCGAGGAAGTCGGCGTGCAGCTTCGCGAGGGCCGGATCGGTGAGGAAGACGAGCGACAGATCCCCGGGCGGGCAACCGCCCTGAAACCGGTCGGCCTGCGCGTCGAGCGTCGTGATGACCGCGGCGAGGGCGCGCCGGTCGAGCTTGAGCCGCGGGTGCCGGTTGGCGATGGCGAGCGGGCGGGCGGGCATGGCGCGATCAGCGCTTCTCCCCATCGGTGCCGATCGGGTCCTTGTAGCGCTCGTAGGCCGCGATGATCTGGGCGACGAGCGGGTGGCGGACGACATCGGCGCCGCTGAACGTGTGGAAATCGATGCCGGGCACGTGGGCGAGGATGTGGCGCACCTCGAGGAGGCCGCTCTGCTTCGAACGGGGCAGGTCGATCTGCGTGATGTCGCCCGTGACGACCATGCGCGACTCCTCGCCGAGGCGGGTGAGGAACATCATCATCTGCTCGGGCGTGGTGTTCTGGGCCTCGTCGAGGATGATGAAGGCGTTGGCGAGGGTGCGGCCGCGCATGTACGCAAGCGGGGCGATCTCGATCACGCCCTTCTCGGTGAGGCGGGCGACGTCCTCGGGATCGAGCATGTCGTGCAGGGCGTCGTACAGCGGACGCAGGTAGGGCAGAATCTTCTCGCGCAGGTCGCCGGGCAAAAAGCCCAGGGCCTCGCCGGCCTCGACGGCGGGACGGGTGAGGATGAGGCGCTGCACCTCGTTCTTGAGCAGGGCCGAGACGGCGGCGGCCATGGCGAGGTACGTCTTGCCCGTGCCGGCGGGCCCGATGCCGAAGACCACGGGGTGCTTCAGCATCGACTGCAGGTAGAGCTTCTGGCCGAGGGTTTTCGGGACGATGCTCTTGCGGTTGGTCGCGATGACGAGCGGCTCGGCGATCAGCTGCCGGAGCTGGGAGCCCTCGCCCCGGGCGAAGGCCTCGGCGATGCGGACGAAGTCGGGCGTGCGGATCGCCATGCCTTGGGTGCGCGCCTCGTTGAGGAAGTTGAAGAGCTCCTCGGTCTTGGCGACGGCCTCGGCCGGACCCTCGACCTTGAGCCAGGCCTCGCGGGTGATGAGCTTGGCGCCCAAAGCACGCTCGGCCTGCATGAGGTTCTCCTCGCGCCCGGCGTAAAGCTGGCTCAGGTGGCGGGGGCTGGGGAAGTGGAGAGTTTGGGCAGGCACGGAGGACAATATTCCGGATTGCGGATGGCGGAGACCGGAAAGGTCAGGCCGACTTGCCGGCCAGGTCCTTGGCGGTGGCGGCGAGCTTGGCCCAGGTGGACTCGAGGGCCTCAGGGAGGGTGCGGGTCTGGCCGAGAACGGGCATGAAGTTGGTGTCGCCGTTCCACCGCGGGACAAGATGGGCGTGGAGGTGGGCGATGCTGCCGCCGGCGGCAGTGCCGAGGTTGAAGCCGATGTTGAAACCGTCGGGACGCAGGGCCGCTGCGAGCATCCGCTTGCCGAAGACGATGGCCTCCATCAGGTCGGCGCGCTCGGCGGGATCGAGCTCCTCGAGCTCGACCACCTCGCGGAAGGGGATGGCGAGCAAGTGACCGGGGTTGTACGGGAACCGGTTGAGAATGAGATAGGAGTGGCGCTGCCGGTGGACGATCAGCGCGGCGCGGTCATCGCCGAGGGCAGGCAACTCGGTGAACGGGCGCTTCATCTCGGCCGGAAAACGGGGCGCCGTGATGTACTCCATGCGCCAGTAAGCGTGCAGTTGCTCCATCGTGAAAGGCGGCCAGCAAAAGCCCCGTGAGAGGCAAAGTCAAAGCCGGGGCTTGGGCGTTTTCCTTAACCACGGATTTCACGGATGACGCGGATTTGGCAGGGAGGCCCGGAGGGTTAGCCAAATAATGCACAAAGGGCCCCCAGACTGATTTACAGGAGGTAACAGAGAGAACGGAGGCTGAGGATCGGCTCTCTGTTGCCTCTGTTTTCTCCTGTAAAACATGATCGGGACCTTATGTGCCTTCTGCGCCTTTTGTGCCTGCCCTCCGTAGGCCCGGCGGAGGAGGGGCCATGCAACCACGCCTCATTCGCGTGATCCGTGAAATCCGTGGTTAAAAAATTCCGGCTTGAATCTTGGTATGACGCTCGTCATTCAAAGCGACCTTGCGCTATCCATCGGATCACAAGCTCCAGACCCGCCGCCGCATTGTCGCCGCGGCGAGCGCGGCTTTTCGCGAGCGCGGGGTAGATTCGACGGGCGTGGATGAGGTCATGCGGCGGGCGGGGCTCACGCATGGCGGGTTCTACGCGCATTTCCACGACAAGTCCGAACTGGTCGCCGAGGCGTGCGCCGAGGCCTTTGCCGGGGCCGTGGTCAACCTCGAGCGCATCGCGGCGCTCCCGACGGCGGCGCAGCGGGCCCGGCTGCTGATCGACAGCTACCTTTCCCGGCATCACCGCGACAACCGCGGGTCGGGCTGCCTCATCGTGGCGGTCGGCGCGGACATGGGCCGGCTGGCCGGGCGCGGGCGGGCGGGATTCGCGGAGGGCTTCGTTCGCCACCTTGACCGCCTTGGGGCGGCCCTGCAGCTGAACGCGGATCCGGAGCGGAACCGCGACCTGGTCACCCATCTCATGAGCTCCCTGGTTGGCGCGCTGATCTTTGCGCGCGCCATTGACGATCCGGCCCGCAGCGATGCGCTGTTGGCTTCGTCGCGGCGCATGCTGCGCCGGGAGTTCTGTGTGGATACCGGATCGCGAAAACCGGATACCGGAGAGCTGAAACCCGTGAGCGATCCAATTTCTTTACAACCTAAGACCTAAAACTCTAACAAAACCTTCCTCTTTCCCATGAGCCAAAATCCACCCTCGCTCACCCAGCCGCGCCGTCGCGTGGTCATCACCGGCATCGGGGCCGTCACCCCGGTCGGCAACACCGCTCCCGCCACCTGGTCCGCGCTCGCCGCGGGCAAGAGCGGCATCGCGCGCATCACGCGCTTCGATCCCACGGCGTGCAACGTGCACATCGCGGGCGAGGTCAAGGGCTTCGAGCCGGCCAAGCCGCTGGCGACCCCGCTGCATCCGCGCGGGCCGGGCAGTGAGCCGCTGACGCATGCGGTGAGCCCGAAGGATGTGAAGAAATTCGGCCGCTTCACCCATCTCGGCACGGTGGCGGCGGTCGAGGCGTACGCCGACTCGGGCCTCGACGCCCACCGTGCGACGTTCGCGCCGGAGCGCTTTGGCGTGAACCTCGGCGTCGGCCTCGGAGGCCTGCCCGAGATGGAGGCCATGCACGACACGTGGAAGGCGGGCGGCTACCGCAAGATCTCGCCGTTCTTCATCATCCAGATCGCGCCCAACCTGCTCGCCGGCCAGGTGAGCCTGCAGCTCGACGCGCGCGGACCCAACATGAGCGTGGCCTCGGCCTGCGCGACGAGCGGCCACGCCATCGGCGAGGCCGCGGCGGCTGTGGCGCGCGGCGACGTGGACGTGATGGTGGCGGGCGGGGCGGAGTCCACCGTGACTCCGCTGGCCATTGGTGCATTTGCCCAGATGCGCGCACTCTCGCAGCGCAACGACGCGCCGGAGCAGGCCTCGCGGCCCTACGACGCGGATCGCGACGGCTTCGTCCTCGGCGAGGGTGCCATCGTCTTCATCCTCGAGGAGTACGAGCGTGCCGTGAAGCGCGGCGCCCGCATCTATGCCGAGGTGCGCGGCTACGGCGCCACGGCTGATGCCTACCACCTTTCCTCGCTGGCCCCGGAGGCCGAGGGCTCGGCCCGCGCCATGAAGCTCGCGCTGGAGCGCTCGGGCCTCAAGGCGACCGACATCGACTACGTTTCCGCGCACGCGACCTCGACCCCGGGCGGCGACGGCGAGGAGGCGGCGGCGATCGCGGCGGTCTTTGCCGAGAACAAGGCGAACCTCCACGTGAGCGGCGTCAAATCCATGACCGGACACCTCCTGGGCGGCGCCGGTGCGATGGGCACGTTTGCCGCGGTCATGGCGATCCACGACGGCCTCGTGCCGCCGACGATCAACCTGCAGAACCTCGATCCGGCCTGCGCGGCGACGGGCCTCAACTTCACGCCCAATGTCGCGGTGCGCAAAACCGTGCGCGCCGCGCTCGCCAACAGCTTCGGCTTCGGCGGGACCAACGCGTCGATCGTCGTGGCGAAGGTCTGAGCAGGCGTCCGCGCCTAAGCCTCGAACCGGGTCCGCACGTAAAGCTGCTCGACCTTCTGCCGCGCCCACGGGGTGCGGCGGAGGAAGGTCAGGCTGGATTTCACGCTGGGATCGTGGGTGAAGCAGCGGACGGCGATGCGTCGGCCGAGCTCCTCCCAGCCGTAGTGGGCGGAGAGGCGCGTGACGATGGCCTCGAGGGTGACGCCGTGCAGCGGATCCTTCCCTGCGCTCATGCGTTCGGGACGAGCTTCACCGCGACGCGCAGCGTGCCGCTGCGGCCGCGCTGGCGGATGGTCAGGCGTGGCTGGGTGTCGGCGTGCAGCAGGCCGAAGCGGACCAGTTCGGGGCGGAGCTTGTCGATGGCGCGGCGCTCGTCGTTCATCAGCGGCAGTTGGTCGATGGCAGCCTCGGTGCCGGACGGGATCGTGATTTCCACGCGGCCGCGGCGGCCGGTGATGATCACGCGGTCGCCTTCGCGTCGCATCGGCAGCGGGGCCGTCCAGTGAAAGACCACGCCTTCACCCTGCGCGACGGCCCACTCGTCGGTGATGACCAACCGGTCGGGCGCGGGCGAATCCCAGGTGCGCTGCCACTTCGTGAACCAACCCTCCCAGCCCGCGGTGGCGTCCATCGTCGCGTGGAAGGCGGTGGCATCGCCGCGCGCCTGGGCGTGGATGTTGGCGTTGATCGGGTTGGCGGGCTTGGGGCGCAGGCCGAGCGACCAGGGCGTGAGCATGTTGTGCCGCTGGGCGGTCTTCAGTTCCTCGACGAGCGGGTTGCTGTAGTCCACGACGCCGAAATCCTGGGCGAACGTGTCGCCGGCAAACTCGAGCACGAAGCTGCCCTTGTCCTCATGGGTGTGGCTGGCGCCGGATTTGTTGCCCATGAGGAAGAGCTTCACGATGTCGCCGCCGACGCGGCGCGCCGAGGCGGTCATGCCGGTGTCGGGCATCTCGACAAAGGGCCGCAGGGCCGGCCCCTCGGCCGGAATCTGCGGATCGAGGCTCATCGCGAGCAGCGACGGGGCGGCGCCGGCGCGGCGGAGCTGCTTGCGGTAGATCGTGACCCAATGGCTGTCCGGCATGTGCGCCGCGAGGAAGGCGAGGGACTCGGGGAACGCATACATCGCGTCGCAGATCAGGATCGTGTCCTGGCGGTCGTCGGTGGAGCAGAGCACCTCCGCCATCAGCGCGGTCTTCTTCATCTGCTCCGGCATGAGCTCCTGCAGCGACTTGCCGCGGGCGCGGGCATAGAGGTGCAAGGCGACGAACGCCTGGCGGGCGACCCAGGTGAAATAGGTCGGACCCTCGACGTAGCCACCATCGGGCAGGAGTACGTGATTAAGATTCTCGATCAGGTCCTGCGCCGCGAGGTCGGTATAGGGCACGACGCGCGAGGGGTTGGGCCGCTGCAGCGGCGCGTCGCAGCGCGCCGGCATGGTGCGCTCGAGCGTGAGGTAGCCGAGGATGCGGCCCGGCGCGAACCAGGCGAGCTGGTTGCAGTGGAACAGGTACTCCCACCACCACGTGTTGAAGTTGAGGTGACCGAGGCCCTCCTCGGCGATGCGCCGGAGGACCAGCTGCCGGCCGACCTCGGTGAACCACTCGCCGCAGAGGTCGAGGATCAGGGAGCACTCGTAGACGCAGATCGACTGGGTGAAGCTGCGCTGTTCCCAGGTGCTGCCGGGCATGTAGCAGACGAAGCTGTCGTCCCAGCGCTCGAAGTGCGCGAGGCTGATGGCGAACCGCGCGGCCAGGCGGCAGAGGTTGGCGTCCTTGAACAGCATGCCCGCCTGGGCGGCGTTGGCGCCGTGGATGGTGACGACCTTGTTGTGGTCGCGCTCGCGGCGCAGCGTGTTGGAGCTCCAGATATAGACGTGCTGGCCGATGAGGCTCTCGGGTCGGACGGCGGCGGCATCGGCCGCGGCATCGTGCAGCGCGCCGGCGGCCGGGGAGTGGGCGAATTTGCCGCGGGCGGCGTCGAGCTCGTCGGCGTCGAGCAGCAGGCCGTACGTGGGTTTGAAGGTCGGCTGGAAATCCGGCGGCTGCAGGTATTTCTCCCAGCGCTCGTCGTACCCCTGCCATTGCGCGAGGTGCGCGGGCAGGCGTTCGGTGCTCTGCAGCATCATCCAGTAGATCCAGGCGTTGCCCGGGGCGGAGTGGGGGAACCAGGCCTCGATCGTGACGGAGCGGATGCGCTTGGCGCCGTCGAGCGGGAGCCACTCCTCGCGCTTGATGCCACCGAAGGGCTCGCCCCGGCGTTGGCGCGGGCCGGCATCGGTCTCGGCGTGCAGCGTGAACCAGCCGCCCTCGGGGATGACGGCGTTGATGATCAGCCGGTCGTAAGCCGAGCAGTCGAGGTCGTAGGCGCGGTGGAACCGCACCACGCGGCCGTCGGTCGCGGGCTTTTCCCAGGCCCACTGCACCCAGATCCAGTTCTGCCAGCACTTGAAGCCCGTGACGCCGTCGCCGGTGACGGTCCACTGTTTGAGTTCGCTGATCTGCGGATCGTGGAACGCTTCAATGACGGCTTCGGCGCTGTTGACGGGGGTGACTTTCATGGGGGAGGGATTGACTGCGGACGAACACAGGCGAAGCCCAAGCCAGCTTTTTGGCAACGCCTCAGGTGCCTGGAATGGTTCTACGTGTAGTTGGGGGAACCGAGCGCGCGACCGGGGGTGGGCGCACCTCCAGCGGGTTTTCTACAGATAGGCGGACCGGTCGTTTGACTGTCGGGCGGGTCGCATGCGAGCCTGAGGCCTTCAAGTTCCCCCGCCATGCCTGAAAATTCTTTCGATGGTGCCCTGTGTTGCGCTGGTTGCTCGTCGTTGGTTTGCGGGCGCTGCCGATGATGACGGCGATGGGCATAGCCGGCTTGGTGTACCTGACGGAACTGGAACCGGTGTCGCATTGGCAGGGTTCCGGGGCGCTGGCCTATGATCGCAGTGTCGGTTGCACGCCCCTCCAGATCGGCGACCGCGCTTTCGAACGTGGACTCGGCACCCACGCCCGGAGCGAAATCGTGTACGAACTGGATGGAACCGGTGAGCGGTTCGAGGCCTGGGTCGGGATTGATGCGGCCAAGGCGAAATCCGACCTGGCCAGTGTCGTCTTCAAGGTCGTAGCCGACGGCCGGGAGGTCTTCGACAGCGGTGTCATGCGTGGCTCCACACCCGCAAGGCAGGTCAGGGTCGATCTGGCGGGAGTGCGCGAATTGAAGCTTTTGGTCACGGATGCCGGCGATGGCAGCAAGGACGATTTCGCCAACTGGGCCGACCCGGTGCTGATCGGCGCGAAGCCGGTGTCGCGACGGATTGCGACCGCGGTCGCAAACCACGAGGTGCGGGTGTCCGGCCTGCGCATTGCCCTCTCGGAGCGCGGTGAAATCGTGGGGGCCACCATCGGCGACCGACTGGTGTCGCGCGCCATCCGGGGCGGCACCTCCCTCGAGCATTGCCGCGACCACGGCGCAGTCGCGGTGCGAACCCTCGCGGATGGCGGGGTGGAGTTCACGCGGTCGGTCGGTCGGGGAACCACCGGGCCAAGCGCGCAGATTACCGAGCGTTTCCGTCCGACCCCCGACAGTATCCGCTGGGAAATCGAGGTCACGAGCGCCGATCCGGCGTGGAGCACGGGCATCAGGACCTGGCTCGACTGGCCGGAGACGACCCAGCCGATGCGGTATTGGACCGTCTGGGACGACCCTGAGCAACGTCACGACACGTGGCGCGATCCTTTGATTCCGCAGCCGTTTGCCACGCGTCGCCTGTGGTACGGAGCGGCGCCGTGGAATGGCGAGGAGCGGATCGGCGGGGCCTACAACCTGGCGGCGCGATTTTCCGTGCCGTTGCTGAGCCTGTTGGAACCCGCGTCGGACCTTGGCCTCAGCCTCGTGCTTTCGCCGGAGGACACCCTGCGCGAGGTCGCGCTCGATACGCACCGCGACGGTCGCTTTGCCTTCACCCGCGGCGCCCACCGCCTGGGCGAGGGGCGGGTGGTCAGATTCGCCCTGGATCTCGTGCCCGGTGCGGGCGATTGGCGCGGCGGGTTTGGCTGGATGACCCGGCGCTACGCGGCGTTTTTTGATCCGCCGGTGCCGGCGGTGGCTGAGCTATCGGGTCTCGGTGCCTACTCCGACTGGCCGCGCGAGCTGGATGTCGATCGCCTCCGGCGAATGGCCTTCCGGGTGAACTGGGCGGCCAGTTACGACTTTCCCTACATGGGCATGTTTCTGCCGCCGACCGGCGAGCACGAGCCGTACCGCCGCATCGTGAAGGGCAACCTCATCACGCTGGCCGGCATGCGCGAGGCCGCGCGGCGCTGGCGCGAGATGGGGTTTCCGCTGCTCAGTTACTTCAATGTGACCGAGTTCGGGGCCAGGCCCGGGACACCCGAGGGCGTGGATCCCACCCTCGGCCCCGACGACCAGTGGAAGAACGGCAACAATTTCCTTTTCAAGGTCATTCCCGATGCCGTGCTGCGGGTGCGGACCGGCGAGACCTTCGGTTCGTGGGAGGGTAGTATCGTGACGGATTGCGGCGGGCCGAAGTACCGGGAGTTTCTGCTGGATCAGGCCCGGCGCCACGTGGCCGAGCTGCCCGACAGCTTCGGCATCTGCATTGACCGGCTGGATTGGCTGCGGGTGTTCAACTACCACGCCGATGACGGCGTCAGCTGGGTGCACGGTCGGCCGGCGCGCTCGCTGTATGCCTCGTGGGCGGAGCTTTTGGACCGGATGGGGCCGGTCTTCCATGAGGCCGGCAAGTTCATCTTCCTGAATCTGCTCATCAACCGCACGGAGCTGATGCGCCACGGCGATGCGGTCTACCACGAGCATGGCGACTGGCCCTGGGAGGTGAATGCGGCGGCCCTCCAATGCGTGTACAAGCCCTGCCTCGTCTGGACGCACAGTGAAAAGGAGCTGCAGCCCGATCCCGACGCCTACTTCCAGCGGCACCTGCACCTCGGCATTTTCCCGACCGCGCCGGTGCCGGGCAATGATCACACGATCATGCCATCGCCCGAGGTGGATCGGTGGTATTTCGATTATGGTCCGCTTTTCACCGCCCTGCGCGGCAAGAAATGGGTGCTCGTGCCGCATGCGGTGACGGTCGCCGGCGAGGTGGCCAAAGCCAATCTGTTCGCCGTGCCCGGTGGCCATGTGGTGACGGTGACCTTTGGCGGCGCGGAGACCGGGGCGAAGGTGAGCCTGCGTCTGCCGGTTGCGCCAGGGCCTGAACCGCACGCCGAGGTCTTGCATCCGGGCAGCGATGCGGTCTTGCCCATAAAGTGCCTCCGTACCGAATCGGGCTGGCTTTTGGATGTCCCGCTGCAGCGCGGATGCGCGGTGGTGAGGATCAGGGCCGTCGCGCTCCCGGGCTAAGATTCACTTCAGCGCAAACCTCACCTCAACCCGCAGCGTGCCGCTGCGGCCGGGTTGACGGAACGTGAAGCGCGGCTGGGTCGGTGCGTGGTTCCAGCCGAAGAGGCTGCCGTGGGCCTGGGTGGCGACGGCGTCGAGGCGGCGGTTGCTGGCGCCGTGATAGACGGTGTCGACGCTCAGGCGGCGCGGGTCGAGCAGGGGGAGTTCCTCGAGTTCGACTTCGACCCCGGCGGGGATGCGGATCTCGGCGCGAGCGCGGCGCCCGGTGATGACGATGCGGTCGCCTTCGCAGTGCATCGGCAGGCGGGTGGTCCAGTGAAAGATGACGCCGCGGCCCTGGGCGATGGCCCAGTCGTCGGTGACGACGAGGGTGTCGGGCGTCGGCGAATCCCACGTGCGCTGCCACTTTGTGAACCACCCCTCCCAGCCGGGCGTGACGTCCATGGTGGCGTGGAATTTCACCGCATCGCCGGTGCCGACGGGTTTGATGTCGGCGAAGATCGGGTTCTGCGGGTGCGGCCGGCCGGTGTCGCTCCACGGCGTGAGCGTCGTGTGGCGCTGGGCCTGCTTGAGCATGTCGGTGACCGGGTTGGCGTAGTCGAGCACGCCGAAATCGAGGGCGAAGCTGTCGCCGGCGTATTCGAGGACGAAGCTGCCCTTGTCCTCGTGCTGATGGTCGCCGCCGGAGCGGTTGCCCATGATGAAAAGTTTCACGAGCTCGCCGGCGTGGCGGCGGACGGAGCACATCATGCCCGTGTCGGGCATGGAGCACACGGGCGCGAGCGGCGGGCCTTCGGCGGGGATGTCGCGGTCGAGACGCAGCGGCAGCAGCATGGGCGCGGCGCCGGCGCGGCGGAGGGACTTGCGGTAGATGGTCACCCAGTGCGACTGCGGCATGAGCCAGGCGAGGAAGGCGAGGCCTTCGCTGACCGGGAACATGGCGTCGGCGAGGAGGATCATGTCCTGCGCGTCGTCGGTGGAGTACAGCATCTCCGCGAGCCGGTCCGTGCGCAGCAGGGCCGGGGCGATGAGCGAGCGCGGGTCGAGGCCGCGGCCGCGACCGTAGAGCGTGGCGCCGAGGAAGGCCTGCCGGGCGGTGTAGGTGAAATACGAGACGCCCTCGAGGTAGCCGCCGTCGGGGAGCAGAGCCTTGGCGAGGTTGTCTTGCAGGTTAATCCAGGCGAGGTCGGTGTGCGGGGCGACGCGCGAGGCGGGGGGCTGCGCGTAATGGTCGAGCCGCGCCGGCATCGTGCGCTCGAGCAGGAGCAGGCCATAGATCCGGGCCGGCGAGATCCACGCAAGCTGGTTGCCGTAGTACATGTATTCGTACCACCACGAGGCCTGGCACATGTTGCCGTGACCCTCGGTCGCGATGCGCTTGAGGATGAGGTCGCGTCCGAGCGGCGTGAACCATTCGCCGCAGAGATCGAGGATGAGGGCGCAGTCCCAGGTCGCGATGGCCTGCACGAAGCCGCGCTGGTCCGAGGTGCAGCCGCGGAAATGGGCCCAGAAACTGTCCTCCCAGTGGTCGCAGAGGGCGATGCTCAGGGCGAAGCGCGCGGCGAGTCGGCAGAGGGCCTTGTCCTTCCACAGCACACCGGCCTGGGCGGCGAGGGGCCCGTGGAGCGAGAGCATCTTGTTGTAGTCGCGCTCGCGGCGGAGCGTGTTGGCGCTCCAGAAATTCATGTGCTCGCCGATCAGGCTCTCGGGGCGCACCGTGCGGGCGTAGTCGGAGCTGGCGCGCATTTCGGCCATCGCCGGGGATTGGGCGAAATCACGCTGAACGGCGGCGAGCTCCTCCGCATTGATCAACAGGCCGTAGGTCGGGGTGAAGGTGGGCTCGAACTCCGGCGGCTGCAGGTACTTGTTCCAGCGCTCGTCGTAGCGGTCCCATTGCTTGAGGTGCGCTGCGAGCCGGCCCGGATGCGTCAGGCCAAACCAGAGCAGCCAACCGGCGCCGGCGCCCGGACGCGGCGTGTGGATTTCGACCGTCAGGGTGCGGATGGACTTCGCACCGGCGAGGTCGACCCATTCCTCGCGCCGGAGGGCGCCGAACGGCTCGCCCGTGCGACGGCGGACGCCGGCGTCGGTCTCGGCGACGATCGTGATGCGCGCCTCCTCGGGTAGGTTGATGCAGACGACGAGGCGCTCGAAGTCGGCGCAGTCGAGGTCTGCGTAACGCCGGTGCATGCGCACGACGAGCCCGTCGACCGTGGGGCGCTGCCATTGGAACGTGTGAAACGCCCAGCCGCGGGACTCGGCCAGGCCGACGCTGTCGGGGGCGGCGAAGGTCCACTCGGGAAATTCGCTCAGGTACGGGTCGAAGAACGGCTCAAAGACCGCTTCCGCACTGTTGATGGCCGTGAGGTGCATGGGGAGGGCTGGGAGGAGCGGAAGCGATTGCGTGCCACGGTGGCAATGCTACAGCCGGCGGAGACGTTCTACGTGTAGGCACGATGCGGAGTTTTTTACCACGGATTTCACGGATGACGTGGAGCAAGGGATGGCCACAAGAGGCGCAAAAGGCACATAAGGACTCTCAGGCATTTTACAGGAGGAAACAGAGAGAACAGAGAGCTCGATCCAAAGACTCCGTTTCCTCCGTTACCTCCTGTAAAAATGGATCGGTCCTTATGTGCCTTTTGCGCCTCTTGTGGCCATTGCCTTGGATCCCATCTGTGAAATCCGTGGAATCCGTGGTTAACAAGCCTGTGCACCGCGATCGCTAGAGGCGGCGGGCGAGCAGGGCGGTTTGGACCTCGACGAGGTGCTGGCCGGTGACCTGACGGAGCATGTCGGCCTGCTCGGTCGGGCCGAGGAACCACTGGGCGCCCAGAGCGGTGTCGCGTCGGCGGAGATTGGCGCGACCCAGTTGGAGCTGCCGGCGCAGGTCGGCGAGCACGGTCGCCCGCAATCGGTCCTCGACTGTACGCGTGAAGGCCTCGACGCCGCCGTCGGGGGCGAAGAGCTGGTGGTAATGGGTCGTGAGCAAGCGCGCGCTCTCGGCGCCGGGTCCGGTCATGAGGATCGGGCCGCTTTGCGCATCGGTGGCGATGTAGCCGCCGGTCACCTGTTGGAATGGCTCCAACTCGGGCGCGACCGGCACCCCTTCGATGGACGGCATCCATTGGCTGGCGTCCGAGAAGAGCCGGTTGCCCTCGACGCTCGTGACAAAGCGCAGGAAGTCGAGAGCCTCGGCCTTATGCGCGCTCTGACGCGTGAGGTAGAACGGCAGGGCGGTGGACACGCCGCCATCCGATACGGGCAGCAGCGCCAGGCCGCCGAACTCCGGATCGTCGGCCGCGGGCAGGGGCAGACGATAGCCGCCGATCCCGAACTTCGCCGTCGCCCGCATCGTCGGGTAATCCCACGTGCCGCTCGGCACGCACAACGCCTCGCCGCGGAGGAACGACTGCAGTGCGGCGTTGCGGTCGACCTGCATGAAGCCGGCCGGCATCTCCCGGCCGAAGGCCTGCGCGATGTGCAGCGCCTGCTGCATCTCGGACGAGCGCAGGCTCCACTGGCCGTCGAGGAAGTCGCCGAAGAAATCGAAGCTCGTGGTGCCGAAGCGCAGGCCGTAATCGCGCCGGCCGATCCAGCGGCCGAGCGACTGGTTGACCAGCGCGGGCATGAGCCAGCCATAGAAATCCCGCGAGCCCGCGACGTGCGCGAGGCCCGGCCGATGGGCGCGCACCTTTCGACCGAGCTCGCGCCACTCCTGGAAATCGCGCGGCGGCTCGGCGCTTCCGGTGATGGCGCGCATGAGGTCGCGGTTGTAGAACATCCGCATGGTGTGCGAGCACAGGCCGACGGCGAAGTAGTTGCGGTACTGGTCGAGATAGGTCGCGCGGTTGCGGCCGCGGTCGATGAACGTGTCCTTCCATGCCATGCCCTCGAGCGGCGTGCCCGCGTTGTAGGGATTGGGCTCCTCGAGCCAACGGGTCAGCACCTCGAAGTGCCGCGGCACCTGCGCCACGAGGGCCTGGTCTGCGGAGTCGAAGCTCACCAGGTCGGGCACCGTGCCGCCGGCGATCTGCGTGCTCAGCCACTGCTTGTAGACGGCGCCTGGGACGGCGAGCTGCTCGACGCGCACGTCGGGGTGCAGTTCCATGTAGCGCCGGGCGACGACATCGAAAGCCTCGCGCAGGCCGGTCTCCAGCTGCCAGTGGCCGAAACGGATCGTCACCCGCGGCGGCGGCTGGTCGCGGTCGCGATTCTCCGGACCGAAGACGTAGAAAATCGATCCCGCGTACGCCAGGGCGAAGCAGATCAGGGCGAGAATGAGACGGGGGCGTTTCATGGCGGGCCGGGGGCTTCGCTGCCGGCGAGGATGAGGTCCACAGTGGGACGCCGCCGGTCGCGGGGGAATTCGCGGACGAAACGCTCGAAATATCCGCGGGCCGTGACGGCGTCGTTCATGAGCTGCGAGACGCGCGCGATCTGGATGAGCAGGTCGGCGCGCACATCAGCGCCGAGGCTGGGCGCATCGAGCGCGGCGAGCAGGTGCACGCGCGTGGCGGCATCGTAGCGCTGGCTGCGGAGGCAAACCTCGGCGACGACCAGGTGCAGATCGCGGTGGGTGGCCGGGTCGTTGGTGCGGGCAAATAGCGGTGTGACGATGGCGATGCGGGCGGCCGGATCGTCCGGACCCGGCAGCGTGGTGAGACGGAGGATGGCCAGCTTGACGAGGGCGAGCCGGCACCAGACATCGTCGGCGCCCGTGGCGACGAGGGCTTCGAACTCCCGGGCTGCTGCGACCGGGTCGGGCTCGATGGGATGCAGCTGGTAAAGACGAGCCAGGAAGTAGTGCGCTGCGCGGCCAATCTCATCGTTCGCACGGAGGGTCGTGAGCTGCCGTTCGGCGTCCGCGAGAGACGTGGCGGTCACGGGCGAGCGATTCACCTGCGCGATGGCGGCCCCAAGCCGCGCTTCGCGCGAGTCACCGGCGCGAGCGAACGCCTCGCCCGCGTCGTTGTAGAAACCGTAGGAGAGTGCTTCCCACTGCGACGTCAGGCTGGGGGTCTGGGCGTGCACCCCCGGGGCGAAGCACGCGAGGACGAGCATGAGCGGCCACCGGCGCTGGCCCGCGGGCGCAGACAGCCGAGGGGGGCGAAGGGCGGCAGGGGATCGCTCCAGCATGGACCATGCTATTGCGCGCCACGATCCCGCCGATTTCAAGCGCGGGCGACCGACGAATTGCCTGATTATTCCGGTGCGTCAGCGGCCGGTTGGCTGCTGAGTTTCGCGGGACGGTTGCCTACAACCGGGGCTGAAACGTCAGGTTCACTGGGCCGAGCAGGCCCGAAGGCAGCAGGGGCGACTCCGCGGTGTAGGGCGCATGAGTGGACCAGGTTTGGCGCTCGTTTTCCGGCCGATGCTGGTCGCCGATGAGGCGGTTGACGAGGAGGTTGGTGACGGCGAGTTCGAGCCGGTTTTCTCCGGGCTGGACGGCTTCAGTCACATCCAACGCATAGGGCGGATGCCAGAGTGTGCGCAACCGCCGGCCGTTGAGCGTGACGGTGACGAAGGTCTCGACGCGGCCGAGGTCGAGCGTGACGCAAGCCCCGCCGCCGAGGCTTGAGGCGGGTACCATGAACCGACCCGAGTACGTGGCCGTGCCCGAAAAGTGTCTGACCGTCGGCGCCGGATGTTCGGACCAAGAGCTCAATTCCGGCAAGGGCAATGGCTCGGTTTCGAATGGGAACTGCAGCTGCCAAGGTCCGGTGACGGTGACCGGCGGCGATGCGGGCTCGACCTTGAGGTGGCGCTGTTCACCAGCGGCGGAAATCAGGGTATAGTCGCCCGGCGCGGGGTTATGGAGGGCGGTGAGTGGTTGGGCGGTGCCGTTGCGGGAGACAGCTGTGATCGCGTCGCGTGTGGCGGGGTGACGAAAGACGACAAAGATTGAGCCCTCGCGCGGCAGATGCAGCGGCAGCGACGTGCGGCCGTCGGGTTCCTGGATGTACGCGGAGACGGGCGCGATGACGCCAGTCTCAGGGTCCCAGAGCTCGGGCGCGCGACCCGCCACGCGGAAGGTGGCGGTGACCGTGGCGGCGGCGGTGCCTTGGTTGGAAATGAAATAGATGTCGGTGTCGCCGTCGCGGCGGTGCGCAAAGTCGAGCCTCGCGCCGCCGGTGCGGTCATAGGTGAAGTCGGGCGACGGCAGCACGTCGGCCAGAGGCCGACCCCAGATGACGCGGCCGTCCCCATAGCGGTTTTCCCGCACGGCCACGCCGTCGATGGCGCCCCAGACCTCGGCGCCGATGCGACGGACCTCAGCCGCGTCCCGCGGGTGCTCGCCCAGGCTGGGAGAGCCGGTCGGGCGGGGGCCGACCACCGTGGCGCCTGCCGACACGAGGTCGCGCAGCTTGCGGGCCACCGGCAGCGTGAGCTCCGGCCACTCTGGCAGGACCAGGACGGCGTAACTCATGCCGTCCGGCAGGACGATGCGACCGTCATGCACCGCCATGCGCTCGATCAGACCCTCCGCGCTGCAGCCGCCGTAGTCGTGACCCGGGGGCAGCATGGCTTGCAGCCGCGGATCGTCGGGCCCGGGGAAATCATTGGGTGCATCCTCGCCGACAAAGAAACTCACGTCCGCGACCGGCAATCCGCGCTGGAGCAGGAACTGGCAGCGGGCGACGTAGCCGAGCCACGGCGGACCGGCGACGGCCAGCCAGCCGTTGGTACGCTCGAAGTGCGAGCCGTACATCAGCAGCGTCATCCCGGGGGCGCGGTCGGGCCAGGGCTGGTGCACGGACGTGTGCAAGATAAACTGGTTGATGCCGGTCGCGAAATAATGGTCGCCGAAGGTCTTCAGGTTGGCGGGGGATTCCTGCCAGTTGCATTCCTCGGGTGAACTCGTGAACGACTCGGCCGCGACGATGCGCTGGCCGTAGAGCTGCGCCGAGGCGGCGGCCTGCTTGGCGTCACTGGAGTCGTGCAGCCGGCCGAGCCAGAACTCGCCCATGGGCACGTCCACGCGGCCCTTGGTGGCAAAGGCGTCCACCACGGTCGGCCCGGCATGGCCGGGGGCCTCGGCGTAGAGTTTCAGGCCGGAGCGGCGCGCGAGTTCGGCGAAGGTGCCGTAGTGGTTTTCGACGACCAGCTCCGAGATCGTTCGGCGCACGTCGAAAAGGAAACGGGTGCTGAGTTTGGCGTCGCCGACGATGCGGCCGGTCATCACCGCCAGCCAGGGCCGCGGATCGTAGCCGCGGCGCTGTTGGAATTCCTCCGCAAACCGGGGCGTCCAGTTCTGCGTGAACATCTCCCAGCTATCCATGAGCAGGTTGTTCAACACCGGACCGGCGAGCGGGCCGGCGGCGGCGATGATCCGGGCGGGGCCGTCGGCGAAGAATTGCGCCACGGCGGCGCGGTCGAGCTTGTCCACCTCGAGTCCGCCGGAGCCGGCCATGGAGCCGCTGCGGTTCTTGAGTCCCATGGGGGCGTAACCGAAGCGAAGGATCGTCCATTCGCCGGCCGGCGTGGTCCAGTCGAGTGTACCGTCGGGCCGCAGGCGGTCGGTGAGATCGAGCACGCGGCCGGGATCGATCGCGGCGGCCGGGGTAACCGTCACGGGTTCGACCGCCGGCACGAGGGCGGGCACGACGGCAGTCTGGATTTCCCAGTGATCGAGGCGGGCGCGGGGGCTCAGGCGCAGTTCGGCGGGCTGCAGCTGTCGGGCAAAGTACATCGCCGAGGTGAAGACGAAGCGGAAGAACCGGGCGCGGGTTTCCGGCAGCGCGGTGGTGCAGGGGGCAAAGCGGTCCCAGAGCGTGATGCGGGCCAGTGGTTGCACGGTGCGCCAGGCGGTGCCGTCGTCGCTGCACTGCAGTTCGCCGTCGCGCGGCCAACTGCTCCCGGTGCAGGCGACGAGGGCGGAACGCACGGTGATGGGCGTGGCGAATTCATAGGCGACCCAAGCCGGCTGATTGGGCGTGGGATTGGGCAGCGTGACGGCGGTGTCGCCGTTGCGGTCGCACAGGTTGGCGGATTCGGCGACCGGTGCGTTCGTGGTGATGCGGAGCGGGACCGGATCGGCGTCCGCCTCGGCGGACGGCGTGGGGAAGGCGATGACGGCGATGTCGCGATAATGGTCGGCGAGGTTGGCGGGTTCGGCGCCGAAAAAGGTTTTCGGCGGCGTGGGCGAGTCGGGGGTGTTCAGGAAGCCGTAGCGCACCGCCGGTCGCGGCACGGAGCCGGTGAATTTTGCGCCGCCAGTGACGCGCGTCTCGCTCCAGACGACGTGCTGCATGCCCTGGCCGGGGGTGACGCCGGGTCCGCCCGAGACGCTGCAGCCGGCGTTGTTGAGGAAACCCACGTCGAGCCCCAGCCGCTGCGCCTCGGTGGCGGTGTGGCGGATGAGGTCGAACCATTCCGGCGAGAGGTAGGCGGCCGACGGGGTGATGAACCGCTCGGTGTCCTCGTTGCGCAGCGCGGCGTAGAAGATCTGCACCCCGCCGAGGCCCGCGTGGGACATCGCCTCGAGGTCGGCGGTGATGCCCTCCCTGGTGACGGCCTCGTTCATCCAGTGCCACCAGGTCTTGGGACGGGCGTCCGGGGGCGGCTGGCGGAAGCCGGCTTCGAGCGGGTCGGGCGCGGTGGCGTTCAGCCCGGCGCAACTGAGCAAAAGGGAGAACAGAAGAATCGGGCGCATCAGATGATCGGGTGGCTACAAGCGTGCGCGAGTGGATTCGGGCAGCTGGATAGAATGAACATCAGGAGCCATGGAGGCTGAGTTTCACCACGATCCGCAGGGTGCCCTGTTTGCCGCGCTGGCGGAGGGTGAGGCGGGGTTGGGTCTCGGCGTGGGCCCACGCGTATTGGATGTGCTCCGGCCGCTCCTCGTCGGTGGCGCGGCGGCGGGGATCCATGAGCGGCAGGTGCTCGACCACAGCCTCGGTGTCGGCGGGTACCTCAAATTCGGCCCGCGCACGGCGACCCTGGATGGTGACGCGCCGTCCCTCCAGACGGATGGGCAGCCGCGTGGTCCAGTGAAAGATGACGCCTTCGCCTTTCTCGACGGTCCAATCGTCGGTGATGATGAACTCGTCCGGGGTCGGTGAATCCCACGTGCGCTGCCATTGGCGGAACCAGCCCTCCCAGCCGGGGCTGGCGTCGATTGTCGCCTTGAAGCTGACGGCGTCGCCCGTGCCGTGCGGCTTGGCGTCGGCGGGAATCGGGTTCTGCGGCTTGGGCCGCTCGGTCTCGCTCCACGGGGTCAGCATGTTGTGCCGCTGGCACTGCTTGAGCAGGTCGGTGACGGGGTTGGCGTAATCCATCACGCCGAAGTCGAAGGCGAAGCTGTCGCCGGCGCATTCGAGGATGAAGCTGCCCTTGTCCTCGTGCTGGTGGTCGCCGCCGGCGCGGTTGCCGATGATGACCAGCTTTACCAGTTCGGAGCCGAGCCGGCGCACCGATGCCATCATGCCCGTGTCCTTCATCTCGAGGAACGGGGCGAGGTCCGGTCCAGTGGCCGGGATCTCGTGGTCGAGCCGCAGGGCCAGCAACATGGGGGCGAAGCCCACGCGCCGGAGGGATTTCCGGTAGATCGTGACCCAGTGCGACTGCGGCATGAGCCAGGCGAGAAACGCGAGCGCCTCGCCGAAGGGGAAGCAGGCGTCGGCGGTGAGGACCATGTCCTGGCCGTCATCGGTCGAGTGCAGCATCTCGGCGAGCCGGTCGGTGCGCCGGAGGGCGGCGGGGATCAGGTCGCGGACATTGAGGCCGCGGGCGCGGCCGTAGAGCTGGGCGGAGAGCACCGTCTGGCGCGCCACGTAGGTGAAATAGGTGGCGCCCTCGATGTAGCCGCCGTCGGGCAGCAGCATCTTGGACAGGTTGTCCAGCAGGTTGTCCCAGGCGAGGTTGGTGTGCGGGGCGACCCGGGAGGGCGGCCGCGGATAATCCGCGCAGCGCATCGGCATGTGCTGCTCGAGGAGCAGTAGGCCGTAGATGCGCCCGGGGGTCAGCCAGGCGACCTGGTTGCCGTAGTACATGTATTCCCACCACCAGGTGCCATGGCACATGGCGCCGTGCGCCTCGCCGGCGATGCGCCGCAGGATCAGGTCGCGGCCGAGCGGGGTGAACCATTCGCCGCAGAGATCGAGGATGACGGCGCATTCCCAGGTGGCGACCGACTGCAGGCCGCCGCGCTGGTCCCAGCTGCTGCCGCGCATGAAGGCAAAGAAGACGCCCTCCCAGCGGTCGCAGTGCACCAGGCTCAGGGCGAAACGCGCGGCCAGCCGGCAGAGGTGCTTGTCGCGGAAGAAGACGCCGGCCTGGGCGGCGTAGGGGCCGGGCAGCGTGATAAGGTTGTTCATCTCCCGTTCGCGACGGAAGCCCTTGAAGTTCCAGAAATTGATGTTCTCGCCGATCAGGCTCTCGGGCCGGCAGCCCTTGGCCACCTCGGCGGCGAGACGCAGGCCGCGGACCGCCCCGTCGTCGGGCAGGTTGCGGCGCACGGCGTCGAGTTCCTCGGCGTCGATCATCAGGCCGTAGGTGGGACGAAAGGTCGGCTCGAATTCCGGGGGTTGCAGATACTGGTCCCAGAGTTCGTCGTATCCCTCCCATTGCGCGAGATGGAAGGGCAGGCGGACGGTGCTTTGCAGGCCGAACCACAGCAGCCAGCCCGAGCCCGAAGTGGCGTGCGGGTTCCGGATCTCAACCGTGACGGAAAGGATCTGCCTGGCGCCGTCGAGCGGCAGCCATTCCTCGTGGCGGGTGGGGCCGCATGGCGTGCCGGTGCGGGCGCGCGGCCCGGCGTCCGTTTCGGCGGCGAGCGAGATCGTGCTGTCCTCGGGAAGGTTGATCGCGACGATCAGCCGGTCGTAGGTCGGACACTTGAGTGCGTGGAACGTCTTGCGCATCCGCAGCACCAGGCCGTCGTCGGCGGGGCGCTCCCAGTTGATGATGACGAAGGCCCAGCTCTGGATGAGCCGGTGGCCTTGGGCGCCCGGGGCGTCCACCGTCCAGGTGGGCAGTTCATTGAGCCTTTCGTCGAAGAACGGGGCGAACACGGCCTCGGCACTGTTGATCGGAGTAAGGCGCATGGGCTGGCAGAGGTGACGACGCAGGCAAGCCTTCTCAGGACCGGCGGGGCAAGGCAACCCGGCACCCGCGGGGCTTCGTTCTACGTGTAGTTCGCCAGGGGACCAAGCCAATCGAACTCTGGTTGAACCGCTGATGGGTTTCACCAATGGGCGAAACGTGCGAAATTCCTTTCGCCTGATCGACTGCAGAGGCTCGGCCTGGGGCCACTGCTCGTGGCCCGTGCCCGACTCATACCAAGCGACGACGGTCAGTCGGCGCTCACCTTTTAGAATTATCAGGTGTTGAGCTTCAGGCGCACCGTAATGCCCAGTGTGCCCGACTTGCCAGACTGCCGCAGCGTGAGCCGCGGCTGGGTCTCGGCGTGGGCCCAGCCGAATTGGACGATGTCGCGGCGGTCCTGCTCGACGGCGGTGCGGCGCGGGTCCTGGAGCGGGAGGTAATCCAGTTGCGCCTGGACGCCGGCTGGGAAGGTGAGCTCGGCGGTGGCGCGGCGGCCTTCGATGAGGACGCGGTTGCCGTCGATGCGCATGGGCAGGCGAGTGGTCCAGTGGAACACCACGCCACGGCCCTGGGCCACGGCCCAGTCGTCGGTGATGGTGATGACGTCGGGTGTCGGCGAATCCCACGTGCGCGTCCAGCGCTCGAACCAGCCGTCCCAGCCGGCGCGCAGGTCCATGCTGGCGTGGAACCGCGTCGCGTCACCGGTGCCCTGGGGCTTGATGTCCACGTGGATCGGGTTCGCCGGCTTGGGGCGGACGTTGTCGCTCCACGGCGTGAGCATGTTGTGACGTTGGGCGTGCTTGAGCTGGTCGGTGATGGGGTTGGCGTAGTCGACGACGCCAAAATCGAACGCGAAACTGTCGCCGGCGCATTCAAGGACGAAGCTACCCTTGTCCTCGTGCTGGTGGTCGCCGCCGGCCTTGTTACCGAGAAGGAAGAGCTTCACGGATTCGTGGCCGAGCTTGCGGACCGAGCACATCATGCCCGTGTCAGGCATCTCGAGGAAGGGCGCGAGCGGCGGACCCTCCGCGGGCACCTCGGTGGCGAGTCGCAGGGCGGGGAGGAACGGCGCGGCGCCGGCGCGCTTGAGCTGCTTGCGCAGGATCGTGACCCAGTGCGACTGCGGGAGCAGCCAGGCGAGGAAGGCGACGCCCTCGCCGATGGTCATCACGGCGTCGCCGGTGAGGATCATTTCATGGCCCTCGTCGGTGGATAGGAGCATCTCCGCGAGCCGGCCGGTCTTGAGGAGGGACGGGGAGACGAACTCGCGCGGATCGCGCCCGCGGCCGCGCGCGTAGAGCGTGGCGCTGAGGATGGCTTGCCGGGCGGTCCACGTGAAATAGGTCGCACCCTCGAGATAGCCGCCGTCGGGCAGCAGGGCGTGGCTGATGTTTTCGGCGACGTTGGCCCAGGCGAGGTCGGTGTGCGGCGCGACGCGCGAGGCGGGCTTCGGGAAGTTGCCCAGGCTGACGGGCATGTGCTGCTCGAGCACGAGCAGGGCGTAGATGCGCGCGGGGGAGATCCACGCCATCTGGTTCGTGTAATACATGTACTCCCACCACCACGAGGCGTGGCACATGGCGCCGTGGGCCTCGGTGGCAAGGCGGCGGAGGATCAGCTGGCGCCCGAGCGGCGTGAACCATTCGCCGCAGAGGTCGAGGATGACGGCGCAGTCCCAGGCGCCGATGGACTGCACGAAGCCGCGCTGGTCCCAATTGCAGCCGCGCATGTGGGCGAAGAAGATGTCCTCCCAGTGGTCGCAGTGCACGAGGCTGATCGCAAAGCGCGCGGCCAGCCGGCAGAGTTCCTTGTCCTTCCACAGCACACCGGCCTGGGCGGCGTTCGAGCCGTGGATCGAAAGCATCTTGCCGATGTCGCGCTCACGGCGGAAGACGTTGGCGCTCCAGAAATTCAGGTTCTCACCGATGAGGGACTCGGGCCGCTGGCCGCGGGCGCGCTCGCCGACGGCGCGGAGTTCGCGGGTGACCGGCGAGTTGCCGAACTCCTTCCGTACCGCGGCCAGTTCATCACCATTGATGAAGATGCCGTAGGCCGGCTCGAACTTGGGTTCGAATTCCGGCGGCTGGAGGTACTTGTCCCACTGTTCGTCGTAGCCGGACCATTGGTTGAGATGATGCTTGAGCCGTTCGGTGTGCTGCAGCCCGATCCACAGGAGCCAGCCGGAGCCGGCGCGCGGATGCGGGGTGCGTACCTCGATCGTCAGGGCGCGGATTTCGCGTGCGCCGTTGAGCTCGACCCATTCCTCGCGCCGGGTCGCGCCGGCCGGCGCCGTGGTGCCTTCGCGCCGACCGGCATCGGTTTCGGCCTGCATGGTCATGAAGGCCTCCTCCGGCAGGTTGAACGTCACGAGGAGGCGGTCGTAATCCGCGCAGGACACCGGCTTCACGTACGTGCGCTGCATCCGCAGCACGAGTCCGTCCGGAGCGGGGAGCACCCACTGGAAGGAGACGAAGGCCCAGTTGGGCACGAGGCTGAGGCCGGTGGCACCGGGGGCGTCGACGGTCCACTGGGCCAGTTCGCTTAGCGCGGCATCGAAGAACGGTTCGAAAACGGCTTCGGCGCTGTTGATGGGAGTGAGGCGCATGGGAAATGGGAATCCGGTCTTGAACCACGAACGGACACGAAATGACACGAATAATCCAAGCAGTCGGATTCTACAGGAGGAAACAGAGGCAACCGAGATCGGCTATTCGTGCCTATTCGGGTGCATTCGTGGTCACTCAGGTTTGGATTTCAGGACGAGTTTCACCTCGACACGCATCGTGCCGGATTGGCCGCGCTGGCGGAAGGTCAGGGCCGGCTGGGTCTCGGCCGGGTGGAGGCCGAACTGGGCGATGTCGCGGCGGCTGGCCTCGACGGCGGTGCGGCGCGGGTCCTGCAGGGTCAGGTGCTCGATCTTCGCTTCGGTGCCGACCGGGACGCGGATGCGGGCAAGGGCGCGGCGACCCTCGACGATGACCTCTTGGCCATCGATGCGCATGGGCAGCGGGGTGGTCCAGTGGAAGATGACGCCCTCGCCGCGGTTGATCGCCCAATCGTCCGTGATCACCAGCGTATCGGGCGTCGGCGAATCCCAGGTCCGGCGCCAGTGCTTGTACCAGCCATCCCAACCGGCGGCGAGGTCCATGCTGGCGTGGAACTTTTGCTCATCGCCGTGACCCTGCGGCTTCACGTCCACCGGCATGGGATTGAGCGGCCGCGGGCGTTCGGTCTCGCACCACGGCGTGAGCATGGTGTGGCGCTGGGCGGTCTTGAGGAGGTCGGTGACGGGGTTGGCGTAGTCGAGGACGCCGAAATCGAACGTGAAACTGTCGCCGGCGCACTCGAGGACGAAACTGCCCTTGTCCTCGTGCTGGTGTCCGCCACCCGCGAGGTTGCCCATGAGGAAGAGCTTCACGAACTCGGGGCCGAGGCGGCGGACGGAGCACATGAGGCCGTTCTCGGGCATGTCGAGGAAGGGCGACAGCTCGGGTCCCTTGGCCGGAACTTCGCTCGCATAGCGCAGGGCGAGGAGCAGCGGCGCGGAGCCGCAGCGCTTGAGTTGCTTCCGGTAGATCGTCACCCAGTGCGAATCGGGCATGAGCCAGGCGAGGAACGCGATGCCCTCGCCGCTGGTGAAGCTCGCGTCGCAGATGATGATCATGTCACGGTTGTCGTCCGTGGAGAGCAGCATCTCGGCGAAGCGGCCGGTCTTGAGCAGGGCGGGGGAGACGATCTCGCGCACCTCGCGGCGGCGGGCGCGGGCATAGAGGTGCGTGCCCAGGGCGGCCTGGCGGGCGACCCAGCTGAAGTACATCGGGCCCTCGAGGTAACCACCGTCGGCGAGGAGGCAGCGGCTGAGGTTTTCCTGGAGGTTGTGCCAGGCGTCGTCGGTGTGCGGGGCGACGCGGGACAGCGGGCGCGGATGCGGCTCCTGCCGTGACGGCATCGTCTGCTCGAGCACGAGCAGGCCGTAGAGGCGGGCGGGCGCGATCCAGGCGAGCTGGTTGGTGTAGAACATGTACTCCCATTTCCACACGGCCTGGCACATCGGGCCATGGGCGTCGTAGGCGAGGCGCTTGAGAATGAGGTCGCGGCCGACGGGCGTGAACCATTCGCCGCAGAGGTCGAGGATCAGCGCGCAGTCCCAGGCGGCAATGGACGGCACGAAGCCGCGCTGGTCCCAGGCGCTGCCCGGGGTGTGGGCGAAGAAGATGTCCTCCCAGCGCTCGCAACAGGCGATGCTGAGGGCGAAGCGGGCGGCGAGGCGGCAGAGGGACTTGTCCTTCCACAGCAGGCCGGCCTGGGCGGCGTTGGCGCCGTGCTGGGAGATCATCTTCCCGATGTCGCGCTCGCGCCGGAGCATGTTGGTGTCCCAGAAATTCATGTTCTCGCCGATCAGGCTCTCCGGGCGAAGACGCGCGGCGATGTCCGCGACGGCACGGAGCTCGCGCGTGACGTCCCGGTTGCCGGCGAACTGCTGGCGAACGGCGTCCAACTCGGCCTCGTTGATGAGGAGGTCGAAGGTCGGCTTGAACGCGGGCTCGAACTCGGCCGGCTGAAGGTATTTTTCCCAGCGCTCGTCGTAGCCTTCCCATTGGGCGAGGTGATCGACGAGGCGGCCGGTGTGCTGCAGGCCGAGCCACATGATCCAGCCGGAGCCGGTCTGCCGGGCCGGGTGTCGGACCTCGACCGTGAGCGCATGGATCCGCTTCGCGCCCTCGAGCGGCAGCCATTCTTCGCGGCGGGTGGCGCCGATGGGTTCGCCAGTCCGGCGGCGCACGCCGGCATCGGTCTCAGCGATGATCGTGATCACACTTTCCTCCGGCAGGTTGAGGCAGGCCAGCAGGCGGTCGTAGCGCGCGCAGTCGAGCTGGTCGAAACGCCGGTGCAAGCGCAGGACGAGTCCGTCGGGGGCGGGGCAGGCCCAGTTGACGATGACGAAGGCCCAGCTCTGGGTGTGATTGATGCCGGTGGCGCCGGGGGCGTCGATCGTCCAGGCGGCCAGATCATTGATGGCGCCGTCGAAGAACGGTTCGATGATGGCTTCGGCCGTGTTGATGGGGATGAGGCGCATGGGGAGCGGCTCGATGACGACGGGGCGGTTGACTAAGGCAAGGGTGGGAAGCTTCTACACGTAGAATGCAGGAGGGGAGATCATAACGCTCAACGCTTAACGTTTAACGCTCAAGTGGGCGTACTTTACTTGAGCGTTAAAAGTTAGACGTTAAGCGTTGAGCGTTCTTCCACCCCTTCCTCGCCGGTTTTGGACTGGCTCAGTGCGCGACGGCGCTTTGAGTAACGGCATGTCCGACCTTAACGAAGAGGCTGACCAACCGCCGCCACCCGCCGCCCCCAAGGCGCCGCTCGACCGTTCGCTGTGGGCGCGACCGTGGGCGCAGCTGAAATTCGTCTCATTTCAGCCGGCGATCTTCCCACGCATGCTCGGCGAAGTGTCGCGCGATGCCCGCCCTGGCGATCTGGTTTCCGTTTACGACAAGTTTGGCGAACGCGTTGGCATCGGCCTATTCAATCCGCGCGCCAAGATGCCATTGCGGGTCGTCGCCCACACGGCCGAGCCGCTCGGCGAGGAGTATTTCGAGGCGGCCATCCGCCGCGCGGTCGCGCTGCGCCGGGATTTGTTCAAGCTCGACGCGGTGAGCGACGCCTGGCGCGTGATCAATTCCGACGGCGACGGCCTGAGCGGACTGACGATCGACCGGTACGCCGACACCCTGTACTGCGACGTTTACTCGCTCGGCATTTTCCAGCGCCTGCCCAAGTGGCTGCCGTTGCTGCACGAGCTGCTCGGCACGCGGCACGTGCGCGTGCACGTGGACCACGACCTCGGCAGCCTCGAGGGCATCAAGCCCTCGCAGATGAAGGAGATCACGGCCTCCGCTCCCGACAAGGTGCGCATCCGCGAGCACGGCGTGAAATACGAGGTGGACTTCGCCGAGGGTCACAAGACGGGCTTTTTCTGCGACCAGCGCGATAACCGGAAACGGTTCGGCGAACTCGCCAAGGGACGTCGGGTCCTCGACCTGTGCAGTTACACCGGCGGCTTCGCCATCAACGCCGCCCTGGGCGGAGCAACCGAGATCACGGCCGTGGACCTCGACGAGAAGGCGATCGCGCAGGGGCGCCGCAACGCGAACCTCAACCAGATCCCGCCGAACCGGCTGAAATGGGTCCATGCCGATGCCTTCGCCTACGCGCGGCAGATGCAGAAGAACGGCGAGCAGTTCGACGCCGTGCTGTGCGATCCGCCGAAGTTCGTGATGACGCGGGATCCCGCCTTCGCGGCCGAGGGCATGCGGAAATACGCCGACCTCAACACCATCGCCGCCAGCCTCGTGCGGCCCGGCGGGCTGTTCGTCACGTGCTCGTGCTCCGGGCTCGTGTCGCTCGAGGATTTCGAGGGCTGCGTGATCAAGGGCGTGCACCGCCTCAACCGCCGCCTCCAGTTCTTTGACCGCACCGGTCCCGGGGTGGACCACCCCGTCTACTCCAACTGCCCCGAGAGCCGCTACCTCAAGGTGCTTTGGACGCGGGTGATGTAGGCGCCCGGTCGCGGCGGTAAGCCGCCCTTACAGCTTCTTGTGCGAGCCGTCGCAGTTGCACCCGTTGGCCGAGTGCTTGCAGCCGCACCACGCGACGGTCTTTTCCTCGGTGAGGACGACCTTCTGCGGGGCGAAGCCGGTGCCTTTGTGGGAGCCGTCGCAGAACGGCTGGCCCTTGGACTGCCCGCAGCTGCACCACCAGTAGGTGCCGGCGGCCATTTTCTGAACGTAGGGGGACTTCTGGGCGATGGTGGGTGTAGGCATGGGGAAAAAGAATCGCGGTTATTTGACGGCGGCCCAGACGCGCTGGACGTCGTCGTGGTCTTCGAGGGCCTGGAGGAATTCGCCGACCTCGGCGCGCTGGGCGTCGTCGAGGGTGGGGAAGGTCTTGGCCACGTAGCCGATTTCCGAGGTGACGACCGACCACCCGTGCTGCTTGAGCCAGGTCGAAACGGCATGGACGGAGCTGCGTTCGGTGATGAAGCGGGCGCCGGCGCGGCCCTCGGGAATGTCGTCGTTCTGCTCGGAGGTGAGGGCTTCGAAGTCGTTGGCCCCGGCCTCGATGGCGGCGGCCTCGAGGTCGCTGGCGGCGTCGGGGTGGTGGGCTTCGACGAGGCCCACGTGCTCGAAAAGGAACTTGTTGCTGGCGGCATTGCCGAGGACGCCCTTCTTGAAGAGCACGCGCATCTCGGGGGCGGTGCGTTGGTGGTTGTCGGTGTAGACCTCGACGATGACGGGCACCTTGTGCGGGGCGTAGCCCTCGAAGACGACGTGCTCGAGGGAGGTCTTGTCGCCGCCGATGCCGGCGCCCTTGTTGATGGCGCGTTCGATCACGTCGCGGGTGACGCTGGCCTTCTTGGCCTTTTCGACCGCGGCGAAGAGGCGCGCGTTGGCGCCCAGGTCGGGTCCGCCCAGCTTGGCGGCGACCGTGATTTCCTTGGTCAGCTTGCCGGCGACCTTGCTCTTCTTCTCGTTAACTATCGCACGCTTGGCGTGCAGCCATTGACGTCCCATGTCGCGGAGATTGCGGGGACGCGGCCCGCAGGCAATGCGGAATCCGCGCGGCGCCGGTCTGGCGCTCGATTTCGGGTGGACAATCCCGGCCCGGCCCGAACCATGCCAACCGCATGAAGGAACTCAGCCACCTGTTTGCACAGAACCAGGCGTGGGCATATGCCATCCGGCAGCGCGATCCTGAGTTCTTCCTCAAGCTTTCGAGGCAGCAGTCGCCGGAGTATCTTTGGATCGGCTGCTCGGACAGCCGTGTGCCGGCCAACGAGATCATCGGCCTTCTCCCCGGCGAGGTATTTGTCCACCGCAACATCGCCAACGTCGTCGTGCACACCGACCTCAACTGCCTGTCGGTCATGCAGTACGCCGTGGATGTGCTCAAGGTGCGGCATATCATGGTCGTGGGTCATTACGGCTGCGGCGGCGTGCAGGCGGCATTGCGCTGCACGCGCGTGGGCCTGGCCGACAACTGGCTGCGCCACGTGCAGGACGTGAAGGAGAAACACCAGGACTGCCTCTGCCGCCTGCCTGATGAACCCGCCCGCAGCGCGCGGCTCTGTGAGCTCAACGTCGTGGAGCAGGTGTCGAACGTCTGCCAGACCTCGATCCTGCTCGACGCCTGGTCGCGGGGGCAGGACGTCACGGTGCACGGCTGGATCTACGGCCTCACCGACGGTCGCCTGCGCGATCTCGGGTTGCTGGCTTCGAGCGCAGAGGAAGCGAAGGAAAAGTACCTCGCGGCGGTGGCGGCGCTGGGGTCGGGCGGGATCAAGGTGCGATCGTAGGCCGCGGGTTCGCTCGCGCTCCGGCCGGCCTGACAACAAAAAGCCCGCGGGGTGAACCGCGGGCTGAAAGGGTGCGGAAGCGTTAGGCCGCCTCAGTTGCGGCCAAGGTAGCTGCCGTCGATCGTGCTGACCTTGATGATCTCGCCTTCCTTGATGAAGAGCGGGACCTGGACGACGAGACCGGTCTCGAGCTTGGCGGGCTTCTGGACGTTGCTGGCGGTGTCGCCCTTCACGCCATCGGCGGACTCGATGACCTTGAGCGCGACCGTCGAGGGGAGATCCACCGACAGCGGGCGTTCGTCCACGAAGAGCACATCCACCTTGCCGCCGGCCGTGAGGTAGTTGACCACCTCACCCAGCGTCTGGGCCGACAGCTCGATCTGCTCGAAGGACTCGGGGTCGATGAACGCGTACGAGTCGCGGTCGGCGTAGCTGAACTCCAGCGTCTTGCGCTCGGTCGGGAGGACATCGATTGTGTCGGTCGACGCGAAGCGCTGGTCGAGCGCCTTGCCGTAGCGGAGGTTGCGCATCTTGATCTGGACGAAGGCGCGGAGGTTGCCCGGCGTACGGTGCTGGGTCTCCATGACGAGGTGCGGTTCGCCGTTGAACTTGATTACTTGGCCTCGGCGGATGTCGTTGGCTGCGGGCATGTCGGTGGTGCTTTCTGGGTGTTGTTGACTGTTAAAAGGGTGTTGGAGTAAGCGGCTGAGGTAACCACTGTCAAGGCCCGGCCCATCTCGGGGCTTGCCCTCAGGGCCGGCCGGTTCTGAATCTGGGCGCAACCCTATGAAACAACGTACTCTGGCGCGCGAGGTCTCCATCCAGGGCAGCGCGCTGCACACCGGGGAGGCGGTCACGCTGACCATGAAACCCGCCCCGGCGGACCACGGCGTCGTCTTCAAGCGCATCGACCTGAGCGGTTCGCCCGAGCTGCGGCCGCGGGTGGATCAGATCACCGACCTCGTCCGGGCCACCACGATCCAGAATGGCCACGCCAAGATCCACACGGTCGAGCACGTCCTCAGCGCCCTCCACGGCTGCGGGGTGGACAACATCCTGATCGAGATGAACGCCTCCGAGCCGCCCATCATGGACGGCTCCGCCAAGCCGTACGTGAACATGATCCTCCAGGGTGAGCCCGTGGAGCAGGAGAAGGAGCGCGAGTACTTCACCCTCGACGCCCCCGTGTCGGTCACCCGCGGCGACTCCTCCATCATCGCGCTGCCCTGCGATGAGCTGAAGATCTCCTGCACCTCCGCCGACAACCGCGGCATCCACACGCAGCACCTGTCGCTGTCGATCGACCCCGACGTCTACATGACGCAGGTCGCCGCCGCGCGCACGTTCACGATCTACGAGGACATCGAGGAACTCCTGAAGCTCGGCAAGATCAAGGGCGGCTCGCTCGACTGCGCCGTTGTCATCAAGGGCGACAAGATCATCTCCAAGGAACCGCTGCGGTTCAAAGACGAGTTCGTCCGCCACAAGATCCTCGACATCATCGGCGACATCCTCCTCCTCGGCCTCCCGCTCAAGGCGCACATCATCGCCACGCGCCCCGGCCACGCCATCAACGCCGAGCTGACGAAGATCCTCTTCGAGAAGCTGCAGGAGCGGAAGAAGGGCCCGAAGAAGAAGGCCGCCGCCCTGGCCGCCAAGACGCCGCAGCCCGGCGAGACCTCCCTCGACATCAAGCGCGTGCTCGAAATGCTCCCGCACCGCTACCCGTTCCTGATGATCGATCGGGTGCTGGAATTCATCGGCGACACTGAGCTCGTCGCGATCAAGAACGTCACCATCAACGAGCCCTACTTCCAGGGCCACTACCCGGGCGAACCCGTCATGCCCGGCGTCCTCCAGATTGAGGCCATGGCCCAGGCGTCCGGCATCCTCCTGCTCCGCAACGCCAACACCGACGGCAAGACCGCCCTCTTCATGAGCGCCGACAAGGTGAAGTTCCGCCGCGCCGTGCGCCCGGGCGACCAGCTCGTCATCAACGCGAAGCTCACCAAGTCGCGCGGCGGCAAGATCGGCGTCGCCGAGGCCACCTGCACCGTCGGCGGCAACGTCGTCTCCTCCGCCGAGCTCATGTTCGGCTTCGTCGACATCGAAGCCGCCCCCTGAGGCCATGGCCGCGCGCATCCATCCCTCTGCCGTCGTCGAATCCGGAGCCCAGCTCGGGGCCGACGTCGAGATCGGACCGTTTGCGTATGTCGGGGCCGACGTGACCCTCGGCGCCGGCACGCGCCTGCACCACCACGCCGCCGTCGAGGGGTTCACCCACCTCGGCGCGGGCTGCGAGGTCTTTCCGTACGCCTGCATCGGCGGCAAGACCCAGGACCTCAAGTACAAGGGTGGGCGTCCCGGCCTGCGCGTCGGCGACCGCAACGTCTTCCGCGAGTACGTCACGATCCATGCGGCCACGTTCGACGGCGAGTTCACCAGCCTCGGTTCGGACAACACCGTCCTCGCCTACAGCCACATCGCCCACGACTGCGTGCTTGGCAGCCACATCGTGATGAGCAACGCCGTCTCGATGGCCGGCCATGTCACGGTCGAGGACCACGTCGTGATCGGCGGCGCGGCCGGCATCCACCAGTTCTGCCGCATCGGCGCCCACGCGATGCTCTCCGCGATGGCCAAGCTCGTGCAGGACCTGCCGCCGTATTTCATCGCTGACGGCACGCCGGCCGAGATCCGCGCCCTCAACAAGGTCGGCCTCGAGCGCCGCGGCTTCACCCCCGAGCAGATGGACCGCGTGAAGCAGATCTTCCGCATCCTCTACCGTGACGGCCTCAACCGCACCCAGGCGCTCGAGAAACTGGCCGCCCACCCGCAGGCCGACAGCGCCGAGTTCCAGCGCGTCCTCCGGTTTGCGCAGACGAGCGAGCGCGGCCTCGCCCCCGGCGCGAATTGACCGCGCCGGTTGGACCGGCCGCCGGACCCGACGTAGTCCCGATCGCCGCTTCGTTCGTCCCTTATCCCATGCGCTCCCATCCGTCGCACCGCTGTATCCGCTGGCTCTCAACCGCCTTGCTCATGACCTGCCTTGTCACGTTAGCCGCCGGTGAGCCGGCCGCGCCGTTTCTCCTCTCCGCCGAGGGCAGCGGGCGGGCCACGGCGTACCTCGAGTCGGGCAAGATCATCACCTTCAAAGGCAAGACCCACGTCGCCTGGCTCGACACCCCCGCCGAGGGCTTCCGCATCCGCGTGCGCACGCTCGACCATGCCACCGGCGCTTGGTCGCCCACCTGGACCATCGGCGAGGCGGCCGACAACCACGGCGGCCCGGCGCTGGCGGTCGATGCCGACGGGTACCTGCACATCGTTTATTTTTCGCATCACCATCCGTTCCGCTACCATCGGTCGGTCCGACCCAACGACGCCTCGGAGTGGGGGCCGATGGAGGAATTCGGCATCCACCTGACCTATCCGACGCTGCTGGTGGCGGCCGACGGCACGCTCATCCTTTCGGCCCGGCGCAGCGAAGAGACCAAACCCTGGGAGCTGGAGCTGTGGACCAAGGCGCCCGGCGCCTCCTGGACGCAGCAGGCCTCCGTGTTACGCAGCCGTCAACCGGGCTACGTTCAGTTCGCCGCGTCCATGGCCTGGGCACCCGATCACCGGCGTCTGTTCCTCTCGTTCCGCATCTACGAGATGCCCGGGTACGACAACAAGAACACCGATGCGATCACGCGCGTCGGCTGCATCACCAGCCCCGATGCCGGCCGCACCTGGACCCGGCTCGACGGCACCCCGCTGACGCTGCCGGCCACCATCGACACGCTCGACGCGATCGTCACCTGCGATTCGCGCGAGGGCCGCATCGCCGACACCGGTTCGATGGCGGTGAGCCCCGATGGCATCCCGTTCGTGACCTACAGCATCCGCACGCAGGAGGCCGCCACGGCCTACCTCGCGTCGCCGCTGCCCGACGGCAAGGGCTGGCGCCATCTGGAACTGAACGGCTTCCTGCCGGCGGACCTGCGCAACCAGGCGATGGTGATGCAGGGCGGCGTCGTCTTCAATCGCGCCGGCCAACCCATCGTGGTCTGCACGGTGCTGGACTATGCCTTCGGCGAGGAATCCTGGGGACACTCGACCAACACCCTCGTGCAGTTCAACTCCACCGACGGCGGCCGCACCTTTGTCGCCAAACGCCTCACACCCGCCGACCGCAAGACGCCGCGCTGGTTGCCCAACCTCGAGAAGCTCGGCGGGTTCAACGAGTCCGTGGCGCAGCCCGGGCTGATCTATACCGAGGGTGGCGCTGGCGCCGGTCTTGGGGATATCCTGCGCAACCAGGTCTGGTGGCGGACCTTGGAGTAAAGCGGTCAGGATCGGTGTAATACGTTACAACCCGGTGACATTGCGCAGCTTGCCCCGGGGGCGGCTTGATCCCTTCCGGGATATCGGCAATGTCATACAAAAGCCGCATTGCCGGCCCGTTCATCATGCCCACCAATCCCCCTTTGGATCCTGAAGCCGGTTCCGCCAACCCGACCGCCTCGCCATCCGCCGCCGCCGCAGCCCAGGAAGCGCAGTTGATGCGACGCGTGCACCGCGAGCTCATCGACGATTTCGATGAGGAACTCGAGATGGAGCGCGAGGATTGGGAGCGCCACGATCCCGAGTTCCCGGACCGCAAGCTCGAGCAGCACGCGGACCGCGACGAGCGGAACCATTACTTCAAGGAACTCTTCCGCCTGCAGGGTGAGCTCGTGAAGATGCACGACTGGATCGTGGCGACCGGCCAACGGATCGTCATCGTCTTCGAGGGCCGCGACGCCGCGGGCAAGGGTGGCGTCATCAAGCGCATCACCCAGCGCCTCAACCCCCGCGTCGCCCGCGTGGCGGCGCTGCCCGCCCCGACCGACCGCGAAAAGACGCAATGGTACTTCCAGCGCTACGTCGCGCACCTGCCGGCCGCCGGTGAGATGGTGCTCTTCGATCGCAGCTGGTACAACCGCGCCGGCGTCGAGCGCGTCATGGGCTTCTGCACCGACGAGCAGTACGAGGAGTTCTTCCGCTCCGTGCCCGAGTTCGAGAAGATGCTCGTGCGTTCGGGCATCCAGCTCATCAAGTACTGGTTCTCGATCTCCGACGAGGAGCAGGAGTTCCGGTTCCGCTGCCGCATCAACGACCCGCTCAAGCAGTGGAAGCTGAGCCCCATGGACCTCGAGTCCCGCAAGCGCTGGGAGGCCTACACCAAGGCCAAGGAGATCATGCTCCAGCGCACCCACATCCCGGAGGCCCCGTGGTGGGTCGTCCCGGGCGTCGACAAGAAAAAGGCCCGGCTCAACTGCATTCACCACCTCCTGACCCAGGTGAAGTACAGCGAGGTCAAGCACCCCACGATCCGCCTCCCGAAGCGCGTCTACCACCCCGACTACACCCGCGCTCCGATTCCGGAGGAGATTTTCATCCCGCAGGTGTATTAGCTGTAGCCGGACGACCTACTTTTTCTTGTACACCGTGGCGGGGTCGAAGACGCGGCGGGAAGTGAACTCGAGCTTCAGCGAGGCGGCATCGTCGGCTTTCGCCCCTGAGGAGAGGCGGCGGTAGAAACAGGATTTGTAGCCGTTGTGGCAGGCGGCGCCGCCGACGTTTTCCACGCGGAGCTGGATCACGTCCTGGTCGCAGTCGGTGAGGATTTCCTTCACGAGCTGCGCGTTGCCGGATTCCTCGCCCTTGACCCAGAGCTTCTTGCGCGAGCGGCTCCAGTACGTGGCCTTGCCCGTGCGCAGCGTGTGGGCGAGCGACTCGGCGTTCATGAACGCGAACATCAGCACTTCATTGGTCTCGTGGTCGCACGTGATGCAGGGGATGAGACCGTCGGCGTCGAACTTCGGCTGGAGCAGCGTGCCGAGCTCGATCTCGGCCGTGGTGGTGCGGGCGGGGAAGACGTAGGTGCTCATGGGTTGGGGAGATTGGCGGCGAGATTCTTCAAATAATCGTAGGCATAGAGCCCGGTGCGGTGGCCGTCGCTGAAGTCGAAGCGGATGGCGTAGTTGCCGATGCGCTCCCAGCCGGTGACCTGCACGCCGGCAAAGTCGCGCTTGCCGCCCCCGCCGTACTGGGTGCCGAAGATGTCGCGTTCGCCGGCCGTCTCGGCGCTGGGCGAGGCGGCGCGCAGTTTCTCGAACGGATAATAACTCTCGGTGCCGTCGTCCCAGACGATGGCGACCTCCTGACCGATTAGCTGGATATTGACCGGCGCGTTCATGCGGGCGGCCAGTTCAGCGGATTTTGCCGGGGGATGAACAGAACTAAATGACCCGCCAGCTCACGATGGCGCGTAGGTGTAGTAGCCGTCCGCGATCGGCCGGTGCGATTCCTGCCACCAGCGGCGGACCACCCAGCCTTCGACCACGGCTTCGACCCCGGCGGGGAGATGCGCATGGACGGCAAAGGTCGCCGGTTGGTGCGCCCAGGCGGGATTGAGGCGGACCTTCCAGATCATCCACGAACAGCCGAAGGACTGGGTGTTACCATGCTGGCGCCCATCGGGCATGGGGATGAGTTGCACCTTTTGTCCGCCGATGTGCGCGAGCACCTGCACGATCTGCACGACGGTCGGGGCATATTTCCACTCGGCTTCGCCCTGACGAAGGCGGATCACGAGCGCGAGCAAGGGCTGGTCGCCGGCGAGGTCGGGCAATGCCGTGGTGTAAGTGCGCGTCTGGCGAAACAGCTTTTTCTGCTCGAACGCCGCGGCGTCCACGAAACGCACGTCAATACGCGGATCCGCAGCCGTTGGCTGCAGGGGTAGGGCGAGACCGAGGCGCCCGGCCTGCGCCGCGGAGAGCGTGCGCCGCGGCCAGGCGGCCCCGGTGCGAAGCGCCGGCGTGACCTCGAGCAACAGCGTTTCGAAGGGCCGGAGCGTGACGACCAATTCATCGCCAAGCCGCAGACGAGCGCCGCGCGGTCCGCGCACGTGCTGACGTTCCGGGAAATGAGCGACGACCTGCACCGGCGTGCCGGGTTTTGCATCGAGTCCAAGTGTCGCATCGAGCCTCAGCGTGACGGGTCGCGCGGCAAAGTGCGCGTTGTTGAGGAAGACGAGGCCGTGCGCGCCGCGGCCGTGGGCGTAGCCGTAGGCTTCGTTGCGGAAGGGGTCGCCGCCGACGAGCCGGCGATGGGCGAAAAGGGCGGCGTTTTTCCGGGCGAACTGGGTGATCCACGCGAGAAACTCCACGTCGTCTTCGTCAAGGTGGCGCAGGTTGCCCCAGAGGTTGGGGAAGAGCCGGCTGCCGCGCCCGAGGTCCATGACGAGGCTTTCGCGCCAGCGCTCGCCGGCCATGAAATTGCCCCAGCGAGTGTCGGAGAGCCACACGCCCAGGCTGTCCTTGAGCCGTGGCGGGATGGTGCGCGCATGGTGCGCGTTCTGGTCCTGGGCGAGCGTGACCGAGTCGCGATAGTGGAGGGTGGGGATGTTGCTGGTGCCGGACCCTTCCATGAACAGGCCCGACTCGAAGATCGCGTCGCCGTGCAGCGCCCAGAACGGCGAGCGCAGGCCCCAGTACCACATGATGAACACGTCGGGCGCAATGGCCCGGGCGCGATTGGCGAGGTCGATCAGCCACTCGTGCATCGACTCGGTCGCGTACTTCCCCGGCAGGTGACCGTGATCCGTGCGGTCGCACTGATAGAAGCCGCCGTCGAATTTCAGGAAGCGCACGCCGTGGTGCTTCACGTGATGCAGGACGGCTTTCTGCAGGATCGCGCGGTAGCGCTCCTCCGCCATGCAGAAGGTCAGACCGTCGGCGCCAAGCGGATAGCCCTCGCGGTAGAGCTGGGTCGGCGGGACGCCGTCGGCAAAGGCCGCGGGATGATCCCAGCACGACTGCAGGCCCCAGCTCGTCGCGAACCACAGGCCGAGCTTCAGCCGCAGCGACCGCACGCGGCGGATGATCGCGTCGGGGCCCTGCGGGTAGGCGGTGGGCTTGAATCGCGTGAGGTCCGAAGCGGCGTCCACCCAGCCGGTGTCGAGGGTGAAGTAATCGAGCTTCACGCCCCGCTGCCGCAGCGTCGCGAGGTGATCAAGCACGTCGAGGGTCTGCTCGTCGTCGAGGGTCGGGCAGGCGCCCCATTGGTTGTTGATGCCGAAGGGCGTGTAGACCCCGAGGAAACGCGATCGCGGCTGGCTGCGTGTCTCGATGTAGTCGACGAAGTGCGCCGTGGCGCCGCCGGCCGGGGCAACGCTGAAAAGGGCCACGTGGCTGCGGAACTTGGCACCGGGGGCGAGGCGCCGACCCGGATGATGCGCGAGGACGACGGTGCCGTCGGCAACCAGGTTTTCGCCGGAGGGATGTTCGATCGCGGCGAAGGCCTCGTCGTGGAGAAATACCGGCTGGCCCTGACCGCCGCCGGTCGCGCCGTCGACGACGTAGCGCTCGAGTTCGACGTCGAGCAGGAGCACCTCACGGCCGGTGGCATTGGTGAACTCGAGCCACTGGCGGCGCGTGGCGCCGTCGAGTTCGACGTGCACCGTGATCGTGATAGCCGCAGTCGCGCTGCGGAGTGTGAGGGCGGCGCGGCGCGGACTGCGCCGCACCGCGGATGTGACGGCGAAGTCGGCAACGCGCCGCAGCGGCTCGGCGATGCGGTCGGTTGCCGCCGAAAAGACCAAGGCGGGGGCGAGACCGAGCGTGAACGTGCGGCCGGTGACCCTGCTTTCGAGCGTGGCCCCGGTGGCGTCGGGCCGCCACGCGAGGTGGTCGTTGACGAGGGAGATCATCACGAGGCGACTGCGAGCACGATGATCCAGTCACCGTCACCCTTTGGTGGCGGGAAGGTCCAGGTGCCGTCGGAACCGGCGACGATCCGCACCGGCTTGGCCTCCTTGCCGGTGGAGGGATCGACGAGCGTCGCGCGCCAGGCCGTGCCTGCGCCGAGGCCGCGAATGGTCACGGGTTCGGCATAGGGCACATACGTCAGACGGAGCTCGCCGGGAATGCCGGCGGATTGCGGACCGAAGAGGTCGGCGTCGGGCGCAGTGATGGGACCCCAGGGCTGGTCGCCGAGCCGGCCGACCACGAGGGCGGTGGGCCAGGCGGAGTCGTCATAGGTGCGCGCCTCCCAGCCGCTGAGCTTGGCGGGCCAGGCCTTCCACGAGGCGTCGGTGACGATGCGCTGCACGCCGCCGTCGGCGAAGCGGAGTTCGAGGCAGGCGAGCAGGCCGGGGGTGTCGCCGGTGGCGGGGCGGTGCTCGCACCACAGCGTGAGGACATTGCGGCCGGGCTTCAGCAGGTGGGCGCGGTCATTGAACTGCGGTCCGGTGCGCCACTCCCAACCGGTGCCGGCGGAGGCGCCGTTGAGCTGGGCCTCGACGTGGGCCGGGCCGGCGAAGCGCAGGCGGGCGCGGACGACCTTGCGGCCCTTGGGCAGATCGAAGGTCTTGCGGAAATAGCTCCGGCGGTTGGGTGCATCCTTCGCCGGGACGTCGCGCGAGGTCCAAAGCCACGCCGCGCCGTCGAGCGGAAGCCAGACGTCGCCCGCATACGCGGCCCACTCGGGGTGCGGTTCGAAGCGGTGCCAGGGGAAGCGCGCGAGGAGCTTTTTACCGATCGCGCAATGAGTCGAACCGCTGAAGCGCATCGCCTCCACCCAGGGCGTGTTGCCGTAGTTGCCGCCGTGGGGCGAAGCACCGTGCGGGATGCCGGGCTGGTTGGCCTGCCAGATACCGTTGCCGCCGTAGGTGTGACCCATGGCGCCGTTCAGGACGCAGGACCAGAAGGCGCGGCGCGGCCAGGGGGCCGTGATCGTGCCCAGGAGCATCTCGTAACAGGGTTCGCCGTTGAGCACTGGCAGGCGCGGGGTGGCGGCGTAGCTCTCGCGCACAGCCTTGATCGAGATGCCGACGGCCTCGTTCTGGGCGTGGCAACACTGGAGCATGTCGAAGTCGAGCAGGGTCTCGTCGTCGGTGCAGTTGCGCGCGGTGTAGCGCTTGATCGCGGTCGGGTGGATCGTGATCGGGCGGCGGAATGGATCCGTCTCGCGCAGGAAGCGGATCAGGCGGGTCCACCGCTTGACCATGGTGCGGTCATCCTCGGGGAAATTCTTGGCGAGGTACCACGGCAGGTTGGCCTCGCCGGCGGTGCACCAGAGCACGGGCCAGGCGCCGTAGCGGGCGATGAGGTAGCGCCAGTGGGCCTTGAGCTGGTCCTCGGTCATCCAGTCGATGAACCAGCCCCAGGCGCCGACGATGCAGGGGCTGATGCCGTTGGCCACGAGGTGGGCGAGACGCTGGTCGGCCCGGTCGAAATACTCGGGGCGGATGTGGGCGTAGCCCTCCTCCCACGGGAATCCGGCCTCGTTGGCGCCGCGCGGGTCGAAGGCGTACATGTCGGGATAGAGGCCGGCGACGATCTGCACGACGTTGAAGCCCTTCTTCACCCGGTCGGCGGTGAGCTGCTTGAAACCCTGCGGCCACTTGAGGCGGCTGCAGAGGCCCATCCACCACGTGTCCGCGAGCCAGAAGAACGGCGTGCCGTCGGCGTGCGCGAAGTGACGTTTGTCCGCGGCAACCTGCACCGGACCGTGGGCGTAGAGCGGGTTGCGGCCGCGGTAGGGCGTCACAGTCACCGCGCCGGTGAGGCCGTGGAGTCCGGTGTCGGCGGTGCGGTTGCACTCGGTTCGGAAAGTGTGTGCGCCGGCAAGGGGTGAAGCGTAACGCACCTTCCACGCGCGGCCGCCGGCCCAGAAGGCGGGCACGCGGCGCACGGTGCCGGCAGGATCGGTGAAGACCGCGTCGAGCGTCACCTGGTTGAAGGGATCGGCGTAGCCGTCCCGGGCGGCGAAGGCTAGGTCGACCGGCACGTTGGCCTGGGTCGAAGGTTGGGCGCGGCGGGTTCGCGGGGTCGCCTTGGCGGAAGGCGAGGGGCGGGCTTTCATGGCTGGCCGGGGATCATTGCCGGCGAGGGGTGGGTCGCGAGGAAAAAGGGGGGTGGGCCGGCCAAGACAGACCCCAAAGTTGACACTTGGGCCAAGCCCGGCCTCCTTTGCGGGCTTTTCCGCCCATGACCGACAAGTCCCTGCCCTTCACCCTTGCCCAATTGGAGGCCATCGCCGCCCAGGTGCCGACGCCGTTCCATATCTACGACGAGGCGGCGATGCGCAAAAACGCCCGGGCGTTCAACGCCGCGTTTTCCTGGGTGCCCGGCGGTTTCGTGAATTACTACGCGGTCAAGGCCCTGCCCAACCCGCACGTCCTCGATGTCCTCAAGCAGGAGGGTCTTGGCGGCGACTGCTCCTCGTTCGCCGAGCTCGCGCTGTGCGAGGCTGCCGGCATCACGGGCGACCGCATCGTCTTCACGTCCAATGACACGCCGGCCTACGAGTATCAAAAGGCCCACGAGCTCGGCGCGATCATCAACCTCGACGACATCAGCCACATCGCGTTCCTGGAAAAGACCCTCGGCGGCAAGCTGCCCGAGATGCTGTGCTTCCGCTACAACCCGGGCCCGCTGAAGGAAGGCAACGTCATCATCGGCAAGCCCGAGGAGGCCAAGTACGGCTTCACCCGCGATCAGCTCTTCGAGGGCTACCGCCTCCTGCGCGACAAGGGCGTCAAGCACTTCGGCCTCCACACGATGGTCGCGTCGAACGAGCTCAACCCCGACTACTTCGTCGAGACGGCCCAGATGCTCTTCGATCTCGTCGTCGAGCTTAACCGCGCCCTCGGCATCCGTTTCGAGTTCCTCAACCTCGGTGGTGGCATCGGCATCCCGTACCGCCCGAGCCAGACGGCCGTGGACCTCGCCTACGTCGGTCGCCAGATCAAGGCGGCCTACGAGAAGACCATCGTCGCCAACGGCCTCGGCCCCATCCGCATCTCGATGGAGTGCGGCCGCATGATCACGGGTCCGTACGGCTACCTCGTGTCGCGCGTCCTCCACAAAAAGGCCATCTACAAGAACTACGTCGGCCTCGACGCGAGCATGGCCAACCTCATGCGTCCCGGCATGTACGGCTCGTACCATCACATCACCGTGCCCGGGAAGGAAAGCGCCCCGAAGAAGGTTTACGACGTCACCGGCTCGCTCTGCGAAAACAACGACAAGTTCGCCATCGACCGTGAGATCTCGGATCCCGCGATCGGCGACCTCGTGGTGATCCACGACACCGGCGCGCACGGCCACGCGATGGGTTTCAACTACAACGGCAAGCTCCGTTCGGCTGAGGTGCTCTGGCAGGGTGGGGACAAGTTCAAGGTCATCCGCCGCGCCGAGACCCTCGCCGACCATTTCGCGACGTTGGATTACCCAGGCCTCAAGCGGTAAGGCATTTTTGACCACGGATTACACGGATTCCACGGATGGTTACCGGGCCATCGTTTGAACTCCTATCCGTGCCATCCGTGTAATCCGTGGTTAACTGCCTTGGCTGGAAATCCCTTGGCAGGCGGCGGTGGGAGCGTTTGATCTGCGGTTCCCGTGAATTGTCCGCGCCCCGTACCCTGCCGCCATGTTTGATGCCCTGATCGAATTCTTCCAGGGCACGGCCTTCGAGCTGTGGGGGCCCTTCCTGATCCTCCTCGCCTGCGGGCTCGGGGTGCCGGTGCCGGAGGACATCGTGCTTATTGTGGCTGGCGTGCTCGCCTCAGAAGGCGGACGCGACTGGGTGCCGGTGGCGGCCGTGATGTATGTCGGCGTGCTGAGCGGCGACTCGATGATCTTCGTGGCCGGCCGGTTCTTCGGCACGCGCCTGCTGGCGCTGGCCTGGGTGCGGCAGCTGTTTTCGACGGCGAAGCAGGAGAAGGTGGAGTATTTCTTCGAGCGTCACGGGGCCAAGGGCCTGTTCCTCGGGCGGTTCCTTCCCGGCCTGCGCGCGCCCATCTATTTTTCCGCCGGTTCAATGAAGGTCGGCTACCTCAAGTTCCTCCTCCTCGACGGTTTCGCCGCGGCCATCAGCGTCCCGGTCTTCGTCTGGCTCGGCCACTGGCTGTGGGCGCGCTTCCATGCCGACATCGAGGCGTTCCATCGGGCGCTCGACCGCACCCAGAGCTACGCCCTCGTCGTCTCGATCGGCATCGCCGTGCTCGCCTGCGCCGGCGCCATCTGGCTCTGGCGTCGCCATCGCGCGAAGGCGATCTGAGCGGCGTCAAAGCTCCAGGCTGACGCCCATCAGGCCGATCACGACGTCGCGGGAGAGGCACTCGAGTTCGAGCTCCCGCAGTACGGCCTGCGGACGCAAGCGCCATGAGAGCACCATGGCCCGACAGTTCTTGCCCAACTGCGCCTGCGGCGGCGGTGCGGGCGGCAGGCAAAAGGCGTCGTGCTCGTAGCTGTGGTCTTCACCGCCCCACGGACAGAGTATCCAGAAATTTTCCGGTGGGATCAGTTCCAACCGTTCGGTCGCACCGTCGGCATAACGAAAATGCACCACGGCATTCGCGATGCGGGTCTGCATCGGAAATGTCGTGCCGCAGACCAACAGCCACGCCGTGCGCGCCGCGCGGCTGACGGGCACGGTCACGCGGTCCGGCCAATTGTCCCAGCGTGACGTGAATGCGATGTTGCGATCCGCCGCAAAGGGCGCGAACGGCACGCCCGCCGGGGTGGCGATGCGGCCGCGCGCATCGAGCAGCGCCGGCACGCGATCGAGCGCGATTTCCGGCGGCGGCAGGTTCCAGTACGGGAAGGTCCAAGCCGAATACCCGTCGATGCCCAAACGCACCGAGCACGTGGCCGGGCGGGGTGAGAGGTAACGCTGCTGGAAGATCGTGCGGATGTCGCCGTTCCACACCGGCGCCAGATCGAGGCAGGCCCACGCCGCGTCCGCCGGGGCCGTGCGCGGCGTGCGCACCGCCTGGGTCGCTTCGGCTGCGGGGTCGGTGATGTGCAACTTCACGATCTGCCAGCGGGTCAGGTCCTCGGTGCGCACCTCGAGCAAGACCAAATGGTGCCCAGGTTTGGCCGCCAATCGGGCCGTGAGCGTGCTAGACTCCGCATTGGGATCGGACAGCACGCCGTGCAGGTCGCGCCAGCGCAGCGCCGCGGAACCGGGCATTGGCAAGTGGATGACCTCACCGACCTGGCCCGTCAGGCTGATGGGCGGCAGAGTCAGCTGCGGACCGTCGGTGGCGATGACGATTTCACCGCCCGTATTCTCAGGCAGTTCGACCACGATCACCACGTGACCGAATCCCGGTTCCGATCGCCACGCCACCGTGCGGCCATCGACCGTGACGCCGCGGATCCGCGCGGCGCGCACCGGGAGGCAAAAGGTGACTCGCGCCGCCTGGGTCAGGCGAAACCGGTAACGCTCGGAGCCGTTCGCCTGCTCATACTCCAGCGCGAAGTCCGGCGTGGCCAGGGCGGCGTGCGGCCAGGCGGAGGGAAAGGCGGGGCGGAACAGCACGTTCCCGTTGGGATAGTCGGGCACGTAGCCGAACAGGCCCTCGACCACGGTGCGGGCGTACATGTGGACGTTGTCGCCGAAGTCAGTCGCCGCGCCGATGTGGCTGAACCCGCCCGGCACGGCGCTGGCGAACGCGCTCTCGTGGGTCACGCCGCGGAGCAGTTCGTAGCCCTCGTCGCCCAGGCCCGTCTGGAAATACGCGAGGGCGAGGGCGCACACGTCGCCGCCAAAGATGTCGCGCACCGACCATTTCCACGGCACCCAATTCGACAGCTGGCAGAGCGTGCCGCCAAAGGGCAGGGGTATGCGTTCAAGCGCCCACTCGGTGTAGTACAGCGCCTGCAGCGCTTCCTCCGGCGAGCACAGGCCGGCATCGATCGGCAGGAAAACGCTGTAGGTCCAGGCGTCGGCATGCACGCGGTGGGGCGGCATCTGCTCACGGTAGAGCCCGAAGTGTCCGCGCTCCGGCAGCCAGAGCAGCGTGCGCAGGGCCTGCTGGATCTTGGCGCATTGTGCCTCGTGCCGGGCCGCGGCCGCGTCGTCGCCGGCCCGCCGCGCGAGGTCGAGCGCGGCGCGGTGCGCCGTGAAGGCGTAAGCCGACGCTTCAGCACCGCCGCCGCCGTCGTACCAGACCGAATCGGTCGGCAGGGTGTTGATGTAGCTTTCGTAAAGCCCGTCGTCGTCGGGATCGAAGCACGCGCGCAGCCAGGCGACATGCAACTCCAGCGCCGGACGCAGCAGTTGCTCCAACTCCGGATCGCCCGACGCCCGCCAGCCGGCGATGGTCTGGTCGAAGAACTGCGACTGCACGTCGTACATCGGGAAATCGCGGTCGAGCGAACCCTGGCCGTATAGGCGAGATTCGTGGCCCTCGTGCACGAGCAACCGCTCGACGCTGGCCACCGGGCCGGTGCGCAGGGAATCGACGGTCTTCTGCAGGCCGATGGTGTAGGCGGCGTTGCCCAGGACGCGTTCATGCCAGCCGAGCGCCGTGGCGCCGCAGATCACGCGCCAGCCGACAAACCGGCAGCTGAACGCCATGCAGCCGTGGCGGAAGATGTACGGATCCCGTTCGCAACTTGCATCCACCGCGTGGCACACGGCTGCGACCGCGGCGTCGAGACGCGGGTCGGGCGTGTCCGCCACTGCGCGCTCGGTCGCGGCCAGATAGGCGACGGCCGCGGCGTGCGCGTGGATGGGATCGAGCTGTGCCCTGCGATCCGCGGCGCTCGCCGTGGGCGCGACTTCCACCACCAGGCTCCACGCGTCGGCGTCGGACGCGATCCGGGTCGTGCCGACCACCATCGGCGACTCATCCGCCGTGGATGCGAGCAGCGCCGCGGGGTCTGCCCAGGCTCGGGCGGAGCTGATGCGCAAATCGTCGGTCCGCGTGGCGCAGCCGATTGCGACCTGGGTGGCCTCCGGCGCAGTCGCCAGGGTGAAACCTGTAGGCTGCCCGCTCGCGGGCGCTTCGGCGGAGCAAGCCGCGCCCGCGAGCGGGCGGCCTACCCAGGCCACGTTGCCGGCGCAGAACTCCGGCACCACACCCTGCGCGAGCAGCGGTCGCCGCGGGTCGCCGCCGCGGACGATGTCGGGATTGCCGCGCATGATCGGATCCCAGTTCAGCCGCGGGTCGCCTTCCTCGGCCCGCGCGCCGCCATAGGCCCAAATGAGGCGATCACCGGGTTCGGCGCCTGTGATCTCCAGCCGAGCGGCGAAGCCCGCGGGTTCCTGCAGGGGCACCACGTCGAGCTCGAGCATGAGGCCGGCGAACGCATCGTCAGCGCAGCACCAGTGCATCCGCCCGCAGCGATAGGCCGCCTCGACGCTCGTGAACTCATGCAGCCAGCGCGCGCGGGAGCCGCGCTGCACGGCCAGGGTGAGGGCTCCGTGCAGGTAGGGCTTGGCGATCAGCCGGACCAGCGGACGGTCGCCGGTGAGGACGGCACCGTCCGTGTTGAGGCGGCAATACAGGGGCCGATTGTTGAAATACGGTCCATTGCGTCCGACGATCGCGCGGTGCGCGCTGTCGTACCGCAGGCGTCCCGCCTGGCGGTACGCGGCGCTCACGGTCTGCCCCGGCTCGCGTGGCAAGATCGCTGGATCAGAGGCAGGGGAGGCCATGGGCAACGCCATCTACAAACAAGGTCCCCGCAGTGCGGCGAGCCAAACTGCAAGCGATGCGCTCATGCCTGCGCAAAATACGCGCGGCAATCCCACTGGCCCGTTTCGATTCCTGGATGCAAACTGACCGTCTCAGGCCCTTTTTCGGGTCTGCCTAAATGAAGATCCTCCTCGTCAGTCCCCGGACACCCGACACTTTCTGGAGCTTCGCCCACGTGCTGCGGTTCGTGGCGAAAAAGGCGGCCTTTCCGCCGCTCGGCCTGTTGACCGTCGCGGCGATGCTGCCGCGGGAATGGGAGCTGCGGCTGGTCGATCTCAACGTGAAACGGCTGACCGACGCTGACCTGCGCTGGGCCGACCACGTGTTCCTCAGCGCCATGATCGTGCACCAGGATTCGGTGCGTGAGATCGTCCGTCGCTGCGTCACGCACGGGAAGCCGGTCCTCGCGGGCGGGCCGTTGTTCACCACCGGACATGAGAGCTTCCCGGAGATCCCTCATTTCGTCCTCGGCGAGGCCGAGGAGATCATGCCGCAGGTCGTGGCCGACCTCGCGGCGGGTCGCCTGCAGCCGATCTACCGCGCCCCAGGTTATCCGGCGGTTGCGCTCGCGCCGTTGCCGCGCTGGGACCTGATCCGGGTGCGCGACTACGTCACCTTGGCGGCGCAGTTCTCGCGCGGCTGTCCTTTCGACTGCGAGTTTTGCGACATCATCGTCATGAACGGCCGCGTGCCGCGCACCAAGTCGCCGGAGCAGTTCATCGGCGAACTCGAGGCGCTGCGGTTGCGTGGGTGGAAGGACATGGTCTTCGTCGTCGACGACAACTTCATCGGCAACAAGAGCCGTACCCGGGCGCTGCTGCATGCGATGATCGAATGGCGCGAGCGCACGCGGGCGGGGATGGGCTTCCTGACCGAGGCCTCCATCAATCTCGCCGACGATCCCGACCTGCTCGAACTCATGGTGCGGGCGGGTTTCCGCAAGGTCTTCGTCGGCATCGAGACGCCGTCGGCCGCGTCGCTCGACGAGTGCCGCAAGCTGCAGAACCGCGGCCGCGACCTCGTCGCCGCCGTGCAGGTGTTGCAACGCGCGGGGCTCGAGGTGATGGGCGGATTCATCGTGGGCTTCGACAGCGACACGGGTGACATCTTCAAGCAGCAGTTCGATTTCATCCAGCGCTCGGGCGTCGTGACCGCGATGGTCGGGCTCCTCACGGCGCTGCCGCAGACGCGCCTCTACCAGCGCCTCAAGCAGGAGGGCCGGCTGCTGGCGGCGTCGTCCGGCGACAACACGGCGGCGACCCTCAACTTCAAGCCGAAGCTCAACCGCGAGTATCTCGAGTCGGGCTACCGCGAGCTGATGCGGCGCCTGTATGAGCCGCGGAACTATTACCGCCGCATCCGCATCTTCCTCAAAAACCATGAGGTCACGGGCGAGCGGCTGCGTCTCTCGTGGTCGGACCTCGCGGCGTTCGTGAAGTCGTTCTGGCTGCTAGGCGTGTGGCACCGGGGCCGCGTGGCCTACTGGTGGTTCTCGCTCACGACGCTCCTCCGCCGCCCGCGCCAGTTCCGTCTGGCGATCGAGCTCGCCATCATCGGTCACCACTTCCGCTGCGTGGCCGACCAGCTGTAGTCCGTCATTCGCGCCCGCCCCAGCGCCAACGCGGGGCCTCGCCTTTCCACCAACAGATCACCACCAGGACGAAGGATAGGACGATGGCGTAGCCGATAAACAGCGTTACATCCTTCTCCGCGATCGGCGTGCCGCCAACAAGGGCGCCGATGAAGCAGAGCATCACGACCCAGCCCTGCCAGCGCAGCGGCAAGCCCCAGCCCCAGCCATAGGTCTTGGCGGCGAACCAAGCTTGGTCTTTCGGGAGCGGCATGTTTCTATGGATGCATCACGGACGAGGCCATTACGGCGGCAGCTGAAAATTGCCCGCCACGATGCCAGGAACCGTCAGGTCTTCGTCAAGCGCTTCCCACCGCAGGGCATGGCCTTGTAATTCCAAGCGAACCTGCGCCAATTCCTTGTCCGAGGCGTCGCGCAGCCGGCGGAAACGGGACGCCGGGAAGCCGATGATCCGACCATCAGTCAACTCGAGGTAGATCATGCGTCCTTCAGTCCAAACGCGGATGGCCGCCGGTTCGACCTGAGGCAAAGGATCAGCAGCCGTGGAATTCATGATATTTTTCGAGGAGGAACGCCCGGTGCGCGAAGACATGACGTTCAATAGTCCTCAGGTCGTGCGGAGCAAGCCCCCGGTTGCTGGCGAGTTGTACCGGTGAAAGCCAGAATTTGCATTCTCCGTCGCTGCTGCGCACATGCACGTGGGGCGGCTCCTGCTGTTCATCGGAGTAGAAGTGAAAGCGAAAGGGTCCGATCCGCAATAAGGTTGGCATGCCGTTGTCTTCGAAGTCGGGTGGCGGGGAAAAGTTGGCTAGCGAACCTTCCCCGAGTTTCCTGGCGAGACGGTTTCAAGTCCGGCGATGCGATTCGTCCGGGTGGATTAGTTCGGTTGCTTTCCCGAGCCATCAAACCGCGCCCGCAAGCGGGCTGCCTACCGCGGCCCATCCGTGCCATCGGTGGAATCCGTGGTTCATCAGTTCCGGACCCCCGCCCGTATGTGCACACATTGTGAATAAATTCCGTCATTTTTTACGTCTCCATGCTTGACCTTGGTGGGTAAAAATGGGTTGAAATGGGGCACTTTGGGGGAGTTGGCGCCCCCGACCCCATGTCGCAATCCATTCCACCGCTGTATACCGGCCTTTTCAGGCACACGCTGGACGACAAGAATCGGCTCACGATTCCGTCGGCGTGGCGGTTCGCGCACGGGGAGAACGACACGTTTCTCGCGACGCCGCATCCGGACGGTTACGTGGCGGTGCTGCCGCCGGCCGAGGTTGAGAAACTCCGCGCCAAGATCGCCGCGATGGCGCTGAGCGATGGGGCAGGGCAGGACTTCGTCGCGCGGTTCTTCGCGCAGACGCATTCGCTGTGGTTCGACAAGGCCGGGCGCATGAACCTCAGCGCCGAGCTGCTGAAGCACGCCAACATCACGAAGGACGCGGTCCTCGTCGGCGGCCTCACGAAATTCAATATCTACACGCCGGAGCGCTGGACGCAGGTCGAGGCGCGCACGTCGGGCGAGAACTTCGGCGACCTCATGCGCCGTCTCGGCATCTGAGCCATGCACTACGCCGCCAAGATCTCCCCCGTGCGGTTGCCGCTGCGCAAGGTGGCGGCGGACCTTCTCGCCAACCGGCAGTTCCCGGCCTGGGTCGACGCGGCCGAGTCCGGCCTGCTCACCCCCCTTGCCGTGGTCATGCCGCGCGTGCGTGACAGCCTCTGCCTCCGCCTTGTGGCCAAGCGCCGCCCGCGGAATTCGTCCGATGCGTACCGCGTGCGCTGAAACCCCCGCCGCGACCATGACGCCCGGCCACCAGCCCGTCCTCCTCCGCGAGGTCCTGGAATTCCTCGCGCCCCGCGCCGGCGGCCGGTACCTCGATGCCACCTTCGGCGGCGGCGGCCACACCCGCGCCCTGCTCGAGGCGGCCGCGGATGTCCATGTCACCGCCCTCGACCGCGACCCTGCCGCCCAGCCCCGCGCCGCCGCCCTGGCCGCCGATTTCGGTGTGCGCTTCACCTTCATCGACTCCGACTTCGGCCGCCTCGCGGACCTGCCGGTGACGGACCTCGACGGCGTCCTCTTCGACCTCGGCGTCTCGTCATTCCAGCTCGACGATGCGGCCCGCGGCTTCTCGTTCCGGTCCGACGCCCCCGCTGACATGCGCATGGATCCCCGCCATGGCGTGCCGGCTTCACGCTGGCTGGAGACGGCCACGGCCGAGATGCTCACCCGCGCCATTCGCGACTACGGGGAGGAAAACCACTGGCGTCGCGTCGTCCGCGCGATCACCAACGCCCGCGGCACTGGGGCGCTGGCCCGCACCTCGACTTTGGCCGACCTGATCGCCGCCGCCATCCCGGCCCGCGACCGCCACGCCTCCAAGATTCACCCCGCCACCCGGTCCTTCCAAGGCATCCGCATCGCGGTCAACGACGAGCTCGGCGCCATCGAGCGTGCGCTCCCCGCGGCCTTCGCCCGCCTCAAGGTCGGCGGCGTGCTGGCCGTGATCAGCTTCCATTCCCTGGAGGACCGGCCGGTCAAGCAATGCTTCCGCCGCCTCTGCGGCCTGCCCGAGAGCGCCGACGACCACCGCCCGCAGGACCTGCGCGTGCGCGTGGCCGAGCCGCTCACCCGCAAGCCCGTCACGCCCGGCGACACCGAGATCGCCGCCAACCCGCGCAGCCGCTCCGCCAAGCTGCGCGTCCTCCGCAAGCTTTGAGCCTTTAGCGCCGCCCCCATGAAAAAATCCGAGACCCACGCCTTCGTGAACCAGCTGCTCGTCTACACCCTCGTGGTGATCGGGTTCAGCGGCTCCATCGGCCTCGGCACCGTGTGGCTGCGGCACCAGATCTCGGTGACGGCCAATGCCACCAAGCAGCTCGAGGCGCGCCTGAACGAGATCGATCGGCACATCCGCGAGAAGGAGACCGAGATCGCGAGCGCTGAGAGCCCGGCAATGCTGGAACTCCGCAACGAGCAATGGAAGCTCGGCCTGCAGCCGCCATCGCCGACGCAGGTGCAGCACATTGACGCCGATCCGGTGCGGCTCCTGGCCGCCAAGCGCAATCGCGCGCTCTTCGCCGACGAATCCGTGGCCGTTTCCTTCCAGGTGGCCCTGAAGCGCTGACCCATGTCCAAGGGCTACGCCGCGAACTACCGCCTTTTCCTCATCGCCACCCTCATCGGCTGCGGCCTCACCGGGGTCGGCGTGCGGCTCGTCTTCCTCCACGTCATCAACCGCGGTGAGCACCTCGACCGCATCGAGCGGGTCCGCCGGCAGATCATCGTCGAAAACGCCCGTCGCGGCGACATCCTCGACGCCAACGGCGCGGTGCTCGCCACCAGCCGCTCCCTCATCGTTCTCGGCGTCGATCCCCAGGTCCTGCGCCCCGAAGACGAGGCCAAGTGGCCGCAGCTCGCGTCGCTGCTGAACAAGCCCCTCGCCGAAATCCGCACCGTCCTTCTGACCAAGACCCGCCCGGCCGTCACGGTGCCGACTGCCGTCGCCGCCGCCCGGGAGACGCCCATCGGCGGACTGGTGTTCAACTTCACGCCCGACGCCGCTCCCACGGAGTCGGAGGCCATTGACGATACCGTCACCGACGAGGAGCCCGACGAGCAGGGCCGCCGCCCGATCCGCTGGGCCAAGCTGAGCGAGGCCGTCGAGGAGTCCATTTACGACCAGATCGTCAAACTCGACATCAAGGGCGTCTACGGCACCCGCGTCTACCGCCGCGCCTACCCGAACAACGCCCTGGCCGCCCACGTCGTCGGCTACGTCAACAAGGCCGGCGATCCCGCCAGCGGCGTCGAAGCCTACGCCGACTTCTACCTGCGCGGCCAGAACGGCTGGCGCGAGTCCGAGCGCGACGGCCGCCGGCGCGAACTCGCGCAGTTCCGCACCCGCGAGGTGCGGCCGGTCGATGGCTACAGCGTGCGCCTCTCCCTCGACACGGTGATCCAGCACAAGGTCGAGGAGGAGCTGGAGAACATCGTCCGCACATACTCCCCCGCCAAGGCCACCATCATCGTCAGCGATGCGCGCACGGGCTTCATCCTCGGCCTCGGCAATTATCCTTCCTTCGACCTCAACGCCTTCAACACCGCCCCGCTCGACGCGCAGCGCAACGTCGCCATCACCGACCAGCTCGATCCCGGCTCCACCTTCAAGATCGTCGCCGCCGCCGGCGCGCTGAACGACGGGCTCGTCACGCCCTCCACGCGCTTCGACTGCTCGATCGCGAGCATCGAATACAAGGGCAAGCCGCGCCGGTTCATGCCCGACGACCACCATTACGACCACCCGCTGTCGGTTGCCGAAATCATCAGCCGCTCCAGCAACGTCGGCGCGGCCCAGCTCGGCATGAAGCTCGGCGAGCGCCGCCTCTACGAGTACGCCCGCGCCTTCGGCTTCGGCGACAAGCTTGGCTTTCCCTTCGGCGGCGAGATCTCCGGCCAGCTGAATCCGCCCGAGAAGTGGAGCGGCCTCGAGATCACGCGCATCCCGGCGGGCTACAGCATCTCGGCCACGCCCCTGCAGATCCACTACGCGATGGCCACCATCGCCAGCGGCGGACTGCTCCTGCGCCCCCAGATCATCCGCCAGGTCCGCGACGCCTCCAACGAGGTCGTCTACCGCTTCGACACCGCGTCGCAGCGCCGCGTGATCTCCGAGCGCACCGCCCGCGACATGGCCCGCATGCTCCAGGGCGTCGTCCGCAAGGGCGAGGGCACCGCCCCCGAGGCCGCCATCCCCGGCTACGAGGTGGCGGGCAAGACCGGCACCGCGCAGAAGCTCATCAACGGCCAGTATTCCAAGAAGAACCACATCGGTTCCTTCGTCGGCTTCTTCCCCGCCAGCCGGCCCCAGTTGGTCATCACCGTCATTGTCGATGACGCTCGCGTGCCGAGGGAAAAGGGCGGCGCCGGCTACGGCCGCGTTGTCGCGGCCCCGTCCTTCAAGCACCTAGCGGAGCAGTTGATCCAGTACCTCGACATCAAGCCCGTGGACTACGCCATGGGCGGCCGCCTCGTGGCCTGGGAAGGGAGCCGCCCATGATCGGCTATCTCACCCAGGACTATTCCCTCGTCCACGCCTTCGCGCCGCGCGCCGCCCGCCGCACGCGACAGGAAAACCTCGTCCGCAACCGCGTTTTCAAAATGGCCCCGAAAATTTCCGATTACTTCGCCGAGGAGGAGATCGTCGCCGTCAAGGGTTCGCTCGACCGCCCGATCTCCGGCCTCGTGATGGACAGCCGCCGCGTCGTCCCGGGCACGCTCTTCTTCGCCCTGCCGGGCCTCCGGGCCGACGGCGCCACCTTCGTCGACGAGGCGATCGCCCGCGGCGCCGTGGGCGTCGTCACCGCCAAGCTTCCCGCCGCCGCCCCGGCCAAGGTCACCTTCATCCAGGTCGCCGACCCCCGCGCGACCCTCGCCCGCGTCGCCCAGCGCTACTACAAGTTCCCCGACCGCGAGCTCAACGTCATCGGCGTCACCGGCACCAACGGCAAGACCACCGTCACCCACCTCCTCAAGCACTTCCTCGACGGCGACCGCCGCGTCGGCCTCATCGGCACGATCAATTACGACCTTGGCGCCCGCACCGTCCCGTCCTTCCGCACCACACCCGAGTCGGTCGACATCTACGGCATGATGGCCCAGATGCGCGACGCCGGCTGCCATCAGGCCGTCATGGAGGTCAGCTCCCACGGCATCGACCAGCAGCGCGTGCTCGGGATGCAGTTCGGCGCCGCGGTGTTCACCAACCTCACCCGCGACCACCTCGACTACCACAAGACCCTCGACGCCTACTTCGCGGTCAAGACCCGCCTCTTCACCGGCGGCACCGGCAGCCAGCCCAAGGTCGCGGTCGTCAACCTCGACGATCCGTATGGCGAGCAGCTCGCCGCGCTGATCCCCGCCGGCGTCAAGGTCGTCACCTTCGGCGAAAACGCCCGCGCCCTGGTCCGCGCCGAGCAGGTGAACCTCGGCTTCAAGAACAGCACCTTCAAGCTCGTCTGGCCGAACGGCGAGCTGGCCGTGGATTCGCCGCTCATCGGCCGCTACAACGTCAGCAACCTCCTCGCCGCCATCGCCACCGCCTGGGGCCTCGGCCGCGATCCCGCAGTGTTCCTCGCCCGCCTCAAGTCCTTCCGCGGCGTCCCGGGCCGCATGGAGCGCATCGAGGAGGGGCAGCCGTTCAACGTGCTCGTGGACTACGCCCACACCGACGACGCCCTGCACAACGCCCTCGGCATGCTGCGCGCCATCACGCCGGGCCGGCTCTTCGTCGTCTTCGGCTGCGGCGGCAACCGCGACCGCACCAAGCGTCCGCTCATGGTCCGCGCCGTCCAGGCGACGGCCGACTTTGCCTTCGCCACCGCCGACAATCCGCGCAGCGAGGCGCTGACGCGCATCTTCGAGGACATGAAGGCGGGCGTCGCCGCCCCCGACAAGATCACGTGGATCGACGACCGGCGCCGCGCCATCAGCCTCGCGCTCGATGCGTGCAAACCCGGTGACAGTCTGCTCATCGCGGGCAAGGGCCACGAAAGCTATCAGGAATTCGCCGACACGGTGAGCCCGTTCGACGACCGGCAGGTTGTGCGGGAACTCATCGGCATCAAGGCGATCAAGCCCGGGGGATGAGTCGGTTCACCTCCAGTCAATTGGCGGCATGGACCGGAGGTCGCTGGACGGCGACCCCGGTCGCTCCGCTTTTGGGCTTCACGATGGACACCCGTCAGCTGCAGCCGGGGGGAGTCTTCGTCGCCATCAAGTCCGCCGCGCGCGACGGCCATGACTTCCTGACCGCCGCCTCCGCCGCCGGGGCGGCCGCCGCGATCGTCGCCCGCGCCCAACCCGGCGTGGACCTGCCGCAGCTCGTCGTCGCCGACCCCCTTGCAGCCTTCCAGGCCATCGCCCGCGAGCATCGCCGCACCTTCACGGGCCCGGTCGTCGGAATCACCGGCAGCGCTGGCAAGACCTCGACCAAGAACCTGCTCGCGCTCCTGCTCGGCGGCGAGGCGGGTGGGGTGCTTGCGACCGCGGGCAACCTCAACAACCACCTCGGCGTCCCGCTCACCCTCACGCGCCTCGATCCCGCCGTCCACAAGTGCGCCGTGATCGAGGCCGGCATCAGCGCGCCGGGCGAGATGGCGCCGCTCGCGGCGATGATCGAGCCCGACGTGGCCATCAACACCCTGATCGCCGCCGCCCACACCGCCGACCTCGGCGGTCTCGCCGGCGTGGCCCGCGAGAAGGCGGTGCTCCCCGCGGCGGTGCGTGCGGCGGGCGTCGCGATCTTTCCGAAGGCGGCAGAGGAATTCGCTCCGTTCCGCGAACTCGGCGTGCGGCGCATGGTCATCGAGCGCGCCGATGCCATCCGTCCGGCGTCCCCGCCGACCGACCGCATTTACTTCACGCTCACGCACCGCGGGACCGAGACGGCCGTCGCCATCGCCTACGGCCTGCCGCCGCCGTTGGTCTTCACCTTCCGCCGGGTCAGCGACGGCATGGCGCAGAACGCCGTGCTCGCGATCTGCGCGGCCCTGTGGCTCGGCGTCCCCGCACCCAGCATCCAGGCCCGCCTCGGCGGGTGGCAACCCGCGCCCCTGCGCGGTGAGATCCGCCGCGACGGCGAGAGGCTCCTCTACCTCGACTGCTACAACGCCAACCCCGCCTCCATGGCCGATGCGCTCGCGGTCTTCCGCGACGTCGCCCCGGCCGGGCAACCCCGGCTTTACGTCATCGGCGGCATGGAGGAGCTTGGCCCCGAGAGCGCTGCCTACCATGAGGCACTCGGCCGTTCGCTCGTACTGCGTCCGGAGGATCGCCTGTTCGTCATCGGCGATCAGGCCCACGCCGTCTGCGCGGGTGTGCTGCAAAACGGCGATGCCTCCGCGCAGCTGCAGATCGTCTCGACCCTCGACCCCGTGCGCGCGGCCCTCGCCACGTGGACCGGCGCGGTCTTCGTGAAGGGCAGCCGGAAGTATCGGCTGGAAACCATCCTGGAAACGACCACCCCCCTCCCATGCTGAGCTACCTCGCCGACTACGAACACTACTTCGGACCGCTGCGATTGCTGCGGTACCTCAGCGTGCGCGCCGTCCTCGGGGCGGGCACGGCGCTGTGCATCGGCTTCCTCGTGGCGCCCTGGCTCATCGCGCGGTTCCGCGCGCTCAAGTTCGGCCAGCATTACGACGACGACCGCACGGGCGACCTCGCGTCGCGTTTCGACAAGAAAAACACCCCGACCATGGGCGGGCTCATCATCTTTCTCTCGGTCTTCCTCGCCACCGCCCTGTGCGCGACCCCCAACGTCTGGGTGATCGTCAGCCTCTTCGTCTACACCACGCTCACCGCCGCCGGCTGGCGCGACGACTACCTCAAGGTCGTCCACCGCAACCGCGACGGCATCAAGTCCTGGGAAAAGATCGCGTGGCAGTCGTTCGCGACGCTCGTCGCGCTTGGCGTACTGCTCTGGCACCCGGTGAGTTCCGAGAAGATTCGCGAACTGTGGGTCCCATTCTTAAAGGAGGCTATCATCGCCCACATGCCCTGGTGGATGCTACTCGTGCTGATCTACCTTTGGATCGTGGGCTTCAGCAACGCCATCAACCTGACCGACGGCCTCGATGGCCTCGCGGTCGGGTGCACGATCTCGGTCGCTCTGGTCTTCGCCATCATGGCCTATGCGGCGGGCAACATCCGCATCGCCGACTACCTGCTCATCAGCTACGTGCCGGGGGTCGGCGAGCTCGCGGTCATCTGCTCCGCCCTCATCGGCGCGTGCATGGCCTTCCTCTGGTACAACTCGCACCCGGCGGAGGTCTTCATGGGCGACACCGGTTCGCTGGCCCTCGGCGGCCTGATCGGCGTCATGGCGTTCATGATCCACCAGCCGTTCACGCTCATCATCGTGGGCGGCGTCTTCGTGATGGAGGCGATGTCGGTCATCATCCAGGTCGGCAATTTCAAGTACACCCGCGCCCGCTACGGCGTCGGGCGGCGCTTCTTCCTCATGGCGCCGATCCACCACCACTTTCAGAAGCTCGGCTGGCCGGAGACCAAGGTCGTGCTCCGCTTCTGGGTCCTGTCGCTCGGCTTCGCGTTGGCGGGCCTCGCGACGCTCAAGATTCGCTGACCATGCCGCTCGCCGTCCCCGAGTTCCTCCAGGTGCGCCTCCGCCAGCCCGTCGCCGTCTTCGGCGGTGGGGTGAGCGGCGAGGGCGTGCTGGCGCTGCTCGGGAAGTTCGGCGTGCCGGGAATCATTTACGACCAGCGCGGCCGCCACTTCGCGGCGGAGGATGCGGCCGGGCATGCGCTGGCGGTGGTGTCACCGGGCTTCGGCCCCGATCACCCGTGGATCGCGACGGCCGAGACGGCCGGGGTCGCGTGGCTCGGCGAACTGGATTTCGCGAGCTGCTTCTGGCAGGGCCGCGTGATCGCGATCACCGGCACCAATGGCAAGACGACGCTGACCGAGTTCCTCGCCCATGCCTTGACCGCCGCCGGCGATTCCGCGGTCGTCGCCGGCAACATCGGCCGGCCCTTCTCCCGCGTCGCGCTCGATGCCGACGGCGGGGCCGGCTCGATTGCAGTCTGCGAGGTCAGCTCGTTCCAGGCGGAGACGCTGCGGCACCTGCACGCCGATGCCGCCCTGTGGACCAACTTTGCCGAGGATCACCTCGAGCGCCATGGTGACCTGCCGGCGTATTTCCAGGCCAAGTGGAACCTCGTCGCCCGGACGACGCCCGGGTCCGTCTTCACCGGGACTTCGGTCCAAGGCATGGCGCAGAAACTCGGTCTCACGCTGCCGGCGGGGGCCGCGGTGGCGTCCGAGGACGCGCCGGCGGACGCCCGGCTCGCGGGGACCGTGTTCGCCGCCTACCCCCAGCGGGAGAACTTTGAACTCGCGGCCGCCTGGTGGCGCGCCTCCGAACGGGATGTGGCGGCGCTTTATGCCGCGGCCCGCACGTTCCGCCTCGGCCGGCACCGGCTGGCGCGGGTGGGGGAGCATGACGGCGTCAGCTTCTGGAACGACTCCAAGGCCACCAACTTCCACGCCGTCGAGGCGGCCCTGGCCGGTTTCGACCGCCCGGTGCTCGTCATTCTCGGCGGCAAGCCCAAGGGCGGCGACCTCGCGGCCTTCGTCAAACGCCTCGCCCCGCGGGTGAAGCACGCGTGCCTCATCGGCGAGACGCGCGAGGAGCTCGCGACCTATTGCCGGGCCTACGGCGTGGCGCACACCGTGTGTGATTCCCTGGCCGAAGCCGTGCGGACCGCGGCAACCCGGGCGATTGCGGGCGAGGCCGTGCTCCTCAGCCCCGGCTTCGCCAGCTTCGACATGTTCCGCAACTACGAGGACCGCGGCGAGCAGTTCGAGGCGATCGTGCACGGACTCGCCAGCGCACCCAGTTTAAGATAGCATTATCACCGTCAACCCAACATCGTTTCTCCTATGAAAATCCTGAAAATCTTCGGCATCGTGGTCGGCGTCCACGTCTTTGCCCTGATCCTGATTTTTGCGAATCCCGGTTGCAGCTCCTCCACCAAGTCGAAGCCCACCCCGGCCGACACGGCGGCGCCCGTGGAATCAAGCCCGGTGGTCACCGTCCCGAGCCAGAGCACGGTGAACTACGAGCCGGCGTACGCGGCCGACAACGGCGCCTCGCCCATCGTCGCCGCGTCGATCTCCTTCAATCCCGACGCTTCGGCGACCTCGGGCGGCGTGCGCTTCAGCCCGACGCGGCCCAACACGCCGGCCGCCTCGGCGGTGCAGGCGCAGCCCGTCGCCGACGTCACGCCCGTCTCGACCTACGCCGTTGCCCGCGGCGACAGTCTCTGGTCCATCGCCAAGGCGCACCGCCTCACGGTCACCGAGCTCGCCGACGCCAACAACCTTTCGACCGGCGCGACGCTCCGCCTCGGCCAGAAGCTCATCATCCCGAACCAGCCCGCCACCGCGACGACGGCCGCCCCGGCCCCCGCTATCGCCGAGACCCCCGCGCCGAAGCCCTCGGCTGAGTCGGTGACCCATGTCGTCAAGGCCGGCGAGACGCTCGGCGCCATCGCCCGCAAGTACCAGGTTACCGTCGGTGAGGTCGCCACGGCGAACAACATCACCGACCCGGCGAAGATCCGCCCCGGCCGCGAACTCATCATCCCGGGCTGGAAGTCGCCGGCCGTGCGCGCCAACGGCGGGACCACCGCCTCGCCGGTCGCGACCGCGCCGGCCCCGGCGACGAAACCTGCCGGCACGCCGCTTTTCTCGCTGCCGACGCCCGATCAGGATCTCGATGCGGGGCTGAAGAAGACCGGTGACGCCCCGGTCATCAAGGTGGAGGAAGCCGATCCGAACAAGCCGCTCTGACGCGATGGTCCACGCCCCCTCCGCCGACAGCCGGCACGCCCGTTTCGTGCTCAACCCGGCGGCCATCATCGCCGTTTGCGCCATTGGCCTCGCCATCCTCGGCCTCACGATCCTGTTCAGCGCCAGCGCCTCGTACAAGCAGGGTCCGTATTTTTACCTGAACAAGCAGATCTTCGGCGTCCTCCTCGCCGCCGGTCTCTGCTACGTCACGAGCCGCCTCAACCTCGACTACCTCCGCCGCTACGTGCCGTGGCTGGCGGGCATCGCCGCGCTGCTCCTCCTGCTGGTGGCGATCCCGCACATCGGCATCGAGGTCAAGGGCAGCCGCCGCTGGCTCGGCCTCGGGCCGGTGCGCCTGCAGGTGTCGGAATTCGCCAAGCTCGCGGTCGTCTTCTGCCTCGCGCACTACCTCGCGATCAACCAGACGCGCATCGGTGAGTTCAAGCGCGGGTTCCTGTTCCCGATCGCCATCGTCTTTGCCTATGCGGGCCTCATCATGCTCGAGCCGGACTTCGGCACGGCCGCGCTGATCATTGCGGTAGGTCTTACGCTCATCTTCCTCGCCGGGGCCAAATGGCGGTACATCATGCCGTGCCTCGGCGCGGTCGTGTTCCTGTTCGCGATCATGGTGATCCACAACCCCAACCGCCTGCGCCGCCTCACCGCGTTCCTCGACGTGGAGGCCAACCGGCAGGGCGGCACCTATCAGCTCTACCAGGCACTCGCGGCCTTCGCGGCCGGCGGGACCGATGGCGTGGGGCTGGGGCAGGGGCGGCAGCAGCTCAGCTACCTGCCCGAGGCGCACACCGACTTCATCCTCGCCGTCATCGCCGAGGAACTCGGCCTGTGGTTCACTCTCGGCGTCGTCGTGGTGTTCACGATCATCTTCATCGCCGGCCTGATCCACCTGCGCCGCGCACCGAATCTCTTCCAGTTCCTCCTGGTGGCAGGTTGCCTGCTGCTCGTGTCGCTGCAGGCCATCATCAACCTCGGCGTCGTGACCGGCATCTTCCCGACCAAGGGCATGTCGCTCCCGTTCATCAGCGCCGGCCTCTCCAACCTGCTCCTCATGGGCATGATCGTCGGCATCTTCATCAACACCCAGCGCACTTGGGGCCGCGCCGCCCTGCCCGGGCGATCGCGGATGATGGAAGAGGTTTTGGCCTGAGGTTCCACTTGCGATGAGCACTTTTCTGATCTCCTGCGGCGGCACGGGCGGGCATCTCTCGCCGGGCATTTCACTGGCCGAGGGGCTGACCGCGCGCGGACACAAGGTCACGCTCCTGATCAGCAAGAAGCGTGTCGATGCACGGCTGATCGAGAAGTACCCACAATTTGAGTTCATCCCCGTGGCCGGCACGGGCTTTTCGCTGAACCCGTTTTTGCTGCTGCGCTGCCTCGTCACGCAGACCCAGGGCTTCCTGCATTGCCTCCGCTTGGCGCGCTTCCGTCGTCCGGATGGCATCGTCGGCTTCGGTGGCTTCACCTCGGCCCCGGTGGTGGTCGCGGGTTGGCTGCTCGGCGTGCCGGTGGCGCTGCACGAGTCGAACCGCATCCCCGGCCTCGCCGTGCGCGTCCTCGGTCGACTCGCCCAGCGCGTGTACCTGCCGCCTGGCGTGCGGCTGCCCGGTGTGCGGGCGCGGCGCGTCCGCTACATGGGCATGCCCGTCCGCCGTGAGATTCGCCGCCTGGCCGCGGCCGAGGCCCGCGCCGCGCTGGGGCTCGACCCCCTGCGCAAGGTGCTCGTCGTCTTCGGCGGCAGCCAGGGCTCCGGCCCGCTCAACGATTTCGTCACCGCCAAGCTCTCGATCCTCGCGTCGGAGGGCATCCAGCTCTATTGCGTGACCGGTCTCGGCAAGGGCGAGGCGGCCACCCGCGAACACCCGGCCAAGGACGGTGGGATGGTCCGGGCGCATTTCGTGCCGTTCTGCGATCGCGTCGCCGAGCTGCTCTCGGCCGCGGACCTGGTTCTCGCCCGCGCCGGTGCCGGCACAATTGCAGAGCTCATCCGTTGCGAGACTCCGGCCATCCTCGTTCCGTACCCGCAGGCGGCCGACGACCACCAGCGCGCCAACGCCTCGTTCTTCGAGCGGCAGGGCGGCGGCATCGTGGTCGAGCAGACGAAGATGGACACCCTGCAGACGGAGGTCATCGACCTGATTTTCAACGACTGGCTGCTGCGCATCTTCCGCACCAACCTGCAGCGCATGGACCGGGCGAACTCGCTCGATCTCATGCTGGCCGATCTCGAGGACCTCTGCCTGCCGCCGCCTGGTGCGGCGGCGCATCCCCTGCCGGCATGAGCGAAGCACTGCTTCCGCCCCTGTTCGGTCGCGCGGTGCGTCGGATCCACTGCGCGGGTGTCGGCGGCACTGGCCTCGGGCCGCTGGCGATCTACCTGACCGCGACCGGCTACACTGTCACCGGCGAAGACCGTGACCTTTCGCCCGAGATGCGGCGACACCTGGGTCGCGCCGGGGTGCAGACTGGTCCGATGCCGGCCGACGCCGACTTGCTCGTGCATTCCTCGGCGGTGCCGGCGTCACACCCGGCGCGGGTGGCGGCGGCCGCGCGGGGCATTCCCCAGGTCCGGCGCGGCGAGCTGCTCGCCGAGGCCGTGCGCGGTCGGAAACTCGTCGCCATCTGCGGTTCGCACGGCAAGACCACGACGACGGCGATGCTGGTCACCGCGCTCCGGGCGGCGGGGTTTCCCGCGGGCTACGTGCTCGGGGGACTTTTGGCGGACGACTCCTGGGCGCCGGCGGCGGCGGGGACCAACGATTGGGTGGTGGCGGAGATCGACGAGAGCGACGGCACCATCGGCGCCTTCGCCCCCGAGGTTACGGTGATCGTCAATCTCGACTGGGACCACCCCGACCACTACCGCGATCCTGCCGCGCTCGAGCAGGCCTTCGTCGCCCTGGCCGGCCGCACCCGCGGGCCGGTGGTCGTCAGTAGCGACTGCGCGCGCTCGCGGCAATTGCTGCCCGCGGCCTTCACGTTCGGTCCGGCGGGCGCTTTTTCCGGTTTGCTCGTGCACGAGGCCGAGGGCCGCATGCGTCTGCAGCTTGGCGGACAGTTCCGCCTTGCAGAAGCGCATATCCGCGCCCGGGCGCGTTTCAACGCCGCCAACGCCACCGCCGCGCTTGCGGCGGCGCAGGTGATGGGTGCCACTCTGAGGTCAGATCTGCTGGCTGACTTCGCCGGCGTTCGACGTCGGCAGGGTGTGCTGCATGACCGCGAAGGACTCACCGTCATCGAGGATTATGCGCATCATCCGGCCGAGATCCAGGCGCTGCTCGCGGGCCTGCGGGGCCGCGTGGGCGCAGGGCGGCTCGTTGCGGTGTTCCAGCCGCACCGCTTCAGCCGCACCGCCCAGTTCAAGGCGGCTTTCGCGACGGCCCTGGCCCTGGCCGACCGGGTGCACCTGCTGGATGTTTACGCTGCCGGTGAAGCCCCCGTGCCCGGAGGCACGACGGCCGACCTCTTGGCGGCGATGCCTGCCGCCGAGCGCTTCAGTCATCACCGCGACGACGCGGCGCTGTTCCAATCTCTCGACACCGAGCGGCAGGCCGGTGACCTCATCGTTTTCGTCGGGGCCGGCGACATCGACCGGAAGGCGCGGGCTTGGTTGGCGGCGGCGGTGTGGAATGCCCACGCCGCGGTGTTGGGCGCGGGACTCAGTGCGGGTGCGAAATTGCGCCGCGAGGAAATGCTCGGGCCGCGCACGACCATGAAAGTGGGCGGCGCGGCGCGGCTCTACGCGGAGCCCGCCAACGTGGCCGACCTGCAGGCCCTGCTCCGCGGGGCCAAAGCGCGCGGGGTGCGGGCGTACTTCCTCGGTCGGGGCTCGAATCTGTTGGTGCCCGATGAGGGGGTTGACGGCCTGGTCATCCATCTCGGTCACGAAAGCTGGGCGAAATTCGAGCCGCGTCCGGGCGGCAAGGTCTGGGTCGGCGCCGGACTGCGGCTGAAGAACCTGTGCGGCCTCGCGGCCAAGGCGGGCCTCACCGGTTTTGAATTTCTCGAGGGCATCCCCGGCAACGTCGGTGGCGCGCTGCGCATGAATGCCGGCGCCATGGGCGGGTGGATGTTCGACGTCGTCGAGGAAGTGCAGCTCATGACCCTCGACGGCGAGGTGCAGACGCTGCCCCGGTCCGCGATGCACGTGGACTATCGGCATTGCGGCGAACTGCACCAGGCCGTGGCCCTTGGGGCGCTGCTGAAGCCGGCGGCTGCTGCGGCGTCGGAGGACGTGGCCCGCCAGATCGACGTTTACCGGCGCAAACGGCAGGAGAGCCAGCCCCGCGAGCCGAGTGCGGGCTGCATCTTCAAGAATCCGCCGGGGACCTCGGCCGGAAAGCTCATCGACCAGTGCGGGCTCAAGGGCGAACGGGTGGGGGACGCGGAGGTCTCGCCGGTGCACGCCAACTTCATCGTCAATCGCGGCCAGGCCTCGGCAGGCGACGTCCTCGAACTCATCCGCCGCATCCGCACCCGCGTCCACGCCGCCACCGGCGTCCACCTCGAACCGGAGGTTTTGCTCTACGGGAAGAACTGGGACGACGTGCTTTGAATATTTTCCCATGACCACACCCATCATCGCCGTTCTTGCCGGCGGCACCTCTGCTGAACGCGAAGTCTCGCTCGGGTCCGGGCGGGCCTGCGCTGCGGCCTTGGCGCGGTCGTTTCCGACGCGCTTCGTCGAAGTCACGACTGAGGCCCTGCCGGTCGGTCTCGATCCGCGGCGGCACGTGGTGTTCTCGACCCTGCACGGGACCTTCGGCGAGGATGGGCGCATGCAGCGGCTGCTGGATGCAGCCGGGATCCATTACGCCGGTTGTGACGCCGCGAGCAGCGAGGTCACCATGGACAAGGCCCGCACCAAGCAGGCTGCCGCCGCGCGGGGCGTGCGCGTGGCGCGCGACCTGAAGTTTGCGGCGAGCCAGGTGCCGGCGGCCGACGCCGTGATCGCCCAACTCGGCGATCAGGTGGTCGTGAAGCCCAACGACGAGGGCAGCAGCGTGGGCCTGAGCATCGTCGCCAACCGCGCCGAGCTGACCGCGGCCCTGGCCGGCATCAAGCGCGGCAACTGGCTCATCGAGGAGCGCCTCCGCGGACGCGAGCTCTCGATTGGTGTGCTCGGCGGCCGCGCCATGGGGGTCGTGGAGATCCGCCCGAAGTCGGGCGTCTACGACTACGCGAGCAAGTACACGAAGGGCGCGACCGAGTATTTCGCGCCGGCGCCGTTGGACGATGCGGTCACCGCCGAAGTGCAGCGCGCGGCCAAGACGGCGTTCGCGGCCTGCGGGTGCCGGGATTATGCGCGGGTGGACTTCATTTTGGCGGACAAAAACCTGCTTTATTTGCTGGAAATCAACACGCTGCCCGGCATGAAGGAAACCAGTCTGCTGCCGATGAGTGCACGCTGCGCGGGGCTGGATTTCACGGCGCTGGTCAGGGAGATGGTCCGGCCTGCGTTGCAGCGTTTTGCCTCCTCCAGCCGCCCCCACATTCCGTGAGCCGCACCCATGAAAGCCCACCCGATGCCCGCAGCTGGCGCGATATTCCGCAGCAGCTGAAGCCGCGCGCCATGTCGGCGGGCGGGCGGCGCCGGGTCTGGCGCCATTCGCTGCGGTCGGTGATGGCCGTCCTCGCCATCGTGCTCATCGGCGTCGTGGCCTGGGGCGTGAGCGAGGCGCTGCGGGAGGAGGGCCCGGGCAGCGCGGCCCGCACCGCCGACTCGACCCCGGTCAAGGAGATCGCCCTCGCGACCGACGGCGTGCTCGACCGGTCCTGGATCACCCGCACGCTGGCGCTGCCCAAGGCGGCGACGTTGATGGAATTGGATCTCGAAAAGCTGCGCGATCGCCTCCTGGCCGGCGGGCAGGTGCGCAGCGCCACGGTCGCCCGCAAGTTTCCGTCGACCCTTGCCGTGACGCTCACCGAGCGCATGCCGGTCGCCCGGATCATGGCCCAGCTCGCGGACGGCACGACGCGCGAGCTGCTCGTGGCGCGCGACGGCGTCGTTTACGAAGGGGCCGGTTACGATCCCGCCATCGTCAATTCGCTGGTCTGGCTCGATGGCGTGAAGCTCGTCCGCACCCGCGACCGCCTCCAGCCGATCACCGGCATGGAACCCGTGGCCGACCTGCTCGCCAAGGCGCGCAACGAGGCCCCGCACCTGTATGCCACGTGGAAGGCCGTTTCGCTCGCCCGGCTCGAATCCGACGGCGAACTCCTGGTCAACTCGACCGTGGTCGAGAAGGTAACCTTCAGCGTGGCCGTTGACTTCTTCCGGCAGTTGGCGCTCCTCGACGTGCTCGTGGACACCGGCCAGCCGCTGAAGGATGTGAACCTTGCGATCGGCCGCGCCAGCGACGCCGACGGCAGCTACCAGGTTCCCGTCACCCTTGCCACGCCCCCGGCCCCCGGCACCGCCAACCCGCCGGCGAAGGCCCCGGCGGTCACGCCGAAGACCGGTGTGACGGACCAGCCCACCCCCTTTTTCATCCCCTTCAACCCACCGCAGAAAAAGAATCCGCGTGAGCTCTAGTCCCACCTTCATCGGCGCTGTCGAGATCGGCACCTCCAAGATCACCGTCCTCATCGGCGAGTACAACGGCCGCGAGCTCGCCATCATCGGCCGCGGCGAATGCCAGTCCCGCGGCATCATCAAGGGCACCGTCGTCGACTACAAGGCGGCCAGCGAATGCACGCACAGCGCCCTCGAGCTCGCCGAGCGCGAGGCAGGGGAGCGCATCGATCTCGTCTACCTCGCCCAGACGGGCGGACACTTGGAGGGATTCTACAACGAGGCGGCGGTCAGCGTTAAGGCGGCCGACAACATGATCGGCGCCGAGGACATCCGCACGGTCTGCGAACTGGCCCGCGCCAAGGAACTGCCCACCGGTCGCCTCGTCGTGCATCACATCCGCCGGCCTTTCCGCGTGGACGGCCGGCTCGTGCCGAATCCCGAGCACCTCGTCGGCCAGCGCCTCGAGGTCGGCTACTGGACCGTGCACGGCCAGGAGAACAAGCTCGCCGACTTCATCCACGTCATCCGCGGCTTCAACCTCGAGGTCCGCGAACTCGTCCTCTCCAGCCTCGCCACCGGCCACATGATCACCACGCCCGAGGAACGGCAGCACGGCGTGCTCGCGATCGACATCGGCGCCGGCACGACGGATTTCGCCCTCTATCGCGACGGCGTGCCGCACACCACGGGCGTCGTCCCGGTCGGCGGCACGCACATCACCAACGACCTCAGCATCGGCCTGCGCCTCGCCGAGGGGAAGTCCGAGAAGCTCAAGCACCGCTTCGGTCGCGCCGCCGTGGTCACGCGCGACAAGGCCGAGAAGGTCTGGCTCGACGGCAATTTCGCCATTGGCGACCGCCAGTTCTCCCGTCACGCGATCGAGCAGATCTGCGCCGCGCGCACCTGGGAGATCCTCGAGATCGTGAAGAAGAAACTCGGCGGCACGTTCACGCCCGAGGCCTGTTCCGCCGGCGTCGTCCTGAGCGGCGGCACCGCGAAGCTCGCCGGCATCGCCGAGACCGCCGCGCGCGTCTTCGGCGTCCCGGCCCACCTCGGCGAGACCCCGGCCTGGGTGGCCGAGAACCTCCGCGATCCCGGTTACAACACCGCCCTCGGCGTCCTTTACTACGGCGTCAGTTCCCGCGCCGAGCGCGCCGACGCCCCCCGTCGCAAGGGCGGATTCCTCTCCTCCTTCTCCCGGCTCTTCGCCGCCAACTGAGCCCCATGAATCTCAACGAACTGCCCCTCGAGCACGAGCTGCTCACCGACCGAAACATCGCCATCAAGCTCGTCGGCGTCGGCGGCGCCGGGTCCAACGCGGTCGACCGGCTCAAGATGGAGAATCTCGAGCGCCTTCAGCTCGCGGTGATCAACACCGATTACCAGGCGCTCTCCAGCTCGCCCGTCCAGGACAAGATCCTGATCGGCATGGGCGTCACGCGCGGCCTCGGTGCCGGCGGCGACCCCGACCTCGGCCGTGAGGCGGCCGAGGCCGACCGCGAGAAGATCGCCGCGGTCGTGAAGGATTGCGACCTCGTGTTCCTGATCGGCGGCATGGGCGGCGGCACGGGCAGCGGCGCACTCCCCGTCGTGGCCGAGGCCGCCACCGAGGCCGGCGCGCTCGTCATCGCCTTCGTCACCCTGCCGTTCAGCTTCGAGGGCGGCCGCCGCCTGAAGCAGGCGGAGGAAGGCCTCCTCGCGCTCCGCAAGGTCTGCGATGCCGTGATCCCGCTGCCGAACGACATCCTGCTGCAGGAGGGGGCCGAGGACACGTCCGTGCTCGATTCCTTTGCCCGCGCCGACGAGTGGATTGGCCGCGGCGTGAAGTCCATCTGGGCCATGCTTTTCAAGACCGGCCTCATCAACCTCGACTTCTCCGCGCTCCGCCAGCTCTTCCAGCAGCGTGGCGGCAAGACCCTGTTCGGGCTCGGTGCGGGTGAGGGCGAGACCTGCGTGGCCGACGCCATCGCGAGCCTGAAGCTCTGTCCGCTGCTGCACACCCCGGAATTCTCCCGCAAGGCCGACCGCCTGCTCGTGAACATCATTGGCGGCACCGACCTCACTTTGCCCAAGGTGAACGAGCTCATGACGGCGATCACCGACCAGTTCGGTCGCGAATCGCATGTCATCATGGGCGCCGTGATCGACGAGAGCATGCAGAACCGCGTGGAAGTCTGCGTCCTGGGCGCCAGCGACATGGGCGGCCGGGTCACCGCCCGCCGGCCGGCACCGCTGCCGCAGCATCGGGCCCGTCCGACGACGACCGCCACCGGCCCCGTCGCCGAGTCTGCGGCTCCCGAGGCCGCGCCCACGGCGGCAGCGGTGACCGCGGCCAGCCTGAAGGCAGCTGCGGCAGACAAGGCCGCCCAGGATGAATTCGGTTTCGGCGAGATCGAGAGCCGCGGTTATTTCGAAAAGACCGACCGCAACCTCTTCGACGGTCAGGACCTCGACGTCCCGACTTACCTGCGCAAGGGGATCAAGGTCACGCTCTGAGCGATGAATTTTCTTCGCGATTTCGCCTTGGCGGCCGAAATTGCATCGCGCCGATTGGCGCCGATTTCTACCCTCGGCGTTTCATCATGATCGACGCCAGCGAGCACTTCTACCACGACGATCCCAACACTGGACCCGAGGATGTCCGGACCAAGCTGAAGGACGTGGAGTACTTTTTCCTCGGCAACGGCCTGATCCAGGCTGCCGTCCAATGGGCCCCGGCCGGGGAGGGGACGCCGGTCGGCCTGCTCGTCATGAATCCCGACCGCCTGCGCAAGAAGCGCGAGGCGCTCACGCTCGATCCCGAGACGGGCCTCGCCCCGACCCAGCTCTCGCTCAAGGTCGCCGGGGTCGTGCACACGGCCAAGGCCGGGCGCTGCCGCGTGGCCTGGGACGCCAAGGCCGCAGTGCCCACGGTCGTCGCGACCTGGTCGGGCGGCGGCCTGAGGGTGACGGAACGCTTTTCCTGTCCGACGTGGTCGAAACCGGTGCTTGTCCGCGAGATCACCGTCACCAATCCGCGCCGCGCCCGGGTCGCCTGCGAACTCGCCACCGGCGCCGGCCGGCAGTTGGTTCGCCGTCGCCTGACGCTCGCGCCCAACGCGTCCCGCTCGATCGTCGTCGGCTGCACGCTTGAGGCGGCGGCCGACCGCGTGAAGCTCGCCTTCCTCCCGAGGGCGCCAGTGGATGCGGCCTGTCGTGATTTCTGGGCCGGGCTCGCCCGCGTCCAGTTCGGCGACGCGCGCCTCGATCACTTCTTCCGCGCTTCCTGCGCGCAGCTGCCCGTCGCCGTGTCCCGGCGCGGCTGCATCGACGGCAGCATCTGGCAGTACAACCTCGAGTGGCTGCGCGACCAGTCCATCATCGCCCTCGCGCTCACGCTCATTGGCGCCACCGGCCCCGCCACCACCGTCTTCGACCGCCTTCTGCGGAAGTTCGTCACGCCCGACGGCGACACCCTTGACTCGAGCGAGAAGCGCAATCCCGCCGACGTCGAACTCGACCAGAACGGCCTGCTCCTCTGCACGCTCAAGGATTATGTGCTCTGGACCGGCAACGTGGACCTCGTGCGCCGGCACTGGGCGAAGGTCGCGGCCGCCGCCGAGTTCCCGCTGCAGAAGGTCTTTCGCCATCCCAGCGGCCTGCTGATGAACTGCCGTGAGTTCTGGGAGCGGAGCCGCATGCACGGCATCCAGCCAGGCGCGGAAATGATCTACCAGTGCTACGTGGCCCACGGCCTCGCCGCCGGCGCCGTGCTCGCGCGGCTCACCGGCCATGAGGCCGAGGCGGTCCGCTGGGAGGCCGAGGGCGCGAAGCTCAAGGACGCCTTCCTCAACCATCCGCGTTACCGCATGCACGACCGCCGCGGCTTCGTGAAGCGCCGTCGGCTCGACGGCCGCGTGCTCGATACCGTCACTGCCAGTCCCGCGGCCCAGCTACCCCGCGAGGTGCCGCTCGGCGGCCGCGGGCCGCACTGCATCAATCCCGACGCCTCCTCGGCGCTGCCGATCGCCCTTGGCGTGATCCCGCCGCAGTCGCCGCTGGCGCGCCGCACCCTCAAGTCGCTCGAGGCGCTGTGGAACCAGGACTGGAAGCACGGCGGCTACGGCCGCTACCACGTGACCTCGGAGCCGGATTCCCCCGGCTCGTGGCCGTTCGCCTCGCTGTTCATCGCCCGCGCCGCTTTCGAAGCTGGTGACGATGCGAAGGTCATGCGCGTGCTGCGCTGGCTCGACGCCGTCAACGGCGCCCAGGCCGGCACCTGGTTCGAATTCTATGGCCAGCGCCTCGCGCCGCCGTTCCCACAGGTCGGCATCGTCGTGTGGAACTGGGCCGAACTCATCATCCTGTACGTCCAGCACATCCTCGGCGTCCGCCCGGGCGAACACGGCCTCGAGGTCCGCCCGCGCCTGCCCAAGCCCCTGAAGTCGGCGTCGGCCCGGCTGACCTTCCGTGGCCAGACCCTCGGCCTGAAGGTCGCCCGCGGCGGTGACTTCCGCGTGACCGTGAACGGCAAGTCACTGGGAAGCTGAGGCCGGGTTTTAACCACGGATTACACGGATTTCACGGATTCGGCAGGGTGGCCATCCTCTGATCCGTGTCATCCGTGAAATCCGTGGTTAAATTGCCTTTTCCGGGGAGGCCTTGGCAAACGTGCCGGACTCTGCATGGTTGCCTCCATGTTTGTCGACGAGTGCACAGTCAAATTGGCGGCCGGTGACGGCGGGCGGGGTTGCATCAGCTTCCGCCGGGAGAAATACGAGCCCTGGGGCGGCCCCAACGGCGGCGACGGCGGCCGCGGCGGCGACGTCATTCTCGTCGGCGACGATGACACCAACAACCTCGTCGACTACAAGTACCAGCCCCACTGGCGCGCCGGCCGTGGCGAACACGGAATGGGCGCCGACCAGCATGGCAAGGACGGCGTGCACTGCCGCCTCCGCCTGCCGCTTGGCACCGTCGTGATCGACGAGTCCACCGACAAGGTGGTCGCCGAGCTGATCGAGGACGGCCAGGAAATCGTCCTGTGCAAGGGCGGCAACGGCGGCTGGGGCAACACCCACTTCAAGTCCTCCACCTTCCAGGCTCCGAAGCGCGCCAACCCCGGCCTGCCGGGCGAGACCGGCAGCTTCCGGCTCATCCTCAAGAGCATCGCCGACATCGGCCTCGTCGGCTTCCCCAACGCCGGCAAGTCGTCGCTCACCCGCGCCATCACCAAGGCCCGGCCCAAGACCGCCGCCTATCCCTTCACGACGCTGCATCCGCAGATCGGCGTGATCGAGTACCCCGACGGCAAGCGCCTCCTCCTCGCCGACGTTCCCGGGCTCATCGAGGGCGCCAGCGAGAACCGCGGGCTCGGCCACCGTTTCCTGCGGCACATCGAGCGCTGCGCCCTGCTGCTTTTGCTCGTCGACATGGCGGGCACCGATGCCCGCGACCCGCGCAACGACTACAAGCACCTCCTGCACGAGCTCGAGCTCTACGATCCGGCCCTGCTGGAGAAGCCGCGCCTCGTCGTCGCCAACAAGATGGACGTCGAGGCCGCCGCCGCCAACCTGGCCAAGTTCAAGAAGCGCCATGCCAAGGCCGACGTGCTCGAGATCTCCTGCCTGACGAGTGACGGGCTCCCGAAACTCAAGAAGGAATTGCTAAAACGCGTCGCGGCCCTGCGCCGACGCGAAAAAATGTCGCCCCCGCGGTCCGCCCGCGCCTAGTCTTTCGCTGCGATGTCCACGGAATACCGTTCACTGCTCATGCGGGCCAACCGCCTGATGGGGGCCAATCTCGTGGACGCGAATTTGGTCAAGATCGACGACTTGGAAAAGGCCAACGAGCGCCTGCTCGAGTTGGTCGCCTCCGGCCAGCCCCGGCAGAACACCGTCCTGGGCATCCTCTGCTACGAGATGAAGGTCGTGCGCGAAGAGGACGTGCTGCAGCACGTCGTGGACAACGAGGGCGTCGGCCTCGTGGACCTGCGTGATTACGACGTGCCGGAGGACATCCGCCGTCAGACGGACGTCAGCTCGTGCTGGGCGACGTGGTCGGTGCCCTTCGACCGCGAGGAGGATTTCCACTTCATCGCCACGGCCTACTTCCTGAGCCCGGCCGTCCGCGCCCACTGGGAGAAGCTGCTGGGCGGCTCCGTCCTCTGGTTTGGTGTCACGCTGGACGCGATCGCCGACTACCTCGAGAAGCTCGAACTCGAGCGCGCCGTCCCCGGCGGCACGCGCACGCCCTTCGCCCGGCCCGCCGGCGGCACCACGGCGCCCTTTGCCGCCAAGCCGGCCGGCAGCGGTCCGCCGTTCGCCAAGCCCGCCGGCACCGCCACCGTGCCGCCGTTCCCTGTTCCCGCCACCGCACCCGTTGCCCCCGCCGCTGCCGCGGCGCCGGTGGTTCCGCCGCCCGCCCGCACCTGACCGACCATGCCGATTGGCAAAGTCCAGACCCAGATTCTCGTCAAGCTCGAGGCCATGCACCGCCTCACGGCGGAGCAGCGCGAGAGCATCATGGTGCGGCCCGAGGATCTCACCGGCGAGGCGCTCGAGAAGATTCTCCAGGATGAGTTTCACGTCACGCCGTTCCAGCTCCTCGTGGCCAAGGCCCGGGCCCTGGGCATCGCGCCCTACAACGTCGCGCGCTACCGGCTGACGGGCGCCACCTTCGAGCGCATCCCGCAGGAGTTCTGCCAGCAGCATCTCGTGCTCCCGGTCGGCCAGGTGGGCGAGCTCCTGCTCGTCGCGTTCGCCAACCCCTTCGACGTCTCGCTCCCGAGCAAGATCCACGAGATGACCGGCAAGAAGGTCATCCGCCTCCTCGGCCGTGAGAAGGACATCCGCGACCGTTTCGCCAAGGGTCCCGACCGCGAGGCCGCCGGCTTCGGCGATGTCGTCGACCAGATCGGCGCCGAGTTCGGCAGCGTCGGTGAGGTGACCGAGGAGGACCTGACCAACGAGGAGTCCGGTCCCATCATCGAGCTCGCGAACCGCATCATCGAGGAGGCGTATTTCTCGGGCACGTCCGACATCCACGTCGAGCCGCAGGAGAAGGACGTGGTCATCCGCTACCGCGTGGACGGCCTCTGCCACGAGAAGCTGCGCCTGCCGGCCAAGGTGGGCCCGGCGCTCGTCGCCCGCCTGAAGATCATGTGCAACCTCGACATCGCGGAACGCCGCCTGCCGCAGGACGGACGCATCATCTTCAAGCAGTATACCCGCAAGAACCTCGACCTCGACCTCCGCGTCTCGACCGCGCCCCTCAACCACGGCGAGGGCGTGGTCATGCGTATCCTCGACAAGCAAAAGACGACTCTCCCGCTCACGGCGCTCGGGTTCTCGGAGGACAATCTCGTCCGCTACCGCAAGTGCATCACCCAGCCCTATGGCATGATTTTGCATTGCGGCCCGACCGGCTCCGGCAAGTCGATGACCCTTTACTCGGCGCTGAACGAGATCAACACGCCCGACGTCGTCATCCGCACTGCCGAGGACCCGATCGAGTACACGCTGCCCGGCCTGAACCAGATGCAGATGCACCGGCAGATCGGCCTGACCTTCGCCTCGGCGCTGCGCGCGTTCCTCCGGCAGGATCCCGACATCATCCTCGTCGGCGAAATTCGCGACAAGGAAACGGCCAACATCGCCGTCGAGGCCGCGCTCACCGGTCACCTGCTCATCTCGACCCTCCACACCAACGACGCGCCGTCCACGATCGCGCGCCTCACCGACATGGGGGTGGAGCCGTTCATGATCTCATCCTCGCTGTTGTGCGTCTGCGCCCAACGCCTGATGCGCCGCGTGTGCAAGACCTGCCGCATCGCCTACGATCCGCTGGGCCGCGAGAAGGACATCCTCGAGAAGGGCATCGGCTGGAACGGCCAGATCTTCAAGCACAACCCCAAGGGCTGCCCGAAGTGCGGCAACAGCGGCTACAAGGGCCGGATCGGCATCCACGAGCTCATGATCACCAATGAGGAGCTCATCGCCGCGGTCAACCGCGAGGCCGAGACCGCGGAGCTCAAGCGCATCGCGCAGCGCGCCGGCATGACCACCCTGCACCAGGACAGCCTGGCGAAGGTCAAGGCCGGCGTCACCACCCTCGAGGAGGCGATCGCCACCGTCCCGCCGGACCTGTGAGCGGGGTGGAAGGGTGGATTGGCCCGCTTTGACCCAACCCGGACAGTTTTTCTATTCCATGCGTCGATTCATCGCTCCCCTGCTCATCGTCCTCCTCGCCCTCACCACCGGCTGCGGACCCAAGATCACGCCGCTCCAGCGCAAGGAGGCGGCGAATCTCGTGAGCGAGGCGCAGTTTGCCACGACGATGCGGGACTGGGCCCGGGCCGATGAACTGCTCGCGAAGGCGACGAGCCTGTGCCCTGACAGCGGTGAGTACTGGCTCAACCTCGGCAGCGTCCGCCGCCGGCTCGACAACACCTCGGGCGCCCGCAAGGCCTATGAACAGGCCGCCGCTGCCTACGGCGATGCCTACGAGCAGGACCCGAAAGATCCCCAACCCCTGATGCAGCAGGTCTACGTCTATTCGCTCCTCAATCAGGAAAAGAAGGCCCTCAAGGCCCTCGAGCGCGCCCAGCGGGACCACAGCGCCAACCCCAACGTCCGAAACTTCACCCCGGAAACGCTCACCCGCATGCGCGAGGATCCGGGCTTCAAGGAACTGGCGATTTGACGATTGCGGATAGCGGATACCGGATAGCGGAAAGTTTGCCGATCCAAGTTGGCGCTTAACTTTCCGCTATCCGGTATCCGCTATCCGATTTCCCCCGATGCACCCCTACCTGCGTGAATTCCTGACCATCGCGGTCGCGCACCTCCTCGCGGTCGCGAGTCCCGGTCCGGATTTTGCGATCGTTCTGCGGCAGAGCTTGGTGCACGGGCGCCGCACCGCCCTTTGGACCAGCATCGGCATCGGCACGGGCATTTCGCTGCACATCGCGTACGCGCTCCTCGGCATCGGCTTGCTGCTCATGAGCTCGGCCACCGCCTTCACCGTGTTGAAATACGCCGGCGCGGCTTACCTCGCCTGGATCGGAGTGCAGGCGCTGCGCAGCCGGCCGCGGACGGCCCCAGCCGACGGCAGCGGGGGTGCCAACCCGGCCTCGGCCGCGCTCCCGACGGACCGTGCGGCCTTCGTCACCGGATTCCTGACCAATGCCCTCAATCCCAAGGCCACACTGTTCTTCCTCGCGCTGTTCCCGGTGGCCGTGAGCCCGGCCACCCCGCGTCTCGTGCAGGCCGGCTACGGCGTGTGGCTCATCCTAGCGACGATGGCCTGGTTCTGCTTCGTCTCGCTCGTGTTCACGCGGTCGGAAGTCCGCCAGCGCTTTTTCCGCCACGGTCACTGGATCGACCGCGCGCTGGGCGTGGTCTTCCTGGGTTTCGCGCTGAGCCTGGTCTTCGCCAGCGTGCGCTAGGGCGGACTCAGTGCTGGCAGACGCGTTCCGTCGCCACGGTGAAGCCTTCCTCGGTGCCGCGGAACTTGCCGCGGGCCGCCAGGAATTCCACCAACTGCGCCGCATCCATGCCGTCGGCCGAACAAGTGTGATACCGCGCCTCGGGCCCGAACTCGGCCTGCATCGCGGCCACGAGCGACGCACGTGTATAGGTCGCGCCGGAGGCGATCATGAAGTCGAGCACATCGTGGCCGTGAATCTGCGTGTCCATGGGATGGGTCCGAGCGTGTGGTTCGGCCGGCCCGAGTCGAGGGGTTTTGCCTCGCCCGGCCTGACTCAGCGTGCCGGCTGGCCCGACACCTTGGCCATACTGCGATTGTGCACCTTTGCCAGCGCCGCGAGCGCGAGGATCGCGCCGCCCAGTGCCCAGCCCATGTCGCTCTGGGTATCCCAGACATAACCCTGGGTGCCGAGGAAGGCTTCGGCGGCCTCGCCGGAGAGGAGGGCTGTCCACCACTCGATGAGCTCGTAAAAGGCCGAGAAGCCGAGACAGACGCCGACCACCAGGAAACCCAGCCACCGGCTGGGCCGGCCGTCGCCGCGGTCGCGCAGCGGTGACGTGCGCAGGAGCAGTTCGCGGGCGAGGATGGCGGGGACGAAACCCTGGGCGAAGTGCCCGAGCTTGTCGTAATTGTTCCGCGTCCAGCCGAACCAATCCTGGAACCATGCGCCGGCGGGAACGCGGGCGTAGGTATAGTGACCGCCGACGATGAGGATGACGCAGTGCAGCCAGATCAGGGCCAGGAGCAGACTCGAGAGCGGGAAACGCTCGCGGACGTACAGGATCAATGGCACCCCGATCAGCACCGGCGCCACCTCCAGCCACCACGTCAGCCGGTCGTGCGGGCCAACGGCCGACCAAGCGAGTACCGGCAGCAGCAGGGCAAGAAACCAGATCAGGCGGCGATCCATGGCGGAGATTCCATCGCCGAAGGCGAGCCGCGACGCAACCTGCTAAAATGAACGATGCTGCCCGACGCAGGTTTGAGGTAAGGCGAGATAATGACGTCCCGGAAATTAGGTTCGATTATCGGCCGATAACGGATGCGCAGCATTGGGAGTGTAAATCGATCCGGGCGGCTCTAGAATACGCTCAACAAGCACGTAGTTCGTGCACGGTACCGCCCCCAACCGCAGGTGAACGATAACATGAAAAAACTCATCGTCTCGTTGGCATTGTTCGGCGCTCTCCCACTGCAAGCTCAGTTCACGGAAGATTTCGCGGATGCCTTGTCCGGCTGGGACTCGCCGGTGGTCGCAAACACCCAATTTAGTCAAGGGACCACCTCCGGCGTCGCATTCGCCCAAGTCAGTAATCTTAGTGGAATCATGCAGTTCACCGCTACCGTCAATTCGTCCAGCGGCACGAACCAGATGGTGAATTTCAACTCACAAACTGTTAGTTACGACTCGGACTGGTCGGTTTCAGTGGGTGCGACCAATCTGTTCTCTACCGCCACAGCCAATGACGCAGTACAGATCGGCTTGTTCGTGAGCAACCCCACGGGCATTGGCGTCGTGGGCGAGCACGATTACGTTAAGTTGGTGCTACAGCGTAAGTCGACAGGGACGTCTATCCACGGTGGACTGCATAAGGATGGCAGCCCAGATCCTTCATCTCCGCCGACGAATCCGGCGACGGTTAACGACATTTCCACCCAGACTGGTACGCTAGTGCTTTCGTACGATGCCGCAACGCATGTGATTTCGGCTGGTTACAATTACGGTGGCACACTTTACCGCATGGGTTCCTACGGTATCAGTGGCAGCGGCGGTGCCACGGCTAACACAAATTGGGGTTTGTCGTCAGGAGCCACGTTTACCGTGTCGCTATTTGGTCAGGCAGGGAGTCCAACGGGTTCCGGCTACACCCTCGGTGCCGAGACGGCTTACCTGGACAATTTCGCCTACACGCTTTCCGAGACGGCGATGACGGCCCCGGTCCCCGAGCCCGCCACGTATGCGTTGCTAGCAGGGCTGGGTGCGCTGGGCCTCGCGTGGCGGCGGCGCAAAGCGAGCTGAGGCTGTTCGCGCAGTACACCTCCGTTTTGTGGTTCACTTCCCGGGCGGGCTCCGTTCGCTTGCTGGCGTGCTGCAAGCGACCTGGAAGCGAATGACCCAAACCGTGCCGCCGGCGTTTTTGCTGGCGCTGCTGCTGGGTGGGGCGTTCCTGCTGTTCGTGACCTGGGACCAATCGCACTGGTGGCAGGCCAAGGAGGATTACAGCTTCGGGTGGCTGGTGCCGGTCTTCACGGTGTACGTGGTCTTTGATCGTTGGGCGGCGATCACGGCGGGTTTGGCGACGTGCGCGACGCCGGGGAGTCCGCGGGTGGCGGGCTGGCGGCGCTGGGCGCTGGGCCTGGTGGCCGGGGCCGCGTTGTTGCTCGGGGCGCTGTTTTTCCTGCTCGGGGCGTTCTACCGCGCCGGTGCCGGGGCCTCGCAGCCAGGGACGCTGGCGATCACGCTGGGGACAGCGGGGATACTGTTCGCCTTGCTGTTCTTCAACCTGCCGGAGAGTCCCCAGCCGGTAGCTGCGGGTTTTCTGCGCGATGCGCGCATCGGCGTTCTCGGGTTGTTCCTGTTTCCGATTTTGATCTGGTTCGTGTCGGCGCCGATGGTCTCGGTGATCGAGAATCAGCTGAGCCTGTTCCTGCTCCGCAAAGTCGTCACGGTGGTGTCGTTTGTCTTCGACCTGCTGGGCATGCCGGTGGAGCAGGAGGGCAATGTGCTGCTGCTCCCGACTGGCCGGGTCGGCGTGGCGGAGGCGTGCTCGGGCATTCGCTCGCTGACGGGATGCCTCTTCGCCGGTTCGTTCCTGGCGGCGGTGTTTCTCGAACGCCTCTGGAAAAAAGTCCTGCTGGTCGCGGCCTCGCTGGTGCTGGCGTTCCTGACCAACCTCGCGCGGAGCCTTTTCCTGACCTCATGGGCCTACCACCACGGTCCCGCGGCCATCGAGGGCACAGTGCACGACGTGGCCGGCTACGCCGTGTTGGGGCTGACGCTCGTGGGCCTGCTGATCCTCCTGCCGCTCTTCAACCTGAAGTTGGCATCCCCCTCCTTCGCCGAGCCTACGGAGGGCAAGCCTCTCGGGCCCGCGCCGTGAGCAAGGCAGTTTATCAAGGGCCGTCCGGTGCCTTGGCGGTCTCGATGTTTTTCGGAACGGCCACGAAGGTTTGGGCGGATTTGCGCGGCAGGTATTTCGCGGCCAGCTGGTTGAGCTCGGCGACGGTCATGTCGCGATAATCGCGTTCGCGGGACCGGGGCCACTCCAGACGCGCCGGCTGCTCCTGCAGGCCCTGCAGGACATGGTGCAGCCAGTAATTGTTGTCGCGCAGCCGGCGGTCGTTGCCGGCCAAAATGGGCTGGCGCACCGCCTCGAGGTCCTCGGCCGAGATGCCGTTCGTTGCGAGTTCCTCGGCCAGGAGCGTGATGCGCTTGGCGAGCTTGAGGGCGTCGTCCGGCGGGGCCGTCAGGTAGATCATGAGGTAGCCGTCGTCGCGCAGGGTCTCGCCGTTCCAGACTCCGCCGGATGGATCGTAGGTCGCACCGAGGCCCTCGCGGATTTCCTTGTGCACGCGGTGCTCGAGCACCTCGGCCACGGTCTCGAGGCGCCGCAGGGTGTGCACGTCGCTGCAACCGCGGACGAGCCACTGCACGCGGACAGCGGCGCGGGGGATCCCGCTGGCGACATCCACCTGCCAGCGGCCGGGCGTGCCGTGGAAGGCCACGCGATTGAAGCTCTTTTTCGGCGGCTTGCGCACGCCCCGGTTGGGCAGCGCCCCGATCGTGTTGGCGGCATCGGCGATGGCGCGTTCCACGTCGAAGTCGCCGACGAGGCCGATTTCAACCGGGCCGGACTTGAGGGCCACCTCCAGCCAGGTCATGAGCTCCAGGAAGGTGCGGGCCGAGGTCTTTTCGGGCGCTGGAAGTGAAAAGAGTGGATTGTCCTTCGACATCACCCGGGCGGACATCGCGTTCAATGCTGCGCCGACCTCGCGGTCGGCCTCGGTGTAATGCAGGAGCGTGCGCACCCGGGCGGTTTGGAACGCACTCTCGCGCCAGGCCAGATCGTCGAGATGCGCCCTGAGGAGGAGGAACAGGTCGGGCAGGCCCCGTGTGTCCGCTGCGCCCGTGAAGGCGAAGGCATCCTCGCTCACGCCGAAGCCGAAGGTGAGATTCCGCTGCGCGATGTAGCGGCGGATGTCGTCCCCAAAATGCCGCCCCACGCCGGCTTCGGTGACGTACGCATTGGCGATCAGGTTGAGGCCGGCGAGCTTCGGCGGGAGGCTGACCAAGCCGTAGCCGACGCGGGCGCGGAGCCAGACGAGGTTCTTGTTGAAAGGCGTGGCCTTGAGGTTGAGCCGGATGCCATTGGCGAACTCGATCACGTGGATGTCGAGGTCGGCGATGTGGCTGCGCTGGCGGATGGCCCCGGGCTTCTTGGCGGGCGGGTAATCGAGCTTGGTGATGACGGGCTTGGGCGGAGGGGGCAGGGAACGGTTCAGGCCGGCATTCCAGGCGCTGGCGAATTCGCTGGCGGCCTCGTCGAGGGTGAGGTTGCCGAGGGCAAAGAGCCGTGGCGCGCCCGGTCGCCATAGGTCGCGCCAGACGTCGGCGGCGCGGGCCGGTGTGAAGCTGGCCATGACCGCCTCGGCCACGCTGGCAAACTGCTCCCAGCTGCCGGGCACCAGGTGGTGGACCACCGCGCCGGCGATCCGCTCGACGATCGCCTCCGAGTGGTCGGTCGGAGCGGCGGCGACGGCGTACTCGTAGCGCCGGCGCACGCGCTCGATCGCCTCGGCGACTTCGGCGTCGGTGAAGCCCTGCTGGGTGGCGCGCTGCCACTCGTTCGCAAGGGTCAGGGCCGCGTTGCGCCAGTTGAGGGTCGAGGTCGTCAGCGAGAGGGTGGTCTGCGTGTGATCCGCCCCGACTTTCTGGATGAACGCGCTGGCCTCACCGAATTCCTGGGCGCGCTCGCGGCGCAGCTGGCTGAAGCGCTCGGCCATGAGGTCGATGACGAGCTCGCGTTCGAGCGCGGCGGTGCGGCGCGCGGCGGTCTCGATGCCGACTGAGCCCGGCGTGATCGAGGTGAGGAAGAACGTGACAGCCCCGGTCTCCGGCGTCGAATGCAGGGCGGCGTCGAATTCGGGCGGGTTGCCCATCCAGCCCGGATCGGGTGGGACCGGCAACGGTGTGGCGGGGGTGGCCAGGGTGCCGAACTGGGTGCGGACCAGCTCTTCAATCCGCTCCGGCGGAGCGTCGCCGGCGACGATGAGCAGCAGGTTGTCGGCGCGGTACCACTTCTGGTAAAACGCGCGCAGGGCGTCGGGCGTGGCCCGGTTGATGACCTCCTCGAGCCCGATCGGATTGCGGCGGCAGAGCAGGGCGAGCGGGTGGATGAAACGCGTCAGGGCGTCGCCGGCCCGGGCCTGCCAGTTGTCGCGGGCACGGCGCTCGCTGTGGATCACGCCGCGCTCGGCCTCGACCTCGGCGGGCTCAAAAGTCAGACCGTCGGCAAACTCGCGCAGGACAGCAAAGCCTTCCTCGAGCCGGGCGGCGTCGTGGCTGGGCACGTCGAGGCCGTAGATCGTGTGGGTGGGATGAGTGAAGGCGCTGACGTCGGCGCCGAAGGCCAGACCGTGGCGGCGCAGGACGCTGACGATGCTGTCCTTGGGGAAGAGCCGGGTGCCGTTGAACGCCATGTGCTCGACGAAGTGCGCCAGGCCGCGCTCGTTGTCCTCCTCGTGGAGCGAACCCGCGAGCACGACGAGGCGCAGGACGGTGCGGCCGCGCGGTTCGGCGTTGGGGCGCACGATGTAGCGCAGGCCGTTGGGGAGCGTGCCCGCGCAAATGGCGGGATCCGGCGCCAGGTCGCTGTCGCCCTGCGGCCAGGGTGGCGTGGCGGACCACGCCGTGGCGACAAGGCAGCAGAGGAGAAAAAGTAGGCGGCGCGCCCGGGGCACGCCGCCACGCTACTTTTGCGCCGGCAGAACCGTCACGCGGAAAACGCGGCCGGCGGCGAGATATTCGCGGGCGAGCGCACTGATCTCATCCGGCTTAATGGACTCGAGATCAGCCAAACGCGTGCGCGACCAGTCAAGAACCTCGGGTTTCTCCTGCGCGCGGCTCAGGACCGAGCCCAGCCAATAGCCGTTGTCGCGCAGGGAATCACGCGTACCCGTGAGGATCGGCTTGAGGGCGCGCTCGAGTTCGTCGGCAGTCACGCCCTGCTGCTGCAGGTCGTTGCCGATGCCGACTACCGCTTCGCGGATGGTCGCGGCGGCGGCCGGATCGACCGTCACGGTGGCAAACATCAGGCCGTAGCCGGGGAAGACATCGCTCGTGCTGCTGCCGGCGCCGGGGCTGTAGGCGCCGCCGAGCTCGTTGCGGATCTTCAGGCGGAGGCGGTCGGAGAGGATGCTGCCGAGGACATTGAGACGGCGGGCGACGCGGACGTCCATGCCGTCGGTGGTCGGCCAGTAGAGGACGACCTGTCCCTTCGGGATTTCGGTGACGATGGAGAAGGTGCGGTCGAAGGTCTCGGCCGGCACGCGCACGTGGCGCAGGTCCTCATAGGCCGGGCGCTCCTGCCGCGGGGGCAGGGTGCCGAAAGTCTGGGCCACGGCGGCGATGACGGCGTCGACGTCGAAGTCGCCGACGACGGCGAGTTCCAGCGCACCCGCGGTGAGCTCGGGGGTCAGCCATCGACGAACGTCTTCGAGCGTGAGGGTCATGAGCGCGGCCTGCGACGGCATGCCAAAGCGGTGATCGCCGCTGGCAAGGAGGGTCTGCACTTCGGTGCTGAGCGGGCCCGACGGCGTGTGGGCAAAGCTGCGGTACAACTGGTCGATGCCCTGGCGGGCGAAGCGGAGCGCCTCCGGGCGGTAGCCGGGGTCGGTCAGCTGCGCGGTCATGAGCTGCAGTTGCAGGAGCAGGTCCTCGCGATTGGTCTGGCCGGAGAGCGTGAACGCATCCGTGGAGACGCCGAAGCCCACGCCGACGGTGCGGCCGGCCAGCAGGCGGCGGAGCTCGTCGGAGCTATGCTTGCCGAGACCGCCGGCGGTGAAGGTGTTGCTCGCCAGCCAGGCGAGGCCGGGTTGTGTCTTCGGCTCGATCAGCTTGCCGCTGCCGATGCGGGCGCTGAGGCGGATGCGGCCGGCCTCGAAGGCGGTGGGCTTGAGGTTGAGGCGCACGCCGTTGGCAAAGCGGACGAGGGTGAGGTCGAGGTCGGCGACGTGCTCGCGGTGCACGACCTGGCCGGCGGGGCCGAAATCGGTGTAGGCGAACTTGGCATCGGCGATCGCGGTCGGGGCGGCCACGGGTTTGGCCGCGGCGGCCTCGTAGGCGGCGGTGATGGCGGCTTCGGCGTTGCCCTCGATCTGGGTGTTGCCGCTGACGATGACGCTGCGGCCGGGGGCGATCCAGACTTCGCGCAGGGCGGCCAGGCAGTCGGCCGGCGTCACCTTGTCCAACGCCGGGCCGAGCAGCGCGAGGTTGTCGGTCGGATGCGTGAAGACCGTCCGGTTGACGACGCTGGAGATGAGGCCGGTGGCCAGGCCGCCGGACGGTCGCGTGGCGGCGGTGCGGACGGATTGCTCGAGCGAATTGCGGAAATTGGCGGTCATCTCGCGCAGCTCGCCTTCCTGGAACCCGTGCTCCAGGGCGCGGCGGAGTTCCTGTTCGGCGACGGCGAGGGCGGCGCTCCATTGGCCGGGCTTGGCGGTGAGCTCGATTTCGGCGGTGCGGAAGAGGTTATAACCGTCGGAAACCCCGGCGCGGCCGCTGCTGAAGGGCGCGTTCTCGTCGCGGGCGAGCGTGCTGAGGCGACGGTTGATGATGGCGTTGGCGAGGTTGCGCGGCAGCGAGCGGAGGCGCTCGGCGGCCGTGTCGGCCGGACGCTCGTACGGCACCACGGCGTTGATGCCGACGGTCGTGGCCGGGGACTCGGTGTCGTGCCGGTACATCGTGCGCAGGCCGGTGAACGGCACGATGCGGCCGCGGTCCGGCAGGGGGCGGGCGGGGGCGCGGGCGGTGACGGACGCAAGAGCCTCCTTGATCATGGGCTCGACCTTGGCGGCGGTGACATCGCCGACGACCAGCACGGTCATGAGTTCAGGGCGGTACCAGGTGTTGTAGAAGTCGACGAACTCCTCCCGCGGTGCCGTCTTGACGACTTCCATCAGGCCGATGGGCAGGCGCTGGGGCAGCAGGGTGTCGGGGTAGAGGAAACCGAGTTGCGCCACGAGCTCGCGGAAACCGACGGTGTCGCGGGTCCGCTCCTCCGCTTCGATGACACCGCGTTCGGGCTCGATCTGGTCGGGGTGCAGCAGCAGGCCGCCGGCGTAGTCGGCGAACACGCGAAAGCCCTCGGCGAGGGTGGCGTCCTGCCCGTTCGGCAGCTCGAGCATATAGACGGTCTGGTCGAAACCGGTGTAGGCGTTGGTATCGTTGCCGAAGCCCATGCCCATGCGCTGGAAAAACTCGATGATCGTGCCGGGCGGGTAGTTCGGGCTGCCCTTGAAGGCCATGTGCTCGAGGAAGTGCGCGAGGCCGCGCTGGCTCTCCGTCTCCATGAAGGCGCCGGCCTCAATGATGAGGCGGACGGACACGCGATTGCGCGGCTCGGCGTTGGGGAGAATGATGTAGCGCATGCCGTTCGGCAGCTTGCCGAAGGTCAGGGCGGGGTCCGGCCGGAGGTCGCTGGCCTCGTGGGCGAACGCGGGGGCGGGGGTGGCCCGGAGCAGCGCGGCGGCCAACAGGGTCAGGGCGCAAGCGGCGAGGCGGAGAAAACGTGGCGTCATGGCTCAGAAAGTGCGCAACCGGTGGGCGTCGCAAAAGGAAAAAGGCTCGGCTTTGTCGGTTTTGGGCCTTTTGGACTAGGGGGCAAATCGCATGCTCTGGTTCTACCGCTTGCTCTATCTGCCCGCGCTGGTGCTCGGGGCGCCGTACTATCTCTGGCGCATGCGCCGGCGTGGCGGCTACCGGGGGAGCTTTGGCCAGCGGATGGGGCGCGTGGCGAACCTCCCGCCCAAGACCCCGGGACGTCCGCGCATCTGGCTGCAGGCCGTGAGCGTCGGCGAGATGCTCGCCATCGGCCCGATGCTCGAGGCCTGGCACCGCGAGAAGGCAGTGGAGGTTTACCTGACGACGACGACCAGCACCGGCTACCGGCTCGCTGGCGAACGCTACGCGGGAATCGTCGCCGGCCTCGGTTATTTCCCGCTGGATTGGTGGCCATTCAGCCGGCGGGCCTGGCGGCAGGTGCAGCCGGATCTCGTGATTTTGACCGAGGGCGAGCGCTGGCCGGAGCACATCCATCAGGCGCGCTCGCGCGGCGTGCCGGTGGTATGCGTCAACGCCCGGATTTCCGATCGCAGCTACCGACGCATGCAGCGCGTGCGGTGGGCCGTGGCGCCGCTGTTGGCCGGGGTGACGCGGGTGCTGGCCTGCTCGGCGCATGATGCGGAGCGTTTTCGCGAGCTCGGGATCCCGCCCGACCGCATCCAATCCACAGGCAACATCAAGCTCGACCTGGCGATCCCGCGGCTCGACGACGCCGGCCAGGCGCGCCTGCGCCGCGAACTGGGCCTGCCGGCGGCGGGTTTGGTGTTGATGGGCGCGTCGACTTGGGCCGGTGAGGAGGCGGCGCTGATCGAGGCGTTCCGCGCGGCGCGGACCCAGGGCGTGGAGTGCTCGCTGCTGCTGGTGCCGCGGCATGCGGAGCGGCGCGGCGAGCTCGAGGCGCTGTTGGGTGCGTCGGGTCTGTCGTTTCACCTGCGCTCGCGCGGTGCGGCGGCGGGAACGGTGGAGGTGGCGGTTGGCGACACGACGGGCGAGCTGCGGCAATTCCTGCAGCTGGCCGACGTGGTTTTTATCGGCAAGAGCCTGCCGCCGCACACCGATGGCCAGACACCGGTGGAATCGGCCGCGCTCGGGCGGGCAATGGTGTTTGGCCCGGGAATGGGAAATTTCCGCGCGATCGCGCGCGAGTTGGTCGAACAGGGCGCCGTGGTGCAGGTCACGGATGCAGCGGCGCTGAATGCGGCGGTCGGGGCGCTGCTGCGCGACCCGGCCCAACGCGCGGCGTTGGGTGCGGCGGGCCAGGCGTGGCACCGCGCGAACGTCGGCGCCATGGAGCGCACGCTGGCCGAGGTGAAGCGGGTGCTGGAAAGTAAGTAGGGATTCTAGGCGAACACCCCGCCGCCCAGCAGGCGGTTACCATCGTACAGCGCGAGGATCTGTCCGGCGGCGAGGGCTCGTTGCGGCTCGTCGAAGGTGACGGCGGCGGTGCCGTCGGGTCCCGGGCGCAGTTCGATGGCGACGCGTGGGTCGCGGTAACGGACGCGGCATTCGATTCGGCGCGCCTGCGTGACGGGCTCGTTGATGAAGCTCAGGCTGTGCACGCGGCACTGCGTCGTCCACAGGCCGGGCGCGGCGGGTCCGTCGAAGGCGACAAGGAGGGCGTGGTCGGCGCCGCGCTTGCCGACGACGACATAGGCCTCGTGGTCGGTGTTGGACGGGATGCCGATGCCCTTGCGCTGACCGATGGTGAAGTAGTGCAGGCCGCGGTGCGTACCGAGGACCTTGCCGTCGGTGGCGCGCACGATCGGACCCGGATGCTCGGGGACGTAAGCGCGGAGAAAATCGGCCATCTTCACCTCGCCAATGAAGCAGATGCCCTGGCTGTCCTTCTTGTCCGCCGTCGGCAGCGCGGCCGCGCGCGCGAGGCGCCGGAGCTCCGGCTTGGCGAGATGACCGATGGGAAACCGCGCGTCGCGCAGTTGGGACTGTGAGAGCAGGGCGAGGAAATAGGACTGGTCCTTGTTGGAATCGGCACCCTCGAGCAGGGCGTAGTCCCCGGTGTCGCGCGCCACCCGCTGCGCGTAGTGCCCGGTGGCGACCGCCGAGAAGCCCTCGGCGCGGGCGTAGGCGCGGAACACGCCGAACTTCATTTCGCGGTTGCACATCACGTCCGGATTCGGCGTGAGGCCGCGCCGGTAGCCGTCGAGGAGGTAGTCCACCACGAGCCGGCGGTAGTCGGCCATGAGGTTGACCACGCGGAACTCGATCCCGAGGCGTTCCGCTACGGCGCGGGCGTCGGTGATGTCCTGCTCCCACGGGCAGTGGCCGATGACCTTGTCCTCGTTGATCCAGTTTTTCATGTACGCGCCCACGATGTCGTGGCCCTGCTCCTTGAGCAGCAGGGCGGCGACGGAGCTGTCCACTCCGCCGGACATGGCGACGAGGATTTTTTCGCGTACCGGCACGAGAGCAACGGACGGCACCAAGCCGGGCATTGTCAAACGCCGACCGTCCGGCGGGTGGGGACGGAATTTTTAACCACGGATTACACGGATGACACGGATCAGGCGGATGAGGCGCCTTTGGATGGCCACAGAAGGCACAAAAGGCACAAGACCATACCTCAGGATCCTGTGCCTTTTGTGCCTTCTGTGGCCATGGATTGGTTTCGGTATCCGTGTCATCCGTGAAATCCGTGGTCAAAAACTCCGCGGTTGCCCCGCGTATGGCACGCTGCGCGCTTGCTGTGCCGTGCACCTGAACCCATTTTGTCCATCCCGATGAAGCAAGACCTGCCCGTCCGCGCCTGGCTTGAATCACCCGTCTCCGGGTGCATCGAGTATCCGGCGGACTGGCGCGACTCCGAGGTGCCGGCGGTGCGGATCACGGGTGGGGGGCGCTCGCCGACGCTGGTGTCCTTCGAACGTGCGCCGCGCCACGCGGCCGCGCGGCGGTACGGCTACTTCGTCAACGAGCACGGGCAGATGGTCTTCGCGCGCGCGCCGCTCGGCGTCGACGGCCAGGCGGTCTATCTGGCCGGCGACTTCAACGGCTGGCAGGAGGCCGCCGGCAAGGAGGAGTGGCGCCTGCGTCCCGGCACCCTCGACGGCGTGCCGATGCTGCTGTGGACGGGGCCGACCGAATGGTTCCTCCACAATCTCCCGCCGCGCTTCAAGTTCGTCACCAGCGAGCACCTCTGGCTGCGCCTGCCCGACAACGCCCCGAATGCCGTGGGCGACACCGCCGGGCACATGAATTTGGTGGTCGTCCCGTCGATCACGGGGCGGCAGCTCTTCCGTTTCACCCTTGCGACGCCCCTGGATCTTTCCGTGGCGTGGACCGTGATTCCCGTGGGCGCGAGTGCCACCGGCGTGCCGCTCGAGCCGGGTGAGTATTTCTTCACCGTCAAGACCGACCTGCCGCTCGGGGCCATCGTGCGCGACGGCCAGACCCTCTTCCGCCTGTTCGCCCCGCGCGCACGCACGGTGCGCCTCCGCCTCGCGAAAACCCTGGCGCCCGGCAACGGCGGCAAGGTGCTCGTCCCGGCGAAGCGCGCCGATGAGCCGGCGGTCTGGGAACTCGCCGTCGCAGGCAACCTGCACGGCTGGTATTACTGGTACGAACTCGACGGCCCGCACGACGTCACCGCGCAGTTCGACCCGAAGCAGCGCGTGCTCGATCCCTATGCGCTGGCCACCGTGGGGCGCGACGGGCCCGGCATTGTGCTGGATCGCGCGCAGGTGGGGGTGGGGGACCGCAGCTTCAAGACCCCGGAGTGGCAGGACCTCGTCATGGCCGAGGCCCACGTGCGGGACCTCGCGGCGCGCGCGCCCGTGGCGGCGACGGCCGAGGAGCGCCTGGGCTTCACCGGCCTGCGCAAATGGGTCGAAAGCCCGGACTTCCATCTCGCCGAGCTGGGCGTCAACTGCGTCGAGCTGCAGCCGGTGCAGGAATTCGACAACGTCACCCGTGAGGAATACCACTGGGGCTACATGCCGGTGAACTGGTTCGCGCCGGCCAGTGCGTATGCGCTGGACCCAGCCCGGGCCTCCGGCGTGCGGGAACTGCAGGAGCTGGTGGCGGCTTTCCATCGCCGTGGCATCGCGGTCGTGCTCGACGTGGTGTTCAACCACGTCGGCGTGCCCGCGCACCTGCTTCACATCGACAAGCTCTACTACTTCGAACAGGACGCCGCCGGCCGCCTCGCCAACTGGAGCGGCTGCGGCAACGACGTGCGGGCCAACGCCGCCATGGCGCGCCGGCTCATCATCGACAGCTGCCTGCACCTCATCGAGACCTACGGCGTGGACGGATTCCGCTTCGACCTCGCCGAGCTCCTCGGCGTCGCCGCCCTGCGCGAGATCGAGGCGGCCCTGAAGCGCGCCAAGCCCGACGTCATCCTGATCGCCGAGCCCTGGAGCTTCCGCGGCCACATCGCCGGCGCCCTGCGCGACACCGGGTGGACCTCTTGGAACGACGGTTATCGCAACTTCGTGCGCGAATACGTCTGCGGCCGCGGCACGGCCGAGCAGTTCGAATACTTCCTCAAGGGCTCGCCCTGGTATTGGTCCAAGTGGCCGGCGCAGACCGTCAACTACACGGAGTCGCACGACGACCGCACCTGGATCGACGTCATCACCGAGAACGCCGACGGCAACGGCGACAACCCGACGCTCCACGACCGCCGCCGCACGCACCTCATGGCGGCGATGCTCTTTGCCTCGGTCGGCATTCCCATGATCGCCGCGGGGCAGGACTTCCTCCGCTCCAAGCAGGGCGTCAACAACACCTACCTGCGCGGCGACCTCAACGCCCTCGACTACGGTCGCATTGCCCGCTTCCCCGGGACGCACGCGTATTTTGCCGACTGGATCGCCTTCCGCCGGAGCGACTCCGGCCGCCTGCTGCGCCTGTGGACCCGGCCGGAGGACGGCTACTTCCGCACCTTCAGCGCCCCCGGCAACCCCGCGGCCGCGGTGCTCTACAATGCCGACCGCTCCCTTGGGCCCTTGCAGCTGCTCTTTGCCGTCAACCCGACCCTGGAGGATGTCCGGATCCCGCTCGGCCCGGAACTGCCCGCCGCGAACCGCTGGCGGCAGCTGGCCGACCACGAGCGCTTCTTCGCCGGACGCGGCCTCCGCCAGCCCGTCGAGCCCGAACTCTTCCTCCCCGCCTTGGGCTGCGCCCTCTGGCTGGGCGTGCCCTAAGGCCCGTTCCCTGTGCAGTTTTTGGCAAACCCTGCGCATTTCGCACCGTCCGGCCCTCTGATGACACAGCCGAAATCGAAAACCCCCTTGCATCCGCCGAACCCAAACAGTTGATTAAGACCGCCTGCGCGCACGCGCGGAGGCACCAAATCATCAATCAGAAAACAACTCATAGAATCGGAGAGTCCCATGGCAGTTAAAATCGCAATCAATGGCTTCGGCCGCATCGGCCGCCTCGTATTCCGCGCCCTTGTCGAACAGGGGCTGCTGGGCACCAAGCTCGATGTGGTCGCCGTCGGTGACATCGTCCCGGCCGACAACCTGGCCTACCTGCTCAAGTATGACTCCACGCAGGGCCGCTTCAACGGCACCGTGGGCTCCCGCAAGTCCTCGCCGGAGAAGACCGAGGACGACGTCCTCATCGTCAACGGCAAGGAGATCCTGGTCGTGAGCGCCAAGACCCCCGCCGAGCTCCCCTGGGCCAAGCTGGGCGTCCAGGTCGTCATCGAGTCGACTGGCCTCTTCACCGAGTGCAAGGCCGATGACCCGAAGAGCTCGCACGGTCACCTCAAGGCCGGCGCCAAGAAGGTCATCATCTCGGCCCCCGCCAAGAACGAGGACATCACCGTCGTCCTCGGCGTGAACGACAACAAGCTCGACCTCGCGAAGCACAACCTCATCTCCAACGCCTCCTGCACCACGAACTGCCTCGCGCCGGTCGTCTCCGTGCTCCTCAAGGAAGGCTTCGGCATCGAGGAAGGCCTCATGACGACGATCCACGCCTACACGGCCACGCAGAAGACGGTGGACGGCCCCTCGAAGAAGGACTGGAAGGGTGGCCGGACCGCCGCCCAGAACATCATCCCCGCCTCCACCGGCGCCGCCAAGGCCACCGCGCTGGTGTGCCCCGAGGTCAAGGGCAAGCTCACCGGCATGTCCTTCCGCGTGCCGACCCCGACCGTCTCGGTCGTCGACCTCACCGTCCGCACCACCAAGGAGACCTCCTACAAGGAGATCTGCGCGGCGATGAAGAAGGCCAGCGAGACCTACCTCAAGGGCGTCCTCGAGTACACGACCGACGAGGTCGTCTCCACCGACTTCATCCACTGCAAGGCGTCGTCGATCTTCGACGCCGGCTCCGGCATCGAGCTCAACAGCAAGTTCTTCAAGCTGGTGAGCTGGTACGACAACGAGTGGGGCTACAGCAACCGCGTCGTCGAACTGACCCAACGGGTCGCCGCCGCCCTGTAACGCGCCTCCGGCGCTCAAAGTAGCGAGTATCGAGTAGCGCGTAGCGAGCATCCCAACCGCTCAACACCGCCGCTCGGTACTCGCTCTTTTTTTGCGCCGGCCTGGACCGCTCCCGCGGTCTGGTGTGATCTACTCGCTACCCGCTACTTCATCCTTCAGTCTCATGCCTAAGTTCAAAACCATCCGCGACCTCAACCTCGCCGGCAAACGCGTCCTCATGCGCGTCGACTTCAACGTGCCGCAGGACAAGGCCACCGGCGCCATCACCAACAACCAGCGCATTGTCGCCGCGTTGCCCACGATCAAGTACGCCCTCGACAAGGGCGCCGCGGTCGTGCTCATGAGCCACCTCGGCCGGCCCGACGGCCAGAAGATCGCGAACTTCTCGCTCAAGCCCGTCGCCACGGAACTCACCAAGCTGCTGGCCCAGCCCGTGCGGTTCCTCGACGACTGTGTCGGACCCGCCGTCGAGGCCGCCTGCGCCCCCGGCGCGCTGCGCCCCGGCCAGGTCGTGCTGCTCGAGAACCTGCGCTTCCACATCGAGGAGGAGGGCAAGGTGAAGGTGAAGAACGCCGATGGCACCGAAACCAAGCTCAAGGCCGATCCCGCCAAGGAGGCCGCCTTCCGGGCCAGCTTGAGCCGGCTCGGCGACGTCTTCGTGAATGACGCCTTCGGCACGGCCCACCGTGCCCACAGCTCGATGGTCGGCGTCGCCCTCAAGGACAAGGCCGCCGGCTTCCTCATGGAGGCTGAGCTCAAGGCCTTCGCGGCGGTGCTCGAATCGCCTCAGCGCCCGCTCCTCGCCATCCTCGGCGGCGCCAAGATCGCCGACAAGATCCCGCTCATCAACAACCTGCTCGAAAGGGCCAACGAGATCATCATCGGCGGCGGCATGGCCTTCACCTTCAAGAAGGAGCTGCAGGGCATGGCCATCGGCACCAGCCTCTTCGATCCCGAGGGCGCCAAGATCGCGAAGGAACTCTTCGCCAAGGCGGCCGCCAAGGGCGTGAAGATCACGCTGCCGGTGGACTTCATCTGCGCCGACAAATTCGACGCCACCGCCGCCACCTGCGTCGTCAACGACCAGCAGGGCATCCCCGATGGCTGGATGGGCCTCGACGCCGGCCCGAAGTCGATCGAGCTCTTTGCCCAGGCCATCGGCCGCTCCCGCACCATCGTGTGGAACGGGCCGTCCGGCGTGTTCGAGTTCGACAAGTTCGCCGGCTCCACCCGCGCCATGGCCGCGGCCATCGCCGAGGCCACCGTCCGCGGCGCCACCACCGTGGTCGGCGGCGGCGACACCGCCACGGCCGCGAAGAAATTCAAGGTGGCCGACAAGGTCACCCATTGCTCCACCGGCGGCGGCGCCAGCCTCGAGTTCCTCGAGGGCAAGGTCCTCCCTGGCGTGGCGTTCCTCGAAAACTGAAATATCAGCCACCACCTCCCTTCTCTATGATCATCCGCAAAAAACTCATCGCCGGTAACTGGAAGATGAACAAGACGCCCGCCGACGGCGCGACGCTTGTCGCCGAACTCGTCGCCGCGCTCGGCAAGCAGACCGACGTCGACGTGGTCGTGTGTCCGCCGTTCACCGGCCTCGAGTCCGCCGCCAAGGCGCTCGACGGCTCCACCATCAAGCTCGGGGCGCAGAACATGCACTTCGAGGCCAGCGGCGCCTTCACCGGCGAGGTCTCGGCCCCGATGCTGCGCGCGATCTTCGCCACGCACGTCATCCTCGGCCACAGCGAGCGCCGTACGCTCTTCGGCGAGCAGGACGCCTTCATCAACAAGAAGGTCATCGCCGCGCTGAAGAACCAGCTGCGCCCGATCCTCTGCGTCGGTGAGACCCTCGCCGAGCGCGAGGCCGGCACCACGCTCAAGGTCGTCCAGACCCAGCTCGAGGCCGGCCTCGAGGGCGTCAGCAAGGAGCAGGCCGCCACCGTCGTCGTCGCCTACGAACCCGTATGGGCCATCGGCACCGGCAAGGTGGCGACGACCGATCAGGCCCAGGAGGTGCACGCCTACATCCGCGGCCTGCTGGTCAAGCTTTTCGGCGATGCGGTCGCGCAAAAGGTCCGCATCCTCTACGGCGGCTCGATGAAGCCCGCCAACGCCCCCGAGCTGCTCAGCCAGAAGGATATCGACGGCGGCCTCATCGGTGGCGCCAGCCTCGAGGCCCGCAGCTTCACCGACCTGGTGAAGTCCGCCGCCGCGGTGAAGTAACCTTCACTTCCCGCGCGCCAGCATCCCCTCGAACAGGCTCACCAAGAACCGCGTGTCGCCCGGCAGCGCCCGCAGCGCGGCCAGGGCGGCAGCGGTGTGGTGGGTGGCGAACTGGCGCGACTTCTCCAGGCCGTGCACCTTCACGAAGGTGGTCTTGCCTGCCTTAGCATCCTTGCCGGCCGTCTTGCCCAGCGTCGCGGTGTCCGCCGTCGCGTCGAGCAGGTCGTCCACGATCTGGAACGCCAGGCCCAGGTGCCGCCCGGCCAGGCGCAGGGAATTGATGCCGTCCTCGTTGGCGCCGCCGATCAGGCCGCCCAGGACCAGCGCAGCCTCGATCATCGCGGCGGTCTTGTTGAGGTGGATGAACTCGAGTTCCGCCGCCGTGGCATCAGCCTTTTTCTCGGCCAGAAGGTCTTCCATCTGCCCACCGATGAGGCGGCGGCTGCCCGCGGCATCGGCCAGCTCGCGGATCAGCGCGTGGGCGAGCGCGGGGCGGTCCGCGTAGGCCTCCGCCAGGATCGCAAAGGCATGCGTCAGCAGCGCATCGCCCGCGAGCAGGGCCGTGGCCTCGTCGAACTGCCGGTGCGCCGTGGGCCGCCCGCGCCGGAGGTCGTCGTTGTCCATGCAGGGCAGGTCATCGTGGATCAGCGAATACGTGTGCAGGCACTCGATTGCGACGGCGGCCGGGATCGCCGCATCGTCGCGGACCCCAAACACCTCGCCCGCCGCCAGCACCAGTACCGGCCGCACCCGCTTCCCGCCCGCCTGCAGGCTGTACCGCATGGCCTCATGGAGCCGTCCCGGCTGGGTCGTCGCCGCCGGCAGGTGCCGGTCCAGGCCGGCCTCGATGCGGGCCAGGTGGCGCTTGAGCTCGGCGGCGGGTTCCATGCGGGTTACGGAGTGGGGGAAATCGCGCCGGGGTGCAACACCCTCATAATCAAACTCGCCTTCGCCGCACCCGGGGTCCTATGGTCACCGGCGCATCGCTTATGCCCACTTACGAATACTTCTGTCCCAAATGCGGTCACGAGATGGAAGCCTTCCAGTCCATGAAGGATGATCCGCTCAAGAAATGCCCGGCCTGCGGCAAGCCCAGCCTCAAGCGCAAGGTCGGCGGCGGCGCGGGCCTGATCTTCAAGGGCACCGGTTTTTACATCACCGACTACAAGAAAACTTCGGCCCCCAGCACCGGTGAAAAGCCGGCGGCGAAATCCGAAACCAAAACCGAGAAGAAACCTGCCGCCACGGCGGCCAAATAGCGCAACCCCATGAGCAAGAAAATCGATCGCGCCCTCTACGGTCCCAGTTGGTTTGAGGTCATCTTCGGCGCCTTCCTGAGCGTCGTGATCGGCGTGGTGCTGGCCGTGGCCTACCTCGTGGCCAAGCCGGTCACCACCGTCAAGGAACTGCCCAAGGAGCCCGTCTCGGGCATGGTCTATTTCATCGAGGGCTCGAAGGACGCGACCAAGGGTCGCAGCTGGGTGGCCAAACGCCAGCAACTCGTCGCCGGCATGTCCGTGCAGGTGACCGAGGAGGAGATCAATGCCGCCATCGCCGGGGTCAATGCCCCGACCCCCAAGAAGCCCGGCGCCAAGGCCGAGGAACCCGCGCCGGAGGCCGAGGCCAAGCCGGGACCCTTCCAGGCCGGTGCCCCGAATTTCCGCATCCGCGACAGCGAGGTGCAGATCAGCGCGCCGGTGACGGTGAACACGCTCGACCTCGGGCTGAACGTGCTGGTGCACGCGCGCGGCAGTTTTGAAAAGCAGGGCGACCAGTTCGTGTTCGCGCCCAAGTCCCTGCTCGTCGGTTCCTGCCCGGTGGAAAAGATCCCCGGCGCGGCCGCCTATGTGCTGCGCAAGTTTCTCGGCACCCAAGCGATCCCCGAGGACATTGCCGGCGCCTGGGCGAAGCTGGCCAACGTGTCGGTCGAGGGCGCGCTGCTGAAGCTCGAAGCCCCGTAAGCGGCGACCCTAGAGCAGCGGCGCCAGCAGGCGGCTGAGATCCTCCGCGAGGCCGCCCCAGAAGCGGGTGGGCCGCGGCTGGCCCTCGGGTGGTGGCTCGCACGAGCGCATGAGGCGGTCGGCCCATTCGCGGATGGCGAGCACCTCGGGCGTCGTATGTACGAGGACGCCGATCTCGAAGTTCACAAACAGGCTCCGCAGGTCGAAATTTGCGGAGCCGAACAGCGCGAGGGTGTCGTCCACGATGATCGCCTTCGAGTGCATCATGCCCGGCCGGTAGAGCCGGACCTTGACCCCGGCGCGGCGGAGTTCGCGCAGGTAATGGCGCCGGGCGAAGTCGGTCACCGGATGGTTGGAGCGGGCCGGCACCACGACGGTCACGTCGCGGCCGGCCCGGGCCTTGACGATCAGCGAGCGCAGGAGGACCTCGTCGGGGATGAAATACGGCGTGATGACGACGATGCTGTGCACCGCGCCCTGGATCATGGCGACGATGCCCTCGTAGAGCGGATCGCCTGGGACGTCGGGACCGCTGGCGATGACCTGGAGGTCGCAGGTCCCACGCGGCTGCAGGGCGAACGCAACGGGGATCTCGGCATGGAGGCGATCCGCCGACTGGCCGCTGGCGAAGCACCAGTCGGCGATGAACACCTCGTTCAGCAGCGCGGCTGCCGGCCCCTCGATGCGGGCGCCAAAATCGGCCCAGCGTTTTTTCAACACCATCGGCCCCATGTATTCGCGGGCGAGATTATGTCCGCCGACGATCGCGATCGCGTGGTCGAAGACCGCGATCTTGCGGTGGCTGCGGAGGTTCGCCGAGCCACGCGACGTGAAGGGCAGCACCGGCATGAACCATTGGACCTCGCCGCCGGCCGCGCGGAGGGGGTGCAGGAAGTCGCGGCTGAGGAACATGCAGCCGATGGCGTCGAGGAGGAGGCGCACCTTCACGCCGTCGCGCGCCCGCCGGGCGAGCAGACGCACAAGGCGCCGACCGGTGTCGTCGCGGCCGAGGATGAAGGTGGTGATGTGGATGCTTTCGCGGGCGCCGTTGATGCCGGCCTCGAGGGCGGCGTAGGCTTCCTCGCCGGTCGTGAGCAGGTCGAGTCGGTTCCCCGCCACGGGCGCGCAGGCGCCGCTGGCGGCCACGGTGCGGGCGACCGGCAGCTGGGCGAAGGCCGAGGCGGCAGGGCCGGATGGTCCGGGCAGCGTGGGCAGCAGCCGCGACTTACGGGCGATGATCCGGCGGAGCTTGCGGCCGCCGAAGATCAGGTAGAGCGGGACGCCGACGTAGGGGATCAGCACGATCACCAGCAGCCACGCGAGCGTGTTGCCGGGTTGGCGCTTCTCGGTGACCAGGCGGGCGACCAGGAACAGTGCGAGGATGAAGCCGGCGACCGTGAACAGGTGCGGCCAAAGCCCTTGGCTGATGGTGGTTTCGAGGGATTCGTCCATGCCGAACCGCGCAGGATCAGGGCCAGACAATGCCCCCGCCACCGGGAGGCAAGGCCACGCTGAAAAAAACCTTGAACTTGGTCCGCCGACTCGTGAATTTGCGCGTTCCGTTTTGCGGTAGGATACTCAAGTGGCCAACGAGGGCAGACTGTAAATCTGCTGGCTTACGCCTTCCCTGGTTCGAATCCAGGTCCTACCACCACTTTGCGCCGGAGCCTGTGAGGTCCGGCGTTATGTTTGGGAACGAAGCCGCCCAGCCTATTCAGGCTTTGTCCTGGTAAGTCTTTTGCCGTGCAGCCAGATAGGCGTCGAGTTCCGCTAAACTGGCGAACACGGCGATCCCGGGGAGCGATCGAATGATCTCGAAGACTTCTTTGATTTGCGGCTGCAGGTTCACGAAGGCGGCCTGGCCGTCCCGTTCTTTGAGTTGTTTGCGCACGCTCGAAAACACCCGCAGGCCGGCACTGCTGATGAATTTCAGTTGGGCCAGGTCAAAAACGACCTGTTTGGCCGGACTGGCCAGCACGGTCGGAAGCTGACGTTCCAATTCCGGGGCGGTGGCGGTGTCCAGACTCCCGCTCAGACTGACCGTGATCGCAGGAGGATTCTGGGCCAAGCCCTCCTGATTGATTTTGATTTCGAGTGGCATGGCAAAAGGCGGGGATCGCAACGGCGGTGTTACTTAACCTGAGCGTCATCCTTCCCGGTAAAGCGACCAAAGCGCAACACGTTTTCTCCCGCATCGCGGCGATAATGCAGTTCATCCGTATAGCGGCCGAGCAGCCCCAGGCCCCATCCGCCATGATCCTCCGCGCGAGCTTTGGGTGCGGCCTTCCTGGCGGCGGCCGTGGGATCGAACGGCGGTCCCTGATCACGCAGTTCCACCCGCAGGATCCCGTCGGCATGTTCCAGCGTCAGCCGGAAGGTCCGACTCGCATCGCCCCGGTACCCGTGGTTGACGATATTGCTGGCGCATTCCTCCAAGGCGAGGGCCAGGCCAAAAACCACCGGTTCTGGCACCTGTCGGGCGCGGGCAAATTCCTGCAGGGTTTCAACTGCGCGCATGACCTCCTGGGGCGTGGCGTGAAATTCCGTAATCATGATCTGCCTGACCGGTTCTGATCGGCTCCGTGCACCTTCAACGTGAGGATTGCAATGTCGTCGGATTGGGGGGCGCCGGTCGCAAAGGCGTGCACCCGCTCGAGCAGCGCCGCCGTCAGGCTGGCCGCGGATTGTCCGGCCCAGCCGGCGACATCATGGAGCAGCCGTTGATCGCCATAGCATTCCTCGTGGGGATTGAAGGCCTCGGTCACGCCGTCGGTGTAGAGGACCAAGGTATCGCCGGGATGCAGGACGAGATCCGTGCGTTCGAACGTCAGGCCCGGTTCGAAACCGAGTGCCGTGCCGAGGTTCTTCACCGCCCAGCGGGGCGCGGCGGCGGCTGGCAGCAGCACCGGCCGGCAGTGCCCGGCGTTCGCGATGACCAGGCGTCCGGAGGTGGGTTCGAACACGGCGCAGAGGAAGGTGACGAACATGCCGGAGGGATTGTCGGCCGCGAGTTCGTCGTTGAGCCGGGCGAGGATCCGCTCGGGTTCGGCGACCTCCCGCGCGAGCAGCCGGGCCAGGCTGATGGCGCGCACCATGAACATGGAGGCGGGCAGGCCCTTGCCCGAGACGTCGCCGAGAAACATCACCAGCCGATCCGGTCCGGCTTCGCACACACCGTATAGGTCGCCGCCCACCTCGCGTGCGGGTTCAAGCACCGCGCCAAGCTCGACGGCGAAGGTCCGCTCGAGGGCGCGGAAGTCGTGGGGCAGCATGCCCATCTGGATCTCCCGGGCGATGCGCAGCTCGCTGGCGATGTGTTCCTTCACCGCGTCGCTGTAGGCCTTGGCCTTCAACAGCGACCGGACGCGGGCCTTCACCTCCAGGAGGTCAAATGGCTTCGTGAGGTAATCGTTGCCGCCGACCTCGAAACCCCGGGTCTTGTTCTGCACATCATCGAGGGAGGACAGGAACATGATGGGCACATCGGCCGTTTCCGGCCGGGCGCGGAGGCGCCGGCACACCTCGTAGCCGTCCAGTCCCGGCATTATGATGTCGAGCAGGACAAGGTCGGGCGGAATGCGGGCGGCGATCTGCAGGGCCATCTCCCCGCTGAGCGCGAGGCTGAGCTTGTGGTCCGACTTCAGGCCCTCGACCAAGATGTCGAGGTTGGCCTTGGCGTCGTCCACCAGCAGCACCCGGCACTCGGCGAGCGATTTCACGAGGCGGGCAGGCGGGCGGCCGCCTGTTCGAGCAGCCCCTGGGCATCCGCAAAGGCGAACCCCTGGGCGTGTTGCATGAACTGGTCCCACGCGGCCACCTCAAAGGCCGGTCGCAGCACGGCCTGGTTGGTTTCGATGAACTCAACCGCGCCCGCGTCGAACTCGGCGAGGAGTTTGCCCAATTGCGCCATAGCCGCGCGGGCCTTGGCCACATCCACCGGTTGAGCCGGTGCCGCGGCCGGTGTTGCTCCCGCGGGCGTGACCAGGTTGGCCCGCAACCGGGCCAGCAGCGGATCCAAGGCCGCCCCGGCTTGTTTCAGGGCGAGCTTGATGTCGCGGCCGGGGGCTTTTTCGCGGATCAGTTTCTCGACGGCGCCGGCGGAGGCCTGCACGGCCTTGGCCCCGAGATTGCCGGCCACGCCCTTGAGGGTGTGGGCCTGGCGCTCGGCTGTGGCAGCATCACCCTGATCCAGCGCCTGGGTGATCTGCGCCACGGCGGACGCCTGCTGGTCGGCGAATTGGCGGAGCAGTTTCAGGTAAAGCTTCCGGTTGCCGGCGACGCGGCCCAGTCCGTCCTTGGTGTCGAGGCCTTCAACTTGGGGAAGATCCTCCGTCGACTTGCTGGCGGCGGCGGCGAAGGGCGGGACGGTTGCCGATGGCTTCGGGTTGTGGATGCGGGCCAGCGTCTCGAACAGGACGGCCGGCTCGATCGGCTTGGACAAATGCCCGCTCATCCCGGCGGCCAGGCAGCGGTCGCGTTCCTCCATGGTGGCGTGGGCCGTCATGGCGAGGATGGGCAACTTGGCGAAGCGCGCGTCCGCGCGGATCTTGGCCGTCGCCTGGTATCCGTCCAACTCGGGCATTTGCAGGTCCATGAGCACCACGTCGTAGGGCGGCGGGATCGGACCGTGGAAGAGCTTTTCCGTGCCGATCCGACCGTTTGCGGCGACCTCCACGCGGGCGCCGACACCCTCGAGGAGTTCGACGGCGATCTGCTGATTGATTTCGTTGTCCTCAAACAGCAGCACGCGCATGCCGGCCAGACTGATGCCCTCGCCGGTGGCGACCGAGACCGCGGCGGTTTGGTCGGCGGACTGGGCGAACACGTTGACCAGCGCGTCCACGATCATCGACTTGGTCACCGGCTTGACGAGGAAGCCCTCGATCTTCAGCCGTTCCGCCTCCTCGCGGACCTCCTCGCGCCCGAATGCCGTCACCATCACGATGGCCGGCTGATGCTTGATGGCCGGGTCGCCCTTGATGGTCCTGGCCGCCTGCAGGCCGTCCATGCCGGGCATGCGCCAATCCATGAACACGACATCGTAGGGTTCGCCCGCGTCGTGCTGTCTGATGGCCGAGATCGCCTCCATGGCCGAACTCACGGAATCTGTCTGATACACCACACCCTTGAGCAGATCGTCGACAATCTCACGCGCCGCGGCGTTGTCGTCCACGATAAGGGCACGCAGCTTGGTCAGTCTCTCCGGCACGATCTTGGCGGAGCCCTTCTGCTCGCCGATGCCGAACCAGGCGGTAAACGTGAAGGCGCTGCCGACGCCCGGCTCGCTTTCGAGCCAGATCTGGCCGCCCATCAGTTCCACCAGCCGGCGGGAGATGGTGAGGCCGAGGCCGGTGCCGCCATGCTTTCGCGTGGTGGACATGTCCGCCTGGGTGAAGGGCTTGAACAGCCGCGCGGCCTGCTCCTTGGTCATGCCGATGCCGGTGTCGTGGATGGAGAACTTCAATTGGCACTTCTCGCCCGTCTGCTGCAGCATCTCGGCATTGACGCGGACCTCGCCGCGCTCGGTGAACTTGACCGAGTTGTTGATGAGATTGGTCAGGATCTGGCCGAGGCGCAGGGGATCGCCCTGCAGGAACTGCGGAATGCCGGGCGCCACGTGGGCCAGGTATTCGAGACCCTTGTCCTGTGCCTTCTGGCCCGTGATCGTCGTCACCGAGGTGATGACGTCGTCGAGTTTGAAGTCGGTGGATTCAATATCGAGCTTGCCGGCCTCGATCTTGGAAAAGTCGAGGATGTCATTGATGATGGCAAGCAGTGAGGTGCCGGCGTTGTGGACCTTGCTGACGTAGTCGCGTTGCTTCGCGTTGAGCGGGGTCTTGAGCGCGAGGTGGGACAGGCCGATGATGGCGTTCATCGGCGTCCGGATCTCGTGGCTCATGTTCGCCAGGAACATGGACTTCATCTGGGTGGCCTCCTCGGCCTTGGCCTTGGCGGTCTTGAGCTCCACCTCGGACCGCTTTTGGTCCGTGATGTCGGTGAACATGGCAAAGGTGCCGTGCCGCACGCCCTTTTCGTCGATCAGGGCCGAGGCGCTGACCCGGCAGGGGACCTGGCTGCCGTCCGGTCGGGACAACGAAAGGTCGTAGGCACCGGTGTGTTCGCCCTTGATCCGTTTCGCCACATTTTCCTTCAGGATGCGGGTGTTTTCCTCATCGGTGAAGGCGAAGATGCTCTGGCCGATGAGCTGGTCCTTCGGTCGGGCGCAGATCTCGCAAAGGGCGTCATTGACCTGGACAATCTGGGCCGCGTTGTCGACGAGCACGAATCCCTCGGTGGTGACCTCGAGAATGCGGCGCACCCGGCGTTCGCTTTCGGCGAGGGCCTCCTCGTTTTTCTTCCGTTCGGTGATGTCGCGGATGGACACGGCCACCTGGGCGCCAGTCTCGCCGCGGTGCGGCAACGGGCTCAGCCCGATGTCGATCGGGAATAGTGAACCGTCCTTGCGCCGGCCGCGCAGTTCGCGCCCAAGCCCCATGCCGCGCGCCCCGTGTTCCCGGTGGAACTTGGCTCGCAGCTCGTGATGCTGAGGACGGATCTCATCCGGCACGAGGATCTCCACTTTCTGGCCGATCAACTCCTCGCGGGAGTAGCCGAACAGCTTTTCGCACTGGGCATTGGCCAGCTGGATGGTGCCGTCCTCGCTGACCACCATCAGGCCGTCCGGGGCCAGCTCGAGCACGCTGCGGAAGAATTTTTCCGTCTCCCGGACCCGCTGTTCGCTTTCCTTGATCGCCATCTCCGCGAGCTTGATCTCGGTGATGTCCTGAGTGACGCCGTACATGACCTTCGCCGCCCCCTTCTCATCCCGCGCGATGCTGCCGATCGCCCGAATCCAGACGACCTGTCCGTCGCAGGGCCGTTTGTAGGGATAGACGCAGTCGTAGCGCGGCACCCGGCCCGCGACGGCCTCGGCGTAATGCGCCGCGGTCGCCTCGGCGATCCGGGGATCGGCCTCGGCGATGCGGTTGTACCATTCTTGCGTGAGGTGATAGCGGAATCCCGGGGTGGGCTTCTCGCCAAAGATGGCGGCGGCGCGGGCGGAGCTCGTGTAATGTCCCGCATCGTCAAAATCGATGCGCCAGTAGCCGGCCTTGGTGAGGTCGAGCGCCGAGTCGGACAGAAAATTGATCTCCCGGATCTTGTCGGCCGCCTGCTTGCGCTCGGTGATGTCGGTAAAGCTGACGACTGAGCCGATGACCTTGCCGTCCATGGTGATCGGCATCGCGCTGTATTCGACGGGAATGCCGATGCCGTCCTTGCGCCAGAGGAACTCGTCGTCGATCCGGCTGGCCTTGCCTTCCATGAAGGCCGCGAACATCGGACACCTTTCCTTCGGGTAATGACTGCCGTCGGGATAGTGGTGGTGGAAGGTGGCGTGGCTCGGCGCGCCCAGCAGCTCCTCGGCCGTGTAGCCGAGCATGCGGCAGGCGGCGGCGTTCACGAAGGTGATCGCGCCCGTAATATCCGTGCCGAAGATGCCGTCGGCGCTCGACTCGAGGATCAGCCGCGAGCGCTGCTCGGATTCCTTGAGTTGCTCGCGTTGGGCGGTCAGTTCGCCCTGCTGGGTGAGGAGCTCCTCCTTTTGCGCCATCAATTCCTCCTGGGAATGGCGCAGTTCGTCGGTCTGCTCCTCGAGCTGACGGGCCTGTTCCTGGGTCTGGCCCAGCAGCTCCTGCGTGCGCAGGTTGCGCTGCAGGATCTCGAGGCTCATGGCGACAACTGGCAGCAGCTGGTCCAGCAATTTTTGCTCCCGGGAGGTGAACGCCCGGAAGGAGGCGATCTCAATCACGCCCAGCATCGTTTCCTGGGACTGGAGCGGCAACGCCAGGACTTGGACAGGCGCGGCTGCGCCCAGCCCGGATGACACGAAGAGGTACTCCGGCGGCAGGTTCGTGATCGTCACGGCCCGGCGTTCCTGGGCACATTGGCCGACGAGTCCCTGACCCAGGGCGAACGAAGGTACTGCATCGGCCTTCGCGGATAGTCCGTACGTGGCGATTCGCTTCAGATTCCGGTTTTTCTCCTCCAGCAGGTAAAAACCAGCGACGCCGCCCCCCAGCAGCGGAATGAGTCCGGAGATGAATCGTTGACCGAACTCGGCCAGGGATCCTGCGCCCTGCAACCCATCGGTCAGGTGGGCGGCGTTGGCGCTGACCCAGCGCTGATCCTCCATGGCGGCAGCGCCCTGTTTGAGGACCTCGATCGATCGGGCCAGCCCGCCGGTCTCATCCTTGGCTGCGCTGAAGGGAACGCTCTTGGCGTAGTCGCCGGCGGCAATGGCCCTCACCGAGGCGTCGAGCGCCTGGATCGGCAGGACAATGCGCCGGAAGGTCAGAATACCCAGCAGGCCCGTGATCAGGACAGCGGCGGCGGAGGCCACCCACCATTTCCAAATGGCCTCATCCGTGATGGTGACGGTCAATGCGCCGGCCGCCGCGGCCAGATGCTCGTTGTGCCGAATCCACTGTTCAGACACTTGGCTGATGCGTTCGGCCAGCTCGGGAAGAAATCCGGACAGGCGGTTCATCGCATCCTCGCGGTCCCCTTCCGCCAGCACCGACATGGCTTTCTTCGCTCCGACGATCCATTCGCGGGTGAAATTCCGGTAGTCGTCCAGCAGCCGGCGGTCTCTTTCGTCCGAGATCAAGGCGTCCGCGTATTGGCCCATCAGGCGGTTCAGTTCCGCCTCATGCGCCTGAAATCCCGCCATGGACTTGGCCTGTTCAGCCTTGTCCGGAGCGATGACAAAGTTGCGCAATTCGACTCGCAGCTCGCCGAAGGCCCGTGTGACGTTCCCGATTGCGGCCAGACTTGGGATCTGCAGCTTGGACACCGATCGGCTACTGTGGTCGATATCGACCAATTGGCCGTGCAGGAATACGCCGAGGGCGACCAGGGCTGTAAGCGGAACGGCCAGCAGTATAACCAGGCGTTTGGAGATTTTCATAAAGATGACCCCAAGGGTTCCGGCAGCAGGGCGCCGGGCAGGTGTGGGGCGATTGGTGGTTTGTCCTTCAGGCGCAAATAGACGCCGCCAGCTCCGGACGAAAACCGGTGCTCCTTCCGGCCCAGGTGTTCGGACGGGTCGAGCACCAGCAATCCGCCCGGCGGCAGCATCAGGGCGAAGCGCCTGATCGTTTCGGCGCGCCGTCCCGATTCCAGATACATCAGGACGTTGCGGCAAAGAATCGCGTCGAATGGCCCCGTGACCGTCCAGTTCTCCGCCACCAGATTAAGCGGACGAAATTCCACGAGGTGGCGCACGGCTGGAATGACACTCCACCAGCCGGCCGCGATCCGCTGGAAGAATCGGTCGCGTCGCGCCGATTCCAGACTGCTGAGCGCCCGATCCGAATAAGTGCCGCCCGCGGCGACGGTCAAGGCGTCGACATCGATGTCCGTGGCCAGGATACTGACCGGTGGATCGTCGCGGCCGAAGGCCTCGATCAAAGCGATCGCGAGCGTATACGGTTCTTCGCCCGAGGCGGCTGCGGCGGACCAGCAGCGGGCCTGGCCGTTCGATTGGGCCGACTGCAGGGCGTGAGCCGTGACGGTCTTGAAATGCTGCGGGTGGCGGAAGAAGCCGGTGAAGTTAGTGGTCAGCATGCCCAGCAGCTTGCGGCGGGCGACCGGATCACCGTGCTCCACGGCATCGAGCAGCCCGGTGACGCCATGGGGGTCGGTGAGACCGCGGCGCTGCATGCGGTGAGCGAGAAGTTCGCGATGACGGTCGAGCAACTCGATGCCGGCGAGCTGCAGGGATAACACTCGGATCCGGTCAAATTGGGGACTGGAGATCATGCGGCTACAGGCACCGACCTGGACGGCATCCGGAAGAAGCTTTCGGAGGGTGGGCCGGAGAAACCAGTCGTTTCACGAATAGTGTCTAGCTAGCCCGAGCCACCCTTTACGGTCAAGGCTGGTGGGAGCAGTCGTGACACGGGTACTTTCAACGTGACGGGACTGGCGGTGGGGACTATCGTTAGGCCACGCACAGTGTCCTATCTGTCCCGCTCCCATGAATTCCGCCTCCGCTCACCGGCAGTGCATCCTGCTGGTCGATGATACTCCCGCCAACATCTCGATCCTCGTAGATCTGCTGAAGGCCGATTTCGAGCTCAAGGTCGCCACCCGTGGTGCTCAGGCGCTGCAGATTCTCGAGAAGAATCCGCAGGTCGACCTGATCCTGCTCGACGTGATGATGCCGGAGATGGACGGATACACGGTCTGCGAGAAACTGCGCGCCAATCCGGCGACCAAGCAGATCCCGATCATCTTCCTGACCGCGCGCACCGAGGTCGACGACGTCGTCCGCGGGTTTGACATCGGGGCGAACGATTATGTCAGCAAACCCTTCCGCCCGGCCGAACTGATCGCCCGCGTGCGGACGCACCTGATGATCCGCTCCCAGCAGCTGGAGATCGCGCGGCAGAACACCGAGAACAAGGAGATGCTCCACATCATCTGTCACGACGTGGCGAATCACCTGGCGATCATGAACCTCTCGCTCGAGATGGCGTCGATCGATCCGCAGAACGTCGCGCCCCTGCTCCCGCGCATGTGCGCGGCGGCGCGCAACGGCATCGGCCTCACCTCGCTGGTGCGGGAGCTGCGGCGCTCCGAGGAGAAGGGCCTGAACCTGCAGCCCGTGTCGCTGACGGCCGCCCTCGACGAGGCCCTGCTGCTGGCCGAGGGACGAATCCGGGAGAAGAAGCTGGATGTGGTTAAGGACCTGCCTGACGTGAGGGTGCTGGCCGAGCTTTGCGCCCTGACCAATTCCGTCTTCGGCAACGTGATCTCGAATGCGACCAAGTTTTCCAACGCTGGCGACCGCCTGGACCTCAGTGCCCTGGTGGAGGGTGACCAGGTTTGCGTCAGCATCCGTGACCATGGCATCGGCATGCCGCCGGCGGTGGTCGAGCACCTGTTCGACGTGAGCAAGAGCCACAGTCGCAAGGGCACGGCGGGCGAGAAAGGCACCGGCTTTGGGATGCCGCTGATGCGGAAATTCGTCCGCCTGTTTGGCGGCCGGGTCGAGGTGCTCACCCGGGAGATCGGGACCCATCCGGCCGACCACGGCACGGAGTTCCGGATCTGGCTCAAGAAGGCGGATTGACGGGCCGGCCAAGACCGGTCGCTCGGCCATGGCCGGCCGAACGCGCCTTAGTTGCCCAGCAGGCGTTTGACCTCGGCGAGGATCTGCGTGAGTGGCGTGGTCTTTGGCAGGTAGGACGTCACCCGTTTGCTCAGGGTTTCAGCCACTACCTTCTCGTCGAACAGCATGCTGGTGAGGAGGAGCACCGGTGTGGCCGGGGACAGCTCCTTGATGCGGGCTATCATCTCCAAGCCGTCCGACTGCTCAAGTTGCAGATCGGAAATGACGAGGTCGGGCGCACCCGCCGCGACGCTGGTGAGTGCTTCATGGGCGGTGGCGACGCTGGTCACGACGTAGCCGGTGCGCTGGAGGAACTGGCACAGCAGGTCCCGAATCTCGGCCTCGTCGTCCACCAATAAGATCTTGTTCTTCATGCGAATGGTAAGTTTTTGGGAAAGGGTGCAGAAATTTCGGTTCAGGCGCCGGCGGGTTTCGCGGCATCCAGGGTGCGCATGGTCACGACGCCGCCGACCACCTTGTTGCCGTCACGCAGCGGAAACACGGAAAATTGCACCGGGTGCTCACGACCGTCGCGATCCTTGAGCACCGCCGGTCGTTCGCGGAGGTCGCGGCCATCCTGCATGGAGCGGCCGACGGGATCGGCGGCGACGGCCCGGGTATCGCCGGCTAGCGGGGCGAGTTGAACCAGGTCGGCCAAAGGCCGGTTGATCAGGCTCGGCGCGTCCCAGCCGGTGAGATGGCTGACCGCGGGATTGAGGCGGGTGATGTTGCCGGCCTTCGTGATGATCATCACGAGGTCGCTGATCGAATTGATGATGAGGTGGTCGTAGCGGAGTTGGTGTTCCAGCGACTGCCGGGCCCAGCGGGCCTGCAGGTTCTCGACTGTCAGCTGCTCGTTGGCCGTGGAAAGCTCGGCGGTGCGCTCCTTGACCTTGGTTTCCAGGTGCGCGTTGGCCTCCTCGAGGGCGGCGGCGGCCTTCCGGCGGAACCTGATATCGCTGATCATGAGCGAGCCGGCGCCGACCAGCAGGGCGAAGTTGATGCCCACGCCCGTCCACACCGTCCAGCGGGTCGTCTGCGCCTGCAGGTAGGCGACCTTGTCGCGCGCCGCCAACAGGTCCATGTACTCGGTCTTGATCTTGTTGATTTCCGTGAGAATCGGGATGAGGGGGGCCCGGCCGGAATCGGCGGCGAGGAGGGCGGCGGCGGCCGCCTCGCGGCCTTCAGCACGGACCGTCATGATCTCCTGGGCGAAGGCGGCGCGTGCGCCGGCGGCGGTTTCCAGGGTCTGGATGCGCTGGTGGAGGCTCGCCTCCTCGCGCGTCAGGGCCAGCACGACTTCGAGCTGGTCGGCCATCTCGGCATAGGACTGGCGGCACGCGGCCTGGTCGCGGGGATCGCCCGTCAGGGCGAAGAGTCGCAGGTTGCCCTCGCCCGCCTGCAGCGAGGCGGCGAGACCGGCCAATTCGTTGATCACGGCATTGGTGTTGTTCACCCAGTCGCTGGAGATGACGGCGCGGTTGATGTTGCGCACCGAAACCACGGCGACCGTGAACAGGACGGCGCAGATCAAGGCAAATAGGGCGAGGACGCGGGGTACAGTTTTGTCTTTCACGGGCAGAGTACTGATGGCGTGTTAATATTTGCCGCGGTCCGGATCCTTGTCCGGCGGCTGGGTCTTTACCACTGTAAAGACGGCGAATTTGGTTTCCGTCTTGTAATCGTAGGTGAACTCGGTGGCGGAGGTCCAATTGGACTCGAAGGAGCGTGCGACCTTGGTGGCGATATCGCGGATCGAGGCGCCGCTGCGCTCGAGCGGAAACGAGTAGCGGCGGTTGTTGTAGTCGAGGTAGGCTTTGCTTTCCATCACGTAGCACACGGCGTGGGCGACGCGGCCGACCATGCGGACGTGGATGAGCCGCGGTGTGAAACTGCGCTGCTTCAGGACGAATTCCGCGAGGATCGCGTAGTCGTCGCAGTCACCATTGCGATCGCGGAGGAACACTTCCGGGGCCTGCACGTAATCGATGAACTCGAAGGTGAAGTTTTCGAAATGACCGGCGAATTTCTTGGGATTGATCTTCTGGTCGGAAAGCAGCTCGTTGAGCGTGAGGGCTTCGACCCGACCCGGCAGCAGGACCCCTAACAGCACAACCATGCCCAGCCGAGGGAGCCAGGCATTGCGCGGCGGGTTTCTCATTCGGAATTACGGTATCGAATCGACGGTCAGGGGGGCAAGCTTCGTGAAGACTCCGCGCATGCCGGAGGTCACGAGCGCCAAAGTCAGCAGCGAGTTGATGGGCATCAGGATCGCGGCGACCAGCGGGCTCATGTGTCCGGCGACCGCGAGCCCCACGGCGAAGAGGTTGTAGACCACGGAGAACACCAAAATGACCACGTGGGTGCGGCGACGGATCGCGTCGATGGTGAAGAGGGCGCGGATGCCGCCGATGCCGCGGCCCAGGTAGAAGAAGTCGGCCTTGCGCTCGAGGATGCCGCGGTGGATCACGGGCGTGCCCCGGGCGAGGGCCCGGTCAAACGCGAGGCTGTCGTTGGCGCCGTCGCCCAGCATGAGCGTGCCGGTGCGACCCGGGGCGTCGAACCAGGCCGCCTTCTCGTGGGGCGAGAGGCCGCCATGGCAGTTTTCCGCGCGCAGGCCGAGGTCGCGGCCGAAGGTTGCAACCTTGGTCGCGCTGTCGCCGCTCAGGATGTGCAGCTCGAGCCCTTGGGCGGAGAGGGCGGCGACTTCGCCGGGAGCGTCGGGCCGGACGGCGTCGCGGAAGTGGAAACGCGCCACCGCGCGTCCGTCGCGGGCGAGGACGGTGGCGGCGTCGCTCGGGCCCTCATCACGCCAGCCGGCGCGGCCCAGTGACCAGGGCCCGGTTTCGACGCCGGCGCCCACAACCTCGTGGACGGGTGCGTCGAGGAGGGGGGGCGATTCAACGGCCAGAAGCTTTTCGAGCAGGGCCTGGCAGACCGGGTGTGGGTTGTCGCGCACGAGCGTGAACAGCGCGGAGCGCGCAGCTGGGTCGAGTCCGTCGACCGCCTCGGGGTTGTCCAGAACCGGCGTCTCAAGGGTGAGCGTGCCCGTCTTGTCGAAGACGATGTGACGCACGCGGGCGAGCTTGGCCCAGAGGTCGTCCTCGCGGATGAAGACGCCGTGCCGGCGCAGGGCGACTGTCGCCATCTCGTCGGCGAGGGGAAAGGCGAGTCCGATGGCACAAGGGCAGGAAACCACGAGGATGGCGGTCACCACGGACCAGGTGAGTTGGACGTCGCCGGTGTAATGCCACCAGCCGATCCCGGCGAGCACGGCGACGCCGATGATGCCAATGAGGTAGCCCTGGATGATGCGTTCGAGGAAGCGGTGGCGGTAGCCCTGCTGCTCCTGCGGGCGGGTGAGCTCGGCGAGCAGCGACTCGGCCCAGGCTTGCCGGGCGACGAGGTGGTGGTCGTCGAGACCGACATGGATCGAGCCGGCGGGCACAAGTTGGCCGGTCTGGAAGATCCGCGGTTCGGCCTCGCCGTTGATCGAGGCGAGGGAGAATTCGGCGGGTCCGGCCTGGAGCTGGGACTCGACCGGCACGGTCTGGCCGGGGCGGATGGCGTAGGCGGTGCCGGGCGTGAGTTTTTCGGGGGCGACCTCGCGCCCGGCGCCTTCGGGTCCGAGCAGGCGCAAACGCTGGGGCGTGGGCTGGCGGGCAAGCAGGCGGCGGCGGTTGCGCTCGACGGCCGTGACCTGCGCCCAGCGGCCGGTGAGCATGAGAAGGACGAAGGCGCTGACGAAATCGAAGTAAACGAAGGCCTCCTGCCCGGTGAACCAACCGTAGAGCGAACCGAGATAGGCGCCGGTCACGCCGATGGCGATCGGCAGGTCGATGTGCACCGCGCCGACGCGAAGGCCCTGCACCGCGCGTGTGAGGAAATAGCCTCCGCCCACGAGCATGCTGAGCGTGCCGAAGACCATGGAGATCGTGCCGAACAGCCGGGCGTAAGTGAAGTCGGCCTCCATGCCGAAGTAGACCGGGAGCGTGAACAGCATCACGTTCATCGCGAACGCGGTGCACAGGCCGAGGCGCCGCACGAGGGCGCGGCTCTCGGGTTCGCCGGTGTCCTCGCCCGCGGGACCGAGGAGGTAGTTGAACGCCTGCAGTCGACGCGCGAACGCAGCGGCATCGAACTGGCCGGGCAGCCAGCGCAGGCGCGCCTGGCCGAGCTGGGCGTTGATCATGATGTCGCGCGCGCCGGGTTCCTGCTGGAAGACCCGCTCGATCAGCCAGACGCAGCCGGCGCAGGAAATGCCCTGGATCGAGAGCATGAGCTCGGGCGGACGGCGTTTCGGCTCTGCGGCCTCGGTCACGACGATCGCCGCCTCCGCGGCGGCCTGGGCCTCGGTCAGCCAGGCGAAATCGCGCGGATGAAACACCGTGCTGTCGGCCGGGGCGGTGACGGTGTCCTTGATCTGGTAGTAGGCGTCGAAGCCCCGCTCGTGGATGAGCCGGTGCACGTACGCGCAACCGGTGCAGCAGAAGCCGGCGGGGACGGAACCGCCGGAGGGCACCGGGGCGCCACAATGCCGGCAGACGGGACGGACGGGGGCGGCCGGCATCTCAGAAACAGCAGACGAAATTATCGACGCTCGGACCCTCGAAACCGAGGGTGCTGCGGAGGCGCCAGCTGATGACGAGGGCGGTGGCGAGGGCGAAGGTCAGGCGAATGCGATCGAGCCAGACCGGCGACAGCTTGAGCCGGATCCATTGGTACTGGGACTGGGCGAACCAGAGCAGCGGGATCGTGCCGAGGCCGAAGGCGAGCATGTACTCGACGCCGCGGAGGGCGCTGCCGGAGAGGAGGGCGAGCGAGACCACGAAATAAAGCGGCCCGCACGGCAGGAGCGGCGTGGCGAAGCCGACGGCGGCGGCGGCCTGGGCGCGCGGCCGGCGCGCGGTCCATTGGCTGAGGCGGAGCGTGAGGCCGCCGAGGAAGGCGGGCTTGCGCAGGAAGCGGTCCCAGCGGAACGCGAGGGCGATGAAGAACACGACCAGCGTCCACGGCAGCCAGCGCAGCACATCGGAGCTGAGCCACGAGAGCGGGGCCCGGCCCAGGCCGCCGGCCAGGGCACCGAGGGTGGCGTAGCCGGCCAGTCGCGAAAGGTGATAGGCACTGCTGACGACGAGCGGGTCGCCCTGGTCGCGCCGCACCGGCATGAGCGTGCACGCGAGCGGTCCGCACATGCCCACGCAGTGCAGGCTGGTGATCAGGCCGGCCACGAAGGCGGCGGCGGGGGAGTTGACGGCGGCCATTTCCATGTCGGTCAACGCGACGGTCGCGGCGTGGCGAGGGGCACCTCGGCGACCTTGTGCGTCGAGGCTACATAAAGCCACGCACCCCACGCCGCAAGCTGCACGAGGAAGGCGACGAGGATCCAGAGCCAGAGCCGGCTGCCGCGGGGCTTAGTCATGGCCCTTGCGCTCCGTCTCCTCCTGCCGCAGGAGGCTGGCATCGGGTCCGAGGAACTCGACCTCGCGGTCCAGTTCGACCGTCTCGCCGATGTCCTCGACCTCGAGCTTGAATCTGAACGGTCCGGTGTAGTCGGCGCGCGCGATCTGCACGATCAGGGGCCGGACCTCCTCGCCGAGCGGCGGGACGGTGACGGGCTCGGTCAGGCCGACCTGGTGGACGGTGGCGCCCGCCTTGAGCTCGACCTTGAAGCTGACGGGTTCGGCGCGCTTGTTGATAAGGCGGACAAGGAACTGGTTGCGCACGGTGCCGGCGTCCACGAAGTACGGAGCGCCGGTCATGCGCGTGACGCCCAGGGTCGCGGGGCGGATGGTGGACATGGCCCAGCTGGCGACCGAAGCGCCGACCGCGAGCAGGAATCCGTAGAAAAGGGTCCGTGGGCGGAACCAGCGGGTCTTGCCGCCGGTGAAGGCGTGCTGGGAGTCGTAACGGATGAGGCCGCGCGGGCGGTCGAGGCGGACCATGACCTCGTCGCAGGCGTCGATGCAGGCGGTGCAGCCGACGCACTCGAGCTGGAGGCCCTGGCGAATGTCGATGCCGGTCGGGCAGACCTGAACGCAGCGATTGCAGGCCACGCAGTCTCCGGCCCCAGCCGTGCCGAGTTTTCCGCGCGGTTCGCCGCGCTTGGCGTCGTAGCCGATGACGAGCGAGTGGTCGTCGATCAGGGCCGACTGCAGGCGGCCGTAGGGGCAGATGACGATGCAGAGCTGTTCGCGGAACCAGGCGAAGTTGAAATAAAGGATGCCCGCGAAGATGAAGACGAACAGGAAGGCGCTCCAGTGCTCGACCGGTTGATCCTGCATCATGTCCCAGAGTTCCCTCAGGGACACGAAGTAAGCCAGGAAGAGATGGGTGATCGCGAGAGAGACCAGAATGTAGAGGGCATGCTTCAGGGTCCGCTTCGCCAGCTTCACCGGACCGACGGGGGCGGCGGCGAGGGCGCGGCGGGCGACGGCGTCACCGTCGATCCAGCGCTCGATGCGCCGGTAGACGTGGTCGAGGAAGACGGTGTGCGGGCAGGCATAGCCGCACCAGATGCGACCGAGGAGCGCGGTGACGAAGAACAGCGAGAAGCCGAGGCCGGTGATGAGGAAGAAGGTCAGCCACAGGTCCTGCGCGGCGAAGGTCCAGCCGAAGAGGTGGAACCGGCGCTGGGCGATATCGAGGAACACCGCCGGGTAGCCGCCGACGGCGATCCAGGGCAGGACAAGGTAGAACGCGATCAGCAAAATGGCCGTGACCTTGCGGAAGCGCGTATAGGCGCCGTGGGCGTCGGCCGGGAACAGAAACGTCCGCGAACCATCGGAGCTGATCGTGGTGACGGATTCGAGGGACGGACGGTTGGGCGCGGCCATGGGAGCGTGGGAGGATCCCGAGGATACCGGCCAGGCCGCACGCCGCAAGGCGCCAGCGGGACAATATTCCGGGAAATTAGCGCGGCGTGCGAGCGGTAGCAGGCAGGGCTAATCGGGCCCTGCCCGGGACGAAGATGTCCGCCGGCCGGCGCTTACTGCGCCGGCACCTCGTGGTGGCTCAGCACGAAGGCCACGACCTCGGACGTCTTCTTGGCGCCGATGACGGGGCCCCAGGCGGGCATGCCCTTGACGAGGACGCCCTCGTTCACGACCTTCAACAGGTCGGTGGGCTTGTTGCCGTGGATCCAGACGTTGTCGACGAGGTTGGGGCCGATGCCGCCCTCGTCGGTGCCGCGGAGGCTTTCCTTGTGGCAGCTGACGCAGGTGGTGGTGAAGGTGGCCTTGCCGGCGTCGACGAAGACGGCGTTGCGGCTCATCTTCCAGAGCGTGCCGTCGTCGAGCTTGTTGGCGGGATCGGCGAGCTTGGCCGCCTCAATGCGTCCCAGCTCCTGCTGGAGCACCTCGGTGTTGCTCAGGCCGATCTTGGCGTTGTGGTAGTAGAACCAGTAGCCGACCCAGAACACGATCGCGGCGTAGAGGGTGAAGAGCCACCAGTTGGGGAGGCGCTTGTCGTATTCCTGGATGCCGTCGAAGGTGTGCTCGCGGATGGCGTCCTCGGCGGGAGATAGCTTAGGCGCGTTCGTCATGGCGGGTAGTCGCAGAGTCGGAGGTGAAGGGAAGGTTGGCGAGGTGGTCGGACTGCGCGCGGGGCATGCGCAGCGCGCGCCACGCGACCATGACGAAGATCGTCACGGCCACGAGGAAGGCGCCGGCGGTGCAGATCGCGGCGTAGTCTTCAAGGATGAGTCGGCGGAACATGGGGGCGGATCACTTCGTGGCGGCCTTGGGGGCGACCGGCGTGTACTGGCCGAGTTTCTGGAGGTAGGCGATCAGGGCCACGACCTCCTTCTCGGGCGCGACGTAGGCGCCGGCCTCGCGGAGGCCGAGGGAGATGGCCTTGGCCTGGCCGTTGGCCTCGTCGAAGATCTGCTGCGCCGACATCGGGCCGTAGGGCACGCCGAGCATGCGCTGGACGCGGATCTTGGACGGGAGCGCGGCGACGTCGGTGTTGTTCTGGAGCAGCCACGGGTACGAGGGCATGTTCGAGCCGACGGAGATGCTGCGCGGATTCTCCATGTGGCGGAGGTGCCAGACGTCGGGGTACTTGCCGCCGACGCGGGCGAGATCCGGGCCGGTGCGTTTGGAGCCCCATTGGTACGGATGGTCGTAGATGGACTCGCCGAGGCGGGAGTAGTCGCCGTAGCGGAGGACGTCGGGCAACAGTGTGCGGATCATCTGCGAGTGGCAGGTGTAGCAGCCTTCGCGCACGTAGATGTCGCGGCCGGCCAGCTCGAGGGGCGTGTACGGGAGCTGGAGGCGGTCCTCGACGTTGTCGGCCTTGTGGATGAGGACGGTCGGCACGATCTGGATCAGGCCGCCGGCGGCCACGGCCACGAACGTGAGGAGCGAGAAGGGCAGGGCGTTGAGGAGGAGGCGCTCGTACCAGTCCTGCCAGGCCTTGCCGCGGGAGTAGAGGAGGGCGTAGCCGGCGACACAGGTGATGATCGCGCCGACCAGGCCGGCGATGCTCACGTAGGAGGTGCCGAGCATCCAGAGGCAGGAGAAGCCCACGAGGAACACCGAGAGGAGCACCGGGGCGTTGAGCCAGGTGGCGCCGAAGCCCATCCGGGTGGACGGGGCCGGCTTCTCGACGTAGACCTCGATCGTGCCGTCGACCGGCTGGGCGCCGCTGACCGTCTTCCAGAAGTTGTAGGCGCAGATGCCGAAGCCGGCGAGGTAGAGCGCGCCGCCGATCACGCGCATGAGCATGAGCGGGCGGATGGCGTTGAGCGTGTCGAGGAAGTTCGGGTAGG
>CAYHEW010000001.1:0-185905 GCA_964355715.1 uncultured Opitutaceae bacterium | reverse complement strand
CGTGAGATATTCCTCGTGCCACACCGGCCAGAGCTTGCCGGGTGAAATCCACGACGCGATGACCTTTCGATCCGGGAAGCTGAGGTGGCCGATCTCGGTCACCATCCGCGGCCGCTGCTTCACATAGAAATCTGATTTGTAGGACAGGCCGTGCCCCCAGATGTGGCAGTCGCCCTCCATCGGCGCGTTCTGGTCGTAGGTCACGGGCGACCAGGGCGAGGTCGGCACGTAGGGTGTGAGCGGCGCATGGGTGTGCACGACGTCGCGCAGGACTTCCTTGCTCAGCCGGTTGTGCCGGTAGGCCGGGTAGTTGAAGCTGTTGTCGGCCAGCACGTCGTTCTCGTTGTCGCCAAACCAGGCGACAACGCACGCAAAGTGCCGGAGACGGCGCACCTGAAATTCCGCCTCGCGTTGTGCTTCGTCGAGGAAGGCCTGGTCCTGCGGGTAGCAGCCGCAGGCAAACATGAAGTCGTGCGTGATCACGAGGCCGAGCTCGTCGCACTTGGCGTAGAACGAGTCATGCTCGTAGATGCCCCCGCCCCACACCCGCATGGCGTTGATGTTGGAATCCCTGGCCGCGGCGAGGAGCAGGTCATAGCGGGCGTCGTCCACCCGCGCGAAAATCGCGTCGGCCGGCGTCCAGTTCATGCCCTTGAGGAAGATTTTTTTGCCATTGATCGCGATGACAAAGGCGATGCCGCCGTCGTCGTCGGGCCCCTGGATGAGCTCGACCGTGCGGATGCCGAAGCGCCCGCTGCACCGGTCAAGTTCGCACCCGCCGCGGCGCAGCGTGGCCGTCCAATCGTAAAGCGGCTGCGCCCCGTGGTTGTGCGGCCACCAGAGCTTGGCCTGTGGCACGGTGAAACGCTCGACGTGCCGGCTGCCGGTGGCGTCGCAGGAGAGCGTGAGTTGACGCGTCTCGCCGGCGACGGTGAGCTCCACATCCACCGGACCGGGCGCGCCGTGGTTGGGCTGAAGTTCGACCAGCGCCTCGAGTTCGGCCGCGCCGTCCGGCCGCAGCGCCACGGTGCTCACGCTGACATCGGCGATTTCAACCTCGTCCACCAGCAGCCACGAAACGGGTTTCCAGATGCCGATGGTGACGAGGCGGGGCGAGATGTTCCAACCGTAGCACGACTGGGATTTGCGCACCTGCAGACGAAGGGCATTGCCGTAGCCGCGCACCTCCGGGCTGCGAGCAGGACGCTCCGGTGGATAGACAGGTGCACCGAGGCAGACCTCGAGGCGGTTGGTGCCCGGCTGCACGTGGTCGGTCACATCGATGCGCAGCGGCGTGAACATGTTCCGGTTGCGCCCGATCTCCTTCCCGTTCAGATAAACGGTTGCGAAGACGTCGAGCCCCTCGAAGAGCAGGTGCAGGCGCTGACCGGGGCCGGGGGTCGGCGGCGTGAGGTCGCTGCGATACCACCAGTCCCATTCCTCCATCCAGCGGCAGTGGTCATGGTTCATCCCGACGAACGGGTCGCCGATGAGGCCGGCACGCTGGCAGTCGAGGTGCACGTCGCCCGGGACCTGCGCGTCGATCCAGCGCTGGTCAAACGGCAGGGCCGAGCATCCGGCGATGAGCCCGAGGCCGGGCTCGGTCGGCATGAGCCGCCACGCGGCGCCGAGCTGAATGGATTGTTTCATGGCTGGAAGGGAGTGAGAGATCAGAGTGTAAGGTGTATGGAGGGAATGACTGGAGGCTATCCGAAAACCGGCCAGTTTGCGCTCCCACCCACCGAACCGCCGCCTGGCTCTCCTCTACCCGAGGGAGTTGTAACCTATTGGGTTACTTTGGCATTTCCGTGCGGCTTGATTTTTTGGGTTCAGGATAGCCGCTAGCCCGGATATTTCACACTGCGAGTTATCGAGAGAGAGCGTAATACTTGGAATACCGTCCCGAAGGCGCCGCGCCCGGAAGCCGCAGGGAACTGAACCTATCGCAGGCGCACCAAGGAGAAACCGACGCGCAGGGTCTCGGTCCGCTGATCATAAGTACGCAGGCTCTCACCATAGCCGTTGAAGTATTGGAGCGTGAGGTAGGTGGCGAAATCCACCACCTTGTTGCGGACGGGAATGGTGAGGTCCAACTGCGTGCTGAAGCGGTCAAACGACTTGCCCATGCGTCCAGTGTAACTTAGCGCAACACCATTGCCGCGGCCCAGTGCGACCATCCAATCGGCATAGCCGCGATAGTCGACGAGGTTGGGATTGTCTGACAACCCACCGACATAAACCGATATCCTTGGGCTGACGATCAAGTGCCAGCTGTCAGTCCGACCCAACATCAACCCACGCCGGAAGAACAGAGAGTTCAGACTGCGTGAGGCCGGAGCGGCCCCACCGTTGGATTCATGTTGATAACCGGACTGGTAGCCGAGCCAAGTCAGCCCTCCCGTGTCACCGGCTGACGCCGGGGTGTAGGACTCAAAAAACAGCGACGGCATGTAGCTGGTGTCGTAAAACGGACTGGAATTGTCGTCGATATCCCAAAGCGAACGTTGCGTGTATCCAAATTGCAGGGCGCGCAACGGGTGGGCGGCTTCCCCGGTACCGAAACCGCGGAGGCGGTATTTGAAACTCAACTGGAATTTGGCTGCCGGTGCTTTGTCGCCATACACAAAATAGATCGCCTCGTGTGCGCCAAAGCGGTTCCAGAAGGTTCGGTCAAGGGAGGCAACGACTGGGGCGGGTGACACACCTGCGGTGGCGGGCCCAGGCGCATTCCCCGGTGAAGATGCTGCCGGTCCTTTCGCCAATAGAACCGTTCGCAGCGGGACAAAGTCGGGACCGGCGACTTCCAAGTATACCGGACCATTTGTAGCATCCGGCATCACGAACACATAGTGATGACGGACAAAGGCACCGGCTTCGATCGATGGCGATCCCACCTTGTCTGCGCGGAGTTCGACGACGGTGGATCGTTCGCCCGCAATCAGTTTTCCAGGGAGCAGTCGGGGTGCATCGAACCGAGTGCTGGCTGTCGTCGGATTGAAGACGATAAGGGAGATCCCGACCGTTTTCCCCGGGGTCACGCTGTCGGGTGGTGGCACCAAGGTTGCCAGGGCGTCCTTTCCCAGGAGGATTGGCGCGATGGCGGTGAAGAGGGCTAGCAACAAAAGGATTTTCATGGGACGTTGGATGGGGCATCCGCTTTCAAATTGTGAGTGCGTCGGTTTCCGATTCTGGTGCAAGTGCGGCACCGTCATCCCCCGCGCAAGGCTGGCCAACTCGGGAGAAATCACCCCCTGATTGTTGAGAGGTCCTGACGGTCATCGGCTGGTAATGTCCGTTGTCATGATTTTCGGATTGCGGTGGGTTCGCCCCGTCCCCGTCCAAGGGTCAGTGTTGAGATCCGGGCGCGTTTTTGGCGCGGAAAGACGCTACGGCCACGGCAACCCAGAATAGCGATCGTAAGGTCATAGCACCGAGAGTGCGTATCTCGTAGGCACCCCCGCCGAAGACGTGGAGGCTGAAGGCGGCAAAGACGACCAGCGTGGCGATGGCCAGCAGGAGCGACAGATGGGCGCCCCAGCGTTTTCCCCACAGCAAGCCCGCCCCGGCCAGGACATAGAGGAAACCCGCGAGGAAATTGAACCAAAGCACGAAGGGGACCGTGTGGCCCAGCGCAGCGCGAACTTCCGCGCTGCCAAACAGGGCTCGGCCGCCGCTCACAATGGTGACGACGCCAAAGACGACGGCGGCAAGGGCGAGGCCTTTCAGGATTCGATTTGGTTTCATGGTCTGGGCGTTGAGTTCAGTGGATGGTGGCTCAGGGTCGCCGTTCGGGGAGCGGGCTCCAGCCGGGGTGATCGAAGTATTTCGGATACTCGCGCAGCGCTTGAGCCAGCTTCAATGCACCGTCCCCGGACGCGGGATTCGCGGTCGCCGCCGCTGCGCCGGTCATGAGTTCGTTGATCAGGACATGCAGGGTCGCGTCTGCCTTGGGCTCAAGTTTGCAGTTTTGTATGAGGTAGGTGACGTTTTCCTGAATAGTGTCGGCCAAGAGTTTCGCCTGGGCCGGCGGCAAGGCGCTGGGTTCCGAGGTGGCCAGGGTCTGCGCGACGACGTCGCGAATGCGTTGCATTCCGATCCGCAGTGGTTCGTCGGTCGCCCAACGCTTGCCGTCATTGAGCGAAAGCGCTGCCGCGCCATGGTCGCTGTGATCATGAGCACCGGCGTGGCCGTGCTGCAAATGGGTCCAGATCGCATAGGAGAGGCCGACCAGGACGATGACGAGGAATAGGGCGATGAGGGGCCAGCGGTTTTTATTAGCAGGGGTTTTCATGGTGATTTGCGGGTTTCGATCGGCAGACGACGTGCAGCAGAAGGTTCACTTGACGGCGAATTTGTCCGGAGCCGCTTCAAATCCCCGACCTTCTCCAGCCTCCTCGTAGGTCACTCCGTCGCGGATGTGGTAGATTCGCTTGAAGGTGGGGATGATCTTCTCGTCATGGGTCACCACGATGACGGCGGTCTCGAAGCGGCGGGCCATGTCGTTTAGGATGCGGATCACCGCCAGTGCCCGCTCGCTGTCGAGCGGGGCGGTGGGCTCATCGGCGAGAATCACCGGGGGCCGGTTGACGAGCGCCCGGGCGATGGACACGCGCTGTTGCTCGCCACCGGAGAGTTGCGACGGCATGGCTTTGGCGCGATGCGCGACATCGAGCGCTTCGAGCAGTTCCACGGCGCGCCTTCGGGCTTCCTCATTGGGCACACCGGCCAGCATGGGCAGCAGGGCGACGTTGTCGGTAACGTCGAGAAATGGGATCAGATAGGGTGCCTGGAACACGAAGCCAATCTTGTCCCGGCGCAATTCCCGCAGATCGGATATCTTCCAACCTTGGTCGTAGATCACGTCTTCGCCCAGCGACATGCGTCCGGCGGTCGGCTCGATGACCGCACCCAGGCACTTGAGCAGGGTGGTCTTGCCGGAGCCCGAGGGGCCGACCAGCCCGACGACTTCGCCCGGAGCGACTCGCATGTCCACGCCCTTGAGCGCATCGACAGCGGTATCGCCCTCGCCGTAGCGCTTGCGCAGCCCCTCGATCTTGATGCCTTGCCAGTGCATATCAGCCTCCGATCGCCTCCGCCGGATCCACTTTGAGGGCGGCCCGGATGGCCAGCACGCTGGCCAGCACACAGATCACCATCAGCGCAAAGAAACCCCAGGCCGCATCGACTGGTTCGAGCAGGACATATTTTGGGAAAAACGGCGCCCAGACGGTGGCCGCTATTTTACCCACCACGAAGCCAATGATGCCGAGACCGACCGCCTGCTGCATGATCATCCCGGCGATGGTGCGGTTTTTGGTACCGATCAGTTTCAACACGGCAATCTCACGGATTTTCCCCAGGGTCAGCGTATAGATGATGAAGGCGACAATCGCGGCGCTGACGATGGCCAGGATCACCAGAAACATGCCAATCTGCTTGGCCGAGGTTGCGATCAGCTTGCGGATCAGGAGATCCTCCATCTGTGCACGGGTATAGACCTGAAGCCGTTTCCAGCGGCGGATGGGCTCGGCCACTTCCTCCGGGGTGAAGCCCGGCAGGATTTGCACCAGTACCGCGTTGACGGAGGTATTGATGCTTTGTGAGGCGATCACCGAATTGAGCAAGCCGGGCACGCCGGGCCGGTTATAGGTTGGATTGGCGGACGTGCGGCGCCGCTGATGAACGATGGCGTCGTTATCCTTGAGAAACTGCGCCGCCTGGGCGTCTTTCAGCGCGATAAAGACCATCGGATCGCCGCTGGAGGAAACCATGCGGCGGGTCAGCCCGACCACCGTGTAGAGGTTGCGACGAATCTGGATGCGTTCGCCGATTTGAAACTTGGTCGCCACGTCGGCCACGGCTTCGTAGTGCCCGCGGGTGATTTGTCTCCCGGCGATCAAATATCCAGGTTGACCCGGTTCGCCGGGTCCACCCGGCACAACGCCAACAACCATGGAGCGCACGTCTGTTTCACCGTGTCGCACCTGCATGGTAAGATAGGTCACGTTGGACGCCCGAGCGACACCGGGCATGCCCAGGATCCCGCGATACACATCATCATACAGGCTGGATGACTCGGCATAGGGCCCGAGCGTATCTTTTTGCACCACCCACAGGTCCGCCCCGCTGTTGTCGAGCAGGGCCTTCCCATCGTCCACCATGCCCCGATAAACACCCGCCATGGTCAGCGTGACGCCGATCAACAGGCCCAGCCCCACACCGGTGAAGACAAACTTGCCCCACGAGTGCAGAATGTCGCGTCCGGCCAGACTGATCATGGCGATACTCCCGGCAGTCGCTCAACCAGTTTCACCCGGGTATGCGTTCCAAGTGAGCGCCCGCTGTAGACGGCCACCTGCGCGCCCGGCTCTACTCCTTCAAGAATCTGCACCCGGCCATCAAGGTCAGTGGCCCCCATTTTGATGGGCGCGAATTGGAGGGAGTTGCCCGAAATGAGCCAGACGCCAAGACGCCCGCCGACTCGCTGCACGCTGGCATTGGGCACCACGGGTGCCGCCGGCAGGGCAGGGAGGGCAACGGTTACCTCCACCAATTCACCGACTGGCGGCAACGGCTCCGGTATCGTGTCAAAAACCACCTTGGCGAGCGTCTCTTCGGTCACGGTATCGGCGACCGGCTCAACGCGCAGCACTTGCCCGGCGATCGTGCGACCCGCTTGGGAGCGGAGCACGATCCGGGCGGGCAGGTCCGGGCGCAGACCCGTGGCGCGGAGTTGCTCGAAGCGCACATTGACCCAGAGGCTGGTCGGATCGATCAGTTCCACCACCGGTTGGCCCGCCACTACCGTGGTGCCAGGATCGACATTCCTTACGGTCACCAATCCGGCGGCCGGTGCCAGCAGGCGCAGATTGGCCTTTTGCTGGATCAGGACCTCGCGGTCGGCGCCGACTCGCACCAACTCCTGCCGGGCGACCTCCAGATTCGCTCGTGCGGTGGCCAGGTTGGCCGTGACCACATGAAGTTCCTGCGCTTTCGTCTCGACCGTTTCATGACTGGCTGAGCCTGCCCGCTGGAGGCTTTCGTATCGTCGGGCCTGGGATTCGGCGTAGTCCTGGCGGGCCGTGACCTCTTGCACCAGTGCCTCCGCTGCCCGGACCCCGGCGGCCGCACGTTTTTGCGCGGCCTCCTGTGCGGCGATGCGTTCTTCGAAATCCACCGGGTCAATCTCGCCCAACAATTGCCCGGCCGTCACCCGGTCACCGACTTGAACGTAAACCCCTTTGACCCGCCCGGCGGTGGTCGGTCCGATCTTGTGGGAGTAGCGAGCCTCCACCGTGCCAATGCCATATAAAGCTGGCGTGATGGAAAGTTGTTCGACCGTGGTTGAGGTTACAGGAACGGGAGCCAGCGGTCCCGAACGCAGGGCAACATAAATGAACAGGGCGAGCATGGGTATGAGCACGCCCAGCAACGCCCATGTCCGCCGATTCATGTGCGGTAGCTTCACGGCAACCTCCTGATCCCCCGGGCAAAAATTGCAAAAGCACCGGGAGCATCGGAGCGAATGCGGCGCACATTTCCGGCCAGCAGCGACTGCATGACCAAGCCTTGGACCGATCCGATGAACAGGGTGGCGGCAGCTTTCGGATCCACGTCCGAGGCCAGCTCGCCTTGAGCTTTCCCCTGTTCGATGAGGGCGTGCAGACGAGCGCCGTATTGGGTGATCAGGGTTTGCACCATGCGCTTGGCCGGTGTGGCCTCCGCCCTTTGCAGTTCCCCAAAAAGCATGCGCGGCACTCCGGGATGCTTGGCCACGAAATCAACATGGGCCATGAACATCGCCTCCAGGGCCGCCAAGGGCGTGGAGGCCGTCTGCGCCGCCTTGTCTACTCGCGCCAACAAGCGCTCAGCCACCCATTCCATCACGGCCTGCCAGACTGAATCCTTGGTGGGGAAATGCCGGAAGAGCGCGCCTTGGGTCAGGTTCATCCGATGGGCAATCGCGCTGGTGGTGATTTCGTTGGGGTTCTGCTCGGCGGCCAATGCGATCACTGTCGCCACGGTGACAGATCTACGCTCGTCCGCCGGAAGATGTTTGGGTCGAAGGTCTGTAGGGTTGCTGCTCAAAGTAAGTGAGTACTTACTTACTTTGAGCTTTCTGTCAACTCCCCGCCATAATTTGGCACAACCTGACAAGGAGATGACGGTACCAGCTCTGCCCGAATATCCCGCCCTTAGCGCCGGAGCGTTTTTGGCCGTTTGATATGCAGCAATGCTTTGTGAAGGGTTCTTTCCGGAGTTCGTAACGCGACCCCGGCTTGCGGCTGATATTCAACAGCATGTGGTTTGGGTCGAACGCACCTGTGTGTGGCGTTCCTCGCCCAGGACCTGTCGATCACGCTGCGCCAGCAAGTGGTCGACTTCGCGGGCGGACTGATGCCGCGCACTGTCTTGCTGCGCGATGGAAGGATCGCCGCCGTCGGCTTCGTGTGTATTGCCCAGAGGTGCCGACATGCTTTCTCTAATCCCAGGATCGGATGAATTGGGTGAACCGTGTGCGCCATGAAAACGTCTCGCCCCGAAACCCGCGTCGCCTGGTCCAACCCGGAGCGCTCCGGCCGTCTGCCCGCGGTCACGTCCGGATTGGAGCATCAGCCGCCGGATCCCCCAGCGGGCACCCGCGGCGAGCAACGCCTGTCCGTGGCCGCACTGCGCCGGTGGGAAGCCATGCAATTTGGCATGTTTATTTGCTACGGCCTCAACACCTATGTCGGGGCGGAGATGCCCAACGGCCAGGATCCAGCCACGGGTTACGCGCCGGATCGGCTGGATGTCGATCAGTGGGTCTGCGTGGCCCGCGATGCCGGCATGAAATACGCCATTCTCACGACCAAGCACATCTCGGGTCATTGCCTGTGGCCGTCGCGCCACACCGACTATCATGTCGGCCGCAGTGGCAACCAGACTGATGTGGTTGCGGAATTCATGGCGGCCTGCGACCGACGCGGGGTGAAGCCCGGTTTCTATTATTCGTCGTGGGACAATCATCATCGTTTCGGATCCCTTTTGGCCAATATCGCGCCGCAACCGCTGGAGCCGTCCGGCCCACCCGCCAACCGCAGTTCAGCCTACATCACGCAGGCCTAGGAGCGCCGTGATCTACTGGAATGACGCGTGACCTCAACAGCTTTGCCCTATACGTAAAGCGCTACCTATTTAGGATCCCCAACACATCCAATCCGCAATGAGCCAAGATCAGTTCGCCAACATCGCCCGTCTCGAAGTCGACCTCTGGGACGCCGCCGATGACCTCCGCACCAACTCCAAGCTCACCGCCGGGGAATACTCCTGCGGCCGCGCCCACGCGGCTTCGATTTCCTTTACCATTTCTGCTCCGAGCGGCGGTAATTTGCGGGCCATCCTCCTCGCCTTCGGCTTCCTTTTAAAAGTAAAAGCTAGTGTAGTGTCCCTCAAATAGGTGCCATTATCCGTAGGTTGGTTCAGGAGGAGGGATGCCTCGTCGAAGTGCGTCCGTGGAGTTGGCGGTTGAGCAAACTGAGCAGTTGGAGCGTTGGATTCGCGCGGGAACAACGCCCCAGCAGGTTGTCCTCCGAGCGAAGATCGTTCGGAAGGCTGCCGAGGGCAGCAGCGACAAGCAGATCGCCGCCGATATAGACGTTCATCCGCGGACCGTGGCACTGTGGCGGCAGCGCGCGCGCGACGAAGGCATCGATGGGATTTGGCTAGTCGCGGCCGTACGTGGACGCAAAACGAGCTTTGGGGCGACAACGGTTTCGGATTGGATCGAGCGCACCCTGCAAACGCAGCCGGTCGGCGCTACCCACTGGAGCACTCGTTCGCTGGGCCGAGAAGTCGGCGTCAGCAAGAACACGATTCACCGGGCGTGGCAGGATCATCAGCTCAAGCCGCATCTGACGAAGAGCTTCAAGCTGTCACGAGACCCACAGTTTGTGGAGAAGCTGACCGACGTGGTCGGCGTCTATTTAAGGCCGCTGAAGAACGCCGTGGTGTTATGTGTCGACGAGAAGAGCCAAATTCAAGCACTGGACCGCTCTCAGCCTGGCTTGCCCTTGAAGCGTGGCCGCTGCGGAACTTTCACACACGACTATCAACGGCATGGCACGACCTGTCTGTTTGCGGCGCTCCATGTCGGCAAAGGCCGAGTGATTGCCGGGCACTACCCGCGTCATCGCCATCAAGAGTTCCTGCGCTTCTTGCGGCGGCTCGACGGTGAGTTTCCGCCGCCGACTAGCCTGCACCTCATCCTCGACAAATACGCCATCCATGGCCACGCGCGGGTGCGCACTTGGCTGCGCAGGCGCCCCCGTTTCGTGCTCCATTTCATTCCCACAAGTTCCAGTTGGCTCAATCTTATCGAGCGCTGGTTTGCCGAACTCGAACAAAAGGCTGTCCGACGCGGCGTTTTCCGCAGTGTCGAAGAACTGCAGCTTGCAATCGATGAGTTCCTCGCCGCGTGGAACGATGAACCTGTTCCCTGCACTTGGACCGCCAGCGTCGAGCGCATCCTCGCCAAGGTCGAACGCTGTCGCCAGCGCCTTGAGCAGGTCAGGCCAGGTTGCACTCAGCCACGCATCCGCACTTGCGCTCTCGCCTCGTAGAATAATGGCAGCTATTTAGGGACACAACACTAGGTGCGCTTGGTATAAGCGTGCATCCTTTCTTTTCTTAACTGATGCGCAGCAAAAACTTGATGTCAGCAAAAACGACTGTAATCATCAAAATTAAGCAATGATTTGGCGAAGGACACCTGAGGCAGGGAAGCCAAGACGTTGTGCGGGTCACCCCAAACCGACAGCATTAGCCAAACAAACAGAAGCCAGACACTCCAGCCAGCGGAGTCAGGTTCCTTATTTTCGCTTCAGACTTAACACGCCGTTGAATCGAACCCTATCAGCTCTCGTTCCGGACGATCTGGAATCATTTATTGCGGAGATAATTCGAGACTTCCAGCAAGGTGAAATTTCAGAAATTTGCGGACTCGGGGGAACTGGCGCACCGAAATGGAGAGTGACGACCGTCCAAGGTAAACTAGTGATTCGAATCCGCGCGGATGAATTTGCCGGCGAGGCGAAGACTTCTCTTGTCCACGCAGCGTTAGTACATCTGAAAGCGGCTGGGTTACCAGTGCCGCTGCTTCTGCGCACTGCGTCGGGAAGCACGGTCATCCGTAGGAACAATTTAGTCATCGAGGTCTTGAGATGGATCGATGGAGAAACTTTCTTGCCTGATGACGACAAGGAGGCCTTTGAACTGGGTGTTTTTCTCGCGAGGTTTCATGCAGCATTAAGCGACAAATTTTCATCAGACCAGAAAAACTTGACCCGACGGGAAGATTATCCGGAGGCACTAGTACCGTATTTGGCTGGGCTTAGGCGGCTCGCTACCTCCGTCCATGAACTGCACGAACTGCAAAAAGTGCACGCTTACCTTCAAAGCGTTCAGCGAGACCTCGACGACCGACTATATTCCGCTCTACCGCATGCGATGATACATGGTGACCTCCATCCTGGGAATATCAGATTCCGCAATCACGCTGTTTCAGCAGTATATGACTTTGATTATCTTTCTTACCAGGCTCGCGCCCGCGACTTGTCCGACGCCTTTGCGTTTTTTGGTTCGGTTCGGAAAGCTCCATTTGCAACAGACCGCATCGATAGCTTGACACAAGTCTTTACTCCCGAACCTCGACTATGTCGCCAAATTATCCAAGGCTATCAGAAAGTCTTTTCTCTGACGGATGAAGAATGGAGGGCTTTCCCCTTGCTCATACTGTCCCGTTGGTTGCAGATGCGATTACGCGGGAGCAGGAAGGTTCCGGATGCAGAAAAAATCTCTTTCGTTTTGGACCAGTTTTTTGAGGTTCCTCTTTGGTTAGAAGAGGAAGGGCAGCTTTTTTTCGAACGTATTCGTAGGGCAAGCAAATGAACAAATCATCCCCCCAATCTATCCGAATTGGTGTAATTGGGTGCGGCCAATTCATGAGCCGCCAACATATTCAAACGATTGCGCGGAGTCAGCGGCTCACTCTGCAGAACGTCGCAGATATCAACCCGGCGGCTTTAAAGAAAGTAGTCGATCGTTATCAACCTAACCGACATGGGTTTCGTTGGCAGGAGGTGTTGGAGGACCCACAGGTCGACGTGCTGGTAGTTGGAGTTTTGCCTGAGTTGCATCCGGAGATAACCCGAGCGGCGATTGACCGCAGGTTGCCAGTCTACGTTGAGAAACCGCTGGGTCCGACCGTGGAGGAATGCCGATTATTAGCAACGCTCTCGCGAACTCACGCCGTGCCGCTAGCAGTGGGATTCAACCGCCGGTTTGCACCCGCAACTCCTTATCTAAAGGGGGCAATGCAAACGGCTCGAATGCCCATCAGTCTGTTTTACCGATTGGTTGACGACGGCAATATTCGGCCATTCGAGCAACGCTGGAAAAACGTCGATCGTCTGTTGACCGAAACCGTGCATATTTTCGACTACCTGAGTTTTCTTTTGGAGTCGGATCCGGTCGAGATGTATGCACGGGAATGCCGTCTCAATGACATACTGTTAACAATGGCGTTCGCGAACGGCAGTCAGGCCACAATACTAACATCCTCGCACGGTTCGCTTGCGCAACCCAAAGAGCATCTGGAAGCGGTGCTAGGCGGTGCTGCGGTAGAAATGGACGACTTCGTGGAGTTGCGCAGCTATGGTGCAGTCGGGTTGCCCCCCGTAATCTGTTTTCCCGGGCGCCCGTATGATGGCTGCGACAACCGGCATGTGAAAGACTTCGCTGATCATGGACTTTCTGCTCTTATTGCCATGCGTCAGCACTACGAGGCCATTGTGCGTAAGTCTGGCGTGCTATACGACGACCAAGATTCCGGCGCCCGATTAGCTGCCGTAAATTTGCTGGGGAATCCCCCCCCTCCTCAGATCAATTACGCGGCAGACAAAGGCTGGGGCTTGGCCCTAGAGGCCTTTTGCGCTGCGGCCATGTCGGGAGATTTGCCCGCAAATGCAAATGCCTCCGACGGCGGCCGTGCCACCGCATGCGCACTCGCCGCGCGCCAGTCCATCACAGAAGATCGGCCCATCAAACTTGATTCACGCACTTGGTCAATCGAACCCAGATCCTGACCAGCAAGTCGCTGCACCGAATTCCTCCGCTCCGGCTAGGGTGACGTGGTGCATCCTTCTCAGGCAAAGCGAATGGATTTTGTTTCCTCGACGAGGGCCAGGATGTTCTCAAAGGGCACTTCGGGCTCGAGCACGTGGGTGGGGGCGATCATCACCCGGGCACCGTGGTCAAGATGCAGGGCGGCGATCTCGCGAACCCGTCGTCGCACATCGTCCGGGGTGCCGAAGGGCATCGTGGTCTGGGTGCCGACCATGCCGCTGAGGCCGAGTTGCGCCGCATGGCGGCGGCTGATTTCGGCGGCGTCCATGCACTCGGGCTGCACCGGATTGAGAATGTCGACACCGACCTCGATGAGTTCAGGCACGATGGACATGATGTTGCCGTCGGAGTGGTAGTGCACCCAGACCTTGCGGTCGCCGGAGGCTTCACGGATGGCGGCGATGACCTTAGCGAGGCGGGGTTTTAGGTGTTGCCGCCACATGGGCACGGAAAGCAACATTCCGGTCTGCATGCCGACATCATCGCCCAGTCCAATGATGTCGACCCCGGCGCGCGCAAATTCGCGCCCAACATTGCACGAGCGTTCCGTGAACCAGTCGAGCAGCCAGTCGGAGATGCCGTTGCCGTCAACGAGGTCCTGGAAGAGGTTGTCCATACCGCGGACATACCAGGAGGGTTCGAAGGTGTTGCACTGGAGATCCACATGGGCGACCTTGCCGCGGGTGTGAATCTGTCGCACACGTGGCCCGATGGTGGAATAGTGCGCCGGGTCGGAGGTGTCGGGCCAGGGCAGTTGTCCCAGTTGCGCCACACTCGTGACCTTTTCGAGTGGATGGAGCATGGTGCGGAAGTGATAGGCTCCGCCCATCTCTTGGGCAGGCGGTGTGACATGCGCGACACAGCACGGGCCAAACTCGACATTGGCGGGGAGTTGGCAACCGAGATCGTTGAGTGCGGTGAACCAGCGCGACGGGTCCTCATTGAAGCTGACCCACTGGAGGCCACTGAAGTCGGTCTCGAATGCCAACTCAGGACTGCGCACGCCGGTGCGTTGTTCAATTAGGTCGGCAACTGGAGGCGTGACGGGAACGTTGAGCGGCAGCCAGTCGGGGCGGCCACCGGACATCATTGCGAGAAAATTTTCACGGGAAGTCATAAAATCCAGTTGGGTCGAGGTCTGGTGGATTAGGTAAAAAAATAGTTTTTGTCATCGTGATGAAAGTGAGGATAACATTAAGGAGCATATCGGGTTCGAGCACATGAGTGAGAGTCGCTTGCATCATGTGGTCTGTATGCCGACCATGCTGGCGAGACTGAGCAGATTGCCGTGGAGGTGCATATATTCGGGCTGCACAGGGTTGGGAATGTCGACGCCAACCTCGATGATTTAGGGAATGCTGGCATGAAGTCGTCGTCAGAATCGTGATGGTTTCAGATTATATTTAGTTTCGGTGGTCTAACGAAATGCGACGATGACGTAATCTTGCCGCCGATGCCTGTTTATTATGGCCCAGTCCATAAGGCGCTAGCACGAGGCATTCATCTTAGTCCTCCATTGCCGCAGCATAGGGCGCAACCGTCAGGTCCATGACGCAACCGGTTTTGATCGACTCGATGGCGGCGAGCACAACCGCCGTAGTGCGGCGGGCTGATTGCACCGACACCGGCGTGGGGCGGCCCTCAGCAATAGAAGTAATAAACGGCAGATCGATCACCGCAGCCCCCTCCTCCGGCCAGACAGGATGTTCAGTGATCGTTTTTTCAGCGCGAGTCATGATGGAGTTGAACCGATTATAGAGACTCAGGCTTCGAGAACCGTCGCTCAGTTGCAGGGCGAATTTCGAGGCGTGTGGCGGCACACCCACGTCGCCCACGGCGATGTTGGCCACTGCCCCGTCGGCGAAGGTCAGCGTAATCGCCGCCGTATCGACGATCTCGCGTGAAGGGTGATGCCGATTGCCACCCGCCGCGTAGACACGCACTGGCGGTGTCGCGTGCAGGTGCAGGACGGTGTCCACGATGTGGCAACCCTGTGAAAGCACATTGCCGCCTCCTTGCACGGGATCATTGGCCCAATAATCCGACGGCCAATGGTCATCAATTACATGTGCCATTGTCAGCGTGGGCTTGGGGAGAAATTCTCTAGCGGCCACCACTGCGGGGAAAAAACGCAGTTTGAATCCCGTGGCGGCAATCACGCCACTACGTACCACTGCGGTAACGATCCGATCACAGTCCGCCAGCGTGAGTGCTAATGGTTTCTCGAGGAAGAAGTGTTTACCAGCCGCCGCCGCCGCCTCCGCTAACGGAGCATGCGTATGGTGTTGCGTGCATATCCAGACTGCTTCGATCGCCGGGTCAGACCAGATAAGTCCGACATCGGCCGTGGCATAGTCTGCGCCGTAGCTTTGCGCAAAAGCCTCCGCTCGCTCCACCGCGATATCGGCGACGGCGCGCAGGTGCACAGCTGCGCAGGTCGAAAGAAATTGCGCATGCAATGCGCCGTAGCTGCCACAGCCAATAATGGCGACGTTCATGGTTCGGTAAGGGAAAATGGGAGGGTTATAACGAGGTTCGAGATCCCTCATGGTAACGCGATGGTGTCGATGGGGGGGTTAGCGGTCATTGTTCACTGCAATGTTTTGCTCCGGTGGACTGATACCGTCCACGGCAGGCCCTTTTTCCAGCACTGCCAGGGCTTCATAAAGTCTGGCCTCCGTGATGTTCTGACTGCTCTCCTGCACTTTCCTCGAAGCGATGCGATGCGGATCGGGAGTCTGCAGTCGGTCCAATGAGGCCAAGGCCGTCAGTGCAGGCAGTTCGTGCTGAAGGCTGCGAAACATATGCCGCAATTGCATGTTTAAATCTGACCTCAAAGCGGCGGGGAATGGCTCCTCAAAGGCGCGTAAAAATATTTCCACACTCCCCTGAACTGAGACGAGATGATGAAGTTGGCGACCCCAGAGCGCGAGGGTATCGGCGCCAAAGCCATCCTTGTAGACCGTGCGAAGGGGTAGTCCTGCGAAGTGTGGCAGGTAAACTTTTGTTTCTTCCGGCACCACGACTTCTCGAATCGAGGGCAGCCAGCCGCTTTGCTCGAAAAAAATCGTGTTACCCTCAACACTGGTGATGAAGTGCAGGAAATCGATTGCCTCCTTTTGGTGGGAACTCGCCCTGTTCAGACAGAGCGGCACGGTTGTGTTGCCGGCTCCCTCGGATACCGGCCCCCAATAGTGGCGATAGGCCGCGCCATCGGACCTGACTGGCCAGGGGAATTCAGCCACGGCAACTTTGAATGGAGCCATCGAAATCAAACTGGTGGCATCCCAAGTGCCCGTTACCATCATGATGGCCTGTCCGCTCAAAAACTCCTGCATGGCCGCTTCGCGCCCAAGTTGCTGAAATCCAGGGCGCATAGACATTGCGGCCTGTCTCATCAGTTCGAAACCACTGAGCAATTCGGGACTGCGGTAGTCCCAGCTGCCACGCAAGAATTCCACCGCCATATCGCGCGGCAACTGGCCTTGCTCACGTAACCGATCATTACTCATATTGAGCCCGATGCCGGCTCGACCGAGCAACTGATTCAACATGATATATGTGCCATTGAAGTCGCTGCCGGCGTAGAGGTAGATGTGCTGCCGGGCCATGGCATTGCGTTGCGCCAGTTTTTCCCCAAGCGCTTGCATCTCAGTGTAGGTCTTTGGAGCCAGCGGACTGCCACTGATCTCCTGCAGTAGCGCCGGATTGTAAAAGAGGCGCGTAGTTACCATACAGAGCGTCACCGCATAGTAGTTGCTCAGATTCTCGATGTAGGTGTCGCCGGTGTTGAGGCCGTCAAGAAACGTGTCTCGCCAGCGCACCCCTTCGAGCGGCGTGCCGCGATTATATGGATTGGCGACTTCCATATATTCACTGATTGGCTCTAAAAATCGGGGATAGATGTCGTTGGCGTCAAAAAGTTGCCCAAACTCAATGATATCGGGGGCACTGCCGCCGATCAATTGAGTGCGCAACCACTGCTTGTAGATTCTGCCCGGCACGGCGACTTGCTCCACCCGCACCTGCGGATTCAATTCCTCGTATCGTTTGATCATGGCGTCGACGGCTTCACGTGGCCCCGTTTCAATTTGCCAATGGGCGATACGTATCACCGTGCGCTTATCGCCGGAGAGGACGGATCCAGGGCGGGTCAGCACAATGAACATCGCACCCAGATAGGCACCCAAGGCAATCACCAGTGTCAGAGAAATGCGGTGGAGTTTAGCGGCCATGAAGCTTCTCACTTCGTTGCGGAACCGGATTACCCGCGATTCGTTGATCCATCAGGAAAATACGCGGATCGCGCGGATACTCGTCGCGCAAACGCCCGTAATATTTTTTGGCCAGATCCTCATCGCCGGTATCCCAGGCCAGTTCGCCGATCTGCACCAATTGATCCGCCCCCAACGTGCCGTTGAGCCCGCCGATCTTATCCGCGGCCAAGAGGTGCTGCAACGCATCTGCCGGAAGGAAATTGTAAAACATCACTGCGCGTCCCACCACGCGATGCAGATCGCGCACCGCCAGTGGATCGTTCGTGCCGGGTATCAACGCTTCTGCTTGGACGATCCGTTCTGCGGTATTCGCGGCGGGCAAAGCATAGAGAATCAGTACGGCGAGTTTTACTCGCGCGATATCCGTCCAATGGCCGGGTCCCGCCTGTTGTATCAATTCGCGATAATAACTTGCCGCCAAAGTCACATTGGCATTGACCCGATAAATCTGGGCGATGCGGCCGAGTAAATAACGCGATGCGCCATCGATTTCATCATTCAATCCTGCGGCCAGAAGCACTTTGAGGCGCCGTTCGACATCATCAAGCCGGTCTTCGCTCAGCGGCTGTTGATCAAGTTGCACCACCGCAGCACAGAAATCGCGTTCGCGCTGATTATTTGCGTCTCCCGGCTTAGGCAAATCGTTCAACTCAATCAAAGCCTCCTTGGTAAGATAGATGGAAACTTTCTGCCAGACCCCGATGAGGGAATCCGGTTCTTTTGTCCGGGATTGATTAGGAAAGAATCCAATCACCAAACCGGCGCCTAACATCAATCGGGGCAAAGCATGGCAGGACATTACAAAAGCATGTGAGGTTCGCCCTTTTTTCAAATGGCCGCTTCCTTGTCTGCTAGATCAGAGGCCTTTGGGGTTCGACAACGATTGCTTGCCGGTTCGCGTTGCATTCTATGGTGGTAACAGCGCCACCAGCAAAGGTTACCTCGGACTGGTCGGAGAATTGTTGGAACGTGATCAGCGCCTCGCAGGCAGGGAAGTCAAAAACTATCCTGTTCGCCGCGCGAAGCAGAGGAATAAAAGCGCAGTCAGCACCACGCGTAAGTGGCGCAGGCTGGCCGGGACGATGCGGATGGTGGTTGTTCATAGGCATAGGATTAGGTAGGTATGATGCCGTAAATAATGAACGACTAAATGATACCACGAGCGAGTGGAGGAGAATAGCTAGTGCAGTGTCTCGTTTGTTGAGTGACAAGACATGATTGGGTCGATCCATTGCCTCGGAAGTCCCGCCTGATCTAGCCCTTGGACATCACTGGCGAGTAGCACGGGAACTTGAACGCATGATCGCTGCCACGCCGCCGAGGTTGTTGGCTCAAGCTCACATTGTACCGTGGCTCGAGGCCTGCCATCCCCGCTGCCCTCGCCGGATACTTTACCGCGACTTTCGCGCCTTCTTCACTCAATCCACCGGCTTGTCTCCCGCGCAACCGCGGCTTTAGTTTCGTGAATACGGCCTAGTTATTTACCTTCACTCGCTCGTGGTATTAATTAGCCGCTCTCTATTCCGGAGTTACATGTTACCAGAAGGGGCTTTGGAGAAGGTGAGAAGTGCCGCCCCGCGGTGCTTCGTCTTCGCAATGAACGACCAATCCTCACTCATTTTCGTCACATCAATCCGACTCCCCGATTGGCTCTGCCTCTGACCTGAAGCTCTCATCCCCGTCACTTGTCGACAGCAGCTTGCGCAGCATCAACCTATTATCCATGAACTCCTCCCCCTTAACCCCCACCCGTCCGATCCGGTTTCCTATCAGAAATCCCGCGCCGCTTACTCCGCAGCAGGTGAGTTTTTTTCACATTGAGGGCTACCTCATCATCCCTGATATTTTCAATCCGGTGGAATTGGAGCCGCTCCGGCAAGAGCTTCACGGTGAAATAAACCGCAAAGCCCGGGAACTCCAAGCTGAAGGCCTATTGAATGATCTGCATGAGGAAGCCGGTTTGAATCGGCAGTTAAGTGAGATTTTCCGCGAATCGGAGGATTGCGGGAGTGCCATGTTGAAAAACCTCATTGGGGAACGCGGCGCTGGTTTTTTATCACCGGCATTGTTCAATTTGATCGTTAGTCCCGCGCTATTGGCAATAATCAGTGCCCTGGTCGAATCGGACGAAATCGTATCTTCAAACCACCGTCTCCGACCCAAACTACCTCACTTGGGTAGTGGGATCGTGCCTTGGCACCAAGACGGTGGGTATTTGGCTGAGCATTGCGATGAAAGTCTGATTATTACCTGCTGGGTACCCTTGGTGGACGCTACGCGGGAAAATGGCTGCATGGAAATATTGCCCCGCATGCACCATGGCCCAATTTCGCGACATCACACCGGAGGCAATGCAGATTTCCTTGTCATTACGGACGAGGATTTACCTGCCGACCCAAGGCTGGCGATCACGGCGGCCTGTCCTCTCGGTGGAGTTGTGTTTATGACAAGTCGCACCCCGCATTGCTCCACCCCCAATAGTTCCGATCATATACGTTGGAGCGTTGATCTGCGTTACAAATCCGCCGATGTCCCAAACAACGTCGGCGTCGAGCCCACGCATGTGGATGCCCAGGGCCAAGCCGATTCCTCGTTTTACAAAAAGGTCAACGTAGCTTGTTATCCACCAGAGGCGGACTTTGTCGTCATGAGCCGGGCGCATCCCGAGCGAACCATCAACTACGAGAATTATGTACGCCTGCGCGCCCTCTACTCGCGCACGAAGCCCACCAACCAAGAACCTCGTGCCTGGCCCGCGTTGTAACAAATTCGCGTGTGGCCAAAATCCGGTGAATCATTGAGGGCTCGGTGATCAGGGATTTTATTCCAGTGAGAAACCGACTGGCTGCTGCGGTGGAGGTGTTGTTCGCAGCGGTCGGTTCTGGCAGTAATTCCCTCCATCCAGTTATGCTTGTGCCTCCGCAACCTCGCGATTTGGCTGGCGGTCCTTGTGCTGGTTTTCTCTTTCCACTCAAGGGTTGTCAACCGAGTGATGCCAATGTTCGCAGCTAACCCGTAGGAATTGCATGTCTTTTCAAACGGGTGGAACAGTGGCAGACTAATCAGGATACCTCGCCCACCAGTTTTTTGGCCAAATCGACTGCGGTGCCGGCATCAGCGGCATAACCATCGGCTCCGATATCGTCCGCGAAAGTCTGGGTGATCGGTGCACCACCGATCATGACCTTGGTGTTGGGCAGGTTGGCCGCCTTGAGAACGCGCACCGTTTCCTTCATGGCGGGCATTGTGGTAGTGAGCAGGGCGGAGAGGCCGACGATGTGGGCCTTGTGTTCCTGTGCGGCGGCAAGATATTTTTCGGGGCTCACGTTGGTGCCCAAGTCGACGACGGCAAATCCCGCGCCGCGCCACATCATCGAAATGAGATTCTTACCGATATCATGCAAATCGCCCTGCACCGTACCGACGACGGCGGTGTATTTCGGTTTGATACCGGCCGCGGCGAGCAGGGGCTCGAGCAGCTTTAAGGCTTCTTTCATCGCACGGGCGGCAACAAGCATCTCTGGGACGAAGATCTCGTTGCGCTTGAATTGTTCGCCGACAATCGCCATGCCGGGCACGAGACCCTCTTCGACAATGGTGTCTGGGCCGTTGCCGGCCGCTAGAAGTTCCTGGGTGAGCCGCACTGTGTCATTCCGCATTCCAGCAGCTACGGCGGAGGTCAGTTTAGTGAAGAGGGGCATAAAGGTTTAGGAGGATAATCGATTAACAGCAGAAAATAGTGCTATAGCGGAAGTGGTTTCGTACTTTGGATCTAGGGAGTCTGGGTTGGTTATGAAAAGCCTAAGGGAATTCTTATAGCGACGGGATGGGCTCGGGAGTGTTTTCAATCAAGTCATGGGCTGCGCGATCTCTCCCGGTAACAAATACTGCCAGACCTCTGAACCACACGAAAAGTACATGCCGTGATCGTAAGCGGTGGCCAAAGTACAAGGTTTAGGGAGCGAACCTCGTTTTTCCACACTCCCCGCAAGATTTGCCAAGTGCACTCCGCCTTTGTCGTCCACTAGGATCACGCGGTTGCCAATCGGCACCAAGTGACGGAGCCCCTGCGCAAAAAGCAGGTGCCATAGTTGCGTGCCCTTCATATCATAACCGAGGAGGAAGCCTTGGCTGGTCGCAACAATCATGCGATCTTCGGCCGCGAAAATTCCGATGCCCGTAACCTGTCCACCGGCTCGCTTCAGCCAACGTCTTTGCCACTGCCCATCCATGAGTTCGAACAGGTGAAGATTGGCTCCACGATTGGCACCGCACCCGATGAACCGGCGGCTCTTGTCTCCGCCAAAGGTGATAGCGGTCAGCATGCTGGTCCAGCCTTCCACGGGCAACTCGGCCACCATCATTCCGTCGGGGGTCAGAATGCGACAGGTGGATTGATCACTGAGAATTTCGCCGCCCACGACGATGGCAGAATTTCCCGAACCATTCACATCGGTCACGACCACGCGTCCAGGCACGCCTTCGTTATAGCGCCACTTCCAGTGTTCCTTTCCCTTGCGATCAAAACAACGCAATTGCAGGTCCCCACAACCGACCGCGAAAAACTCTTTGCCTCCCGCCATGCCTCCCGCGACTTGAACCGGCGCCGGCGATGGCAACTCCCACCACGGCCAGGGTGATGGTTCGTGCACGATGTGGGTGGTCCACTGCTGTTCGCCGCGGGCATTGAATGCGGTCAGTTCGGCGAGCCCATGTCCCGCTGCCAGTAACATGGCCTGACCTGAGGTCACGCCGATATCGTGGATGGGTCCAGTGAGTTCAACGTTCCACCTCACTTTGCCATGATTATCCACATAGCTGAGGCCGCCCGATTTCGTGCCCACTGCAAACGCGCCCTTTTCCAATGGGCTCAATACGGAGATATCCGCACCGATGGCAAAAAACAAACGCAGGCCCTCCAAGTCCGTGGCTACGTCCCTCGTCGTCAGAGCAGTCGGCTCCAGCGGTTTCATGAATGACTTCAGCGGCGTGCGCGTTTCGCCTTCCAAAATGAAAAGTGCCGGTCCGGCATGCATGAGATTGATGTGTAATTCTCGCGGTGCGCGCGCCTGCGCCATATGGACCAGCCGCACGGATTCGCCCGGTTCGAGGTGCGTGGTTTCGCGGGCTGCAAAGGACATCAGCACCATTTCATCAGTGCGGTAACGGTCGCGCCAATACGCCTGATCGTCAGCCCGGGGATAGCGTAGATGTACGGGCACTTCTGTCACGCGCAGGCACGAGGCGTCCGACAAACTGGCCAACCGAATCTCCACTTCCTCGCAGCACGGACTCTTTCTCTGGCCCCGAGCTACTTGACCCTCCAGGGCGAGACGACCAGGGGTGCGGAAGTGCGCTTCAACCGCGAAGTCTCCCGCCATGTTCGCCGTCACGGTATCGACAAACACCGCGCACTTTCCGGGCAAGAGATGGACTTCGCGTATCCAGTCCGTCCCGGCGTAATTCTTTGACCTGATCCTTAAGTATACCGTGCCGGTGGCGTCGATTTGCTTGTCCTCCAGAATGGCAAAGCCGGGGATGATACCGGTCACCCCGTCGCGTACTATTGTCACGAGTGAATGATCTGCCGGCGCTGAGTAGACGTAACTGTCCTCCTGCACAATGATGGCTACCCCGAGACGCGAGTATTCAACTATGCCGCCCGCATCATCGTAGGAGTGACTTCCGCCGCCCAGTCCATCGATCAGCAGATAGTCATCCGTCAAATTCCAGCCGGTTCGCACCGCCAGTTTGTCGAAACACTGCTCAATGGGAGCGGTGGGCGGGCTCGTTACCGCATCCACCGCCAACTCAGGTTCGCGTTCCCAGATGTGATACAGCAGCGGGTCAATCGGTACCACTGTGACACCGACATGATCATCAGGTAGTTGAGGCTTAATTCCGCTGTCGAACGCCCGGGGCAGGAGGCACGGCCAAGCCAACCGCCGGCTGGGTGGTGCAAGATCATGCACGAATTTATACCTTCCATCTCTAAAGTAGTCCGCTGCAATCCTCAGGATCACTCCGGGAAACTGCCGCCTGAGTGCAGAATCCCCGGCGGAAGGCATCCACCCATCGTTGTTGACCACGGCCATGGCGCACTCGGCCGCCTGCCTTGCGCCACCTTGGATAAAATACTGATGTGTCGGATCAAGCAACGCATGTTCCAGCATCAGCGGCTGCCCCAGCCACCAGCCATGGCACAACCCGTCTTCCAAGGGTTTCCACGAGGAACCATATGACGCAAATGCGGTTTGTGCAACCGTCCGCCACCTTGCGGGTCCGGTCAGCTCAGGGTAAAAGGTTTCAAAATATTCCGCAGCATAGATCAGCGCCAGCGCCGGTATCACCTCGTGATTTTGTCGCTGATTGTTCGGGCGCTGGGTCCGAGTGCAATTGGCCACGTAGTGCCAGCCTTCATCGCTTTCCGCCCATCCATATATGAACCGCGCGATGGCCAACCTCTCTTCTTGATTGAATAGGTCCATGTCCTCGATCAGTCGCCAAGGCAGCAACCGCCACAAACTATACATGTGGACCTGTACTATGGCCGTGCTCTTTACGTAGCCGCAGGCAAGATACGCCTGCCACGCTTTCCGGTAGACCTGACCCATTTCGGGTTCTCCGGTCAGGTAGTAGAGATAGCCGGTGACGTCTCCTTGAGTAGAATTGGCGATTTCCGCAGCCGACAAGGGCAACGGAATTGTGCGGGAATCTTGCACATCGGCCGTGGACATGGGGAGTCGGGTCACATGTAACTCTCTTAGGTGGGGGATCGGATCGGCCAGTCTTGCTAGCAAGACCTCGCCGACGTTGCGGGCGCCATCCTCATCGCTGTATCCGGCCAGAATCAGGTTATGCCCCGAGCCAAATGGATTGCAGAGGGTACGCAGTTCATGACCTCCGGGCCCCGGATACCATAAATCCGTGGCACAGCGCGCGCGATAGTAGAGCCACTTTACGCAGCGGCTGTCGGCGAGATTGCCGACGACAATGACCGGGCCAAGGGCCGATCGCATAAGCGAATCCTCCGGATCTTCCTGGAGCACAGCACGTACCCCCCGATTTAACAGCGCCCGATGAATGTTATGCGCCGTCCGGCGGCCGTGTGCAGAACATGGTGCGGCAACGAGCACGGGCACGTTTTGGCCAATCGGCGTCCGAAGATTGATAGGGCGGGGTTTGGCGATTACCATAGTGGGTCTTTCACGGTTGGATTCCGCCGAGTTGACCGGAGAATATTTGGAACGTGAATTGGATTTCATCTACCGGCATGCCGATGCAAGTTATACTTTTTCGCACGAAACAGCATGTGGCTAAACAGAGGAAAGAAAACACGGCCAAGGACACACGAACGATGCGCAGACCGGCGGGTGTGGTGCGGACTATGGGTGTCCAAACGCATTGGAAGAAATTGGGGAAACCCGGTAGTTACGACCGGCTAGATAATACCACGAACGAACGAGGATAATGACTAGTGCCGGACTTTGGTGATTTGCTCAAGACCTGGTGCACCACTTCAACGTTCAGGGTTCAGCGTTACGCGTTCGGCGTTCAACGTTTGCGGGGTAAAGCCGCTCCTACAGTTGGAGAACGCCGTCCGTCACTTGGATGTTGGATGTTCGCACAGACCGCCTGGCGGTCAGTGAGTCAGCCTTTGATCGCGCCGGCGGAGAGGCCGCGGACGAAGAGGCGCATCGTGAACAGGAAGATGATGATGAGCGGGATCGAGGCGAGGAAGTAGGACGCCATGATCTGGCCCCAGGGCTTCACGTACTCGCCGTCGAGGTAGATGAGGCCGACGCCGAGGGTGAAAAGCTCCTTGTCGCGGAGGATGATGAGCGGGAGCAGGAAGTCGTTCCAGGAGCTGAGGAAGGAGAGGATGGCGAGCGTGCCGATGATGGGGCTCGCCATGGGGATCACGACGTTGATGACCTGCTGGAAATGCGAGGCGCCGTCCATCTCGGCGGCCTCAAACAGATCCTTGGGCAGGTCCTCGATGAAGTTGCGCAACACGAAAATGTTGAACACCTGCCCGGCGGCGACGCCGACCACGATGAGGGCGAGCAGCGTGTTGAGCAGGTTCATGGACTTGAGCAGCATGAAAAGCGGCACGATGTTGGCCACGCTCGGGAGGAGCATGAGCACGAGGAAGGCCGACCAGATGACGCTACTGAAGGGCAGCTTGTGGCGGGCAAAAAAGTAGGCGGCAAGGATGGCGAGAGAGAGCGAACAGAACGTGCCGGTGACCGCGACGAAGACCGTGTTCGCGAGGTAGGGGCCGATCAGCTTGATGGCGAACAGCCAGTTCGACCATTTCCAGTCCTCGGGGGAGAGCGGCAGCCAGGGTTGCGCGATGAAGGACGCGTTGTCCTTGAAGCTCACCTGGAACATCATGTAGAGCGGGAACATCTCGATGAGCAGGAAGCTCCAGATGATGGCGTGCTTCGGCCAGTCGCGCTTCGTGTGAAGCCGGGCGGGCTTGATGACGGCGGCGCTCATTTGTCGACCCGGACGTACCGGTTGTTGATGAAGGTGAGCGTGAGAATCACCGAGAACAGGATCATGCCGATGGCGCAGGCGTAACCGAACTCGCCGGCGACGAAGGCGCGGTTGTACATCCACAGGCCGGGGACCATGCCGCGGCCGCCGGGGCCGCCGTATTCGTTGAGCAGCAGCAGTTGCAGGCCGTAACCGCCGAGGGTGCCGATGATGAGCAGCACGAGGCTGAGGCGGATCTGCGTCAGGATCAGGGGCAGCTCGATGTAGATGAACTTCTTGAACGGTCCGATGCCGTCGAGCTCGGCGGCCTCATAGACTTCCTGGCCGATGGACTGCAGGCCGGCGAGGTAGATCAGGACGCCGACGGTGCCGATCCATGGGAAGCCCCAGATGAAGAGGGCGGGCAGAATGAGCTCGGGCTGCGACAGCCAGCCGATGGGGACGCCCTCGAAGAAGACGCCCCAGCCGAAGAAATTGTTGATGGCCACGAGCACGTGCTTGAGCCCGGCGGCCTCGATCACGCCGTTGAGGGCGCCGAGGTTGGGATCGAGGATGAATTTCCAGATGAAGAGGGTCACGAGCTGCGGCACGATCATCGGCACGACCATGAGCGCGCGGTAGGCGTACTGCCAGCGGTTGCTCGTGAGGCGGTGGATGAGCACTGCGAGCAAGATGGAGGGGATCATCTTGATGAGGTTGAAGATCATCAGTGCGCCGACCGTGGCGAAGGACATCAGCAGGGTAGAGTCGGTGAAGGCCCGCTTGAAGTTGTCCCAGCCGATGAACTGCTTGGCCTCGCCGCCGGACCAGTCAAAGAAGCTGTGGTAGACCGCGCTGATCGCCGGGAAGTAGGCGAAGGTCAGGACCATCAGCAGAGACGGCACCACGAAAAAATACAGCCGCCATTCGCGTAGGACTTTGGACCGGGAAATGGGATAGGCCATGGATGAACGTTGCCGGGGGTGGCGAAAGTGGAGTGAGGCACAGGGTTCAACCCTGCCTAGCCGGAAGTTCGGACATCAGGGGAAATACTGTCTTGGCCACGGATTGCATGGGATGGTTCAGACGAATTGGCCGCATAGCAGATAGTGGCACCTTCCACGCTGCAGGTATATGCCGATATGATTGCTCATGGTAGGGGTTTCGTTTCTCGGCATCGTTTGGGATTAACGTTCCAGCAATCGCCCGTAGGTGTCGGGCCGGCGATCAGCGATAAACATTTCACGGTAATTGTCGTCGATCGTCGCGCTGAAATGCGGCCGGTCGAGGGGTTCGGCCAAGTCGATTCTACCGATCGTGAGACCAGGCGCAAAGCCCGCGCTGAAACGCCATTCTCCACGCGGTCCAATCACCCCGCTGCGGGCGAACGCTCCGTTGGAGACCCATGGAGTGTCGGGTTCGGGGCCAAGTGAGACCGTGGCCAGATAAACCCCGTTGTGAATCGCCGTGGCCCGCATGAGAGAGATGACGTAATCGTCGCCCCAGAGGCCGGCATAATGGGTCGGCCAAAAAATGATTTCCGCGCCGTTGAGCGCCAGGCAACGCGCCGATTCCGGGAAATGCATGTCGTGGCAAATCATGATCCCGATCCGGCCGAAATCCAAATCGAAGACGGGCCAGGTCGCACCGTTGACCTGGCCGGAATCACGTTCGCCCTTGGTGAGGTGCACCTTTTCGTAAACACCGATCATGGTTCCTTTGCGATCAAATAGGATGGCTACGTTTTGAAACTTACCATGGTGATACCCCACGGTGGGCAGAATGAGATTGATCCCGTGTTCGGCCGCCTGCCGGGAGGCCCATTGATAGTCGGGCCCGTCCAAGACATCTTCGTATGCGGTTAGATCCTTGGAAAACGCATCAACTCCGTGCCCCGGGGCGTTTTCGCAGAAACAGATGATGTCGGCATTTTCCGCGGTCGCCTGTTCCACTAGGGACTCCATCTGCCGGTGGTGGTGGCGGCGGACTTCCGCCGGGCTGGCCTCTTTTGGCCATCCATTGGGCTCCTGCCCGAGAGCGATTTTTACCATTCTGCTCATGCGTGATTCTCCTGAATGTCGTGAGACTATTGTGGAATCCTTATAAGGTTGAGATTCCCTGATGCGTGCGGTGATATCTGATGTTAATAGACGAGTGTTTAGGTCACGGAGTGGATTGGACGACGGTGCGTGCCATCAGTACCGGGGAGGAACTCCCAAAAACGGGGGCACTGAGCCGCCTGCGGGGGCAGCTCACCAAGATCTATGCTGCCACGCTCGACGAAAATCGCAGGATATCGTTTCTGCTCACTTCTGAAAAAGTCAGTGACGGTGGCTTCCTTCATGTTCTTCGCGGGTGAATGCCTACTCAGCCAGCGCCTCCAGCACCCAGGGGACCGATACGTCGAAATTGCCTGGCAAGTCTTCCGAAATCTCGAGCAGAAACGCACGCCGCCCTGCCCGGTGGCATTTATCCCGAACGCTCTGTTTCAACACTGCTTCGCCACGCGCATACAGATCGACATTGATATTGCCCCATAACACCTTGTCGGGCCAGAGACGTCGGCATTCGTCGTAGAGCAGATCGCCCTCGGGCGGCTCGGTGAGCGATTCTACACAATCAAACGGAGCCTGCGCGATCTGATCGGCAATCACCTGCAGAGCCCCATCATAATGTACCATCACACGTTTGCCCGCCTGTGCATAGATGGGCATCGCCTCGCAATACACGTTGACCAGCATATCCGCATAACGACGGGGCCCCAGCATGCTGATCGTTAGATTCTCGAGCCACTTCACATAGCGGCCCGGCATCTTGGCAATCATGGCAACTTCGGCTAAGAACTGGCGCTTGAGCTCTTCATAAAGCACCGAAAGCGCCTCCTCAGCGAGCGCCACATCCAGGCAGAACTGCTGTGTTCCCGCCATATCGACATTAATCCGCATCGCCGGGCTGCGCGACTGCCAGCACCCGTGCCCGGTCTGGATCACAACGCCCCGATGGCCCACAAGATTCAACGCCCGGTCATATGCGTCGTCATTTGGCAGTAATTCAGTGTTTTCGATGATCCAGCGCTGCACCTCGTAATCTCCGGGCTCCTTGATCCAAGGCTCATGGTGCCAGCCATTGCAGGTCACCATTTGGATGGCGCCGATCGGGGTTTCCTTGCGCACGATATCATAACGCGCACCACCTTCATGGCGTGTCTTGCGGACCGTCCGCACACCATGCTCGATCGCGCGAATTACGGGGACGTGATGGCAGATACCGAGCCCCCTATCGAGCAGCCGTTGCCACTCCGGCGCCTGAAGACAGACCTGCAGCAGTTCCGTGACGTTGTCCTCGCGTATGTCTATCTTCTGCTGGTGGAAGAGCAGCCAATCACACACGGTCAACGGAGTACGTTCCGGTGTTCCGCCATCCAATGCGCATTCAATATCAGTCCGTAAACTCATTCGGTCTTACCTCCTGAGCACCTGCCAGAGGAAAGAAAAACACGGCCATGAACACACGAAGGGTGCGCCGATCGTTGGATTGATGCGGACTACGGGTGTCCATAGGCATTAGTTGAAATAGGTGAACTTCGGTAGCTACGACCGGCTAGACAATACCACGAACAAACGAGGATAATAGCTAGCAGGCTGCTGAATTTTAGGTATTGATGAATGTGGCGGATGCGTTGTTCGAACTCGTGGGACCGTCTTATTCATCAATTGGTCATCTGTCACATGACCGAAGATATTCATTTCCGACCACACATGGTAATTTCGCAACAATTCCGAACGTGTGATCGTTGTTTCAATATGGGATTGACATAACGGTATGATGCCGAAATTCATCGCCAAAATGATCGAAGTATGAGCTGAGTTCGAATCGGACGCTTTTTACATGCCTCCTCATAGCACAGACCAAGCTCAAGCTCTTTGGTTCGCCAAGGAAGTGCAGCCGCACGAGAGTGCTCTCCGCAGTTACCTCCGCTTTCGCTTCTCGACGATCTCTGATGTGGACGATTTGGTGCAGGAAACCTACATGCGGGTGTTACACGCAAAGAGCGTTGGAATGGTTCGCGAGGCCCGACCTTATCTCTTCGTTACCGCACGCAACATTGCTCTTGATTTTATCCGCCGTAGCAAGATTGGCTCCACCAATGGACTAGTAGAAAATGAGCCATCATCCGTGGTAGAAGATAGACCCGGAGAGGAAGAGACCGTTGCCCATGAACAAAAACTCGAACTTCTTAGGCAGGCGATTGACGCGCTGCCTGAACGCTGTCGGCAGGTGTTTGTGTTGCGTAAGCTCCAAGGCCTCTCGCACCAGAATATCGCTGAAAAACTCGGCATCTCGAAACATACCGTCAATGCGCATCTCACTTTCGGGGTGTTGCAATGCCGCGTTTTTCTACGTGCCCGAGGCGCATTGAAAGGGCAAATACCATGAGACGCTTCTCTACCATCCCCTCCTTAGAGGGCTTCAGCCCGGTAGAGCAGGTTGCAGCCGGCTGGCTAATTCTACGTGATCAGGGGCTCAGTCCGACACAGCAGGCTGAGTTTGAGCGCTGGTATGCCGCCTCCCCGAATCATGCGGAGATTTATGACGAGTTGGAGGAAACTTGGCGTTTGTTCGACGTAGAGAAAGAAGTGACCCCTCTCTGCCGTTTTCTACGCATTGCACGGTTTGCACTGCCTCTCGCCGCGGCGTTGACTTTGGGTTATTTCGCCTGGTGGTCGCCGGCACAATCCAATCTAGACTTCGAAGACGTCGCTATCACTGAGCTAGGCCGACTGCAGAGTCTGAAGCTACCCGACGGCTCCACATTGCTACTCAACTCCGAAAGTGCCGTGAAAGTGCATTTCACCCCAGACGAGCGCCGGTTGAAACTCGTGCGCGGCCAAGTCCATTTTACCGTGGCAAAAAATCCAAACCGCCCGTTCTTCGTCGAGATCGGCACCGTTACCGTGCGAGCGGTCGGCACGGCCTTTGATATTCGCCTGCGCTCCGAGGTCGTTGAGGTGCTCGTTACAGAGGGCAAAGTTCGCATCGATGAAAAATTGCGCGACAACTTGCTGTTGCCCGCCAGCACCTCCGCCGGGTTGTCACTGCTAAGCGCTGGCGAGCGCTTGGTAATTCCTATCCGAGAAAACGCGGCATCTGTTCCGCGGCCGAGGCCGGTCCCGATGGAACCGCGGGAAGTTGAGCAAGCGCTCGCTTGGAGGAAATCCCGTCTGGATTTTGTTGCAGCGCCGCTCTCCGAGATTGTTGAGGAGTTCAACCGCTACAATCGCCACAAGCTGGTGGTTGCACATCCCGGGCTCGCCGCCCAGCGCTTTGGGGGCAATTTTCGGACCGACGAAACTGCCACGTTCGTGCGCCTACTCGGCGAACGTTTTTCTGTCGTGGTCGAGGAACGCGAGAACGAGACCATCCTCCGCCTGGCTCCGTAAGCGCAGCGCCCCCGTGGATGACTCGACGGCTATCGCACGCTCAATCCGCGCGATGCGGCCGAGACTGCTTGGATACGGCCGCGCTTAACGCCTTTCGGGAATTTCCGTCGACGGCTTCCCTGCTGGTTGCCGTAGACCTCGGATATCGACACCTGTAAGCCCCGTGCCCGTACCGGTTTCGCGAAACCGAGACAGTTGGTCGCGCGGGCGAATACGAAACGCACCGAAATCGACAATCAACCGCCAAACATCGGTCGCGGGAGACCGCGTACTCCGGGAATTAATGCGAACACTCCGCCCGCTTGAGGATGCAACTCAAGCTCGCGCGGCGAAACATTCATCCGCGACGTGGTCACATATAGAGTATCCAAGTGCCTTCCCCCAAAGGCACAGCAGGTCACGCGACTGGCCGGAACATTCATGACACGATCAATCTTTCCGTCCGGCGAAAAACGGATCACGCATGACGCCTCCCACCGCGCATTCCAGACGTAGCCCTCAGCATCCACCGTGGAACCGTCGGGATAGCCGTAACCGGTTGGATTGGCGAAGATACGTTTGTTGCTGATGCCTCCTGATTCTAGGTCGAGATCATACGCATAAATCGCCTCGGCCATGGTATCGGCAAAATAGAGCGTGTGCCCATCCGGACTGAAACAGGTGCCGTTGGATATTCCTACCGGACCATCCATGGGGATGACCCGCAAATCCGGCTCCACCCGAAAAAGTACTCCGGTAGGAAATGCGATCGGCAAGTCGCTTCCATCGGGCGCGATATTATTTGTCATGGAACCATACCAAAATCTTCCGCGAATATCAGGCGCGCCGTCATTTGCCCGGTTGAGAGGATGGCTGGCTTCCGGGGCCACAACCCGGGTCAGGATTTCGGTTTTGGGATCAAAGAAATTCAGGCCATGATGGGAGGCCACGAGCAGGGTGCCATCCTTTCGCTTGGCCAAAGAGGAAATCATTTCCGGCATCGGCCAAATTTTATGATGCCTGGTTGCCGGATCAAAGCGATGCAACACCGAGGGCATGGCGATATCCACCCAATACAAAACCTGCTCATCGGGGCACCAAAATACGCCTTCGCCGAGTTTATCCTTACAATCCAGCACGCAAATAGCTGTGTTGCTGTGCTCAGTCATGGTAGACAATCGATCTGCCGCCATCGATCATAAGCGAAGTTCCGGTTACAAATCCGGATTCCTTTGAAGCAAGATAAAGCGCCGCGTAAGCAACCTCTTCGGTTGTCCCCATTCGTTTCAACGGATGCCAATTTTCCGCGGCGGCGCGGGCGGCGGCCGGGTCAGGCCGGGTGTTAAACCAATCCGTGTTCATCTTCGTATCGATATAGCTCGGACATACCGCGTTCACGCGCACTCCTTGTGAACCATATTCCACCGCCAGGGCCCGGGTCATTCCAATCAGGCCATGCTTGGCCACCGGATATGGAAAGCATCCCTTTATTATCTTAAATGAATGAATTGAGGCGATGTTGACAATCGATCCGCCGCCTTTTGCCAACATATCCGGCAGGACGGCGCGGGTGCAATACCACGCTCCTTCCAGATCCACCGACATACATTTTTTCCAATCAGCATCCGTCAGTTCCAGCGGATCTGCAAAAACGCTGACGCCCGCATTATTGATCAGAATTGAAGCTGGACCAAAGGTGTCCTTAATCACTCGGGCCATAGCATCCACTTGCTTCGGATCACTAACGTCGGTGATTGCCGCCGCCGCTTTACCACCGGCAGTCCGGATTTCGGATGCCACACGAATCGCCGAATCACCATCCCGGTCAGCGATAAGCACCGCCGCGCCTTCCCGGGCAAACATGCGGGCGATTGCTTCGCCAATGCCCCGGCCGCCACCGGTCACAATCGCAATTTCGTTACGCAATCGGCTCATAGGTTTAACGCCGTGCAAGAAGCAAGGGAGTTTCACCGTGCGCAAGCACAATTGTCCGTTGGCATAAGGTAGGACCCCTCGAAATACTCAGCCCGGATATCAAGATGGATTTGAGCTGGGTGCTGCGAGTAAATCGCGGGATCGCGGTTTCTCGGACGGAACTTGATGCTACTGGCAGCCGCCAGAATGGGAGTCTGCACTAGCTATTATCCTCAGTTCGTTCGTGGTGTCCTTTAGTTGTTCTTTATTGCGAAGTTTATCTAACCGGAAGGGGCGCTGGAATCGGTGCGATGTGCCGCTCCCGGGACTTCGCGCTTCGTACTGAAGGGCCAGCCTCACCTATTCCCGTCACATCAACCTGCCTTCCTGACTGCATCCGGCCTGAATCCCGCGTCCCCGTCAGTTGCTGACAACAGCTTGCGCCGCATCAACCAACCCATCCCCATGAAACACCGAGATCGCGTGCTCACCGCCCTCAACCGTGAGAAGCCTGATCGCTGCCCCATGCAGGTCGGTTTCACGCCGGAGTTCGCCCGCCGGCTCCGCAAGAATCTGGGACTCGAAGGCCAGAAGGAGCATAATCCGCACGGCGGCGGCAACACCTACCAGCTTGAGCGCGCCCTCGACCAGGACGTGCTGATGACCAGTGTCTGCTGGGCCAACTCTTATTACCAGTCTGACCAAGACTATGTGGATGAATGGGGCGTTGGCTGGACCTGCTGCGAATACACGACGCCCTACGGCCAGGGCCATTATACCGAAGTGGTCAGCCACCCACTGGCGGATGACGACGCCATCAGCCGTTATCGTCCGCCGGACCCCAACCGTCCGGAACTGTATCGCGATTCGGAGTGGATGATCCGCGAATACGGCCGGGAATACTTCATCATTGGCGTGACAGTGACGACGGTCCTGGAGACGGCCATCGCGCTGCGCGGTGGGGAGCAATTGATGATGGATCTGGTCGCGAATCCCGAGTTGGCCGCCGCGATTCTCGACATCCCGTTCAACTACCATCTCACGGCGGCAAAGAAGCTGGTCGAAATGGGTGTGGACATGATCTGGACTGGTGACGACGTGGGGGCGCAGGGGGCCATGATCATCTCACCGGCGATGTGGCGACGGATCTTCAAGCCGCGCATGGCAAATTATTTTTCCGCCCTCAAACGTATCAATCCGAACGTCAAGATCGCCTACCATTCAGACGGCCGGATCTATCCTATCATTCCCGATTTGATCGAGATCGGCTTGGATGTGCTCAACCCGGTTCAGCCAGCCTGCATGGATCCGGTGCTGCTCAAGCGGGAGTATGGCGACAAGCTCAGCTTCTGGGCCTCGATCGATGAGCAGCACACGCTGCCGTTCGGCACCCCGGCCGACGTGCGCAAGGAAGTGCTTATGCGCCTTGACACGATCGGCAAGGGCGGGGGCCTGATCATCGGCCCCACGCATTTCGTCCAACTCGACACGCCTATGGAGAATTTTCGCTCCATGATCGAAACGATCACCCAGACGCCCTACGTGTGCTCCACCTGACGGGAGTGAGTCGAAAACTGACAAATTCATGAAGACCATGAAGGCCGCCGTGTTGCACAAGGTAAACGACCTGCGCATCGTGGAGGTGCCAGTCCCCGAGCCCCGGGCACCCGACGAGGTGGTGGTGCAGATCAAGTCGTGCGGCTTCTGTGCCACGGATTACAAGGCCATCCGCGGCATCCGCCAAAACGTGGTGTTCCCATTCATCCCCGGGCATGAGCCTGCCGGAGTGGTGGCGGCCCTGGGCCCTGGCGTCCGGCATTTCAAGGAGGGGGATGAAGTCATCTGCCAGCCATCGGGATATTGCGGGTATTGCGAACACTGTCGCGTCGGCCGCACCCACTACTGCGGCACTGCGTTCACGACGGGCGGGGACGGACCGGAGGATGTCTGGCCGGGCGCCTTCGCCGAATACATGCGGACCAAGGAGCAATGCCTGTTTCACAAACCAGCCAACATCTCCTTTGATGCCGCGGCCCTCACCGAGCCGTTGAGCGGCGCGTGGAAGGGAATCATCCAATACAGCGAGATGAAATTGGGTGACGATGTTGTCATCATCGGGGTTGGCGGCATCGGCCTGCTCTGCCTGATGGTCGCGCGCGCCGCGGGCGCAGGACGGCTGATCGCCGTCGACAACAGCGCACACGCCCGGGAGAAAGCGCTGCATTTTGGAGCGACGCACGCCGTCGACGCCAGCGACGGGCGGGCGCGGGAGCGCGTTTATGGCATCATTCCCGATGGACCGGACCTCGTGGTGGAAGCGGCGGGGGCGATTGGCGCGGTGCGGCTGATGGTGGATCTGCGGCGCCGAGGCACGAAGTGGAATCTGTTCGGCATCACGACGCACGAGAAATTTGAACTCGACGGTGGCCTGACCCATTTCCTCGAGGGGCGGATGGACGCGAGTTTTGGCACCACACCGCTGGCGATGCAAAACGCCATCCGCCTGATGGAGCGGCAACTCGTCGATCCCGGCAGGATTGTAACCCACCGTTTCAAGCTCGAGGATATGGCCGCCGCGCTCGCGGTGATGGATGGCACCGTTCGCAACAAGGTTGTCATCCACCCATGAAACCCAAACGGCATCCAGTCAGCCGAGGCAAGATTCCTCAATCTAGGCGCGTCCCTACCATCGTCGACGGAAATGAATTTGCTAACCGAGTGGCCGTTGTAACCGGCGGTTCGGACGGACTTGGGCGCGATCTTGTCGGCGCCCTTGTGGAACTTGGGGTCGACGTGTTTTTCTGCGGCACGACCCAGACCAAGGGTGAAGCTGTGGCGCACGCGTTTGGGCGCCGGGCTCATTTCATTCAAACCGACTTGAGCGACCCGGCCGCGGCGCGCACCTTCGTGCAGCAGGCCGCCGCGTTCAAGGGGAGGATCGATTACCTCGTCAACAACGCGGCGATCGACCCGCGAATCGGATTCGAGCAGGCGACCGTCGAGGATTTCGACCGACTGGTCGTTGTCAATCTTCGGCCCTATTTTGTGGTCGCACAGGCCGCGCTGCCTGCGTTGCTGGCCGGCACGGGTCGGGCCATCGTCAATATCATTACCACCAATTACATGGTCGGGGATGTACCATTCACGCTCTACAATGCCAGCAAGTCGGGCATCCTGGGCTTCAGCCGTTCGCTCGCACGCGAACTCGGGCCGCGCGAGCTACGGGTCAACGCAGTCTCGCCGGGTTGGATCATGACGGAGCGGCAACTTCGCGAGCACGTGACGGCACGGGACCGCGTGGCGCTGATCGAGGCGCAGGCGCTCAAATTCATGCTGAAGGAGGAGCACGTGACCCCGCTTACCCTCTTCCTCCTTTCAAACTGCGCGGGCGGAATCACCGGTCAGAACATCGTCGTGGACGGCGGTAAATTCATGCAATGAGCTTCGGCCAGCGGAAGAATCAGTAGCCCTACTCTGCTTAACATCATCGATCTGCTCATCTAGTCGTTTTATAATGAAAAACAAAGAGTCGCCCGAGATTGGTGTAACTTACGCCTCGGCATCCATTGATCCAGGAAGAATTGCCTACGCGAAAGAATGGGCTGCGGCGCACCGGCGCGGTCGGCCAGAAAGGCTGCTCCGCTACTATGCGCGGATGCGCACCATCCGCCAATTTGAGCAGCGATGCTCCGAGTTGAGCGGGGGCCCGGAGGCTTTGGTCGCGGGATCAGTGCACACCTGTGTTGGTCAGGAAGCCATACCGGTGGGAGCCCTGTCCTGTCTCCGGGCCGATGACTTAATTGTCAGCACCTATCGCGGTCATGGCTGGATTCTCGAATCCGGGGTTCCACTTGAGTCGGTCTTGGCGGAAGTGTGCCACCGCGCCACCGGCATCAACGGCGGTCGGGCCGGTTCAGCCATGATGATGGCCCAAGACTTCGGTTTTATCGGCGAGAATTCAATCGTCGGGGCCGGGGTGCCCATTGCCGCGGGCGCGGCCATGGCACTCCAGCGGCAGGGAAAGGACAGTGTGGTGCTCGTTTCCTTCGGCGACGGGGCAATGAGTCAGGGATCATTGCATGAAGGCATGGTCTTCGCCGCCGCTGAAAGATTGCCCGTGATCTTGATCTGTGAGAACAACGGTTGGTCAGAATTAACCCGCACGTCAAAGTTGCTGAAAATTGAGAACCTGAGCGAGCGGGCCGCCGGCTGCGGAATCCCGAGTGTGATCGTCGATGGTTGTGATCCGGTAGCCGTGGCGAATGCGGTGGCCGATGCCGCTAAGCTGGCGCGAACTGGAGGAGGTCCGACTTTCATTGAGTGCGACACGATCAGGCTGGGCGGGCATTACAATGGTGATATCCAGCATTACCGTCCGAAAGATGACATCAAGACTGCCGCTGAACGTGACCCACTTGTTCTGTTGGGAGAAGTCCTAAAAAAGGAAGGCATTGCCACGGCAGAACAATTGGCCGAGCTGGATGCGAAGGTCGTCAATGAGATCGAGCAAGTGATCGACCGCGTTAGGCTGGCCCCGCTTCCAAATCCTGATACCGCCGGTTCCCACGTAGTGTCCGCTGCCAGTTTCACGTCGAGCATTCAAGTCCGTGAAAATGGTGGTGAGAAGATGTCTTATGCAAAAGCGGTTAATGAGGCATTGCGCATCGAGTTGCATTCCCGTCCTGAGTTACTCGCCTATGGCGAGGATGTGGGGCATAGTGGCGGTATCTTTGGTGTCCACCGGAAGCTGCAGGAGGATTTCGGCGCCCATCGGGTGTTTGACACTCCCATCGCGGAGGCTGCGATTCTCGGATCTGCCCTCGGGGCGTCACTTCTGGGCATGAAACCCGTGGTCGAAATCATGTGGGCTGATTTCATGTTAGTCGCGCTCGATCAATTGATCAACCAGGCGGCCAATATCCGTTATGTAACCGAAGGGAAACGCGCGGCTTCCATTGTGGTGCGAACACAGCAAGGCGCCACCCCGGGATCATGTCCGCAGCATTCGCAATGTCTTGAGGCTTTGGTGGCTCACATTCCAGGACTCAAGGTGGGAATACCGGCCACCCCCGCAGATGCTCACGCCATGCTTCGAGCTGCCATCGCAGACCCGGATCCGTGCATTCTGTTTGAGTGTCGCGGTCTCTATAAACAGGAGGGTCGGGTGGCGACTAACTTGCCCGTCGAACCCGTCGGGGGCGCGCGCTTGACCAAAGAAGGTAGTGATATGGCAATAGTTTCATGGGGCCGTTCGGCATTGTATGCAAAGGAAGCAGCCGATTTGCTTTCGCAGGAAAACATTTCTGCCGCCGTGCTGGACCTGCGTTGGTTGTCGCCCTTGGATACCGCCGCGATTGACGCTATCGTGCGCAGATGTGGCGGACAGGCATTGATTGTGCACGAAGCTAATCTAACCGGTGGATTCGGGGCTGAGATTGCCGCAGGGATCAATGAGCGCCTCCCGGGATCTAAGGTCGGCCGGCTCGGCACGCCGGATTCACGGATACCAGCCGCCCCTATTCTGTCTGCTGCACTAATTCCTGATGCCAAAGCGATAGCTGCCAAGGCGCGCCTCCTGATGACTTCATGATAATCACTGGTATAGATGTCCTGCTGTGCCCAATCAAACTGCCTCAAGCGATCCGTTTTGGCGAAGTTGAGATACGGGCACGTGATTATGTCGTGGTCCGCATCAGAACAGATGCCGGCATGGTGGGCTACAGCATGAGTTATGCTCGTGGCACACCATTGCTTGAAGCGGTAGCTATCTTGGGCCGAATGATCGTGAACCAAGATCCACTCTTACGCAGCAAGATAGTTCACTCCCTGCAGCAGCATTACATCCCGGGGCAGGCCTCGTTTGTCCGGGCAATTAGTACCATCGATATTGCACTATGGGACATCGAGGCAAAAACGGCCAAGCTCCCGCTATATCGTCTCTTGGGAGGTTCCAAAACTAAAATCCCTCTTGCTGCGGTGGCCGGTTATTTTCCGGAAACGAGAAGTGGAGAGAATCTGGAATCAGAAATCAAAGCATTGGTCGATGAAGGGTATGGACTGATCAAGATGTGTCTGCCGGGCACGGATCCCGTCGACGACGCGCGTCTCGTCAAACGCCTGGTCAAGGCGGCGAGAGGTGCTCGCTTGGCCGTGGATGCTCACTGGATGTGGAGCGATGTTAGCACAGCCCAACATGCCTGCAGTCTGTTGGACGAAGTGGGGTTGGATTTCATTGAGGACCCGTTCCCTCCCTCCCTTTGGCGCGCGACTGCTGAACTGGGGAGAATATTGAAGACCTCATTGGCGGCGGGCGAAGACGTTACCAGCTTGGCCGGTTTTCAGGATTTGCTGGAAGCGGTCGATATCTTGCGGGTCGATGCCACTGCGAGCGGTGGAGTCACTGGCGCGCTTGCCGCGATCAAACTCGCGGAGGCCAGTGACTGCACTGTTTTGCCGCATGTTTTTCTCCCGCTTCACAGCCATATCGTAGCCGCGAACCGCGTGGCCACATTCGCAGAATTCACCACCGACCCGCAGGTCGATCCCTACGCCCGCCTATTAAGAAATTCCGTCAATGTGACGGGCGGGGAACTGGTGATGGATGATGAGCCGGGCAATGGATGGCAAGTTGACTGGGATGCTGCCGTATCATTGGCTGCACAATCCGTTGCGGTCTCAGGATTACCTTCCTGATGAAACCATCACCCATCGATCAATCCAACCCCGCCCCGGCCACATACCCTGATCTGGTCGGACAGGTGGCCATTGTCACTGGAGCAGCAACCGGTATTGGTCTGGCGGTCACTTCAGCCCTGTTGGCGCAAGGATGTTACGTCGTTGCAATTGATATTGATAAAATCGCATTGGTAAAATCGCTGAAGAATATCGACCGGCCGGATGACACGTGGGCCACCATCGGATCAGTGGCGGATCCTGACATTATCAAGCAAGCCTGCGACTCAGCCATTTCAAAATGGGGACGTCTCGATATCCTCGTCAATAACGCAGGTATATTCGCAAATTATTCCTCGTTGGAACTTACCCTGAAGGATTGGCAGCGCACGATGGATGTAAATCTGACGGGAACGTTTCTGTGCACACAGACCGCAGCAAAGCACATGGTTTCAGCGGGCAAAGGAGTGGTCATCAACCTCTCGTCAATTTACGGCACTGTGGCTGCACCGAAGCGCGCGGCCTATGCCGCTTCCAAGGCGGCAGTCGCCATGCTGACCAAGGTTTGGGCCATCGAATGGGCTAAGCAGGGCATTCGCGTCAATGCAGTGGCTCCGGGATACGTTTGCACAGAAGGAACTATCGAGCTGCAGAAACAAGGAAAGATCGATGTGGCTGCTCTGACCCAACGCACCCCGCAGGGCCGCCTTGGTGAACCTGATGAAATCGCGAACGCAGTATTGTTTCTCGTCTCGAGCGCTTCATCGCATATCACGGGACAAGTGCTCGGTGTTGATGGCGGTTGGACCGCCTACGGCTATATTTAATCTATCCGCTTAATAATGGAATATTTGGTCTCCATCGAAATCCACCCTATTCCCGGGGGCGCAAAGAAATCAGCCAAGCTTTATGCTGCGGAGGCTGAACGGGCCCGGGAACTGGCGGTCAAGGGGATCATTCGACGTCTCTGGCGGGTGCCTGGACGGCGAGCCAACTGGGGTTTATGGGAAGCGAAGGATGCCACAATGTTGCACACGGCGATCAGTTCATTGCCGTTGTATCCTTACATGAACGTCAAAGTGCGACCGCTTGCCGCGCATGCGTCCGATCCACTCTGTATTCCCGGGGCCAAGCTGCGGAAGTGTGACGCCAAGGATTGAGTTGTCGTCGATCTGTTTCCGTTGCCATCGTTTCTGAAGTCAGATCCGCCATTTCAATTTGTCGTTCTTGCAAAAAGTCCGTTTGCGTGGCGAGCATGAAATGGGTCTTGAAGGCGATGAAACTTTCTGGGCTTCCTTCTTCTTCTAAGTCTTCAGCTGGCTGCTTCAGGTGGGCGAGTTGCTGCTCCAGCGCTTGTCCACCGCCAACTCGATTTCACCGTACCCCGAGGCGAAACTCATCTTACCTGAGCCAACGGGATAAGCATGTAAACAAACCGGGGACTCATGAACCGAGCGAAGGGCTAGCGGCCACCCGGGTGCGAGCGCACCATAGCTTGGAGTGGGCTCAGCCGTAGTGGCGGTGCTCCTGTAAAAGTTCTATTAGCAGCCTGTAGTTTTTCAGGCTTACTGTGGGCGGCACGGAGTGGTCGATGTGGTAGATATAGCCCCCGCCCTGTTTAGCGACAACGAGCTTGGACAAAACCTCTTCGTGGATTTTCTGTTCATCGCCATTGGCGATCACATCAGCATTTATGTTACCCATGAGCGTGATGCGGTCGCCCCAAAGCTTTTTGAGTTCCCGCACGTCATTTCCGGCCCGGGCCTCAAGAGGCTGGATGACTTCAAAGCCTGCCTCGATCACCAAGGGGATGAAGGCGCGCACATCGCCATCGCAATGCAGCATGAACTGCATATTATTCGCAGCGGAAAATTTACGGTATTCACGATGCAGCGGGAGGACGAGTTCACGATAGACCGCTGGTGGTAGCAGCATGCCGTTCTTGAAGCACAAATCGGCAAAGAACCACAGGGCGTCAAACCGCATGCCCCTTTCATCAATCAGCCACTGCAGGTGCCGGAGGTTGTATTCCATGAACTGCCGCATCGCCCGGCCGACTTCATCCGGGTGGGTAAGAAAGGCCATGAGACCCTCTTCAAAGCCCAGGAGGTATTCGATCACAAACCAAGCGGGCTCGATGGGCGTCACTGCGGTGAAATCGCCTGCAGCCCGTCGCAACTCGTGCTCATGGAATTGGACCGGGTCGACTAGTCGATGGTCCAAAGCGGCATACTGCTCCATGTAGGCCGCCATCCCGGATATATCGGCGGCACCGTAGACCAGGTTAACCGGCGTGGCGGTCGCGTGTTTCCAAGCCTGCACGGTCCGGCCCCATCCGTCGATTCGGACCACTGTTTCGGCATTTTCGCTGAGCACCCGCTGCGGCCGACGAGGCGAGAGGTCCGGCCCATAAAGGCCGATACGATCGAGACCAAAGTGATCGTGGAGATCACAATTTCGTGGAAGTCCCTCTCGCTCCCAGCGTGCCACGGTCTCTGGCCAGAAGCAGATTTCTGCGAGAGGAATTCTGGGCACCGGCTTGCGCTGAATGGTATCGCGCAGCAGCTGTCGAGAGGCCATTTGCAGTTGTTATAATTCTGGACCAAATAATGTAAAGCACTTGCTAGCCGGTTTGGCATCGCAAGGCAGATGCGCGCAGCCGACCAACCTAATGTAGTGGTTCTATGAGGTGGGGCCCGAAAGTTGGACAGGGCGGATCGCTAACCCAAACTCAGAATGATCCTCTCCCCTGATTCTGGACAGGCCTTGAGTTAGGATTTCCGGGTGGGTAAACCTCAAAATCCCATCCCCATGCCTCGTAAAAAGTGTTCCGAAGAGCAGATCATCTATGCGCTGCGTTCTGTGGAAGGCGGCGCCAAGATCGGTGATGTGTGCCGTCAGCTCGGTGTGGCCGAGCAGACGTATTTTCGCTGGAAGCGGCAATACGGCGGTCTCGGCGTCAGTGAGCTGCGCGAGTTGCGGCAACTCCGCGACGAGAACAGTTCCCTCAAACGCTTGGTCGCGGATCTGAGCCTCGACAAGCGGATGCTCCAGGAGGTGCTGGCAAAAAAAGTCTGAGGCCGTCGCGCAAGCGTCCGATCGTCGATTGGCTGAAGGCGAGCTTCGCCGTCAGCAACATCCGAGCGTGCCGGCTGATGCTCTTGGGCGCATCGAGCTACTGGTATCACCCGGTGGTGAAGGACCGCCGGGCAGTGTTGTCGCGATTGAAGGAACTGGCCTACACGCGGGTGCGTTACGGTTACCGCCGCCTGACGATCCTGCTCCAGCGGGAAGGCTGGCGGGTGGGCAAGAAGCTCGTCTACCGGCTCTACCGGCAGGAAAACCTCTACGTGCGCACCAAGCAGCGCAAGAAACGGGCGGCGCAAACCCGGGTGCCGCTGGCGGCGGCGACGGCCGCCAACCAGCGCTGGTCGATGGACTTCATGTCCGAACGCTTCGAGAACGGGATCTACTTTCGGGTGCTGACCATCATCGATCAGTTTACCCGGGAGTGTCCGTTGCTCTGGGCCGACGTGTCGCTGACGGGATTAAAGGTGGTGGGATGTCTGGAGTGGTTGGCAGCCAGCCGCGGCCTCCCGCAGTCGATCACCGTGGACAACGGCGCGGAGTTTTGCAGCCGGGCCATCGACGCTTGGGCTTACCAGTGCGGGGTGAAGCTGGACTTCATCCGCCCTGGCAAGCCATGTGAGAACGGCTTCATCGAAGCCTTCAACGGCCGGCTGCGCGACGAGTGCCTCAATGCGAGCCTGTTCTTCCATCTCGAGGATGCCCGGCAAAAGCTTGAAGCTTGGCGCCAAGACTACAACACTCTCCGACCTCATGGCTCGCTCGGCTGGCTGCCTCCGGCAGCCTTCGCCGAGCGAGCCATGAGGTCCCCACCAAAACCTACGCCCAACCCGGGAAAACTAACGCTGGGACCTGTCCAGTAAAGGGGAGCGGATCACGCAGCGCATAGATGATCTGCTCTTCGGAACACTTTTTACGAGGCATGGGGATGGGATTTTGAGGTTTACCCACCCGGAAATCCTAACTCAAGGCCTGTCCAGAATCAGGGGAGAGGATCAAGAACAACGGTCACCATGTCAAAGAAACGTCGTCAACACAGCCCAGAACTTAAAGCGCGGGTATCTCCATCCCGATAGCCAAGGACCGCCGGGGTTCCCAACTGCCGCTGCCAAGTGACACAGGGAAGGCGATCGCCGAATAAAGGCCGATCTCGTCCCAGAACTTGGCCTCGAAATTCGGATCCCGGGACAATTTGAATGTTCGTGTCAGATGCGGCTTGATTTCGTTGGCGGCCCAAATGCGCTGCACGCTCGCCGACGAGATCCCCACCTTGCGGGCCATCGAACGCGCGCACCAGCGAGTTCGGTTCGGCGGCGGCTGTGCTTTGCGGCAAGCTCAGTTAGCGGCCGGATCTAACCAAGGAATTCGCTCACCAAATGTCGCGAAGAAACGAATTATTTGCAAAAAAGCATAGTTATTTCCTCCACCCGTTCGTGGTATCTTTAGCCGGTCGTTATGCCGGCATTGCATCTACTTAACCCTATGAGCCCCACAACATGTAATGTCTCGGCCGGCCGTTTCCGCGGTTTGCGCCATTTTCGCGTGATCCTGTCCACGCTTTCGTTTCTCTGCCTACCCCTGCTCAGCTTCGCACAGTCGGGTGAGATAGTTTTCAATATCCCAGCGGGCGAAGCGCCGGTCACGCTCCAACAGTTCTCCGAACAGTCCGGCGTGCAGTTGCTCTATGCCGCCGATCAAGTTCAGGGTGTAAGAACCGTTGCCGTAAATGGCAAGTTCAGCCCGCTCGATGCACTCAATCGCCTGCTGGCCAAAAGCGATCTTTTTGCGATGCGTGACGAGAAAACCGGCGCATTAACGATCAATCGCAAGCAGCCCGGAAAATCAGAACCTGCCACACCACAGGAATCATCCACCCGCACCAGTGGTGTCAGTGATGAAATCACGCAGCTTTCTCCGTTCGAGGTTACCGGCCAAAAAGACCTTGGTTATCGCAAACTCAGCACCGTGACCAGCTCGCGCGCCGGGGTGGAGATTATCAACGACCCGGTGGCCATCGAAGTGATTTCAGGAGAACTGTTGAAGGACTTTTCCTTAACCGACAAAGCCGAGGCCTTCAAGTTCAGCAATAGCGTGACCGTGTCACCCAACGAGGTTTTTGCGGGTCCGCTCATCGTCTTGCGCGGCTTTGACGCGCCCCTGTTTTATAATGGTGCCCCTTTGTCAAACGTCTTTGGTCTGTTGCCGTATCTGATCACTGACAATATCGACCGGGTGGAAGTGGCCAAAGGAGCGGCGGGTTTGCTCTACGGCAATACGACGGCCGGCGGCGTCATCAACTACGTGTCGAAGAAGCCGCAGTTCACCAACGCGACTTCGCTGGATTTGACTTACGGTAGCTACAATTACTACAAGGCACTACTGGATTATCAGGCGGTCATGCGGCCTGGCCTGGCAGTCCGGTTGCTAGCATCGCATTACGGGACGGACAACTACGCTGATAATCAAAAGAAGGATATGACACTGATCGCTCCTTCCGTGACTTTCCGGCCCAGCAATACGTTTGAGGTAAGCTTGGCCGCGAGTTTCACCAATCAACACATACCTTACCCGAATTCGGCTGCCAATTTTGCGGTAAATCCTCAGTATTATGAAGATTACCTCCATCCGAGCCAGTCGATCCTTGATTACATGAAGTCGACTTACAGTCTGGCCAGCGATGCGGAAGCCCACGCAAAAATTGTTGAGCGCTGGGGTGAGAATGCGATCCGGAGGTCATATTTGGATAATTGGGTGACTGACACCTTGGGGCGGACCGGGGTTGAGCCTTGGCGGCTATCGAGCGCTGACATTGAATGGTGGCGCTTTTCACCCAAGGGTGACAAAGCGAACTTCACCGGGGAAGGCTCGAATGTGGACGGCAAGACTATGGCCACGGAACTTGGGGTGCGGTTTTCGCCATTGCCCAATCTGACGGTCAACTACCAGTGGCAACATATGACGAGTAAACAGGGTTTGTGGCTGGACAATATCTATCCAGGCAATGGGGGAGTGCGGCCTGACGGCCGGGTTTGGACATTAACGGCGGCGGATTCTACTTCCACCTCCGGTTTCGACGGAGGGCTGCCGGCAGAAGCTGACACCCAGCAGCTGGACGCGTTGTATACATTCGACTGGGGCAACATCGAGCACCAGTTCCAAGCAGGTGCCGAGTTGCGTCGGGCGACAAGCGCGGTCAGATTGTTGCCTCTCGATTTCAACAAGGCTGCTCCGAGGCTCGATCGGAACGGCACTGTTTTGACGGGAATCGATGCTTTCCGATACTACGATCCATTCGGCAGTCAGCCCGAACCCGACCTTCGACTCCTTGTGTCTGGGCAACAAGCGGAAGTTGCCACAACACTGTCCAAATACAGAGATTTTTATGCGAGTTATCGCGCAAAGGCGATGGATGATAAACTCAATTTGCTGCTGGGTGGACGGCGGGTCCACCAAATCTGGCCCGAGCCGGAAGGGAAAGACTACACTTGGACGGTTGGCGCCCTTTATACAGTAACCCCAGGCTTTCGTGTCTTCGCTTCAGCCAGCAAGGTGATCGTGTTTACCAACCAACTGTCGGTCGATAACGCCGGAGCCACAGCAGCAGACAATCCCCACAAGCTTGAAAACGAAAGCGGCGAAGGTATCGAATTCGGCATCAAGACAAACTGGAAGAATAATACGCTTTCCGGAAGTGTCTCGTATTACAAGGATCAACGGGCCAATATCGTATCATATGATACCGTAAAGTCCGCTGCGGACCCGCGCAATAACGATGACGATCCAAACAATCTGGTATCTTGGTGGACCAACGGGGGTTTGTATCAAGTGCAGGGCATCGATGGTGATCTCACATGGACGCCGAATTCAAATTTTCAGGCGATGTTCAATTGGAACTACATGTGGCAGGCCAATATCGTAAGTGATCCCTCGCAGAATCCGGCCAACGCCAACACCAATGCCTATAAAAGGGTGTTTGATTTCCGTCGTCTGAGAAGCCCCGAATGGAAAACCAACCTGGTCTTGAAGTATAACTTTACTGACGGGCCGCTCAAAAATGTGAGCGTGGGCGGTGCGATCGCTTATACGGACGCACACCACTTTACAGATTCTTATTATTTCCCCCTCGAAGTTCCGGCTGAGACGATATTTGATGTGTTCTTTGCTTATCAGACCAAGATCGGGACGACGCCGACTACGTTCAGGTTGAACCTGATCAACCTCACGGACGAGCGTAACGACATTTACCGCGGCAATGGACGTGAAATCAGGTTGTCGGCCGGTTTTAAATATTGAACATCAGCTGTAAAAAACGGAGGAGCAGCGGCAACTTATAGCCGCTGCTTCATCCGTTTGAAAGAGACGACCGGCTGATTGTGACAAAAGGGACGTTTATGAATCAGGGCGTGAGGCCAAAGATCCATCGTGAGTTCAGGTGCGGTGCCATGACGGCTCTTTACGTGACGGATCATTCCGGCAGTAAGTTGGGGCTCTGGCTCGTCCCAACGGAATTGCGGCGGCAAGTCGCAGTGCGCCGCAATTGCCTAAGTGGCGTGGAAGTCGAGGGGCAGCCCACGGTTGTACATGGCACGGGATTTCCGGCGTGGGGTGTTGAGTCGCTCATGCAGGTCAAGGTAGTCAGCGATGATCAACCGATGGCGTTCTCACAAGGTCGCACTATGCGGAACAGCCCCACCGTGGATAAGCTCAGGTTTGTCGGACAAAAAGTGAGTCATTTGAAAAGCGGGTTGAAAATTCGCACAACTTTCCGGCATGCGGACAAGGGTTGGCGGGCTTTTCACGATCTAGACTGGCGCAAGGGCGCGAGCTGGCTCAGCAGCAGGGTGACGATTGAAAATAATACCGGCGAACCGGTCATATTGGAAATGCTGGCGAGTTTCTCGCTTGGCGGACTATCCCCATTTGCCGCGGATGATGCGCCCGGGCGTTTGCAGGTGCATCGTTTTCGAGGGGTATGGAGCATGGAAGGGCGGTTGGAGACCCGGTCCTTTGAAGATCTGCAACTCGAGCGTTCCTGGGTTGGGTGGGGGGTGCGCAATGAGCGTTTTGGTTCAATAGGATCATTGCCGGTCAATGGCTATTTCCCGTGTCTTGCCGTCGAGGATACCCAAGCGGGCGTCACTTGGGGTGCGCAACTTGCCCATCCCGGCTCGTGGCAACTGGAGGTCTATCGCCGCGACGATCTCGCCGCGATTTCCGGTGGACTGGCCGATCGCGAGTTCGGGCATTGGATGAAAACGCTGAACGCGGGGGAGAGTTTCACTTCTCCGACTGCGATGCTCGCGTGCGTGCAGGGTGGGCTGGATGAATGTTGCGCTGCTTTGACCCCCGCGCAGGAAGTGCCGCTTGCGACCCTGCCCAGGAGCGAATGGGATCTGCCGGTCATGTTCAATGAATGGACGACCAGTTGGGGAGATCCGAGTCACGAGAACATGAGCGCGCTTGCTGCGTCACTTCGGGGAGCGGGCTTTAAATATTTGGTCATGGATGCAGGCTGGTATAAACCGGAAAACTCCACCTGGGATCAAGCGCAAGGTGATTGGTTGCCCAATGCAGCGATGTATCCGCAGGGCATCCGCGCCACGGCCGACATTATCAGAGCGCATGGCATGATTCCCGGGTTGTGGTTTGAAATGGAAGTGGTGGGGTGTGCTTCATCGCTCTTTGACCGCACCGATCTATTGCTGCATCGTGATGGGCGTCCCATCACGGTGGGCACGCGGCGGTTTCTCGATTTGCGCAAGCCCGAAGTCGGCGATCACTTGGCTGGGAAAGTCATCGATACGCTCAAGGCCGGCAATTTTGGTTATCTCAAAGTAGACTACAACGACAACCTCGGCATCGGGGTCGATGGAGCGGAGTCGTTGGGCGAGGGATTACGACAACATCTCGATGGCGTCGTGACATTCTTTCAGCGCTTGCGGAAGGAGATTCCGGATCTGGTCATTGAAAATTGTTCCTCGGGCGGTCACCGCCTTGAGCCGGTAATGATGGGCCTCACTTCGATGAGCAGTTTCTCCGATGCGCATGAGTGCCGGGAGATTCCAATCATCGCCGCCAATCTGCATCGTTTGATGCTGCCCCGACAAAGTCAGATTTGGGCTGTGCTCCGGGCCAAAGCCGATCTGCGACGAATCGTATATCTTTTGGCGGGAGGGTTCCTCGGGAGACTCTGTCTCTCTGGGGATTTCGCTACTTTGCGTCCGGAACAACGCGCCCTCGTAGCCCAGGCTATTGCGCTCTACAAACGGGCCGCCCCGATCATCCGTCGTGGGCGTTCGTATCGCCACGGTCCCGAGGTTCAGTCCTATCGTCACGCTGCAGGCTGGCAGGCGGTGGTGCGCGTGGGTTCAACTTGCCGGCAGACCCTCGTCGTGGCGCACACCTTTGCCAAACCTCGTCAGACCGCATTGCGCATTCCGCTGCCTTCGGGTAAGTGGAAACTGGCCGATTCCTTGCAGGAAAAATCGGGCGACGTGACCGTGGTCAAAGGTGAACTTCGCTGGATTCCCCATGGCGAATGGGCCGCCACTGTGATTTTTCTGACCCGCTGAAACAATCCCGATCCCGTTTGCAACGGATTGATTTCCATGACATCCCGACAGCGTATTCTTGCCGCCCTAAATTTTCAATCCGTTGATCGGTTGCCCAAGGATCTGAGCGGCATGCGTTCCACTGGGATCTCGGCGTTCAGCTATCAATCTTTGCGCAATGCTCTTGGCCTGCCGCCCAAACCCACGCGCGTTTACGACACCGTCCAGATGCTGGCACTGCCTCACTTGGATGTACTTGATGCCTTGGAGTGTGACGTGGTCATCGTGGAAGGCGACGTGACGAACGCCTACGAGCAGCCCGACCTCTGGCACCCCTACGATTTCAACGGGCGGATTTCCGGCGGTCATGTCCGTGACCACTCCGCTTACCGCGCCGATCCCGATGGCACCATTTACGGGGGGGACTTGCTCAGCATGCCGCTGGGAGCGTATGTGTTCAACTCTGAGCATGCCGGCCAGTCACTCATCCTCGATGACGAACTGCCCAGACCCGACCTTAAGCAGGTCCGCCGGGACCTTGAGAAGCAATTGCTAAGCGACCGGGAGGTCAAGGCCCTCCGCGTCACCTGTCGGCGTGTGCGCGAGAGTAGCGACCGGGCCGTCTTTTTTTGGGGGCAACTGAAAATGGATCTCTGCATTCATGGTTATGGCGGCTTGGCTGTCTTCCCCGTGCTGTGCCTCGAAGATCCCGACTTCATTCACGAGCTGCACGACATGCACTTGGAATACGCCTTGCGGAACGTCCGCGCGCTCCTGCCCGAGGTCAAAGATTACGTGGACATCGTCGGCACCGATGCCGACGACTGGGGTAACCAGAAATCACTGATGGCTTCCCCCGCCACCTTCCGCGACCTATTTCTACCCTATCGCCAACGCCACAACGCCGAAATCCATCGGCTAGCGCCTAACATCAAGACCTTCCTTCATTCCTGTGGCGCCCTTTACGACATCCTTGACCTGATCATTCAGACTGGCACGGACATCCTCAATCCCGTCCAATGGCCTGCTGGTGGCCGCACGCCCTTGGAGTGGAAGGACAAGGTCCGCGGTCGGATGGCCCTCTGGGGCGGGGGCATCGATTCGCAGCACACCCTGCCATTGGGCTCCATCACCGACATCGAGCGCGAGGTAACGCAGAACGTTGCGACGCTGTCCGAGGACAGTGGGTATGTGTTTGCCAACATCCATAACCTGCTGGCCGATATCCCGCCGGAAAAAATCATTGCGCTCTATCGCACGGCGGCGGCGGCAGGCTAAAGGTTGGTGAGATTCGAGCTGTGCCGTTCAACTCAAGGCAAATTCAACCGGCTGATTTACGATAGGCCTCATACAGCGCCAAATGGCTGCGCGCGTCTCTGCCAAAACGTCCAACTACCATACGATAACCGGTATTAACTGTTTCGCCCGGGCTTACGGTCCGGCCCAGCAGGGAAAGATAGAGCGAGTTGTGCTGGCCAACACTGTTTTGCACGTCAGCGGAATTATAGGCCATGCTGACTGCGAACACGTCCTGCCGGCCCATTACGGCGATTCCAATACCATTGGAGGCCGACGCAAAATAACCGAGCGGAATACCATAATATCGGGCGGGGAGAAACCGTGTGAAATGCCGTCCCCGCTGCCAGCGACCATCGCAGAGCACCGCGGCAGATCGTTCGTCCCGCGGGAAACTCAAATACATTTCGCGATAAAGCGGATCATCCACGGGTTGCACTTGGACCAGGTCGGATACATGTGGCGTCTCGTAAGGGAGCGCATGCACATAACCGCCGCCACGAAACTCACGGGCGAAATAAAAAGACTGGAACAGTTCGTAGTCCGTCAGCCGTTGCTGCACTTCAGCGCGAAATGTGATATCAAACACGTCCTCCTCGGAGACCGTCAGATGCATTGTCAATCGGACCGGGTGGGCCTTGCTTTCAGGCCATGTGATGGAAAAACCCGTGGGTTGTGTTACCATCGCATGGGGCATTTCACGGGCTTCGCCGTGCCATCTGTCGCGGGAGAGCAGGCGATAGGGCAGCAGTAATTGTCCGATTGGGAGACCAGTCGCAGCTTCGCTGAACCGGCTCGTCAGGTTGACTCCGTCTGACTCAATGCACCCGACCACAAGCCCGGAAGCATATTTCCAGATTATCGTTGGGCGCTTCATCTCTTGTTACTGTGATCTTCAGCTTCGGCAGGTTCGCGCGTAACGATGGATAACGTCCGGAATGATGTAAAGCGGCCCTGAGCCGCAAATATTGCCAAGCAAAGTTGCTCTGGTATTCTGTGATGAATGGCATGAAGTCATTGGCGTGGTGCAGCGCAAGCTACCAGCGGAGCTTATCCTTATGGTGTCGTCTCACTTCATGGACTTTGAGTTTGTTTCGGTGAATGGGCGTCTCAAGGTTTATTGATAAGCAAACGGCCGGGCTTGGGATTCCTGCACAAGCGCTGCGAACTATCGAAGCTGGAGGCAGTTATTACCATGGCCCTTCTCGGAGTCCGAATATTCCGTTAACCTTAACGTCGTGCTCGACCGGATTCATCCGTCGGTTCGATTCTGATCTCTGTAACCAGCGGACCCGCAAAGGATGTGCCTGCTGTGATGCTGGCGGCGTTCCCCACACTGACCTGCAGGGCCTGTCCTAGGCTGACGGCCTCGTACACCTGCAGTAGGTGCCGACCGCGAAGGAGGATTTCATACGTTGCGAATGCAATCAGGCAGGCGGTTTCGTCCTCCGCCAATTCCAAGCGCAGGAGAAGCGCATACGGGATCGCCATGCGTTGCCGGTGTGACCGGAAACGTAAACAAAGCGAGGGAACTTCGCGCGTGGTGAGGCAGCCTGGATCAATTGGCTGGGAAACTGCCTGGTCGGGATGTCGGGGCTTCAGTCCGCTCATAGGCGCATGCGCGTGCCCACACTTGGGGTGGTGGATTCATGATGGTCGTGATGATGACGGGGACGTGGAGCGTCCTCCTCGGGTGTTTGTTGGGTAAACGGCTTCAGATCCGGGGGCGCCGGCATCGTGTGAACCTGCGGCACCGGCACGAGCAGGGCTTCGGGATGCAACGTGAGGTAGGCGCTGATCTGAGTCCGCAAGTTTTGCAGGTAGCTCCAGGCCCGCGCGAGGAAGGGCTTGAAGCGGGCTGGAAGCGTCTGGTGGCGGGTAAATTCCAAGGCGGACGTGCGGGCTTCGGAGCGGAGTCCCTGGGCACCGAGGAACTGCTCGCGGTCCGGGACGAAGATCCGGACCGACTCCCGGCCTCGGGTCGCGGCCACGTAGAGACCTTCACGGGAGGCGGCGCCGGCTATAAAGACTTTGTCCACGGTCGTACCCTGCGAGGCATGGGATGTAATGGCGTAGCCGCAAGCGACCTGCCGGGATTGGAGGGTGGCACCGTCGGCGAGAATGAGTTGCCCGGAAGCATTCACGGACTGGACTGTGACTGGGGTACCGTTCGCGAGCCGGCGAGAGTGACCGTCGGGGGTAACGACCTGCGCGATGACGCGCAGGCGCAGCTGGTCGCCGGCGGCGACTGGGTTGGGCCGTTCCTCGCAGGCGGTCCAGGCGAGGCCGGATTGGCGGGGAGACACGGAGATTTCGCCGGCTCTGCCGGCCAAAATCAGCCGGCGCTTCTCCTTGCGGAGGACGCGCAGTTCCTCGCCCTGGGCAAAGTGTTTCGTTGCCTTGTGCGCGACCAGGACATCCCCGGGCTGGTAGCTGCGGTGGTCTTTGTGCTGGGCGCGAGTCCAGTCCTTGGCGCGGAGGGCCGTGAAGGCTTGATCGGGGCCGGTGAGACGTCCGGCCGCACGGAGGCGATGGCGGGCTTCGAGGTTCAGGGCGTCGATTTCCGACCACGTGGGCGCCACCATGAGGGCCGTCTTGGCCCGTTCCTGAAAACCGTCGCGGATGCGGACGTTTTTGGTTTCGCAGGAGGCGTGAAACCAATCATCCACCATTTGCTGCCGACGCAGGGAGGGGGATTCGACTTCGACGATGGCCCCAATCCGGTCCAATTGCTTGAGCCCTGCTGAATACCGGCCGGCGGCGAGGTGTTCGGCCGCCTTCCGGTAGGCCGGATTTGGGGCTTGCCGGTGGACTTCGCTCAAGGTGACGACCCGGACGCGTGATTCCTTTTCAATGATGCGGGCGGCGTCGCCGGCCTCGACGCTCTTGTGCTGGGCCGAATCGCCCACGAGGAGGAGCCGCGCATGCTGAGTCTCGGCGATATCGACCAGTTGCTTCAACTGGCGGGTGGAGAGGAGGCCGTATTCGTCGACGATCACGACCTGATGGCGGAGGGAGCGTTGTAGGGTCTCATCGACCAGGAGACGCTGCACGGTCTGGGCTGATCCCAGAACCTGGCCGGCGGAAGGCCGCCCTGCAGCGTACTGGACCGACCCGTCCTGACGCAGAACCTCCACCGCTTGGGTGCTAGGCGCCAAGCAGGCCACGTGAGCACCGTGCCGGGTGATCTCTTCGATCAAGGTGGCGAGGGTCTGGGTTTTGCCGGTGCCGGCCCGGCCCCGCAGGACCGTGACGCGGTCGCGCGAATCCAGAATGGCGGCCACCGCCCGGGCCTGCTCGGGGGTAAGGTGATCGCAGTCTGACCGAGGCAGGTAGCCCATGCCGATGTCGTCGATACCGACGCCGGCGTTGAGATGACGGACCAGAGCTTTTTCTAGGTCGAGAGCGGCTTGGGTTGTTAACTTGCCGTCGGCATGGAGAAAACGGTTATCCGCGGCCAGGGCGGCCTTGATGGCCGGAAGCGAATGGGTCCCGTAAGTTTCCCGCAGGACGGCGGCGAGGAATTCATATTCGGAAACTACGGTATGGCGCTCGAAAAGGTGCTCGGCTATGCGGGCGATGGCCTCGGGGAGGAGCACGGGAGCCGGAGAGTTGACGGGCGTCGGGGCCGACTTGAGGGCGCGCAAGTCGGCCAGTTCTGTCTCACTCACCTGGATAAACTGGCGCTGGCGGACTTCGTCCGGGCTGAGTTCGTACTGCTTGGCGGCGCGGTTCTCGCGGACGAGGACAGCGATTTCATCGCGGGTGAGTTCCCGGCCTAGTTCGGACTCACGGATGGCAATGGCCCGGTCGCGTTCGGCCGCGCGCTTGGAGAAGCGTTCGAGGAGTTCCGGGGCCACCCCGGCCAGTTCGAAGCCGTGCGGGCGTTGCTCGATCAGGTAGCCCAAGCACTGCACCTCGCGGGCCAAGGCGTTGCGGTAAACCTCCGTCAGGTACTTGGTTCGTTCGAAGATAATCGAACTTTCGAGGGCGAGGAGCCGGCCGGACTTCGATTCACTTCGAGTCACATTGAAAATGAACGCATGCGAATGCAGGTGCGGATCGAGGGCGCGGCTTTCGCCGTGCCGGAAGATGGCGGCGACGATGGCCCCGGAAGGGACGTAGCGTTTGTTGAGGCCCCGGCCGGTCTGGTGGCAGGCGAAGGATTCGAGTTCGTGCAGGGCCTCGCGGACGGCGGTTTCGTGGGCGGCAACGAGGCGGTCATCGCCGCCAATGAAGGCTTGGATCGAGACCGATTTGGGGGCGTTGAAGGTGGCGTCGTAGCCGGCGCGCCGGCCGGCCGCCATCCGCTCGGTGAGTTTGTCGCCGGTCAGGGCGTGGTGATTGGAGGCGACGCGCTCGAAGGCTTGATCGGTGATCGTGGCACCTTCAACCAGACCCACGGCCGCACAGAGGCGGCCGTGACAGGTGCTTTCGACCTTCATGCCCTGGGCGTAGTAGTCAGCCTGCCGGAGGTACTCCCCGAGGGCCTTGCTGAAGGCCTTGCAGGTACGGATTGTCAGCATCCGACACCTCGTTTTGAAACCAAAACCCACTCAGGAATGAACCACCTTTTGTAGCTCAGAGTGAAACGAAGGACTAAGTCTAAGGCTGATTCAACCTGACCTAAGAAGGACAAAAACCCTGTCAAAAGACTCACCAACGATTTCACCACCGAAGCACCACCGATTTGACCACCGAAGTAGCCACCGAAAACAAAAAGAAAGAGATAAGGAAGGACACCAACGTCCAAGCGTTGCCGCTTAGAGTGCGCCTGAGGCGCGCCCGTTGCACTCCCCGACCACCACACATACCGTTCCCCAACCGTTACCATGTCACTCCTCACGCAACTCCCGATGGTGCCCATGCGACCCACCACGCTGGCCCAGGCCGTGGCCCAAGCGCGGCACCCGCGTAACCACGCCACCGCCCAATTGGAACCGCACAAGGCGGATTTGATTCGCCTGCGACAAGCCGGGGAATCGGTGGAGGCACTCGCCGCGGGGTTACAGCTAATGGGCATCGAAATCGGCCGCGAGACGATGCGGCGTTGGTTGCAACAACAGTTGGGCACGAGGCCGCAGAAGCGGCGGAAGAGTGCCAAAAAACCGGCGGAGGCAGCGACGCCGTTGGGTATCTCTACAACTGAGGATACAGCCCGATCGCCGTCGTCCGCGCTGACGCCGGTCAGCCCAAAGCCTTTGCCCATCGGGGGCGGTGGCAATGAACCGGTGCCCGAAGGGACCACTTTTATTCTGCCCGGAGAAACACCGTACGAGGCACTAAAGCGTCGCACAGCGGCCAGACGGGCGGCAGATGCGGCGGAACAGGCGACCTTGAACCAGACCGTACAAGAACTGTAGAAATCCATGCCGACAGTCTGAGGGTTGATGAACCCTCTGGGGAGACTCGGGAGCGAACAGAGACGCTTCGCCTGTTCGCGGAGCACCCTCGCGAACAAACGTACGCTGTGAAGACTGCCGACATGGTCGCATTCTCTTGGATTTATCGCTCTACCTTCAAAAAGAATTCGCGCAGCGGACCTCGCTGGCTAGCGTTGTGTCCTCGCTCTCCTGACGTTGCCATGCCTGCCAAAGTTCATCCCTACTTGCCTGTATCGGTCCGTTCGGATGAGGCCTTTGCGCAGGCATGCATGCGGGCCAGGACCTTAACCAGGTCGCAATTGCTGGCGGTCGCTTTGGCCCGGGGTTGCCGACACTATGCCCCGCTTTGGCCGGAGGTGGCCCCCGCCGATCTCGCCTGGCTGCCGCCGGAAGTGTTGGGCTGCGCGCTCCTGCGCGGACCGGAAACGGCGGCGACATTTCAGGCGATCCGCTGTGGCGCCATGATTCTGAGTGACCTTGGTAACAGGCCCGAGCGCATCGCACAGGCGGCGAAAATTTACGACGTGGCAGCGCGGATGGTCCACTTGGCCCGGCTGGGCCGGGCGGAGGATACCTATCCGGAGTATTGGGCCGGAGTTCTGGCGGCGTTGCCGGAAGTATCCGCCATTGAGGAGGACTTCCTGCCGGGTGCATCGCGCCTGATGGCCGAAACCCGTCGCAGCGGCCCCGGTCTGGGGGTGAAGCGGATCTGGCTGCGTCCAGCCAGTGGCCGATGAACGCCGCGCAGACGATTGCGGAGACGCTCGACCGGCATCTGACCCAACCCACCGAGGTGGTGGTGTTCGGGTCTTCGGCGCTGCTCCTGGACCGGAAGTATGCGGTGCGACTGGCCGGCCGTTCCACGAACGACGTGGACATCATCATTCCGCGGGAGCGGGAACTGCAGGTCGATGCCGACCGCGGATTCTGGCAGGCGGTGAAGCAGACCAATCAGGAACTCGAGCCCCAAGGGCTCTACGTGACGCATATCTTTCCCGAGCGGGAGGTGGTCCTGACTCCGGAATGGCGGCAGCACGTGGTACCCTTGCATCAGGAGAAACTGAGCCGGCTGAATCTGGTGCGGCCCCGGATGCTGGACCTGGTGGTTTCCAAGATGGGGCGGGGCGATGCGCAGGACCTGGCGGATGTGCGCACCATGCTGCGGCTGCATCGCACGGTTACCGGCCTCGAACTGACCGGGGATGACATCGCCCGGGCGGCGCAGCGGGCGCACGTGCCGGCCGCCTACCGGGAACTATTCGCATCGGCCAACGCCCGCATTGTGGCGGTGGCCCGCGCTGAGGAAGTGACCCCGCGCGTTGATCCCGGCTTGGGCTGGGGCCAGTCGCCGGCGGAAAAGCCCCGGAACGGTCCGCGGATGGGATTATAGGCCTTGATGTCGCAGCGTTGGCCGCCGGGCCGCAGACGTTGGTGTTTCGCGCACAAGGGGGCGCGTCAGTTGCGGCCCGGCGTCCAGGGATTCATCACGGGAGGGGATGATGTTGCCGGCAAATGCCATGGGTCGGACTGCGCAAGGCGTTCGATCAGCTGCGCATCGAGAGACTGGCGTCGGGCCGGGTCGGTGAGGTAGCCCGGAGCGCGGGTGTTGAACCAACGGGCCAAAGCCTGCGCCTTCTTGGCTGCACGGGGCGCCAGTACCCAGTGGTAGACTTGGTCATACCAACCCCAGTCATCGTTGTGGGCATTGCGCCAGTCGGTGATGACGGCGGACAGCTTGTACCGCCGGGCGGCGGTGCGTAACTGCGGTAAGGCAGTGAGGAGTTCGCCTTGGGCCGGGTGACCCTGGCCGAAGCGAAATTGAATCCGTCCAAAGAAGTTGCCCCACCACGCCGGATGGATGCGGGCCAGGCGAGCCGGGGGTGCCGCTGCCGGGACGGTGGCGAAGATCGTATCTGGGACCTCCTTCAATGGCTGGGCGTTCCAATAGGAACGCGCCGCCTGGCGCCGGGTCTGCTGCACGAGGGAGTCGAGTTCGCGGCGGGATTGTTCCCAGGAGGATTGCGCTTGGCGCATGGCCTCGTGGCGTGTGATTCGTTCGCGCGATGTCTCCGGCTGATGATAGACGGCAAAGAAACGGTCCTGGGCCTCCTGCATGGTACGGTTGAGCACGCGGTAGGCTTCGCCGCCGGCCGTGGTGTAGGCCGGTTCGGTCACCTGGAGTTGGAGGATCGCGACTTCGCGGAGTCGGTGATAATAGAGCCGGTCGCGGAGGGCTGAGCCGAGCTGGGCGATCAGGGGCGCAGCCAGTGCCGGATGTTCCCGGAGGCAGCGAGGTGCCTTGGCTTCACTGAAAGCCCGCCACACGCCCCAGTCGGCGAGGACTTGGGTCCAGGATTCAAAGCCTTGGGGAAGTTCGGGGTGCAGAAGATTCATATTATAACATGCGGGGCAATGGTGCGAGCGGCGGCGGGCCGGCACCCGGGAACACCGTCCTGCCACCGCAAAGCAAATGGCATTGGGATGCTCCCAAATGCCATTTGCCCCAGTGCCCGTTCGTCACGTATTGGGCTGAGAAGGGGAATGGCCGGTTTGTTGCTGGACTGCGGGGTGTCGGCGGACCTCCACGCTTCGGCTCCCGAAGCGCTGCCACGGCGTGTCCGGCCTCGGTGGCCGGCACGCCTATCTGGGGGCTCGGGCCACCCCCCAGCCCCCGGCCAAGGCCGCGCCAAAACCTTCCTGCTACTAACGCGGGCGCGGCTTTGGCGACAAGTGCAGGCTGGGAGCGAACACCGCCTCTGCCCCTGTTCGCTCCGGGGCCTGTATTTTCCAGCCGAATGCCACAAGCTGCGGGCATGCAACTCGCCCCACGGTTCCAGCTCCCCGCCAGTTCCGGCGGAACTTCCGCCTTGGTCGCAACGTCTCCGAGGCAAACCTTTCGGCCGATGATTCCAGCCGTGAAAAAGACCAAATCCGCCCGGAGCGCACCCAGCCGCGCTGCCGACTTGGTCATGCCCACGTCGGAGCCACCGCGGCCGCGAAGTACCCGGCTGCCGCCATCGGCCGCCGAGATTGCCCGCCGCCTGGCGCCGGTCTTTCGCCAGTATGGAATCACCCGGCTCGAAGTCTTCGGCTCCGTGGCGCGGGGCGACGCGACCAAGGGCAGTGATGTGGACCTGATTGTCACTTTCACCGAGCATCCAGGCTTGAAAATCGTCGCGATCGAGGAGGAATGCGCCCGGCTTTTGGGTGTGCCGGTGGATTTGCTGACCGCCGAAGCGGTCGGGGAAATCACCAATCGCTTCCGCCGGGAGACGATTGAACGCGACCGGCGGGTGATCTATGCCGGTTGACCCGGTCCTGCGCGACCACGCCCACCTGCAGGACATGCTGGATTTCGCAAAATCGGCGGTCCGTTAACCATGGCGCTGCTCGACACCCAACGCTTCGACCACTTGAGCGACGAGGAGGTTCTACGCCGCATCGGCGAAATCCTCGCGATCGGGATCGGACGGCTGGAGGAACAGCAACTCGCGCAGACGCGGGCCGTCCCCCGGCCGCTGGTCCTCAAGGGCGGCAGTGGACCGCAGCAATTCGTGATCGACGAACAGGAGCGGCAGATCGTTGCCCACTTGCAGCAGGCCGGCTCGGCGAGTGCACCGGAACTGATGACGGTGCTAGGGCTTACCCGGCCGGCCATTGCCCGGAAATTGACGCGGTTGCGCGCCAGCGGGCTTTGCGTGGTCGAGGGTCGCGCCTGCCGTACACGTTACCTGCTGCGGACCGAGTTTAGCGGCAATTGAACGTCAATTGATGGTCACCTCGGCAAATCGCTGCAATTGTTCCGCCTCGGGCAGTTCGGCGAGGGCCTTCATCCGGTTCAGGCTGTAGCGGTACAGCTCGGTCCGCGTGGTCACGTTAAGCAGGCGTTCCTGAATCGCCGGAGCGAGCTGGAGGAGCTTCATGTGATGGGTGATGGCGCCTGGCGTCAGTCCTTCGGCGGCAGCGAGCTTGACCCGATTCAGTCCCGGCTCGGTTGCCAAGCGGCGCTGCCAGGCCCGGGCACGGTGCAACGGGTGCTGGACCGGGGCCGGGGCTGGCCGCTGGGTGGAGCGCTTGGCGACCGTAAGCGTACGTGCGAAAGGCGCGAGGACCGCCACGCCGCCGACTTGGGTCAGCGCCACCTCTGCCGTCAGGAGGAACGGCCGCGCCGCCTGCGCGGACGATACGGTGCCCCGGTCGCCGACGTCGATCACGAGGCGTTCTTCCATGCCTTCAATCAGCCGTTCCACGCGCACCTTGAAGCGTAATTCCAGATGGCGGGTGTCGGGATCGGTTGCGGGTTTAGCTGCCGGGCGGACTTCGACTTTCTCCAGGAAGAGGAGCACGAGGTCACGCTGCTGCTCCGGAGTGAGGGTGGGCAGGATTTCCCCGAAGCGGACGAGAGAACGGCGAACCCGTTCGGGATCGAGGATCTTGCCCTCGCAGGCGGCCAGATCCTGCCGGGTTTGTTCACGCTCGACGAGGAGGGTCTGCTTTTGCTCGGCAAGGGCGGAGGCTTCCTCGCGCAGAGCATCGGCCAAGCAATCCAGGCCGCCGCGGGCCACGGCCTGCGCGCAGTGGCGCAACTGCTGGTTGAGATCGGCCACGGTGCGGTCCAGTTCGCTCAGGCGGGCGCGCAAGGGCACCCGTTCGCCGGCATGGCGTTGCTGGCTGCTGTCGAGGGTGGCCTGCAGCACGTCAGGGTGTTCGCTGCATTGGGCGAGGAACCCGAGGACGGCGGTTTCCAAGGCGGAAGCCGAGACGTGTTTTAAGGCGCAACGGGCGTCGGCGCGTTCCTTGTGGGACAGGCCGCAGGTGTAATAGCGGTAAATCTGGCCGGCGGCGTTGCGCTTTCCGCTCGCGTTGGGGATCATCGCCCGGCCGCAGCAACCGCAGAGGGCGATCCCCTTGAGCACATGGAAATGCTTGTCCCGCGCCCGCAGCCGGCAGCGGGCCGGCTGGAGGGCTTTGGCTATGGCGGCATTTGCGCGCTCCCAGAGGTCCGGGCTCACGATGGCTTCGTGCTGGCCGGGGTATTCAATGCCGTGCATGCGGACGCGGCCAGCGTAGAGCGGCCGTTGGATCAACCTCCGGAGTATATCCGTCCGGAAGCGTTTTAAGCCGATGTCGCGGCGTATGCCATCCCGGCCCTGCTGGACGCGAGCCCGGGTGCGGATGCCCTCGTTGTTCAGGGTGTTGGCAATGTCGGTTAGTGAGACCAATCGGGCGGCCTGTTCAAAGATGCGCCGGAGGACGGCGGCTTCCTCGGGCAGGGGCATTAAGCCCTGCAGGTCGGCATCGTACGTGTAACCAAAGGGGATGTTACCGCCAGTCCACATGCCGCGCTTGGCCTGCTCGACGAGTTTCAGGTGAATCTTCTCGGAGGTGTTGTCGCGCTCATACTCGTTCACGCTCATCACGATGTTGTTCTTGAGCCGGCCGGAGGGCGTCTCCTCTGATAGGTCCTCCGTTGCGCTCACGAGGCGGCAGCCGTGCTTGCGGAGGAAAGCCCGGAAGGGTGCCCACTCATGGGTGCTGCGCAGGACGCGTTCGAGTTTGAAGATGAGGACCACCTTGATGGCCCCAGCTTCGATATGTCGCATGAGCGCCTGCATGCCGGGCCGGTTCATGCTGGCCCCGGAATAGGCCGCGTCGGTTAGGGAGATGAATTCGTGCCAGCCGGCGGTGGCCGCGTGTTTGGCGAGGTAATCTCGGCAGATGACAACCTGGCTTTCGCATGAGTCGAAGCGTCCGCCGACCTGGTTGAAGGTGGAGACGCGAGCGTAGATGCCGACGGGCACAGAGCCGGTCGCAACGGGCGTAGCAGCAGCTTGGATTTTAGTCATGGGTAGCTCCTTCGTCGGTGGAAAAACGGCCTTCGGGCACGCTTCGCCGTGACGTGTTTTTTGTTACCGAAAATCGTCGCTGCACCCGGGCAGGAAGCAACGCGTAGATTTTAACGGCAGCGAACAACGGCCGCGCCCGCGTTCCTTTTTCCCGCTGGAAAATTGGCTATTCCGCGAACTAATCCTGGCTCTCTCAAAGAGCCATGTTGCCGTGCTCGCTCACGGTCAGTGGTTTGCGTGAGATTTAATGAAAGCCACCGCGGTTCGTTAACGAGTGAAAATGGCGGAGAGGGGGGGATTCGAACCCCCGGTAGGTTTCCCTACGCCCGCTTTCCAAGCGGGTACTTTAAACCACTCAGCCACCTCTCCGGCGTTGCCAGGCTGCTGTGCTTGAAAAGGCACCACAGCCTGAAGATGAAAGGGCAAAGAAGGGCATCCCGACGGCATGGGTCAATGGAAAATCCTTATGCTGCGGGTCGGGATGATTATTTCGCAAAATGCCACTTGCACGCCCCGGAGGGCTTCCTAACGCTGACTCTGATTTTATCCACGTATCCCACCAACACATGGCTGCGTCACACACCGAATTGGGCTTCAACGGCAAGGTAGAGGGTGAAGTCATCGTCTCGCGCGCCGACGCCGTGATCAATTGGATCCGCACCAACTCCGTGTGGCCGATGCCCATGGGCCTGGCCTGCTGCGCCATCGAGCTCATGGCGGTCGGAAACGGGCGGTTCGACATCGCCCGCTTCGGCGCCGAGGTCATGCGCTTTTCCCCCCGCCAGGCCGACTGCATGATCGTCGCCGGGACCGTGACTTACAAGATGGCCCCCCAGGTGCGCCGCATCTACGATCAGATGATGGGCCCCAAGTGGGTCATCGCCATGGGCGCCTGCGCCAGCTCCGGCGGTATGTATCGCAGCTACGCCACTTTGCAGGGTGTCGACCGCATCGTGCCGGTTGACGTGTACGTCAGCGGCTGTCCGCCGCGCCCCGAGGCGCTGTTGGACGCGTTGATCAAGCTGCAGGAGAAGATCAAACGCGAGCCGGCCGCCAAGAACCTGTTCGTGGCCTGACGCCGTCCGCCCAACGATTTCCGCCCCCATGCCCGTAGAATCCACCGCCGCGACCGCCCTGAAGGCCAAGTTTCCGCCGGCCACCGACCGCGCCAGCAGCGACCACGCCGCCTGCAACGTCCCGCTGGCCGCGGTCCCCGCGGTCCTGCAATTCCTCCGCGACGAGGAGGGCTTTGACCTCCTCGCCGACCTCACCGCCATCGACTGGGCCGAGGGCGCGTCCCCGCGCTTCACCGTGGTCTATCACCTCTACGCGACTTCGCGCCGCGAGTACCTCCGCATCGCCGCCGACTGCACCAACGACCTCGAGCCCGCCGCCCCGACTGTGACCCAACTCTGGCCGGGCGCCAACTGGCACGAGCGCGAGTGCTTCGACATGTTCGGCATCAAGTTCGAGGGCCACCCCGACCTGCGCCGCATCCTCATGTGGGACGGCTATCCGTACCACCCGCTGCGCAAGGAGTTCCCGCTCGCCGGCATCGAGACCGTGCTCCCCGACGCCGAGGTCGCCGCGGAAACCAAGACCCCCGTCATCGCCGCCCCCATGGCCGGCGGCCCCTTCGTGGCCTCCCCGGGCGAGATCAACCTGGCCGACGCCGAACCCAGCGCCAAGGACCAGAGCTGGAACGAGCGGAAACCGAAAACCGAATAAGCCGCCGCCCCCGACGCCATGGCCACCGAACTGAATTTTCCTGACACCGCCGCCAAGGCCGCCGAGGCCGCGCCCGACCGCATGTCCCTTTCCATGGGCCCGTCGCACCCGTCCACGCACGGCGTGCTCCGGCTCCAGATGGAACTCGACGGCGAGATCCTGACCAAGTGCGACCCGGTCGTCGGTTACCTGCACCGCGGCGACGAGAAGATCGCCGAGAACATGACCTACAACCAGTTCGTGCCGTACACGGACCGGTTGGACTACCTGGCGCCGCTCGCCAACAACATGGCCTACGCCATCGCGGTCGAGGAGCTGGCCGGCCTCGAGGTGCCCGCCCGCTGCCAGGCCATCCGCGTGATCACGGCCGAGATGGCCCGCATCTCCTCGCACCTCATGGGCCTCGGTGCCTTCGGCCTCGACGTCGGCGCGTGGACCGTCCTCGTCCACTCGCTCAACCAGCGCGAACACCTCTACAAGCTCTTCGAGGAGCTGACCGGCGCCCGCTTCACCACCAGCTACACCCGCATTGGCGGCGTCTCGCGCGACGTCCCCGACGGCTGGCTCGGTCGGGTGGGGGGCTTCTGCGACCAGTTCCTGCCCGCGCTGGAGGAGATCCTCTCCCTCCTGACCCGCAACAAGATCTTCCTCGACCGCACCGTCGGCGTCGGCGTCATCACCAAGGAAGACGCGCTCGCCTACGGCATCACCGGCCCGAACCTGCGCGGCTCCGGCATCCCCCTCGACCTGCGCAAGGACAAACCGTACTCCGGCTACGAGCAGTACGAGTTCGACGTGCCGGTCGGCACGAAGGGCGACTCCTACGACCGCTACCTCATCCGCGGCGAAGAGATGCGCCAGTCCGTCCGCATCATCCGCCAGGTCATCGCCAAGTTCCCGGGCGGCGACTGGTACGCGAAGGACGCGCGCAAGATCTTCGCCCCGCCGAAGGACAAGATCCTCACCTCCATGGAGGAGCTCATCCAAAACTTCATGCTGGTGACCGAGGGTCCGCAGATGCCCCCGGGCGAGGTCTACTTCGAGGCGGAAAACCCGAAGGGCATCCTCGGCTTCTACGTCGTCAGCAAGGGCGGCGGCGTCCCGTGGCGCCTCAAGATCCGCTCCCCCTCGTTCTGCAACCTTTCCATCCTCCCGAAGATCTGCACCGGCATCCTCATCTCCGACGTCGTCACCCTCCTCGGGTCGCTCGACTTCGTGATGGGCGAGTGTGACCGGTGAAAGCAGTAGCGAGCATCGAGTAGCGAGTAGCGAGCATAGACAAACAACCACACAGAACCGAAAAATCCAGACATCTGCCGCGCCGCCATCTACTCGCTACCCGCTACTCACTACTCGCTACTTTCCTGACAGCATGAATCTCAAGCCCGCCACCCTTTCCAAAATCGACGAGGTCATCACGCATTACCCCGTCAAGCGCAGCGCCACGCTGCCGCTGCTGCACCTCATCCAGGAGGATGTGGGCTACATCCCGGAGGAGGCGATCACCTGGATCGCGGAGAAACTCTCCATCGAGCCGATCAACGTGTATGAGGTCGTGACCTTCTACCCGATGTTCCGGCGCAAGCCGATCGGCCGCCGCCACATCAAGGTCTGCCGCACGCTCTCCTGCGCGCTCATGGGCGGGTACAAGACCTGCGAGACCTTCGCTCAGGAGTTCGACACCAAGCTCGGCGAGGTTTCGCCCGACGGCGAGGTCACGGTCGAGTTCGTCGAGTGCCTTGCCAGCTGCGGCACCGCCCCGGTCGTGCTCATCGACGACGACCTCCACGAGAAGGTCGACTGCGCCAAGGCCAAGCAGCTCGCCGCGCAGATCAAGCAGGAAGCCAAAAAGAAAGTAGCGAGTAGCGGGTAGCGAGTAGCGAGCATGCCAATCCTCGATCCCTACCTGACCAACCAATACTGACCTACTCGCTACCCGCTACTCACTACCTGCTACTTTCCCATCAATGTCCGCCCCCGAACAACGTCGCATCATCTTCAGGCACATCGACGAGCCCGGCTACTCGAACGATCTCGCGTGCTATGTGAAGCATGGCGGTTACGAGATCCTCAAGAAAGCCGTCACCCGCAAGCCCGAGGAGCTCATCGACGAGGTCAAGAAGTCCGGCCTCCGCGGCCGCGGCGGCGCCGGCTTCCCCTGCGGCGTCAAGTGGGGTCTCGTCGACCGCAAGAGCGGCAAGCCGATCTACCTCATCGTCAACGCCGACGAGTCCGAACCCGGCACCTTCAAGGACCGCTACATCATCCACCAGGACCCGCACCAGCTCATTGAGGGCACGATGATCTCCTGTTTCGCGAACAACGTGAAGCAGGCCTACATCTACATCCGCGGCGAGTTCCCGCACGGTGCCCGCATCCTCGAAAAGGCGATCCAGGAGGCGCGTGACGCCGGTTTCGTCGGCAAGAATATCTGCGGCACGAGCTACAGTTGCGACATCTTCGTCCACCGCGGCGCCGGCGCCTACATCTGCGGCGAGGAAACCGGCCTCATCGAGTCCCTCGAGGGCAAGCGCGCCAACCCGCGCATCAAGCCCCCGTACTTCCCCGCGGTCCTCGGCCTCTATCAGTGCCCGACGATCGTCAACAACGTGGAGACCCTCTGCCACGTGAAATACATCGCCGAGGTCGGCGGCGAGGCGTTCGCCAAGATCGGCACGGCGAACAACACCGGCACCCGCATCTTCTGTGTCTCGGGTCACGTCCAGCGCCCGGGCTACTACGAGTTCCCCTGCGGCACGATCACGCTGGGCCAGCTGCTCAACGACGTTTGCGGCGGCCCGCTCCCGGGGCGCAAGTTCAAGGCCGTCATCCCCGGCGGCTCCTCGGCCAAGATCCTCAGGTTCGGCGAGCGCTTCAAGGGCAAGCGCAAGGTCGGTACCGACATGGTCGACTACGACTGGGGCGTCGAGGACGTGCCCCTGGACTTCGACTCGCTCGGCATGATCGGCACCATGGGCGGCTCCGGCGGCGTCATCGTCATGGATGACTCCGTCAACATGGTCGAGGCCCTCGCTAACATCAACGCGTTCTACTCCCACGAGAGCTGCGGCCAGTGCACGCCCTGCCGCGAGGGCTCGCTGTGGATGAAGAAGATCACCACCCGCATGGTCCACGGCCAGGCGCGCGCCGAGGATGCCGCCCTCCTCAAGGGCGTCGCCGACCAGATCCCCGGCCGCACCATCTGCGCCTTCGGGGAGGCCTGCTCCTGGCCGACCCAGAGCTTCCTCGCCAAGTTCGGCGATGAGTTCAAGGGCTACGCCGAGGCCAAGGCGACCAAACCCGCCCCCACGGCACCGCTCATCTGATTCCCGCAATGTCCATCGCCCCCGCCAAACCCGACCTCGTCACCGTCAACATCGACGGCAAGGAGATCGCCGTGCCGAAGGGCACCAACGTGATCGAGGCCGCGCGCCTCGTGAACGTCGATGTGCCGCACTTCTGCTACCATCCGAAGCTCACCATCGTGGGCAACTGCCGGATGTGCCTCGTCGAGATGGGCATGCCCGCCGTCGATCCGGCGACCAAGGCGCCGATCATGGACCCGGCCACGGGCAAGCCGAAGATCAACTGGATCCCGCGCCCGCAGATCGGCTGCGGCACCAACGTGTCGCCGGGCATGCACATCCGCACGACCTCGCCGATGGTGAAAGACGCGCGCGAGGGCGTGATGGAATTCCTCCTCATCAACCACCCGCTCGACTGCCCGATCTGCGACCAGGCCGGCGAGTGCAAGCTGCAGGAGCAGGCCACCGGCTACGGCCGCGGCTACTCGCGCTTCATCGAGCAGAAGAACGTCAAGCCGAAGCGCACCCAGCTCGGGCCGCGCGTCATGCTCGACGACGAGCGCTGCATCCTCTGCTCCCGCTGCATCCGCTTCAGCAAGGAGATCGCCAAGGACGACGTCCTCGGCTTCATCGACCGCGGCAGCTACAGCACGCTCACCTGCTATCCCGGCAGGGAGCTGAAGAATAATTACTCGCTGAACACGGTCGACATCTGCCCTGTCGGCGCGCTCACCAGCACCGACTTCCGCTTCAAGATGCGCGTCTGGTTCCTCAAGCAGACGAACAGCATCGACCCCGAGTCCAGCGTCGGCGCCAACACCGTCGTCTGGTCCCGCGAGGGCGTCATCTACCGCATCACCCCGCGCCGCAACGACGCGGTGAACGACACGTGGATGACCGACTCCGGCCGCGCGCTCTACAAGTCCGTCCAGGGCCCCGACCGCCTCACCGCAGTGAAGGTCGACGGCACCGACAGCACCATCGACATGGCGGCCAACGTCGCCAAGGGAGTCTTCACAGAGGCCGCGGGCGCCATCGCCGTCGTCGGCTCCGGCCGCAGCTCGGTCGAGGAGCAATACCTCACGAAGCAGCTCGCCGCCGCCCTCAAGGCCGGCACGCATCTCGTCAGCCGGGTGGGGGAGGGCGACAAGCTTCTCCTCTCCGCCGACCGCAACCCGAACGTGCGCGGCGCCCTCGTCACCGGGCTCATCTCCGCGCTGCCGTCCGCCCAGCTCACCGCGCTTGGTGCCGCGATCGACGCCGGTCAGGTCAAGGCGGTCGTTTCCATCGGCGAGGATCTCGCCGCTGCCGGCCTCACAGCCGCGCAGCTGGCCAAGGTCGCCATCGTCTACTGCGGCACCCACGCCAACGCCACGAGCGCCGCCGCCAAGGTCGTCCTCCCGACGCTGCATCAGTTCGAAAAGAGCGGCACGTTCGTGAATCAGCAGTTCCGCCTACAGAAGTTCCAGAAGGCCGTCCCCGGCCCGGCCGGCGCAACCGACGATCTCGCGGTCCTTGCCCGCCTCGTCACCGCCGCCGGTGGCTCCGCCCCCGCGGACCTTGCCGGCGTCTGGTCCGCCCTCGCCGCCGCGGTGCCCGCCCTCGCGGGCGTGACCTTCGCGCAGGTGCCCGAAACCGGCCTCGTCCTCGAAGCGGCGCCCTTTGCCGCGCTGCCGTTCGTCGAGGGTGAGACGTTGCACTACAAGCCCGTCGCCGCGAAATGATCCCGACCGTCGTCAACGCCATGGCCGACTTCTTCTTCAACCTCCCGCCGCTCGTGCAGGGCCTCCTCAAGGGCCTCGCGGTCATCTGCGTGATCTTCCCGATCGCCGGCGCGTGCTCGATGGCCGAGCGCAAGGTCGCCGCCTGGGTGCAGGACCGCCCCGGCCCCAACCGCGCCATCGTGCCGTGGTTCGGGTGGATCCCGTTCCTCGGCCGCTTCCTGCAGCGTCTGGGCGTTTTTCACGTCATGGCCGACGGCGGCAAGATGCTGTTCAAGGAGGACTCGCTCCCGGGCCACGTCCGCAAGGTTTACTTCATCTTCGCGCCCATCGCGGCCATGATCCCGGCGCTGACGACCGTCACCGTCGTGCCCTTCGGCGCCTACCTCGCGGCCAACGGCGCCGTGGTGCCGCTGGGGCTGGCCCCGCTCGACGTCGGCATTCTGGCCGTGTTCGCCGTCGCTTCGCTCGGCGTCTACTCGCTCATCCTCGCCGGCTGGGCCTCGAACTCCAAGTACCCGGCCCTCGGCAGCGTGCGCGCCTCGGCGCAGCTCATCTCGTACGAGCTCTCGATGACCCTCTCGGTCCTCCCGGTCTTCCTCTGGATCAACGCGCCCGGCACGGAGGCCTCGCTCGGCTTCGCCCGCGTGGTCGAATTCCAGAGCCAGCCCGGCTTCTGGGGCGGCATGTGGTTCATCTTCCTGATGCCGCTCTCGGCCTTCATCTTCATGGTCGCGCTTTACGCCGAGACCAACCGCCAGCCGTTCGACACCATCGAGTCCGAGGCCGACCTCGTCGGCAGCTTCCACACCGAGTACGGCGCCTTCAAGTGGGGTCTGTTCTTCGTGGCGGAGTACTCGCACATGCTCGTCGGCTCGGCGGTGTTCACGCTCCTCTTCCTCGGCGGCTGGAACCCGCTGCCCTGGGTGTCACTGGCCACCTGGGTGGGCTGGGTCCACGACCTCACCGGCTGGGCCTGGCTCGTGCATCCGCTGGCCGTCGGCCTGTTCTCGATCGCCATCTTCCTCGTGAAGGTGCTGCTCCTGATCTTCGTCTTCATGTGGGTGCGCTGGACGGTCCCGCGGTTCCGCTACGACCAGGTCATGCGGATCGGCTGGCAGAAGCTCCTCCCGCTCGCGATCGGCAACCTCATCTTCTACGCGATCGCCATCGCGCTGATCGACTAACCTTTCCCGATCCAATGGCCGTCATCACCGTCGAACGCAAACCGCTCACCCTCGCCGAGCGCACCTACCTCCCCCAGATTTTCGGCGGGTTGTGGATCACGCTGCGGCACTTGGTGCGCAAGAAGCAGACGCTTGAGTATCCCGAGCAGCGTCCGGCCATCCCGCCCGGCTACCGTGGCGTGCCGACGCTCGTCAAGGACCCCCACGGACGCGAGAAGTGCGTCTCCTGCCAGCTCTGCGAATTCGTCTGCCCGCCCAAGGCCATCCGCATCACCCCCGGCGAGATTGCAGCCGACGCCCCGACCGCGCACGTCGAGAAGGCCCCGCAGGCCTTCGAGATCGACATGCTGCGCTGCATCTACTGCGGCCTCTGCCAGGAGGTCTGCCCCGAGGAGGCCATCTTCCTCCAGAACCAGTTCTCGATGTCGGGCTACACCCGGGCCGAGATGGTGAACGACAAGGCCCGCCTGTACGAACTCGGCGGCACGCTGCCCGACCAGCACTACAAATGGGACCATAAAAAAGCCGCGGCCGAGCACGGCAACGCGCACTGAGCCATGACCGCTGACTTCATGTTCTACCTCTTTGCGACCCTCTCCGTCGCCTGCGGCGTCGGGGTGGTGTTCAACCGCAACACCATCAACGCCGCCCTCTGCTTCCTGCTGAGCCTCGTGGGCCTCGCCGGCCTCTTCGTGCTCCTGGAGGCCTACCTCCTCGCCGTGCTTGTGGTCTTCGTCTACGCGGGCGCGGTCGTCGCGATGTTCCTCTTCATCGTGATGCTCCTCGACCTGCAGGGCGGCAAGCGGCCGCCGTTCACGACCGCCACCAGCGTCGCCGCCGCCGTGGCCGCCGCCCTGATCGCGCTGGGCCTGCTCTCGTTCCACACGCACGGCCGCCTTGCCACCGAGTTGCCGGCCGGCCCCGGCGTGGGCGCCTCGCTCAAGGGTTACGCCTACCAGCTTTTCACCACCTACCTCCTGCCGGTGCAGGTCGTCGGGTTCCTGCTCCTCATCGCCATGCTCGGTGTGATCGTGCTCAGCAAGCGCCTCGACCCCAAGGAGGCCCGCCCATGAACATCGGCCTCGACCATTACATCTTCCTGAGCGCGCTGCTCTTCGCCCTCGGCTTCTTCGGCGTGCTCCTGCGCAAGAACACCCTCGTGATCTACATGTGCCTCGAGCTCATGCTGACGGCCGCGACCCTCGCGCTCGTCGCCTTCTCGCGGTACAACGGCACCCTCGACGGCAACGTCTTCGTGTTCTTCATCCTCACCGTCGCCGCCGCCGAGGTCGCGGTCGGCCTCGCCATCATCGTCGCGCTCTTCCGCCAGCGCCAGACCGTGCAGGTCGACGAGCTCAACGCCCTGAAGCACTGACGCCATGACGCCGGTCACCCAAGCCCTCCTTGTCCTCCTGCTGCCGCTGGCCTCCGCCGCGGTCATCGCCCTCTTCCTGCGCCGCCAGGGCCAGTTCGCCTCGATCGTGTCGGTCACCGCCGCGGCCGCGCTCGCGGGCCTGTCGCTGAGCCTCATCCTCGGCGGCGAGCGCTTCACCGCCTCGCTGGAATGGCTGCGCTTCGGCCACTTCGCGATCTCGCTCGGCTTCAAGTTCGACGACCTCGCGGCCGTGATGCTCTTCGTCGTCAGCTTCGTCGGCTTCTTCATCCACCTCTTCAGCACGGGGTACATGCACGACGACCCGGCGCGCGCCCGCTATTTCGGCGGCCTGTCGATCTTCATGTTCGCGATGCTCGGCATCGTGTTCGCCGACAATCTTTTCATGATGTTCATCTTCTGGGAGCTGGTCGGCTTCAGCTCCTACCTGCTGATCGGGCACTGGCATGAGAAGAAGTCCGCCAGCGACGCCGCGAAGAAGGCGTTCATCGTCAACCGCGTCGGCGACTTTGGTTTCCTCCTCGGCATCATCATGTGCTACGCCGTGCACGGCACGGTGAACCTCACCGAACTCGCCGCGGCCCACGACGGCGGCACGCTGGCCTACAGCCGCCTCATCCCGCTGCTCCTGTTCTGCGGCGCCGTCGGCAAGTCCGCCCAAATGCCGCTGCAGGTCTGGCTCCCCGACGCGATGGAGGGCCCGACGCCGGTGTCCGCCCTCATCCATGCCGCCACCATGGTCGCGGCCGGCATCTACATGCTCTGCCGCATCGAGGTCCTGATGGTGGCCGACGCCCTGCAGGTCATCATGTGGACCGGTACCGCCACCGCGCTTTACGCCGCCCTCTGCGCCATCGTGCAGAGTGACATCAAGAAGGTCCTCGCGTACTCCACGCTTTCGCAGCTCGGCTACATGGTCGCGGCCTTCGGCCTCGGCTCGCAGGCCGCGGCAGCGGGTGACAACCGCCTCCTCATCGCCACCGGCATCGGCGCCGCGATGTTCCACCTCACGACCCACGCCTTCTTCAAGGCGCTGCTCTTCCTCGGTTCCGGCTCGGTCATCCACGGCTGCCACCACGAGCAGGATATCTTCAAGATGGGCGGGCTGAAGGCGCGGATGCCGCTGACCTTCGTCACGTTCACAATCGGCGTCGCCGCCATCGTCGGTTTCCCCGGCCTGGCCGGCTTCTTCTCAAAGGACGCGATTTTGCTGCTCGCCTATCAGACGAACACCACGGTCTTCGCCCTGCTCACGCTCACCGCGGTGCTGACTTCGTTCTACATGGTGCGCATGTGGAAGCTCGTCTTCTTCGGCTCCGCCCGCTCCGACCACGCGGCGCATGCGCATGAGAGCGGATTCTCGATGACCCTCCCGCTTATCGTCCTCGCGATCCTTTCGGTCATCGGCGGCTACGGCGCGTTCTTCGGCCGCATCGCCGGCTACGTCCAGCACCTCATCCCGCACGCCGCAGGCAGCGACCACAACACGATCCTGGCCGTGAGCGCCGTCGTGCTCATCCTTGGCGCCGGCTCGGCCTGGCTGTTCTACCGCCACGAGGCGACCGACACGCTCAGCCAGAAATCCCGCGGCCTGTTCCAGGGCCTCACGGTCCTCAAGGAGTCTTTCGACTCCCTCTACGATTACTACGTGGCCAAGGTCCAGCAGCGCTTCGCGATGCTGTTGAACTTCCTCGAGCAGATCTTTCTCGCCGGCCTGATCATCCGCGGCCTCGCGGGTTTCGTCGGCCTGCTCGGCCTCGGCGCCCGCGCGCTGCACGTCGGCAGCCTGCACGCCTACGTCTACTGGTTCCTCCTCGGGCTGGTCCTCTTCTGGGCCTATGCCGCGGGTGTCTTCTAAACCGCCATGAGCCAACTGCCCTTCGATCCCCTGCTCGTCTCGATCGCGGCGCCCCTCGCGGTGGCGCTCGCCATCGCCCTCGGGCTGCCCAAGCGGTACTCGGTGCTGCTGGCCTACGCCGGTTTCGCCGCGCCCGCCCTCATGGCGCTGCACTGCTGGTATCACTTCCCGGCCGGCCTCGGCGCCGACTATGCCTTCGCGACCCAGTACGACACCGGCCTCTCTGCCCTCGGCATCAGCCTCAAGCTCGGCCTCAACGGCATCGCCCTCCCGCTCTACGTTCTCGCCGGTCTCGTGGGCCTGGCTGCCGGCCTCTACGCGATTCAGTCGCAGGCCGAGCGGCTCAAGATCTACCTGATGCTGCTCCTTATCATGCAGGGCGGCCTGATGGGCGTGTTCGCCTCGGTGGACGTGTTCTTCTTCTACTTCTTCCACGAACTGGCCCTCATCCCGACCTTCATCATGGTCGGCGTCTGGGGCGGACGCGACCGCAACTATGCGGCGATGAAGATGACGATCTACCTCACCGTCGGCGCGATGCTTTCGCTCCTCGGCCTGATCGCCATCTACGTGAAGAGCGGGGCCAACAGCTTCGACCTCGTCAGCCTGCGCCACGCGCTCACCGCCGCGCCGCTCGACGGCACGCTGCAGAAGTACCTCTTCGGCATCCTGATGTTCGGCTTCGGCATCCTCGTCTCCCTCTGGCCGCTGCACACCTGGGCGCCGCTCGGCTACGGCGCCGCCCCGAGTTCGGCGGCGATGCTGCACGCCGGCGTGCTCAAGAAGTTCGGCCTCTACGGCCTGATCCAGATCGCGGTGCCGCTCCTGCCGCTCGGCGCGACCCAGTGGACCACAGTCCTCGCGGGCCTGGCCGTCTTCGGCAACATTTTGATCGTCGGTTTCGTCACCATGGCCCAGCGCGACCTCAAGCAGATGGTCGGTTACAGCTCGGTGATGCACATGGGCTACGCCTTCCTCGGCGTCGCCTGCCTTTCGGGCCTCGGCGCCGGTGGCGTGGTCCTGATGATGGTCGCCCACGGCCTCTCCGTGGCGCTCCTGTTCCTGCTAGCGACCAGTATCCACCATCGCACGCACACGTTTGACCTCAACGAAATGGGCGGCCTCGCGCAGAAGACGCCCGTCCTCGCGGCCTTCTTCGTCACCGCGACCCTCGCCAGCGTCGGCCTCCCCGGTTTCGCCAATTTCTGGGGCGAGCTCACGATCTTCGTCGCGGCCTGGTCTTACTCGAAGGTCCTCACCGCCTGCGCCGTCTCCGGCATCATCATCTCGGCGATCTACGGCTTGCGCGCCGCCGCCCGGGTCTTCTTCGGTCCGGCCACCGAGGAGCTCAACCGCGTGACGGCCGCCCACCCGCCGGCGGACCTGCGCTGGAGCGAGAAGCTGCCCGCCATCATCCTCCTCGCCGCGCTCCTCTTCATCGGCTTCTGGCCGAAATCCCTCTCCACGCCGCTCAACGCCGCGTTGCATCCCGCCTGGCCCGCTGCCGGCGCGCTGCCGCTGCAGACCACTCCCGGCAAGTAAGCCTCGCCCGCCATGACACCCGATCTTCTCCAGGCCGCCGCCGCGTCCAACCAGTGGTCCGCGATCCTGCCCGAACTGGGCCTCGGCTGCCTCGCCCTCCTCCTGCTCGTCCTCGAGATCCTGTTGCCGAAGTCCGCGCACGACCGCATCCCGGCCATCGCCATCCTCGGCCAGCTCGCGATTTTGGTCGCCCTGCTCGCGAACTTCACGCCCGCTGGGCTCGAACGCGACACGTTCAACGGTCTCCTGCACCACTCGCGCGACAGTCAGTTCCTGCGCGCGTTCTTCCTCGTCACGTCCATCGTCGTGTGTCTCCTCGGCCGCGTGGCGCTGGCCAAGCAGCTCCTGCCGAAGATCGAGTTCTACCACATCGTCCTCGTCGTCACCGCGGCGATGATGCTTCTCGCGCAGAGCAACCACTTCGTGATGCTCTTCGTCGCCCTCGAGACGGTCACGGTCGGTTTCTACATCCTCGTCAGCTACGTCCGCACGAATCCCCTGAGCCTCGAGGCCGGCCTCAAGTACCTCATCATGGGCGCCCTGAGCTCGGCCCTGCTGCTCTTCGGCATCGTCCTTCTCTACGGCGTGGCTGGCACCCCGACGCTGCCCGCGCACACGGGCCAGGCGATGAACTTCACCGCCCTCAGCGCCTTCCTCGCTGCCAACCCCGGCAACTTCGTCGCCTCGTGCGGCATCGTTCTCGTGCTCGCCGGCGTGGCCTTCAAGATCGGCGCCTTCCCGTTCCAGATTTGGATCCCCGACGTCTACCAAGGCGCGCCCACGCCGGTGACCGCCTTCCTCGCCGTCGCCTCCAAGGCCGCCGGTTTCGCCGTGCTCCTGGTGCTGGTGCTCAAGGCTTTCTTACCCTACGCAGCCCTGACTACCTCGGTTCTCGTCGTCGTCGCCGTCGCGACAATCCTCTTCGGCAACATCGCCGCGCTCACCCAAAGCAACGTGAAGCGCCTCATCGGCCTCTCCGGCGTTTCTCACGCCGGCTTCCTGCTGCTCGGCGTGCTGGCAGCGCTGGCGACGCCACTCGCCCTTGGCGCCGTGTACTTCTACCTCGCGGCCTACCTGCTGGCGACGCTCGCGGTGTTCGGCGTGATGACTCATGTGGCCGGGCCGAACGACGCCGACCAGGAACTCGACCACTACGCCGGCCTCGCCCGCGACAATCCCTTCCTCGCGACGGTGCTCGCCGTCGGCCTCGGCTCGCTCGCCGGCATCCCGCCGCTGGCTGGGTTCATGGGCAAGCTCTTCGTCTTCATCGCCGCCTTCAAGGCCGGCCTCTACCCGCTGCTCGCGGTCGCGATCGTCGGCGTCGTGATCTCGATCTACTACTACTTCGGTTGGATCAAGGCCGCCTTCTTCGACACGTGGCGCGCCCCGCTGGCCGACGGCACGCCCGATCCCCGCCCGGCCCGCACCCCGGTCGCCTGGCCCGCCGGAGTCACCCTCGGCCTCCTCGCGATCGCCTCGGTCGTCCTCGGTTTCTACCAGGGCTGCTTTGGCGAGTGGTTGCTGACGCGGTGACGGCCGTCCGTTTGCGGTAGGTTCACGGGGCTCTCGCGGAGGCGCGGAGTCCGCGGAGTATTTTTTTGGAACGCTGATTTGCGCTGATCGGAGTATCTGAACCGGTTTAGTTGTCTTGGATTGAATCAGCGCAGATCAGCGTTCCCTGCTCTCTCCGCGTCCTCCGCGCCTCCGCGAGAGCCCGTTTTCGCTTCAGACCGGTTTAGTGCTTGGCGCCTGCGCGGGATTGCGTGAAACCTTGCGCACCGCACGCATGAAAGTCACCGGCCTCGCCCTTGTCCCGCCTCCGACCGCCGCCGACCTGCCCAAAGTCACGCCTGAGCTCCTCGCTTCCGTCCTCGCCCGTTACTCGCGCAGCAACGAGGGGCTGGCCTCGATCCTCGAAAAGGTCGACGTCGCCAATCCCGAGGCCTCCATCGACCGCATCCTGAAGTTCGTCGACTACGGCCACGCCTCCATCGGCGGCCTCACCGGCGGTCTCGCCATCGCCCTCGACGGTGTATCGATGTGGCTGGCCTACAAGATCTTCGAAATTGCCCAGATGGCCGATGGCCAGGAGTCGAGCACGCGTTACATCACCATGGACGCGAGCAACCTGCCGGATCCCGCCGCCATCGGCATCCCGGCCGACCTCGCGCCGCGTTGGACTGCCCTGATGGCCAAGGCCTTCGCCGCGTACCAGCAGGAGTACGCCCGCCTCGACGCCTTGGCGACGGCCAATCCGGCGCTCGTGCGCCTGCCGCCCGACGCCAAGCCCGCCGTCGTCACGCGCCTGCGGAAGAACTACGCCCTCGATCGCGCCCGCTACTTCATCCCGCTCGCCACGCGCACCAACCTCGGCCTCGTGCAGAGCTCGCGAATGTGGGCGACCACGGTGAAGCAGCTCGATTCGCTCCCGCACCCCGAGGCGCGCGCCGCGGCGAAACTCATCCGCGAGGAGCTGCTCAAGCAGTCGCCCCGCCTCATGCGCCACAGCACTGCCGAGAAATCCTACGAGGAGCAGGCGCGGCAGGAACTCGCCACCAGCCTGAAGCTCGGCCTCGCCCGCCTGTCGTCGGCGACGCTGGTCGACGAGGTCTGGGTGAAGGTTGATCGCGACACGCCGCCCTGGCTGCGCGAGGAGCAGCCCGTCGCCGAGGCGCTGCGGCACCGGGCCAACCGCTACGGCTACCAGGGCACCGCCACGCGCCGCATGCGGGTGACGTTTGCCTGGAACAACATGGCCATCGCCGAGTTGCGCGACCTCAACCGCCACCGCACCGGCCACCGCTACACACCGTTGATCCAAGCCGGTTTCTACCTGCCGCCCGAAATCCCGGCCGCGCCCCATCAGGCCCTGCTGGACGAGCAGGTAGCGCTCACCCGCGAGCTCATGCAGCGCGGCTCGGCCGCGTATGTGTACTCGCTGTTTTTGGGCGCCCAGACCCCGTTCGAGCACAGCACGCACGCCGACAAGTTCATCTACGAGGCCGAATTGCGCACGGGCATGGGCGCGCATTTCCGCTACGCCGAACACCTCAGTGCGGCTCTGCGGGAGTACAACCGTCAGGTGCCGGAGGCCCGGGACTGGGTCGTCGAGGGCACGGCCGAGCCCGAATAAATTATTGCTGCGCCGTTAGGCCGGCCCATGATGCACCTCCATCGCATGTACCACCCCATGCATACCCCTTGCCCGAATTGGTCGCGGCCACACGGAACGGCTGCCCACCCGGCGGGAGACAGCTTGCGGTAGAATCCTGCCATGAAGCGCTTCCGCGTCCTCCAGTTCAACATGCAGTTCGGGCAGGTCTGGGACGACGCGAATCCAGACCACGCCCCCATCAACCTCGATTCCACGGTGGCTGAGATCAAGGCGCACGATGCCGATATCGTGATGCTCCAGGAGGTCGAAAAGGCGCAACCGGGTGGCACGCACCCGCCGATCCCGCCGAACTACACGCGCCTCAAGCAGGAGCTCGCCGGCTACGACAGCATGTTCTCATTCCCGCGCCCCGATCCGCGCGAATTGCCGTTCGGTATCGGTCTCGCGATCTTCTCCCGGTGGCCGCTGCTGCCCAAGGCCTGCGTCAACCTGCCGTCACCCCCGGTGGAATTCGATTTCTTCGGTGAAAAGAAAACGCCGACCGATCGCCTGCTCATCAGCGCCCATGCGACCATCGCCGGCCGCGAGGTGCGCCTGATGAACACGCACCTGCTCGCGTTCTTCATGCTCAAGTCCAGCAGCGAGGAACACCGCCAGCAGCGCGACCTGGTCGAACAGGAGCTGCGCCGCAGCGACCTGCCAACGCTGCTCACCGGCGACTTCAACGTCAGCAAGCACGAGTCGCTCGTCGAGCAGTTCGCCGCCGCCGGCTACCGCACCGCCCAGTCGAAGGAAATCACCTGGCGCCGGCGTCCCTACGTGCTCGACCACATCTTCTTCAATTCCCCGCTGCGTTGCCTCGGCCATCAGGTGAAGCCCTCGCCTGCGAGCGACCACCACGCGCTGGTGGCGGATTTCGAGTTCGCCTGAGGCCTCAGCGGCCTGCCCGCACGCGGTCTTTCTCCGCTTCGCGCTCCTCTTGGAGCCGCGCTTTCTCGCTCGCCAGTTGCTGACGGATCTTGTCGGCCTCCTCAGCGTTGCCCGCGGCCAGCGCCTCGTTCAGCTGCTTCTGCAGGAAGATCTCCCGCTCCGCCGTCTTGCCCTGGTACACACGGTCGATGTCCGCCAGCCGGGACTTCTGTTCGGGGGTCAGGGGCTTGCCGGCCGAGGGGTCGGACTTGGCCAGGCGTTCCATCGCGAGCTCGTAGGCGCTTTTCATGTCCGCCGAGTGTTGGGGTCAGGCGCCAAACTTCACGCCGAAAATCAACGCCAGCGCCGTGATGAGGAATGGCGGCCACCAGCCGCCCGGCGCCATCGACCACCGCCGCGCGTAGCCGTAACCGATCGCCCCCAGCAGCACAAGCAGGGTGACGGGGCCCAGCCACGGCAGGCGGAACGCCGCCGGCAGGTGCGCCCCGGGCACCTGCACGCCCAGGCGGACCCCGTGTTCGATGATCAGCAGGAGCAGCGCCGCGGCGTGGTTGCAGAGCACGGCGAGCGCATCGATCCCCGCGAGCCCGGCCGCCAGCGAGGCAAATCCGGCCAGAGTCACGATCATGGCCGCCGGCACGAGTATGAGGTTGGCCACCAAGGAGCCTGGCGTGAGGAGTTGGAAGAACGTCACCCCGCTCACCATGCTTACCAGGGTCGTAGCCAATCCGATGGCCAGGGCGGTGGCCAGGCCATGCCAAGCGGCCGCGGCTATCCGGTGCCGGCCGGTCCACGCCGCCCGCGGCAACAGCGCAAACGGCCGCCAGCGCGCCTGCCACGCCTCGCTCAACGGCAGGCCCAGCAGGAGCAGCGCTGCGACGATGCCATAGCTCATCTGGAAACCTGCGCTGAACAGTTGGTTCGGCTCCAGGAGCAGCACGGCCCAGGCGGACCCGGCCAGGGCGGCGAAGGGATTGGCCGGTTGGCGCAGCGCCTGCGCGACCTGCAGGAATGCCGCCATCAGGAACGCGCGCACGGCCGACGACGAGGCCCCGGTGGTGTCCACAAACAGCCACAGCAGCGCCAAGCTCAGCGGCAGTCGCACCGCCACTGGCAACCGCAGGAGCAGCAGGCCGGCCTGCAACGCCAGCGCGATCACGCCGATGTTCAACCCGCTGATGGCAAAGAGGTGCATGGTACCGCTCTGCATGAACAACGCCTTCTGGTCCTCGCTCAGCTCGCCGGTCTCGCCCAGCATCATGGCCCGGAGGAGTCCAGCCAGGGTGGGGTGCACGGTGGCAATGCCCAACCCGAGCACGTGTTTGCAGCGCGCATGCATCTGCGCGCACAAACGATGATAGCGGGTGGCGGGCCGCGTGGTCGCCTCGACCTGCCCGCGGGTCAGGCGGAAGTTGATGCCCGCGGCATCGAGGTAGGCGTCGAACGAACCCTGCGCAGGATCCTTCGCCAGTGTGGCGAGGACGCCCAGCACGGTCAGTTCGGCCGTGCGCAGCGGCCGCGGTTCCCCGGGCTGCAGGCGCACGGAGAAGTACAGGCGTTGGCCGGTGAGTTCACGGAGGTGGTGCTCGGTGCCGGTCACCGTGGCCAGACCCGAGGCGCGGTTGGGATCGGTCGGGGCGAAGGTACGGTCGACCCGCACCGTCAGCCGCGCCTCGCGCGGCGGCAACGTTTGCCAGGCAGGCAGGAGCGGGCGCCGCAGCTGGTAATAAGCCTCGCCGGCACCCAGCAGGGCCAACACCAGCGTTGCCGCCCAGAGACCGGGCCGTCGCCCGGCGACGAACGCCGCGGCAACCAAACCGAGCCCCGCGAGGATCAAGGCAACCGCGGTCGGCAGGGCCAACCCGGCATGGGCCAGCGCCAGACCGCCCGCGAACGGTGCCGCCAGCCACAGCAGCGGCGCCCGGTGCCCGAGGCTGCGACCGGGCGGCGGAGACGGCAGGGCGGACGCGATGGCCGCGGGCGAATTTTGCCTTCTCATTCGCGGCAATTCGCGGAGATTAGCGGTTCCGCATGGCCCAACCTGACCAGGACGATCTTTTCGGCGACACCGAGGCTTCGACGTCTGGTCGGCCGCCGGCTGCGCACCAGCCGCTGGCCGCGCGCATGCGCCCGCGCCGGCTGGCGGAGGTCGTCGGCCAGGAGCACATCCTTAAACCCGGCAGCCTGCTGCCGCGCCTCGTCGCGCAGAACCGCTTCGGCTCGCTCCTCTTCTACGGTCCGCCGGGTTGCGGCAAGACCAGCATCGCGGAGGCCATCGCCCGCGAGACGAAGAGCCGATTCGTGCGCGTCAATGCGGTCATGTCCAATGTGGCCGAACTCCGCGAAATCCTCGCCGCGGCCCGCCGCCGGCCCGAGGCCGCGACCATCCTCTTCATCGACGAGCTGCACCGCTTCAACAAGTCGCAGCAGGACCTGCTCCTGCCGGACGTCGAGGAGGGCAGCGTGCGGCTCATCGGGGCGACCACTCACAACCCGGGCTTTTACGTCAACCCGCCGCTGCTCTCCCGCAGCCACCTCTTCCGCCTCGAACCGCTGGCGACCGCCGCCGTGGCGGGTGTGTTGCGGGCGGCTCTGACCGATGCCGAGCGCGGGCTCGGCGCGCGCGGGATCACGGCCGACGACAAGCTGCTCGCCGACCTCGCCGTGCTCTGCGACGGCGACCTGCGCCGGGCGCTCAATGCCCTCGAGGTCATCGTGCTCGGCCTGCCCGAGCAGGGCACGATCACGACGGCCGATCTCGAGGTCTTCGCGCGCGAGCGGCGCATCCGTTACGACGCTGACGAGGACGAGCACTACGACACCATCTCGGCCTTCATCAAGAGCTGCCGCGGGAGCGATCCCGACGCGGCGATGTACTGGCTGGCCAAGATGCTGGCCGGCGGCGAGGACCCACGCTTCATCGCGCGGCGATTGGTCATCCTCGCGAGCGAGGACGTCGGCCTGGCCGACCCGCAGGCGCTGCCGCTCACGGTGGCAGCGCACCATGCGTGCGACTTCATCGGTCTGCCCGAGGCGGAACTGACGCTCGCGCACGCGACGCTCTACATCGCCACCGCGCCGAAGAGCAATTCCGCGACCCTCGCCCTCGGCGAGGCCCATCGCGTGTTGAAGGAGCAGCCCGTCCAACTCGTCCCGCCGCCCCTCCGCGACAAGAGCGGCGCTGCGAGCAAGCAGGCTGGGCACGGCAAGGGGTACAAGTATTCGCACGACTACCCGGAAAACATCAGCGGTCAGGACTACCTTGCGAAGCCGCTCAAGCTCTACACTCCCAAGACCGCCGGCTGGGAGGCCAAGATCGCCGACCGCCTGGCCCGCTGGCAGGAATTGAAGGCGCAGATGAAGCACGGAAAGGGTGGGGAACGGGCTTGAATCGCGGAAACGCGGAAGGACGGAATCGCGGAAAGCCGATCGAATAGGTGACCGGACACCGCATGTGTTCGTCGCCCTGTAGCTACGAGCGTGAGCGAGTGGCAGGTATGCGAATCCGGCTCGGCGTCCGCACTAGCCTGGCTGTCCAGACTCGAGATCGTACAGCATCAGCCAGATTCGATCGGCCTCGCCGCGCACGATCACCTGCAGGGGCGTGAAGCCGTCAAAAGCAGGATTGGGCTGCTCCAACCACGGCTTGAGCTGGGCGGGCGCGATCACCTGTGAAAGCAGCGAAATTGGCTCTAGGTTGAGCTTGTTTCGAGAATCGGTGGGCGGAATCCCTTCGGTGATCATCCCCAAAACTTAGCCGGGTACGTCTGCAGAGAGAAAGCGATTGTGAATCGCTGCAGCAGATTCGTCCTGATGGTGTATGCCGATTGCGAACGCGCGCTTCGCAGTCAGGAGCCCTGGGAGACCAATGTGAAAATCAGGAAAGCTGGATTTTGGCCCGATTCTTCGTGTGTTTCTGAGTTCCACATTTCATCAGGTTCGAGTTCTTCTGAGGTTCCTTAGCTGCTGGCGGCAGCCCTAACGAACCCCACGACCAGCGGATGCGGGGCTTCGGGAATTGAGCGGGTCTGCGGGACAAACAGCGTGCCGACAAAGAACGGATGGTTGGTCAGTTCCATCACCCGGATCGCACCGTCGTCATCACGGCCCACGACGCGATATGCACCGCGCTCCAGCGTAGCCATGTGCTCGGGGTTAATACCGAAGTTGCAGTAGTAACGCTCCACGGCGGAAGTTGCCCCGTACAGTTTCGCCACCATTGAGTTCGGGGAAAAATTCAGTGGCATCTCCTTGCCGACTAGAGAGCACTTTAACCGGGAAATAAACAGCTTGGAGGCATAGGGATCATATTCCGCGTGCTGTGCATCCTGGAATCCGAGGACGTTGCGGGCATGCTCGATCACCATGTGTTGGAAGCCTCCGCAGGTGCCGAAGCAGGGCTTCATCCTTTCGCGTGCGGAGCGAATCAGGGCTAGGGTCTTCTGGAGGTTTTTGTAGGGGCTACCCGGCGCGATCCAGAATCCGTCGAACTGATCAATTGTATTGATCGTGAGTTCTTCGGTCGAAACCCACGTTGCGTCCACCTTCACCTGCAGCACGGCTTGCGCGTGCTCCAGCGCGGCTCCGGTGGCCGCATGGGATGCAAAAGACGGCGTGTATTCCCCGATCAGCGCAATCCTGCACCCGACGCGAGGGGCAGATGTCGAGCCATGCGCCTTCTGAAAATCGGCCGCATCGATCTTGTACACCACATGGGTCGTTCCATCCGCGCTCCTTTCTTCGCCCGAAAAGACGGCGCCGATCTTTTCGACCGCCCGGCGCGAGCGCAGATTATTCGGGCCGATGCGGAAGACCACCCGCGGGAAGAAGCCGAAGGCGTGCGCCAGCATCAGGCGCTTGACTTCGCCGTTGTAGCGTCCGCCCCAATAGGCGCGAGCGAGGTAGGTCCAGCCGATCTCGACTTGGTTCTGCGCGGCGTCGACCTTGTAGGTCGATGATCCGATCAGCTCCTTCGTTTTTGCATCCCGGATAACTAGGGCGCTGCCGAAGCCGAGGCATTCGTTGAAGAATTTCTCGAAGACCTCGCGTTTGTAGCGATCCCATTTCGGATGCTGCTCCCAGATCTTCGGATCGCTCGCCACCGCGAACAACGGATCCAAGTGGGACGCCTCCATGGGATGCAGTTCGACGAGTTTGCCCTTGAGAACGGGTTTGGGCTCAAATCCTTCTGCAGGTGGGGTGCTCATAACGCGAGTCGTGTTTAGTCGCCAGTGGGCACAATGGCTTTGGTCTCGACCGCCAGCATGACTGTGCGCTGCAAGGCTCTTGTGCGATGCTCGACGCCCTTTGGGACCACTATACCTTGCCTTGGCTTGAGCGCAACCGTGCGGTCGCGGAAGTCCACGAGCAACTCTCCGTCGACGACGTAGAAGAACTCATCGTCGTTGTCGTGCTTGTGCCAATGGTACTCACCCTTGATCGCACAGACGCGCACCACCGAGTCATTCACGGCGCAGAGCGTCTGGTTGAACCAGGGATGCGTCACCGCATCGGTGAGTGCTTTTTCGTCGATCAGCTCCAAGGACCCAAACTTGATATCGAGCCGGGTATCGTAGCGGGTGAGGTCGGGTTTCATATAGATTTGAAGAATTACTTGGTGTGCTTGGGGGGAACCGCAAAGCATCTTCCTCAACGGTCAGGGTAGCAGTCGCTCCCAGTATCCTACATCGATCCACTGGTCGAATTTCCACCCGACCTGATGGAAATGGGCCGCTTTGCGGAAACCCAGTTTCTCGTGCAGCGCGACACTGGCGGCATTCGGCAATGCGATGCCGCCGATGACGGTATGAATCTCCATCGGCCGCAGACCTGCAATCAAGGAGGAGTATAGCTGTGTGCCAATCCCGCGACCCAATGCGAGCTGATCGAGGTAGATCGTCGTCTCCACCGAGAAACGGTCGGAACAACGAGACTTCCATCTTCCCGCATAGGCGTATCCCAATACGCGCCCGGCTTCCTCCCAGACCAGCCAAGGGAAGCCTTCACTGGCCGTCTGAGAGATCCGTTGCGCCATTTCGTCCGCGGAAAGGGCGGTTTCCTCAAACGTCACGATCGTATTGAGAATATGGTAATTGTAGACCCCGACGATCGCCGCGGCATCTGCAGTAGTTGCGAGCCTGATCATGGCGTTAGGTTCGTTTTCATGAAATGGCTTACCCACGGCTCGGGAATTCACACCTCGATTTCGCCCTTCAGGTAAAACGCGCAATAGCCCGCGATGGTCACGCGCTCGCCGCGGTCCTCGCACCAGAGTTCGCCGCCGCGCGTGGAGAGTTGGCGGGCGGCAAGGGTCTTCTTGCCCAGCCGCGCGCTCCAGTAGGGAATGAGGGTGCAGTGGGCCGAGCCGGTCACCGGATCCTCGGGGACGCCCGACTGCGGGGCGAAGAAGCGGGAGACGAAGTCGCTCGTGCGGCCGGGGGCGGTGACGATGAAGCCGTAGCCGGGCTGCTTGGCGACGAGTTCGAAGCTTGGGCGCAGGGCCTTGATCTCCTCCTCGGTCGCAAACACCGCCATCATCGCCTTGGCCTGGTGCAGTTCCAGCGGGGCGGCGCCGAGCGCAGCGGTGACGTCCGCGGCGAGCGGCCGCACCGCGGCCGGGCGGGAGGGGAAGTCGAGCGCGAGTCGATCGCCCGAGCGGGTCACGGTGAGCGGACCGCTGGCACAGGTGAAATCGATCACATCGCTGGCAGTGTGCCCGAATCTCCGCAGGGCGGCGGCGGCGGCGAGCGTGGCGTGGCCGCACAGGTCGATTTCGACCGTGGGCGTGAACCACCGGATGGCGAAGATCGAACCCTGCGGCACAACGAAGGCCGTCTCCGCCAGATTGTTCTCGGCGGCGATCGCCTGCATGAGGTCGGCGGGCAGGGCGCGCTCGGATACCACCACGGCCGCCGGATTGCCGCGGAAGACTTCGCTGGTGAAGGCGTCGAGCACGTAGAGCGGAAGTTTCATGGCGTGGGATTGGATAGCAGCGAATCGGCGACCGGCAATTCCGTCGGATGGCATATCAGATATTTACATCGGACGGGTGAGACGCGCTGGCGCGGCGATTCGCGGTGCGCAATCCGTTTAACAGGAGGTAACAGAGGAAACGGCGATGCCGAAGATCAGAGTCTCTGTGTACCTACTCCCTCCTGTAAGGAGGTTTGGTAGAATTTCGCGCAACTTCGCGAGCGACGCGTTTAAATTTCCGCCTCTCCAATATCGAGGCCGCCGGTGCTAGCCGAGAAAAGCTTCAATGGCCTCAGCCTTCGTGGTGTAGAGCTGGCCCCAGTCCTTCGGCTTGCCAAGCGCGGTGAAGAATTCCGCAGCCGCGCGGCAGGCGGCGGCATCGGCACGCAGGAGCGCTTCGCCGCGCCTGCGGTACTCCGCCGCATCGCGCCCCGTGCGCTCCCACTGGGCGTGCAGGGCGAAGTGAAGTCCAATCTCCCGGCCGGCGTGGGCCATGCTCTCGAGGTGGAGTTTCTGCCGACGCAGGTGGTCGCGTCGCGTGGGCGACGGAGCGGCGCCGTTCCACCAGAAACGGTAGAACAGCGGCTCATCGCCCGCGATCGCGAGCGCGTGCCCCATCTGGTTCACGGCCTCGACATAATGCGGGGTGGCCTGGGCCCAGGCGTCGGCCACCGCCTGCAAGGCCGCGGCGAAGTCGGCGGGATTGTAAACGGTTTCCCCATCACGCCGTGCCGGCGCCTGGTGCTGACGCAGGCTTTCGTCGCGAAAGCTGCCCGGCAACGGCAGGTGCTTGCGTCCCTCGTACCAACCCGGCCACTGGCCCGGCGACCAGATGCAGGCCGGATTGAGCGCGACGTGCGCCTGCTCCAGTGCCGCCCACGCGGCGAAGGCGGCCTCACCGGCGGAGGGGCCGAATTGCTGCGAGGCGATGCGGCGAGCCACCGCTGCAGGCTCAGCCAACGGATCGAGAAAGAAATCCCGGCACGCGACCGAATTGCACCAGATGTCCTCCGGCGCGTTGCCCCAGTGGTCGAAGACACCGTCCACTCCCAATGCGTGCCACCGCTCGAGCTTCGCGCCGATGCCCAGCGGAAAATCCTGGATGTCGCCGATCCCGTGCACCGTGTCGTCGCCCCAGTGCAGGTTGTCGTAGCCGATGAAGGTCTGCCCGTGCTCGCGGCAAACCCGGCGTACGTCGCGGAGGAAATCATGCGTCTGCCGCTCGCCCTGCCAGCCGTCCTTCTGCGCGGCGAGATACACACCGCTTGCGGCCGGCAGCGCGGACTGACGGCGCAGGAACTCGTCGGCGTCGCGATCCCACTTCCAGCCGGTCGTCAGCACGCGCAACCCCGGCCGCACCTTGCGGCCCTCCTCGACCATGAAGCACACAAAACGATCGCGCTGCGCGAAGCGGCTCAGCCCCCGGCAGCGCGGACACGCCGTGGGGTCGCAGTACTCACCGCTCGAATCCAAACCAAAGACAAACAGCGTCTCGATCTCGGGAAATTCCCCGCAGAACCGCCGCAACAGGTCGCGGTAGTATTCCTGCACGCGAGGATGGCTGAAGCAGAGCACCTGGCCTTCATAGGTACCGGAGTCGCCGAGTACCTCCGGATCGTAGCGGCGCAGAAACTCCTCGCGCTTTGCCGGAGGAATCCAGGGCCCGCCCTGGCAGGGCAGTTCAGTGAGCCACAGTATCGCGCCGAGCCCGTAGTCGGCGCAATCGTCGATCAGCTGGCGCAGACCGGCGCGGTTGGTGGCGACCTCGGTGGCGTCGACCGCGTCGGGAAAGAGCGGACTCGTGACGTAGCCCTGCAGCGAGCGCCGGCTGCCTTGCCAGTCATGCGACACGAGGCAATGCGAGGCGCCGAGGTGCGCGAGGAAGCGCACGTCGGGCCGCTGCCCCGGCCAGGGCGCGAAGCGGGGGTGGAAGATGCGCTCGTTGATCTGGAACGCGCCGTGGCGATGCAGGCCGTCGGCCAGCGGTTCGCCGGCGCGCAATGCCTCGTGCAGCGCAAAGACCGCGTGGAGCAATCCGCGGGGCGTATTGCCGAGCACATAGAGTGTGCCCGCGTGCTGCAGCACCTCGTAAGCGTCCTGCCGGGCCGGCACGCGGTGCAGGCGTAGGCGACCCGTACGCATGACTTCCTGCGCGGCCGGGGTTTCCGCGAGCAGGCCGGCGATGAGTCGGCTGGGCGGCGTCTGGTCGGTGAGCGCGAGTTCGAGCTCTGTCTGCGCCGTGCGGCACACGCGCTCCGGCAACAGGCCGCTCGCGGCGAACAATCGGTGCAGGGAGGTGCGACGGCTCAGGGGATTGAGGGGGGCGGGCTCCATGAAACGCAGGCCGGGGAGCCTGTGGACTTGCGCATCGGGGTGCAACGGACAATCTTGCCCGCATGAAAACACGGATCTCGCTGCTGTGCTCGCTGTTCGTCCTCGGGATCGTCGCCGCCCTTCCGGTCCAGGCTGCCGACGCCGCGAAATCAGGGGACGAGGAAGGCAAGATCCCGGGCATCACACTGGTCCGCCCGTCGGGCACGTTCCTCGGACTCGAGATCGCCGGCGGCAACTTCAAGCTCAGTTTCTACGACGACAAGAAGAAGCCCGTGTCCGTGGACGACGCGGTGGCGCGGGCGACCGCCCGCTGGGACAACAAGCAGAAGCTCGGCAGCGACTTCACCGTGATGAACAAATCGGACGACGGCAAAGCCCTCGTCGGCGTGAAGTTCGTGCGCCCGCCCTACAATTTCATCGTCTTCCTCAATCTGCTCAACGCGGCGGGTGACGTTGTGGAGAGTTATCCCGTCAACATGTTGACGGCGAAACAGGAAGAGTAGGGGACGGATGGGGGGCGAAGCCCTCTCGCCGCGTTGACACCTCCCTCCCGCGCGGCGACGTTCACCGCCATGTCCAATTCAGACCCCAACGTGTTCGACTCGGTCGAGGCCGCGATCCAGGAGATCGCGGCGGGGCGGCCGGTCGTCGTGACCGATGACGAGGGGCGCGAGAACGAGGGCGACCTGGTTTTTGCGGCCGAGAAGGTCACGCCGGAGCTGGTCAACGCCATGATCCGCCATGCGCGCGGCCTCATCTGCGTGCCGATGACCGAGGCCCAGCTCAAGCGCCTCGGGATCAATCCCATGGTGCAGCAGAACCGCGAGGCCATGCGCACTGCATTCACGGTTTCGGTGGACGCCGCGGAGGGCATCACCACCGGCATCAGCGCCTTCGACCGCGCCCGCACGATCAAGCTCCTGGCCGATCCTGAAACGCGGCCGGACGCGCTCGTGCAGCCCGGTCACATCTTTCCCCTCTGCGCCCGCCCGGGCGGCGTGCTCGAGCGCGCCGGCCACACCGAGGCGGCGGTTGACCTTGCTTCGCTGGCCGGGCTCCGGCCCACGGGCGTGATCTGCGAGATCCTCAACGAGGACGGCACCATGGCGCGCCTGCCGGAGCTCCTCGAGTTCAAGCGCCAGCACCGGCTGCCCCTCATCTCCATCGCTTCGCTCATCGAGTACCGCCACAAGCGCGAGCAGCTCGTCGAGCTTGTGAGCACCCGGCCGTTCGCCTCCGAGTACGGCGACTTCGTGCTCAACGTGTTCCGCAGCAAGGTGGACGGCCGGCACCATCTCGCGTTTACCATGGGCCAGCTCGACGGTGCGCCGACACTCGTGCGCGTGCACACCGAAAACCTGCTCTCCGACGTCTTCCACGCCAAGGACATGGGCAGCCACCGCTCGCTGCTGACCTCCCTCGAGCGCGTGGCCAAGACCGGGCACGGCGTTATTCTCTACATGGAGCAGACCGGTCGCATGCAGGAGGCCTTGCAGCACCCGGTGGGGGGCAAGCCCGCCAACCTCCGTGACTACGGCATCGGCGCCCAGATTCTCGCCGCGCTCGGCCTCCGCCAGATCCGCCTCCTCACCCGCAGCAACCGCAAGGTCGTCGGCCTCGAAGGCCACGGCTTGGAGATCGTCGAGCAGGTCATGCTCACGTGAACCGGAGGTCTTTAGCCACGGATTTTCCACCTTCGCCAAGGCTACGGCGAGCAGGCACGGATGGCACGGATGGGGATCCGATCCATGGCCACAGAAGGCATAAAAAGCACATAACGAAACCTGCCAATTCTGTGCCTTATGTGCCTCTTGTGGCCATCCTTCCATCGCTCACATTCAGGATCCGTGAAATCCGTGCAATCCGTGGTTCTCTGCCGCTTGGTCCGAATTTAGGTTGCCGTAACGCCTTTTGATCCGGCCAATAGACCCTCCATGAGTTTCGATGCACCGCAATCCAAGGTCCTCGACGGTTCCCAGTTCACGCTGGGGGTCGCGGCGGCGCGGTTCAACGCGGACCTCGTGGACGGCCTGCTGCGCGCGCTCAGGGCCACGTGGAAGAAGCACGGCGTGAAGACCGCGCGAATCGACGTTGTGCGGGTGCCCGGCTCGCACGAGGTGCCCGTAGCGATCCAACTCCTGGCCGACACCGGCAAGTACGACTGCCTCGTGGCCCTCGGCGTCCTCGTCGGCGGCGACACCCAGCACCACGTCATGGTGGGCAACAGCGTCTCCCACACCCTGCAGGCCATCGCCACCGCCGCGCGCCTCCCGGTGATCAACGGCGTGGTCGTGGCCGACACCCGCGCGCAGGCCGAGGCGCGCTGCCTCGGGCCGATCAAGCGCGGCGCCGAATTCGCGCTGGCCGCGCTCGAGATGGCCACGCTGAGAAAGCAATTCAAGTCATGAGCAAAGCCCAGTTTGCCCAACGCAAGGACGGCCGCGCCGCCGCCCTGCAATATCTCTTCGCCTGGAGCCTCAACTCTCCCGCCAACCTCGCCGAGGATCTCCGCGTGTTCTTCGAGAACATGGAGCAGCCGCGCGACTACTATGCCTTCGGGGAGGAACTGATCCACGGCGTCATCGAGCACGCCACCGAGATTGACGCCCACATCAAGGGCCTCGCGCACAACTGGGAGTTTGACCGCATCGCCCGCATCGACCTCGCGATCCTGCGCCTCGCGATCTTCGAGATGATGTTCCGCAAGGACATCCCGCCGGTCGTCTCGATCAACGAGGCCATCGATCTGTCGAAGCAATTCTCCAACGCCGACGCCAAGCGCTTCATCAACGGCATCCTCGACCGCCTCAAGGACCAGCTCGGCCGCGACGCGCGGAAGGCGGAGTAAGGGTAGGCGGCTACTCGCTACTCCCAAGAATGTTCGGTCTCTTCAAGAAATTCAAAGACGGCCTCGCCAAGACGGTCTCGGCCATCGCGGCGAAGACGCATGGGCTCTTTGGGGGACGCAAGATCGACGCTGCCTCGCTCGATGAGTTGGAGGAGGCGCTTTACACCGCCGACTTCGGGGTCGAGACGACGGGCGAGATCCTTGCCTCAATCAAGGAGGCGTACGCCAAGGACAAGGACCTCCAGGGCCGCCAGGCCGCCGAGATCGGGGCCGCGGTTCTCCAGCGCGCGCTGGCCGGAGCCGAGGGTGCACTTCCGACTGTAGCCGGGGTCGCCGACCCCGGTCCGGGTTCAACGAACCCGGGGAAAGCTCACCCTGCCGTCATCGCCATGATCGGCGTCAACGGCTCGGGCAAGACCACCACCACCGCCAAGCTCGCCTGGATGCTCAAGCAGGACGGCAGGAAGGTCACGGTCGCCGCCTGCGACACGTTTCGCGCTGCGGCCGTCGAACAGCTGAAGTCCTGGGCCACGCGCCTCGACCTCGACCTCGTGGCCAGCCACACCGGCGCCGACGCCGCCGCCGTGGCCTTCGACGCCTGGCAGGCCGCCAAGGCCCGCGGCAGCGACTACCTCATCGTCGACACCGCCGGGCGCCTGCACACGAAGGGCAACCTCCTCGAGGAACTCACGAAGATCCGCCGCGTGTTGCAGAAGCACGACGCGACCGCACCCCAGCACCGCTGGCTCGTGGTGGATGGCTCGCTCGGCAGCAACTCCATCGAGCAGGCGCGCGTCTTCCACAAGAGCTTCGGCCTCACCGGCCTCGTCGTCACCAAGCTCGACGGCACCAGCCGCGGCGGTGCCATCGTCGGCATCTGGCGCGAACTCAAGCTGCCGATCTATTTTGTCGGCCTCGGCGAACAACCCGAGGACCTGCAGCCCTTCAGCGCGGAGAACTACGCGAAGGCGGTGTTTGGCCTGTAGGCCGCGAGCTTGCTCGCGCTCGCTCGGCGGGCGCCAACCGAACGAGCGCCCGCAAGCGGGCTGCCTACCGTAGCGCAGGTCTCTGACCTGCTCGGCCTCAGAACGTCACGCGCACGCCGGCCGTGACATCCCGCCCGGGCAGCGGGGCCACCTCTTTCAGCAACGAGGTGTGCAGCCGCGCCTCGCGGTGGCCGAGGTTGGTGCCGCGGACGAAGAGGTCCCAGTTCAGCGGGCCGCTGATCAGGCGGTAGTTTGCATACGCGCTGATCAGGTCATGCGCTGCGGTCGGAACCTCACCCGGCGCGGTGCGCGACTGCCGAGCGACGACCTGCACCTCCGCGCCCAGCGCCAATGCCCCCCGCCGCCAGGCTGCGCCGGCCTTCAGGCGCACGGGCGTGATCCGCGGCAGGTCGGTGCCGTCGGTGCGGTTACGCCCGCGCACGAGGTCCGCGCCGAAGATCAGGTCGAACTGCCCATCGGGACCCTCGTGCAGGTGCACGATGGCCTCGGCCTCGGCGCCGATGAAGCGCGCGTCACGCTGGACAAAGCGGTACACCGCGATGCCGTGGTCGTCGTCCGCATCGGCGTGGACCTCCCAACCGGCAGCACCCTCCTCGGCGCGTTCGCCGGTTGGTAGTTCGAAGATGAAGCCGTCGAAATGATTGGCGAACAGGATCAGCGAGCCGGTGACCAGCCCCGTGCGCCGACGCAGCGTCACGTCGAGCGCGACGGAAGCCTCGGTGCCAAGGCTCGGGTCACCGATCTCATAGGCGTTCGTGGCCACGTGGGGACCGTCGGCGTAGAGTTCCTGGGCGTTGGGCGCGCGTTCCGTACGGGCAAGCGAGGCGCCGAGGGTCCAAGCCTCGCCGAGACGGTGGAGGTACCCGAGCGACAGGCTGACCTGGCCGTCGTCGCGGCCGACGCCCAGAACGTCGCGTCGCTCGATTTCCTGCTGTTCATAACGAGCGCCGAACTGCCAGGTGCCGGATCCGGCCGCGGCCTCCTCCAGAAGGAACAGCGCATGGGTGTCCGTGCGGGAGGGCGGCACGAACGCCTCCGCGCCGACCGCATCGAAATCGCTCCGCCCACCCTGCCAGCCGAACGCGCCGGCGAGACCCCCAGTGGAGCCATGCATGATCTCTAGGCGGCCGTCGTAGCCGCGGTTGTGGAAGACCGTGCCGACGGTTTCGCCCTCCAATTCGGCGTGCCGGTAACGGGCCGTGCCGACCTTGAACCGCGCCCCGCGGAAGGGACCGAAGGCTTCGGTGATCGCACCCTCGAGGTCAACGCGACGCTGACGCAGGTCGATACGAACGCCTTCGTCGCCGGACCCGGCCTCTTCCGCAGGGGCGTGTGCATGCGCCCCGGCCGGCACGCCGTAGCGGGAGTTGTGGCCGCTGTAGGCAAGTCCGACGAAACCGTGCTCGCCGATGAACGACATTCCGAAGGCCGCGCCATCGTTGCGCAACGCGGTGTTGGGGATGTGGCCGGCGATCTCCGTCGGCGGTTCCTCGCCGTGAGCCGCGGCCTCCGCCGTTTCGGCGGCGCGCCGCCGGGCGCTCTCGGCGAAGCCGGGGATCGCCACGTCGCCGGTGTCGCGGACGTAGCCGTCCACATGCCAGGCGACGCGTCCGGCGGCGCCATCCAGCACCATGCCGGAGGCAAGGCTGTCGTCGGCTGACCCCGCCCGCACCTCGGCGCGCGCCTGGAACGGACGATCGGGCAGGGCGGAATGAATGCGGTGCGTGATGACGTTCACCACGCCGCCGATGGCATTGCCGCCGTAGAGCAGGGCGGAGGGGCCGCGGACGACCTCCACGCGCTCGATCAGCAGCGGGTCGAGCGACACGGCATGATCAGGACTGGTGGCCGAGGCGTCGAGGGCACCAAGGCCGTTCTCGAGGACGCGCAAGCGGTCGCCGCCGAGGCCGCGGATGACCGGCCGGCTGGCGCCCGGGCCGAAATAGGTCGAACTCACGCCGGGTTGGCCGGCGAGGAGTTCGCCGAGCGTCGGGGCTTGGCGGAGGTTGAGTTCGCGACCGGCGAGCACGCTCGTCGGTTGGGCGAGGTCGGCCTGGTTGCGGCCGTAGGGCGAGGCGGTGACGACGAGGTTTTCGAGGGCGATAGGCTCATCGTGTCGGTGCCCGTGGGCCGGCGGGAGGGTCTGGGCTGCGGCGAGGGTGGAGCCAAGGAGATAAAGGGAGGAGAGGCGGGAAAGGAACATGGATGGTGGGTACGAACGGGGATGACGCAGTGCGTCGGGAAGGCCGGCACCCGGTGGGTGCACGGACAAACATCCACCACCGCTCAGTCGGCGCGGGGTGGCCGGGTCGGTCGTTCAAACCAGCGGCGGCCCGCACGGCGGGGCGTGCAGGGGACGCGGCGCCGTCAGGAGTGGCTCCTCGACGGACGCAGCAATCAGGTCATGCCAGACTGCCGGTGTGGCCGGCAGGACGGAAATCGGTGTCGCCAGGGCCAGGCCCTGGGCGAAAAGCGTGACGGCGCAGACATGGGCGTCGGCAGCGGAGTCTGCCGGAAGCGAGTCATGGCGATGATCGCCTTGCTCGCAGGCCGCGTCATCGGCATGCGCGAGCGCGTGCAGCGCGGGATTTGCCCCCATCGCCCCGAGTACCAGCACCAACGCTGCGCAACCAGTCGCCAGCAGGCGGCGGAAGGCGGCGAAAGCGCGGGATATGTGGGCAAGGCAGTGCACGGGTCGGAGAAACGGGGGCGATTATGGCAGAAGCGTCAAGCGGGGCGACTCACTTCAGCTCCGCGCCCATGATCCTGATGTTGAACAGCCACCACTCTTTGCCGCGTTTTTCGATGCGACCGAGGATGACCTGGTCGCGTTTCAAACCGGGAACGATCTTTGGATCGACGTTGAAGGGCATGGTCATCGCCCGCATCACCCCGGGGATCGCGTCGTGCTTCAGCAGGACCTGGTTGCGCTCGGTGTCGGTGCCGAGGATGCGCCCCTTCACGGGGTAGCCGCGCTCGGCGTTTTTGTCCTCCTCCTCGCAGGGCAGGCACGGCTTGCGCGGCGCCGGATCCCCCGCCGGCAACGTGGCCGGCAGGGCGAGGCACAGACAGGCGAGCAGGATTCGCGAGCGCATCGGGCTTACTTGGCGGCGGCCTCGACGATCTTCATGTCGGTGAGCTTCCAACCCTTTTCGCCCTTGTGCATGCGGGCGGTGAGGGCGACGCCGGGCTTCAATTGCGCCCAGACGTCGTCAGGCACACTGAAGGCCATGGTCATCGCCTTCATGACGCCGGGGATCTCCTCGTGCTTGATCATGACGAGCTTGCGCTCCTCGAGCACCTTGGTGACGACGCCCTTGAGCGGATGGCCCACGTCGGCCTTCGCCTCCTCGGCGTGGCAGCAGCAGACCTCCTTGCCCTTGCAGCAGGCGCAACCGCAGTTCTTGTCGGAGGCAAACGCGGCGACGGCGGAACCGATCAGGATGAGAAAAAGACGGGTGAGTTTCATGGGTGGTAGTGGGTGAGGAACTTGAGGGGAAACGATGGACAAGTGTGGGCGAAGGGCAAATGCGCAGTGGGCGGGGCCGGAGGACGCTCAACGCTTAACACTTAACTTTTAACGCTCAAGTATGCCCGGCACTTGAGCGTTAAGCGTTGAACGTTGAGAGTTAAGTGTTCCCGCCGCCTCGCGGCGGGCCAGTCAGTATCTCACCTGTACCTGCACCCAAAGATTCCGCCCGAGTTCGTTCACGCGGGTGGTCTGCGAGAAACCGGAGACGGCGGCGCCGGCGCGACTGATGTGCTCGGCGTAGGTCTCGTCGAACACGTTGTCCACGCCCGCGCTGAGCCGGGTGCGGTCGCTGGGCTTCCAGCTCGCGTGCAGCGAGGCGACGGCGAAACCGTCGGAAGGTCCGAGGTCCTGGCCGACGATGTTGCCCTGGTTGACTGCGACGCGGTCCTGGTCGCCGACGAGGCGCAGGAGCGCGCCGGCGGACCAGCGCGGCTGCTCGTAGGCGAGGGCGAGCCGCGATTCGAGCGGCGGCAGCTGGGCCAGCGGGCGATGGTCGGTGTCGTTGTCGCCGCGCACGTAGGCCAGCGAGGCATCGGCCTTCCAGCCGGGGGCGAACCGCCAGACGACGCCCGCCTCGCCGCCGTGGGTGGCAGCGTCGACGTTGCGGGTGATCACGGCGTTCCGCGTGCCCATCATGCCGGCGGGCTTCGCGACGCCGCTTTGCACGAGGATGAAGTCCTCAATGGCGGCGGCGAAAACCGACAGCGAGATCTCGAGCGCTCCGCGGCGCAGAATCACACCGGCGTCGAACTGGTTCGTCGTCTCCGGGGCAGTGCCGAAGGCCGTCACGCTCGCGACGCTCTCGTTCTTGATCAGCTCCCAGTAGTCTGGGAACCGCTGGCTGCGACCGAAGCCGGCGAAGAGCGTGCCGGTTGCGTCGGCGAAATCGCGCTCGGCGCGGACGAAGCCGCTGGCGAGGTCGCTGGTTCGCGTGCGACCGTTGCTGGGGTTCGGTGCGGTGCTCATCATCCCGAGGGCGACGACACTGCGGGTGTCCACGACCTCCCAGCGGTCGAGGCGGGCGCCGGCGTAGAGACGCCGGCCGGGAGCAAAGGTCCAGGCGGCCTCGGCGAAGGCACCGGCCTGCGCGAACTTGGCGTCGCGGATGCGGGCTTTGGCTCCGTACGGGCTGGTGGTTTCGTTGCCGGTGCTACGTACGGTGTGGACGTTGCGCTGGGCATCGAGTCCGACCGTGACGTGAAGAACCTCCAGCGGTGTGAGGTCCAGTTGGGCGAGCGCCCCGGTGGTGAGGCGGTCGGGATTCGAGACGGCGCGCCCCGGCATCATCGCCGTCGCGACGAAGGGCCGCAGGCTGTAGTTGTCCATCACGTGGTCGACGTAGTTGTAGAAGGCGCGAGCTTCAACGGCGGCGACCCGGGGACTCAGGGCCGTGCGCTTAAGCCGCAGGCCGTAGTTCTCGCGATCGAAACGTACGCCGTCCATGGTGCGGTCGGCGTAGGCGGCCTTGCCGTCGCTGCGGGCGGTGGCGAATTCGACGAAGGTGCGGTCGTCGGGCGTCCAGGCGACCGAGGCGTTGGCGCTCCAGCGCTCGTATGCCGCATGCACGTCGCGACCGGTGCCGTCGGCATAGTCGCCGGCGCGCGTGGATGTGCCGGTGACGCGGGCTTGCACCTCGGGCCGGCCGACCTGGGCGTCAACTGCCAGATCGAGGCGGCCGAAGCTAGCGACGGTGGCGGAACCGAAGGCAGCGGCGGAAGGCGCGGCGAGCCGGGCGTGCTCGCGTTCGAAGAGCACGACGCCGGCGGAGTTGCCCGGGCCGTGGAGCACGGTCTGCGGGCCCTTGATGACTGTGATGCGATCGTAGGCGGCGGGGAAAACATAGGCCGTGGGCGGATCCATGCGGTTGCCGCAGCCGCCGAAGATATGTTCGCCGTCAATCTGGATGCCGAGGCGCGAGCCGGCGAGGCCACGGAGCACAGGGTCGCCGTCGGCGCCGCCTTTGCGGATGACGCTGAAGCCGGGGATGCTCTTGAGCACGTCGGCGCCGTCGTGCGCCGGCACAGGCTGGGCGGGAGCCTTCGGGTCGGCGGAGACGACGAGGGGCTGTTGGACGTGAGTGGTGGTGACGACGACGGCCGGGAGTTCGACCGGCGCGTCGTCCGCCCAAGCGGGCGTGTGGAGGGCCAGCGCCGCCGCAGCGGCGCCGAGCAGGGAGAGGGAGGGTGAGCGGAAAAGGTTCATGGTGTGAGCGCATGCACGAGGTCCGCGGCGCGGGCATGCGAGCGCGCACACGGGATCGCCGGTCCAGGCGAACGAAGGCGGACCGTCCCGGCAGGCGGGCGCGGTCGGACGTCAGGGGCTGCCGCTCAGCAGCGGGGCGGGGGCACCGGCACCGGCTCGGTGCGGGTGAGGCCGAGATCGTGGACGATCCCCGGCCAGGCGTGCTCCGGAATCGTGAGCACGACCCTCTCGGGCGCCTGACAGGCCAGGAGCACGCGTTCGCGGCTGCGCTCGACCTGCTGGTCGGGCGGATGGCCCTGGGTGGCGTCGTCGACTGCCACGCAGATCTCGCAGGGCGCGGAGCCGTCGAACGTGATCTCGACGGCCTGCGCCAGCGTCATGAAACGCGAGTATTCGTGCACCATCTTGCCCCAGGCGAACACCTGGACGGCATCCCACAGCGCCCCGTTGGCACAAAGCCAGGCGAGGCAAAGGCTGAGGATGGAGACGGTGCGGCGCACGGCGGCAACTACGCGGAGGCGTGTGGCGGAATCAATCCTGATCTGTGCGGTCCTTGATGTGGATCAAAGGTGGAGGGGGAGAACGCTTAACGCTCAACTTTCAACGCTTAACGCTCAAGTGTCGTAGCTACACTAGGGGTCGTTTTTCTGCACTTAAGCGTTCAGCGTTAAACGTTCAGCGTTGAGCGTTCCGGCGCGCAGCGCCGGCCGTCACTCCCGCCCGGCGCGCCGCAGCGCTCCCGAAAATGCCAGCGCCGGGCCCCACCAGCCGCGGCGGCGGAGCTTATCGGCCCAGCGGGCGGGGCGGAGGAGGGAGACGAGGGTCAGCAAAATCACGCCCACGACCACGACGCGCAGTGCGAGCCAGGCGACGGTTTCCCAAGAGCGGCCGGTGGAGAGCAGAATCGCGCTGACGAGTACGAGCGGCAGCCAGAACTGCCAGCGAGCGAGCTCGCGTAACGCGGCCCAGCGGCGGGGCGGAACCGCGGATGTCGCGCCGGCCGCGGTTGGCTGGCGCTGGGTCTCGCGTTCGATGAGATCACGCAGTTTCTGCGGCGGGGCGCGCAACCGCCAGGCGGCGAGAGCCACGCCAGCAGCGGCCGCGGCGTGCAGCAGCGCCCAGACGCCGACGAGCCACGGCAGGCCCGGCGCGGTGATACCCCAGTGTTTCGCCAGCCAGAGGACCACGGCATCGTAGGCCTTGATCATCTCGCCGCCGAGCATGAGGAGCTGCAGCACGAAGCCCTGGGTCGCCGCCCAGGCGCCGATGAGGGCGCCGCCGAGCGTGACACCGAGAATGTTCCAGCCCACCACCTGCACCGCGGCGCCGTAGAGCGCGCCCTGCAGGCTGATGGCGATCATGGGCCGGATGCGGCTGCCGCCCGGGGAGAGGGCCTTGAGTCCGGCGGAGATGAACGGGACCCAGATGACGCGGCCGGGCTGCGTCAGGCCGAAACCCGTGAAGGTCATCATCGCGCCCTGCAGGCTCGAGAGCGCAAGGCCGCGCAGCGGCACCTGGCCAAGATGCAGCGCCGTGCCGACCGACATCTCGATGCCGCCGGCGGCGCCGCCGAAAAGTCCGATGCGGGTCCATTCGCCGAGATCGGCGCAGGCGGTCTGCAGCCGCGCGAGCGCATCCGGAGCGTCGGCGGCGATTCGCAGGTCGAAGCGCTGGCCGAGGCGCGCCTCGATCTCCTCCACGCAGTCGGTGCGCACCGCTAGGGCGAGGATCAGCGGCTTGGCCGCGCGCAGGGCCGGCCAAAGGGTCATGAGACCCTCGCCGCGGGCCTCGAACTTGCCGAATTCGTCGAGGACGACGAGCGGGCATCCGATCGGCAGGGAGTGCACCCAGTGCTCGAGGCGGGCCTGCGTCGCCGCGTTGAAGCGGTAGGGTGGTGACACCGTCTCGTCGCGCACGAGCCACGGCACCTCCTCGCCCGTGGCGATGAACTGCAGCCGGTATTCGCCCGCGCCCTGGTCGGGGTGTGCGCGGTCGCCGGCCATGGCGATGAAGCCCTCGGTGCGGCCGTGGCGCGTGCCGTGCCAGGCAGCGAGCTCGGCGAGCAGGCGCGTCTTGCCCGCACCGGGGAGGCCGGTGACAGCGATCAGCAGGCTGGGCGTTGGCGTTGAGGCGGACATGAGGCGCGTCGTATCAATGCGTGGGGTGGGGGAGGCTCGGCAAGGTTTGTTTGCACCCGTGGCCACGGCGGGATTTGCATATCCGTCCGCCATGACCGCTCCCGCCTCCGATCGTCCCCGCGTGCCCGTGACCGTGCTGTGCGGCTTCCTCGGCGCCGGCAAGACCACGCTGCTCAAGCACCTGCTCGGGCAGGCCTCCGGTCGGCGCTGGGCGGCCGTGGTCAATGACGTTGCGTCGATCAACATCGACGCCCAGCTCGTGGCCCAGGCCGGCGCGCAGCGCGTGGTCGAGCTCGGCAATGGCTGCGTCTGCTGCTCCGTCCGCGACGAGCTCGCCGAGACCGTGGCGGAGCTCTGCGCCAACCCCCCGCCGGGCGCCGCGCCGGGGGAAACCTACGGACACATTTTGGTCGAGACCACAGGCGTCGCCGAACCGCGGGCCATCGCGCGCCTGTTCACGCGGCGCAACGCCTTCGGCCGCAGCCTGTCGGACTTCGCCCGCCTGTCGTCGCTCGTGACGGTGATCGACGCGCGCCATTTCCTCGCGCAGCACCGCAAGGCCACGGCGGCGACGGTGATCGCGCCGCCGGCGACGCAGAAACCCGTTTACGAGCTGCTCGTCGAGCAGGCCGAGTGCGCCGACGTGCTGGTGTTGAACAAGGCCGATGCCGTCGCGCCCGCGGAACTCGATGAGGTCGAGCGCGTCCTGCGCGGGCTGAATCCGCGCGCCGAGGTCTGGCGCGTGGAGCAGGGGCGGGTCGAGGCTGGCCGGCTGCTCGACGCCGTGCGCTTCGATGCCGAGGCGACGATCCGCGGCGCGCGTTGGATCCGCGTCCTCGACGAGGTGGCCGGCGTCGGCGTGCGTCCGCCGGCGGCGCCACGACACGAGCAGAACTACGGCATCACGAGCTGGGTCTACCAGGAACGGCGGCCGTTCGACGCGGAGAAGTTTCACGCGTTCCTGAGCACGGGCCTGCCGTCCGGGCTGCTGCGGGCCAAGGGCTTTTTCTGGCTGCGCCAGCAGGCGGCCGACATCGGTTTCCTGTCGGTCGCGGGCGGCCAGGTGAAAAGGGACTTCGTCGGCACCTGGGCCGCCGAACTGCGCGAGCGCGGCGTCATCACCGAGGCGGAGATCCCGGAGTCCGCGAAGGCCCGCTGGGCCGATCCCCACGGCGACCGCCGCCAGGAACTGGTCTTCATCGGCACCGGACTCGACCCGGCGAAGCTGCAAGGCGCGCTCGAGGCGTGTCTGGTGTAGCGTGGGCCTTTTTCCTTAACCACGGATTACACGGATGGCGACAGGCAGGGCAGCGTAGTGAGATGGCCACAGAAGGCACAAAAGGCACAAAGCGAACCGGGGACTATTTACAGGAGAAAACGGAGGGAACGGAGATTCTGACTAGATCCTCTATTCCCTCCGTTTTCTCCTGTAAAATCGTCTGGTCCCTTATGTGCCTTCTGCGCCTCTTGTGGCTATCGGATTGGCCCCTATCCGGGTAATCCGTGGTTAATAACCTCTGGCTGCATTTCTGGGTTGGATGTTGGGCGTGGGATGTTGGATGTTCCCGGCATGTCCTTTGAGCTCCTCAAGACCGATTCCGCCACGGCGGCCCGCCGCGGACGGCTGACGACGCGGCACGGCGTCGTGGAGACGCCCATCTTCATGCCCGTGGGCACGCAGGGCACGGTCAAGGCGCTCACGCCGGCGCACCTGCGCGAGATCGGGGCGCAGATCATCCTCGGCAACACCTACCACCTCAACCTGCGGCCGACGTCGGAATTGATCCGCGACCTCGGCGGCCTGCACAATTTCATGGGTTGGGACGGACCGATCCTGACCGACAGCGGCGGGTTTCAGGTCTTTTCGCTGGCGAAGCTGCGCAAGCTCCGCGACGACGGCATCGAGTTCCAGTCGCACCTCGATGGCGCGAAGCTGTTCCTCGGGCCGAAGGAGGTCATGGGGATCCAGCAGAACCTCGGCAGCGACATCGCGATGGTCATCGACGAGTGTCCGCCCTGGCCCTGCGAGCGCGACGCCTGCGCCGCGGCCGTGACGCGCAGTGAACGCTGGGCGCGGCAGTGCAAGGCGATCGCTACCGACAGCGGGTTCCTCGCCGCGGGTCATCACGTCTTCGCCATTGTGCAGGGTTCGACTTTCGACGACCTGCGGCGCGAGGCGGCCGAGGCGCTGGCGGCGCTGGATTTTCCGGGCTACGCCGTCGGCGGCGTGAGCGTGGGTGAGCCCGAACCGGAGATGCTCAAGCAGGTCGGCGCAACGACGCCTTTCCTCCCGCTGCACAAGCCGCGTTACACCATGGGCCTGGGCACGCCGCCGCAGCTCCTGAAGATGATCGCGCTCGGCGTGGACATGTTCGACTGCGTGCTTCCGTCGCGCGTGGCGCGCAACGGCCTGGTCTTCACGCCCGACGGACCGATGAACCTGCGCAACGAGCGCTTCCGCACGGACCCGCGGCCGATCAGCGATGAGGTGCGCAACTATACCACGCATTTTTCGCGCGCCTACCTGCGCCACCTGACGATCGCCGGCGAGATCCTGAGCTGCACGCTGCTCACACTGCACAACCTGCATTTCTACCTCGACCTCATGGCCCAGGCCCGCGCACACATCGAGGCCGGCGACTTCACGGGGTGGTCGCGGGTGTGGATCGAACGGTACGAGGCGGGCGCGGCGTAGATTGCTGACTTGCGGGTCGCGCGCTTCTCTCGCTGACTCGCCCCATGCGCATCCTCGTCACCGGCGGCGCCGGATTTCTCGGTTCCCACCTCTGCGACCGCCTGCTCAAGGACGGGCATGAGGTCGTCTGCCTCGACAATCTTTTCACCGGCCGGAAGACCAACATCGCCCACCTGCTCGCGCATCCGAGCTTCGAGTTCGTGAGGCACGACGTGATCGATCCCTTCAAGTTCGAGGTGGAACAGATCTACAATCTCGCCTGCCCGGCCTCGCCGCCGCACTACCAGTTCAATCCCATCAAGACCACGAAGACCTCGGTCATGGGCGCGATCAACTGCCTCGGCCTCGCCAAGCGCGTGAAGGCGCGGGTCTTCCAGGCCAGCACGTCCGAAGTCTACGGCGACCCGACCGTCCACCCGCAGCCCGAGAGCTACTGGGGCAACGTCAACCCCATCGGCCGCCGCTCGTGCTACGACGAGGGCAAGCGCTGCGCCGAGACGCTCTTCTTCGACTACCACCGAGAGAACAAGGTCGATATCCGCGTCGTCCGCATCTTCAACACCTACGGCCCACGCATGCACCCCAACGACGGGCGCGTGGTGTCAAACTTCATCGTCCAGGCCCTGAAGGGCGAGGACCTCACCATCTATGGCGACGGCACGCAGACGCGCTCATTCTGTTACGTCGACGACCTCATCGAGGGTTTTGTCCGCCTCATGAATCAGACCGAGACCGTCGGCCCGGTGAACCTCGGCAACCCCGGAGAATTCACCATGCTCCAGCTCGCCGAGCTCACGCTCAAGCTGGTGGGCGGCAAATCGAAGATCGTCCACAAGCCGCTTCCCGCCGACGACCCGAAGCAGCGCCGCCCGGACATCACCCTTGCGCGAAAGCACTTGAAGTGGGAACCCACCGTGCCGCTCGAGGAGGGCCTCAAGCGGACGATCACGTACTTCCGCACCCAGGTCTGACCGGTCCGGTGCAGATGCGCCTGGTTTTCGGAGTTACGGGCGGGCTTTTCTGACCACGGGTATCGTGACAATCTGATTTTCCCGCTTCAGTGTCAGCGCGACCGGGGAATTGGACCGTCCCCTGAGCTTGGCAAAGGATTCCGATATGCGGCTTGAGACGATTTCGTCGTCGATCATCACCAGCACGTCGCCCTTCTTGACGCCAGCCTCGTGAGCCGGGCCGTCGGCAATCAGCGAGGTGATGACATTTTCCCGGGTGATGATCCCGAGTTCCTCCACGACGAATACCTGGGCTTGGTCGGTCGTTGCCGGGGCTCCGGCCGCGGGAGCGCTGGGCTTGGCCACCGGCCAGCCGGAGGCGGGTTTGTCCTGGCCGAGGACCGGCAGCGTAAGTGTCTGCCCGCCCCTTTGGATCTGCAGTTCAACCGTGGCGCCGGGCATCGCGGCAATGCGCTTGGCGTTGTCGAGGGGTACCCCGCTCAGGGGCGCACGGTCGATTGCCGTGACGACGTCGCCGACTTTCAACCCGGCGATGTCTGCCGGACCGTTCGGCTCGACTACCCTGACCGTCGTGCAGTCGGCGCCAAAGACCGCGCCGACGTTCGTCAGCGTGAAGGTGTTCTCCGCCTTGGCGACGGGGGCGCTCTCGAGGTCGGTCTTGATGCTGGCGAGCATGCCCTGAAGCGATTGCGCCTCGATGCTGCCCGTGCTCCGGTCCGCGAAGACCGATTCAATCGGGGTGTTGGGATTCCTGATGATCAGCACCTTGGTCATCACCAGGATGCCTCCCTGCGCTTCGACGAGATTGAAGATCACGCGGCATTCCCCGCGCCGGAGTTCATCCTTCCAGGTCGATCCCTCGACCGAGCTGCGGCTGAAGGCGATGACGTTTTCGGCCTGCATCCTGATCATGAAGTCACCTGACAGCATCTTCCGGGTGAGGCCCGCGATGATGGCATCCTTGGTGGAGGCGATGATGACCTCGGGCTTGCCGGTCTGGGTTGCCAACTGGGCCACGGGAGCGGCGGCACAACCGAACAGGACGAGCAGCATCGACGTGAAGGTGACAAGTCCGGCCATGCGCTTGATGAGGTTCATGATGTCTATTCCTTTCGATTAATTGGACTGGGCCTAGGTCCAGATATCCGCAGGTGGACTTTCCTTAAATAATTATCAGGAAACAATCTGTGATAGGTGCGGGTATTATGCGGTGTATTATTCCGCAGAATACGACCCGCGGATGCCTTTGCACCCGACGCCGTCCGGGTGCGCGGGGCCGTGAAGAACCGGAAAGGGCCCGGCACCTGGCTTGGCCGCGGAAATTTACGTCGCGTCGTGCGCGTCCACCTGCGTCACCAGCACCTCCACGGTCATCTTCCGCTCCTGCGTGCCGCGGTAGGTGCCCTTGAGCGGCGGCACATCGGCATAGTCGCGGCCGGTCCCGATGATCACGTAGCGGCCGTCGACCTGCTGGTTGTTGGTCGGGTCGAGTCCACGCCAGCCGTGGCCGGGGATAAAGACCTCGACCCAGGCGTGGCTGGCCTGCGCACCCTTCAGGTGTTCGGCCGGGCCGTTGTAGAGGTAGCCGCTGACGTAGCGCGCGGGGATCTTCAGGGCGCGGCACAGGGCGGTCATCACGTGGGCGAAATCCTGGCAGACGCCCTTGCGCAGGCGGAGCGACTCCTTGACGGTCGTGTGCACGTGCGTGGCGGCGGGCTCGTAGGTGAAGTCGCGGTGAAGCTGCCGCATGATCTGCAGGGAGGCCAGCCAGGCGTCGGTGGCGCCGGCGGTGTAATCGAGGGCCAGGCGCCAGGCCTCGACGTGGTCGTTCACGAACTGGCTGGGCTGGAGGTAGTCGTAGCACCGGTCGAGCGGCAGGCATTCCGCCAACGTGGCGAGAGGCGCGAGCGCGGCGTCCTCGGGCAGGTTCGGCGTCTCGGCGGTCGTGACGGTGGAGGTGGCCTCGACGGTCAGGGCGGTGTGCGGTCGCGAAACGTCGAACAGATGCACGCAGTTGCCGTAGAGGTCCTGGTAGTGCGTCAGCCGGGTGGCGGGCAGCACCTTCAGCAGAAAACTGTGGCGGCGCTGCCTGGCGTGGTCGCAGGGCTGGAGGCGGGCCTCGTTGAAGCTGTCCTGGACAGCCGCCGCGTAGGCGTAATGCGTGCGATGGAAGACCGTGAGCTTCATGCGGAGCCGGGCGCGTGGGCCTCCCGGCGGACCGGGTGGGCGGTTTGCTGCTGCTGCTCCTCCTGCTGGCGCCAGGTGCCCTCGGACATGAGGTCGAACGCCTGGAAGAAGTAGGTCTTGAACAGGGCCTCGCCGATGAGGTTCAGCTTGGCCTGGAACTGGTCGATGTAGGCGTGGAGGTCGGGGTGGAGCAGGTCGGCGGCGGCGCTGAATTGCAGCTCGGCGTGGAGGCGGCCGCACAGTCGTTCGGCCTCGTTGCTGAAGCGGCCCGCGGGGACGCCGGAGAGGCGGCGCAGCGCGGCGTCGAGCTGCTGGAGGCAGAAGCGCACGGAGCGGGGGAAGTCCTCCGCCAGCATGAGAAACGCCACAACCAGCTCGGGCCGCACTTCGGCCCCGTGGCGGACCTTGTAGGCGTCCCAGGCGCTGCACGAGCGGAGCATGGCCGACCAGCCGAGGACGTCGGCCTGGCTCACCGTGCCGGCGCCCTCGGGGGCCGCCAGCGAGGCGTGGCGGACATCGAGGATGCGGGAGGTCTTGTCGGCGCGCTCGAGGTAGCGACCGGCCTGCATGAAGAGCCAGCCTTCGTTGCGGACGACCGTGGCGTCGGCCAGGCCCTGGAGCAGGAGCGAGCCGTTGCGCACCTCGTTGAAGAAATCGTGCGGACTCTCGTGCCAGAGCTGCCGGGCCGCCGGGCTCTGTAGAAAGAGGTAGAGCCGGTTGAGGGCCTCCCAGAACTCGACCGTGATCTGGTCGCGGGCGGTGCGGGCGTTCTCGCGGGCCTGGCTGACGGCGGACGCGATGGAGTTGGGGTTGGCGGCTTGGAAGACGAAGAAGTCCGCGACGTTCTGCCCGGTGGGCGCGGCGTAGAGCTGGGCAAACAGCGCCTCGTCGCCCGTGCTCTCGACGATGGGCATCCAGTGGTCGGCCAGGGTCTCGGCGTTGAGGTTCCGCAGGTTGAGCATGAGCTGCAGGTTCACGTCGACGAGGCGCGCGGTGTTTTCCGCGCGTTCGACGTAGCGGCTCATCCAGTAGAGGCTGTTGGCGACGCGGCTAAGCATGGGGATTCACTTTCATTCGTTGCCGTAGAGGACCCACGTGTCCTTGCTGCCGCCGCCCTGGGAGGAGTTGACCACCAGGGAGCCGGGGCGGAGGGCGACGCGGGTGAGGCCGCCGGGGATAACGACGGGTTTTTCGCCGTAGAGGATGAACGGGCGCAGGTCGATGTGGCGGCCGGCGAAGGCGCCGTCGCCGTAGGTCGGGTGGCGCGAGAGGCTGATGACGGGCTGGGCGATGTAATTGCGCGGCTCGGCGGCGACGAGGCGGCGGAACTCCGCGCACTCGGCCTTGGTGGCGTGGGGACCGATGAGCATGCCGTAGCCGCCGGCCTCGTTGGCCGCCTTCACGACGAGTTCCTCGATGTGGTCCAGGATGTAGCGGCGGTCGGACTCCTCGTTGGCGAGGTAGGTTTCGACGTTCGGCAGGATGGGGTCCTGGTCGAGGTAGTATTTGATCATCTGCGGCACGAAGCGGTAGATGACCTTGTCGTCGGCGACGCCGGTGCCGATGGAGTTGGCCAGCGACACGCTGCCGGCGCGGAGGGCCTGCACCAGGCCGGGGACGCCGAGCGCCGAGTCGCGGCGGAAGACCGTGGGGTCGAGGAAATCGTCGTCGATGCGCCGGTAGATCACGTGCACGGGCTGCAGGCCCTTGGTCGTGTGCATGAAGACGCGCTGGTCGCGCACGAAGAGGTCGCGGCCCTCGACGATCTCGATGCCCATCTGCCGGGCGAGGTAGGTGTGCTCGAAATAGGCGGAGTTGTATGCGCCGGGGGTCAGCAGGACGACGGTCGGCTCGGTCACGCCCGCCGGGGCGATGTGCTGCAGGACGCGGAGGAGTTCGTGCGGGTACGGCTCGACTGGGCGGACGCCGCAGGCCTCGAAGCTGCGGGGGAAGGTGCGCTTGAGGGCGCGGCGGTTTTCGAGGACGTAGCTGACGCCGGACGGGCAGCGGGCGTTGTCCTCGAGCACGAGATAGCGCCCGTCGCGATCGCGGATGATGTCGGTGCCGCAGATGTGGATGTAGATGTCGCGCGGCACCTGGAAGTTCACGAACTCGCGCCGGAAGTGCCGGGCCGAGAGGACGTAGTGGGCCGGGATGGTGCCGTCGGCCAGGATGTGCTGGTCGTGGTAGATGTCGTGCAGGAAGAGGTTCAGCGCCGTGATGCGCTGGATCAGTCCCGCTTCCAGATGCTCCCATTCGCGGGCCGGAATGATGCGCGGGATCAGGTCGAAGGGGAAGATGCGTTCGCTGCCCTTGGCGTCGCCATAGACGTTGAAGGTGATGCCCTGACGCAGGAACGACAGGTCCACGGCCTCCTGCCGGGCCTTGTACTCGGCGTCCGTCAACGCCTCCAGCCGCTGCAGGAATCGGCCATAGTGCGGGCGCACGCTGCCGTCAGGTGCCAGCATCTCGTCAAAATGGCCGGTCGTGTCGTAGGGACGGAAGAACCCGCCCGGGCCCGGCGTGGGCGAGGGGGGTGGCGGGGACGTGGTGGGCATGGTCTGGAGCGCTTAAGCAGCTTGCGTGCAAGATCGTTCCAAAATGTGGAATGGGCGGAACTATTCAGGCAGGCCCGGGCCAAAGCCAGCGGCATTTGCCATTTGCCAAGCCCCCTCTGCGGGCTATGGTCTCGACCCTTCATGCTTTCCTTTCTGTTCAAACGCTTTGCCGGCCGGCATTATAAGAAATATCTCGATAAATGCCGCCCGATCGTCGCTCGCATCAACGAGATCGAGCAATCGTACCAGACCCTCTCCGACGACCAGCTCCGCGCCAAGACCGATGAGTTCCGCGCCCGCCTGAAGAACGGCGAAACCCTCGACCAAATCCTCCCCGAGGCGTTCGCCGCCGTGAAGAACGCCGCCCGCCGCCTCCAGGGCCGCAAGATCACCGTCTGCGAGCACGAACTGATCTGGGACATGGTCCATTTCGATGTCCAGCTCATCGGTGGCCTCACCCTCCACGAGGGTCGCATCGCGGAAATGGCCACCGGTGAAGGCAAGACCCTCGTCGCCACCCTGCCGCTCTACCTCAACGCCCTCACCGGCCGGAATACCCAGCTCGTCACCGTCAACGACTACCTCGCCCGCCGCGACTCCGAGTGGATGGGCCACCTCTACAGCTTCCTCGGCGTCTCCGTCGGCTGCATCCAGCAGCAGATGGCCTCCGACCTCCGCCGGCAGATGTACGGGCGCGACATCACCTACGGCACCGCCAGCGAGTTCGGCTTCGACTACCTCCGCGACAACGGCATGGCCACGCGCAAGGACGACCAGGTCCAGCGCGACCACTGGTACTGCATCGTCGACGAAATCGACTCCATCCTCGTCGACGAGGCCCGCACCCCGCTGATCATTTCGGGTCCCGCCCCCATCGAGCGCGAGCAGCCGTTCACGGCCCTGCGCCCCTCGGTGGACCGCCTCGTCTCCGACCAGACCCGCCTCTGCAACCGCATCGTCGGCGAGGCCAAGGAGATCCTCGAGAAGAAGGAGACCTCCACGGACGACCTCCAGAGTGCCTCCCGCAAGCTCCTGCAGGTCAAGCTGGGCAACCCCAAGAACAAGCTGCTCATGCGCCTCATGGAGAACCCGGAGTGGCGCAAGCTCCTCGACAAGACGGAAACCGAGATGAACTCCGACTTCCAGAAGGAGGAGCTCTTCCGCCTCAAGGAGCAGCTGTACTACGTCATCGACGAGCGCCAGCACCAGGCCGACCTCACCGAGATCGGCCGCACCAAGCTGCGACCCGACAACCCCGACGCCTTCGTCCTCCCCGACCTCGCCACCGAGTTCTCCGAGCTCGACAAGTCCACCGCCGTCACCGCCGAGGAGCGCGAGGCCCGCAAGCTCGCCTCGCAGAACCGCTACGCCGAGATCTCCGGCGAGATCCACGCCATCTCCCAGCTCCTTCGCGCCTATTCCCTCTACGAGCGCGACGTCGAATACGTCGTGCAGGAGGGCAAGGTCATGATCGTCGACGAGAACACCGGCCGCGTCATGCCCGGCCGGCGCTGGTCCGACGGCCTGCATCAGGCGGTCGAAGCCAAGGAAGGCGTCACGATCGAGCGCGAGACGCGCACCTACGCCACCGTCACCATCCAGAACTACTTCCGCATGTACGAGAAGCTGGCCGGCATGACGGGTACGGCCGAGACCGAGGCTGCGGAGTTTCAGGACATCTACCGTCTCGCCGTGCAGGTCATCCCGACCAACAAGCCCTGCATCCGCGTCGACAAGAACGACTCCATTTTCAAGACCCGCCGCGACAAGTTCAACGCGGTCGTGAAGGAGATCGAGGCGGCCAACAAGCGCGGCCAGCCCGTGCTCGTCGGCACCGTGTCGGTCGAGTCCTCCGAGGTGCTGTCCCGCATGCTGAAGCGCGCGGGCGTCATCCACACCGTCCTCAACGCCAAGTTCCACCAGCAGGAGTCCGAGATCGTCTCCCGCGCCGGCCAGCGCGGCGCCGTCACCATCGCCACCAACATGGCGGGCCGCGGCACCGACATCAAACTGGGCGAGGGCGTGCGCGAGCTCGGCGGCCTCTACGTGCTCGGCACCGAGCGCCACGAGTCCCGCCGCATCGACCGCCAGCTGCGCGGCCGCTGCTCCCGCCAGGGCGACCCCGGCACGACGAAGTTCTTCCTCTCGCTTGAGGACGACCTCATGCGTCTCTTTCTCCAGGGCAATCTCGCCTCGCGCCTCATGGAAGGCTCGATGCAGGAGGGCGAGGAGCTCGAGCACCCGTGGCTCAACCGCTCCATCGAGAGCGCGCAGAAGAAGGTCGAGCAGCAGAATTACTCCATCCGCAAGCGCCTGCTCCAGTACGACGACGTGCTCAACCAGCAGCGCGAGGTCGTCTACGGCATCCGCAACGCCGCCATCCACGCCGAGCGTCCGAAGGAGATCATCTTCGATCAGATCGAGGAGGAACTGCTCAACCGCCTCGACGTCGCCGGCTTCGGGATCAAGGTCGCGCCGGCCCAGGCCGACGTCGAGACGTTCATCGGCTGGCTCAACTCGCACTTCCCGATCAGTCTCCACGCCAACGAGCTCACCGGCACCGACGTCGAGGCGATGGCGAAGTTCATCATCGAGCGCATCAAGCGCGCCTACGCCGTGAAGGAGTCCGTCGAGATTCCCGAGGCCCTCGGCTCGCTCGAGCGCTACGTGGTCATCAACGCCATCGATCACCACTGGCAGGAGCACCTCACCGAGATGGAGGAACTCCGCCGCTCCATCGGCCTGCGCAGCTACGGCCAGAAGGACCCGCTCGTCGAGTACAAGGGCGAGGCCTACAAGTATTTCGAGGAGCTGATGAACAACGTCCGCCTGCAGATCTGCACCGGTCTGTTCCGCAGCGCCTCCAACCTGCAAGCCTTCGAGAACATGCTGGCGCTCCTCAGCCGCACCGCGAAGGCCGTCGGCCCGACCGATGCCCCTGCCGCCCCGCGCGCCGCCCCCGCGTCCGTCCAGGCCCCGGGTGAATCCGCCGCCGAGCCCGAGATCAAATTGCCCAAGGTCACCGTCCGCCGCGAGACCCCCAAGGTCGGCCGCAACGATCCGTGCCCCTGCGGCAGCGGCAAAAAATACAAGAACTGCCACGGAGCGTGAGGGCCGCCGACCTTTCATTTCGTGTCCACCGACTCCACCGCCGCTGATCAGCCGCTGCCCGCCGACGATCCCTACGCCGACCGTCCCACTTTCTGGCGGCGCAACACCGACGCGCTCTGGGCGCTCGGCGTCTTTGTCTGCACCGTCGTCCTGACCGTCGCGTCCTTTCCACCCGTCCCGGCGCCCGAGTTTGCCTATGCGTTTGCCGCGCCGGCGATCTTCTGGGCGTACCTCAAGCCGGGTTTCCGGCTCTATCTCGGCACGATGTTCGCCGCACAGGCGGTGGCGTGGACGATTCTGCTCGGCTGGCTGCACCATGTGACCGTCGGCGGACTCCTCCTGCTCGGGCCCTTTGTCGGCGCCTGGGTGGGCGTCTGGTACCTCGCGGTCTGGTGGGTGATGCCGCGCCTGCGCGGCCGTGAGCCGGGCATCCGCGTCCTCGCCGTCTTCGGCCTCGCCGCCCTGTGGGTGATTGTCGAATGGTCCCGCACCTGGTTGCTCGGCGGTTTCCCGTGGCTGCCGCTTTCGGCCAGCCAATGGCAGCGCCCGATCTTGCTGCAGGTGGCGTCGTACACCGGCGCGTACGCGGTGTCGTTCATCCTCATCGTCTTCAACCTCGGCTTCGCCGCCTACGCGCACCGCTTGCTGCGCGAGAAGGAAACCGGCCTGCGCAAGCGCAGTCCCGAGTTCATGGCGGCGCTCCTCGTGCTGATGTTCCCGACGTTCCTGCTGCTCAGTGAGATCTTCGGGCAGCAGCGTCAGGACGTCGCGCGGGTCGCCGTCGTGCAGCCCTACATTCCCCAGCAGGTGAAATGGGACCCCAGCAAAGGCCCGGGCATCCTCGAGGTGCTCGAGACGCTCACGACTAACGCCGCCATCAGCCGCCCCGACCTGATCATCTGGCCCGAGGCCGTCACTCCTTGGGCTGTGCGGGGCGACGACAACGCCCGGGCCTTCGTCGAGCATCTGGCCGCGAACGTTCGGACACCCATTTTGTTTGGCTCCATTGCGATCGAGGACCGTGGGCAGGCGAGCGAGGCGTGGCGCAACAGCGCCTTCGTCGTCACGCCCGATTTCGGCCTGCAGCGCGAATACTACACCAAGCGCCGGCTCGTGCCGTTCGGCGAGTTCGTGCCGCTCCGTCCGGTGCTGGGCTGGCTGCGCAAGTTCGTGGAGATCGGTGACGACTTCCAGGCCGGCGACGATGCCCGGCCGCTGGTGGTCAGTCTGCCGACCGGGCCCGTGGTGATCGGCCCGCTCATCTGCTACGAGGACATCTATCCGCGCCTGGCCGCATCGAGCGCGCTGGCCGGCGCCGAAATCCTGACGGTCATGACCAACAACGGCTGGTTCGGCGAGGGTGGGGCGGCTTACCAGCACGCGGCCCACTCGGTCCTGCGCGCGGTCGAGACGCGTCGTCCGATCATCCGCGTCGGCAACGGCGGTTGGAGCGGCTGGATCGACGAGTACGGCAACATCCGCGCCACGCTCACCAACGATGCGGGCACCGTCTATTTCCGCGGCGCCCGCGCCCTGACCGTCTCGCGCGACGCCCGGTGGCTCAACCGCAACAGCTATTACGTCGAACACGGAGATTGGTTCATCGTCGCCTGTGCCGGCCTAGCCCTGCTGGGCTTCGCCGTCATCAAGATCGGCAAGCCCGCCGCCCCCAAGCCGGCTGAGCTTTAGGTCGGTTTGAGGTCGTAGGCTCTCATCCTTCGGACGCAACCGGGGCTCACGCGGAGGCGCGGAGTTCGTTGAGTCCCGGAAGTTTTCCTCTGCGCCCTCTGCGTCTTCGCGTGAGACCTGTCTGCATAACCTCGCGGGCAGGGAGCGACTCAACCTTCCGGTAGAATGCCAACCCCGCGCTTCGGGCTCGCGGCGGACGTTTTTCCGCGCTTCTAGTTCCGTCCGCATGACCGATGCCACCCCTGCATCCGGATTCGGCCTGCTCGAACCCGTGGACCTGCGCGAACGCCTCCGTCTCGCGCACCGCGCGCTGGTCGGCTGCCTCGATGCGAGCCGCGGCTACCTGCCGTACTGGAACTGCGACATCGCCGACGGCAACCTCACCACCTTCAAGCACGCGCCCTACGACGGCGAGGCGGTCTGGGATCGCCTGCACAATGCCGGCCGCGGCCTGCACGGCCTAACCATGACCGAGGCTGTGACCGGCGAGCGCGTCGATCCGGCCGTCATCGCGGCGCTCAGCGGGTTCCTGCTTGGACTGTTCGAGTTGGGCGACGGCCTGCCGAGCGATGCCGCCGGACCCACCGGCAAGCGCGCGTGCAGTCTCCACAATCTGCGCGAGGCGCTCAACGGCCTCACCGCGATGCTCCGGCGCGGCGACGACCGCGCGGTCGCGCCGGCGCGTCAGCTGGTGCGCACCCTTCGCCGCAGCCTCGACGACGCGGGTCGCCTCCACTGCGACCGGCTGCCGGATTATGTCGGGGCCTACACCCAGCAACCGCACATGGAGGGCCGCACGCTCGACGCCCTGGTGCGCTACCATCGCGTGAGCGGGGACGAACTCGCCCTCGAGACCGCTCGCCTCATCGCCACCTGCGCGCTGCGGCATTGCTTCACCACAGAGGGGGATTTGACCGAGGCGGCTGGCACTCACGGACATTCGATCAACGTGCTCGTGACCGGCATGGTTGATCTCGCGATCGAGACCAAGGACGCCGCCCTGATGGCCGGCGCCCGTCGCGCCTTCGACGTTGGTCTCGCGCGCTTCAACAGCAGCTTCGGCTGGTCCATGGAAGGCCTGCATCGCAAGGTGCTTCGCGGCGAGGCCAACAATACCGGCGATCTGCTGCGTGGGGCGTTGCTCCTCGGGCGGGCCGGCTGGCCCGAGTACTACGCGCGGGCCGAGCGGATCCTGCGCAGTCACCTCCTGCCGTCGCAGTTGCTCCATGTCGGAGGCTTCGCCAACGATCCGAACGCGAAAGAGGATCGGCTCCGTTCGCTGGCCGACCGCGTGCGCGGCGGCTTCGGCATTCCGACGCCAAACGACCTGCAGGTCGAGCCCACCGCGCCGCTGTGCATCTACGACATCACTTCCGGCGCCGCCGATGCGATGTGTGAGGCATGGCAGGGCGCACTCGAAACCGGAGCCGGGGAGGTGCGGGTCAACCTGCTCCTCGATGCCGAGCGCGATGGCGTGAGGGTGCACAGCGAGCTCTCCCGCGCGGGCCGGATCGAGGTGACGGACAACCGTGGGCGCGATTTGCACGTGCGCCTGCCGGCCTGGGTAGCGGTTGAAACGGTGCAGGTGAGTGCTGGCGGCAACCCTGTCGCGCCGCAGGTCACCGCCGGCTACCTGCGCATCGCGGGCACGGGCGCGCGGCGGGACGTGGTGGTGCAGTTCCCGCTCCGGGACGAACGCACGGTCGAGACCATGGTCGGCCAATCCTTCACCATCGACTGGCGAGGCGACCAGATCGTCGCGATGTCCTCGCCTGCCGCACCGAATCCAAACGGCGCCCCGATCCCGCCAGCTAGCTTCCCCATGTTCCCGCGGTGCCAGTGAGTGCGGACGCAGCGACTTTAGCCACGGATTACACGGATTTCACGGATATGGTGGAAACGAAACCGAGAGGGATGGCCACAAAAGGCACAAAATGCACAAAACGGATTTGGTGAATTTGTGCCTTCTGCGCCTTCTGTGGCCATCCTGCTGCGCTGCATCCGCCAGATCCGTGCAATCCGTGTAATCCGTGGTTAAGATTTCCGCGGCTTCCGCGGTTGGGCGGCTGATTCCTTCTTCGCGACCGCGGTCACACGATGCCTGGCGAGCTGCAACTGAGCCTTGGGTCGCGGTCGCGGGCGGCTTTCCCCGCCGTGGAGGGCGGGGAGCCACGGAGAGCCGAGGCGGAGGCAGGCGTCGCACATGCGGCCACGTTCGGCGCGCACCTGACGGTCCGCAAGTCCGCAGGTGAAAGTTCACATCTTTGGGACTGACTTCCCCGGCGCCGCTGCGCCATAAACGACCTGCCATGACTCCCAAAACCCTTCGCCGCGCCGTCGAGGCGCTCGACTCTTTCAATGTCGAAACCCCGAGCTGGGGTTTCGCCGACACCGGCACGCGTTTCGGCAAGTTTTTCCAGGACGCCGCCGCGATCGACATGAACGACAAGCTGGCCGACGCCGGCCAGGTGCACGCCCTCACCGGCTGCTGCCCGACCGTGGCTGTGCATGTGTTGTGGGACTTCGTCAAGGGCGAGGACCCCGCCAAGGTCGGCCGCCTCGCGCGCAAGCACGGCGTCAAGATCGGCGCGATCAACCCCAACCTCTTCCAGGACCAGGAATACAAGTGGGGCTCCTTCGGCCACAACGACCCGGCCGTGCGCCGCCGCGCGCTCAGGCACTGCTACGACTCCGTGGACATCATGAAGGCCACGGGCAGCGAGTACCTCTCCCTCTGGTTCGCCGACGGCACCAATTATCCCGGCCAGAACAGCATCCGCGAGCGCAAGGGCTACTTCGAGTCCTGCCTGAAGTCCCTGCACAACCGCCTCGCGCCCGGCCAGACCATGCTCGTCGAGTACAAGCCCTTCGAGCCCGCGTTCTACGCCACCGACATCGCCGACTGGGGCATGGCCCTGCTGTACGCCAAGAAGGCCGGCCCGCGCGCCAAGGTGCTGGTCGACACCGGTCACCACTACAACGCCACCAACATCGAGCAGATCGTGGCTTGGCTCCTCGACGAGAACATGCTCGGCGGCTTCCATTTCAACGACCGCAAGTACGCCGACGACGACCTCACCCTCGGTTCGATCGACCCGTACCAGATCTTCCGCATCTTCCACGAGATCCACACCTACGCGTCCGACCACGGCAAGATGCCCAAGATCGCCTACATGGTGGACCAGTCGCACAACGAGAAGGCCAAGGTCGAGGCGATGATCCAGACCGTCGTCATGGCGCAGGAACTCTACGCCAAGGCCGCCATCGTCGACCACGACGCGCTCCGCGTCGCGCAGGCGAAGAACAACGTCATCGACGCCGAACTCCTCCTCAAGAAGGCGTTCTTCACCGACGTCACCCCGGCCCTCGCCAAGTGGCGCAAGGCGAACAAGCTCCCCGCCGACCCGCTCGCCGAGCACCGTCGCCAGGGCTACGAGAAGAAGGCCGCCGCCGACCGCCGCGCCCGCCGCCAAGCCATGGGCATCACCCGCGGCGGCAGCTTCGCGTAAGCCACGCCAAGGACCACTCGACCTCAGGCCGGCGGAAACCCGCCGGCCTTTTTATTGAACCACGGATTACACGGATTTCACGGATCTGGCGAAGGTGGCGTGAAGGGATGGCCACAAGAGGCACAGAAGGCGCAAAATATAAACCAGGTATTTCTTGTGCCTCTTGTGCCTTTTGTGGTCATCACTCCCCGTTTCATCCGCCAAAAACTAATCCGTGCGATCCGTGTAATCCGTGGTTAAAAAACCACGCCCCATTCGCCAACCCGCTCACTTCGTCACGAACTTCAACCGCCGGATGATCCGTGACGCGAGCCAGGGGAACCAACGCTTCAGATATATGGCAATCACCTCGGGGCCGCCCACCGCGACTTCCTCGCGGCCGCGGGCGACGGCGCGCACGATGACCCGGGCGCATTTCACGGCCGGGATGCCGCGCTCGTGCGTGGCGTCCGTGATGCCGTGTTTGCTGCCGTCGCCGCCGAGGGCGTTGGCGCTGACGGCCGTCTTCACGTATCCGGGGCAGGCGAGGGTGACCTTGACGCCGTCCCGCCAGACCTCGGCGCGCAGCGAATCGAAATAGCCATGCAGCGCATGCTTCGCCGCCGCGTAGCTCGAGCGCCCCGGCGTGCCGACGTAACCCATCACGCTGCTAACGACCACGATGTGGCCGGAGTGACGCGCCCGCATTCCGGGTAGCACGGCCTTGGTCAGCGCGACCTGGCCGAAATAGTTCACCTCCAGCAGCGCACGCTCGACCTCCGCGGTCGTGTCCATTGCCATGGCGCGCTGGCTGACGCCACCATTGTTGACGAGCACATCCAGGCCGCCGACCTCGCGCTCGACCGCGGCCACCGCGGCGGCGAACGTCGCGGGCTGGGTCAGGTCGAGCGGCACGATGCGGTGCGCCTCGGACCGCGGACACGCCGCGCGCACCCGCTCCAGCTCGTCCGGTCGCCGGCTCGACAGCACCAGCCGCGCACCCTCGGCCGCGAACGCATGGGCCAGGGCCTCGCCGATGCCGGACGAGGCACCGGTGATCCAGACGACTTTGTTGTTAAAGCGCACGATGACATGAGCGTGACCGAGGCTTGGCCCCCGTCAAAACCTCTCCGATCTTCGTGCACGCCGGCTAAGCGCCAGCGGCGCGACCCATAACAGCCTGGGGCAACGCCCCAGGAATCCAGGTTCACAATCATCGCGAGGGCTGAAAGCCCGGTCCATGGGTCGGGCGTTCAGCCCTCGCATCTCTATCCAATATGTCCCTGGGGCGTTGCCCCAGGCTGTTATGGATCGCGCCTTCGGCGCTGCGTACGTTCCGGTACCTTGCCGGTTATTTACCACCGATGGTGAATACGGGCTATTGCCGAAATTCCGAAAAACGGGCAAGGTCCCGATCTGTGAACACCCCCACACCGCTCACACCCGCGCAGATCAGCTTTTTCCATGAGGAGGGCTATCTGATTGTCCCCAACGTTTTCGATCCGGCCGATCTCGAGCCGCTCCGCGTCGAGCTGCACCAGGAGATCAACCGCAAGGCCCGCCTGCTCCAGGCCGAGGGCAAGCTCACCCATCTCCACGCCGAGCTCGACTTCGACCGGCAGCTCGCGGCGATCCAACGCGACTCAAAGGAAAACGGCGAGGCCATCATGCGTCACCTCGAGGGCCTGCGCGGCGGCGGCTTCCACGCGCCGGAGATGTTCGACGTCATCGCCAGTCCCAAGCTGCTCTCCGCCGTCGGCGGTCTCCTCGGCTCCGAGGAGATCGTGGCATCGTCCGTCTACCGCATCCGCCCCAAGCTGCCCAACATCGGCCGCGGCGTGGTGCCGTGGCACCAGGACAGCGGCTACTTCGCACCGCACTGCGACACCTCCCTCATCATCACCTGCTGGATCCCGCTGGTCGACGCCACCGTCGAAAACGGCTGCATGCAGATCCTCCCGCGCACGCATCAGGGCAAGGTGGTCACGCACCACACCGGCGGCAACGCGGGCTTCCTCGTGATCAAGGACGAGAACCTCCCCGACGACCCGCGCAAGGCCATCACCGCGAGCTGCCCGCGCGGCGGCGTCGTCTTCATGACGAACCGCACGCCGCACTGCTCGACGCCGAACTATTCCGACCACATCCGCTGGAGCATCGACCTGCGCTATCAGGCGGCCGAGACCCCCAACAATGTCGGACTCTGGCCCGAGACGATCGACGCCGAGGGCAAGGCCGACGCCGCGTTTTACGAGAAGGGCAACGTCGCTTGCTATCCGCCCGAGGCCGACTTCCTCGTGCAGAGCCGCAAGCACCCGGAGCAGGTCACCGACTACGCTGAGTACGTCCGCCGCCGCGAGACCTACGACCGCACGCAGCCCAACTTCTCCGCCTTCCGCCGCTGGCCGGAAAGCGCGACGAAGTGAGACGAGTTGCCCTACAGGTAGCCTGAACTTTCGCGTCAGGGTACCAGTCCGCGGTTGCGGCGCCGGCGCCACTGGCGTAAGCCAGCGGACGTATGCCCCCGCCGCTGTTCCTCCTCGAGCTCAACCCTGCGGAGTCCATCTTCGCGCCGTTCCACGACGAGCGCATCGCCACCGGGCTTCCCTTCGCGCTGGAAGCGCGCGTCCCGGGCTTCCGGCACGCGCATTATTGGGACAGCACCAAACTCATCTGGGATAACGCCGCCGTCGGCGACACGGTGGGCGCGATCACGCTCGAGCTGGCGGAGCTGCCCGCGCGCTTCGACCAGTTCATCTTCTGCGTCGTCCTGCCGGCGGGCGTGAGCATGCAGTTTTCCGCCCGTCGTCCGGGCGGCTGGCAGCCGTTGGGCGAACCGATCGCCGGCCAGGGGGCGCGGAGCGAAATCACGCGCGAGATTGGCCAGCGGCCCGTGACTGCGCTGCGCGCCACCTTCAGCGTCACGCAGGCGGGTCCGGCCATGGTCGGACTCCACTGGTGGGGCGTGGCTGAGTCGGGGCTCGTGCGGAGCCTGGTCGCAGCGCGGCCGCAGTATGATGCCAACTGGGACGGGCTGATTTTGCCGCCGGAGCAGTGGGGCGAGGTGAAATTCGCCCGCGGCCTGCTTTTCGATGATGCCGATCTCCCGCGGCTCCGCGCCAAGGCGGAGCGCCCGGTGTGGAAGGCTCACTTGGCCAAGATCGAGGAACGCGCCCGCGAGACGCTGGGACACCGGCCGGAGGCCGACATCGACGAATACCTGCCTTGGTCGGATTACCGCTACCTGCGCACCCGCGAGCAGGGTCGCGCCACCTGGAACGCCGAGCCCGTGCTGTGCGCGTTGATCGGGCTGCTCAAAAAAGACCCGGTGCTGATCCGGCACGCGTTGCGCTATCTCATGTGCTTCGTGCACACGCGCCAGTGGTGCCAGTCGGCCGAGAGCCGCGCCCGCGGGTCCACCTGGGACCAGCGGTGCTTCCTCGAGGAGATGGCCACGACCACCTGCTCGCTGCTTTACGACTGGCTGTACTTTGCGCTCACCGACCGCGCGCGCGACCTCGTGCGCACCGCGATCTGGGACAAGGGCCTGAGCGGCCTCCAGCGCGACATGGTGAAGTGGGAATACGTCTACACCATGAACCAGGGTCCGTGGTTCTGCCGCGCACGCATCCTCGGGGGCCTGGTGCTGGAGCCGGCCTGGCCGCGCACGCGGCCGTATGTCGAGCAGGCCTTCAAGGACATCCAGGAAGGCATGGAGAACTACCTGATGCCGGATGGCGGCGTGGACGAAGGCGTGGGCTACTTCAGCGTCACCCTGCAGGCCGTCCTGCCCGGACTGCTGGCCTACGCGCGGGCGAGCGGGCGGCCGCTGCGCGACGTGCTACCGTCGCGGCTGGCGTTGAGCGGCAAGTTCGTGGCCGTGATGTCGGCGATGAGCCCCGGCGGCGTGCTGATGGACGGAGACAACTCCAACGACCGCTTCACCGGCGACACCATCGCGATCCTTGCCGGGCTGTTCCCCGACGACGTGTATCCGCGCATCGCGCAAGCCACGCTGCTGCAGCTGCGGGGCGCGACGTATTACCGGCAGTACATGATCGACGGACCCTTCGCCTTCATCGCGGCGCCCGATGACCTGCCGGCGCCGGAGTGCATTGTGCCGACGTTCGGCGCCCTGCCGCAAACGGGTCAGCTCACCAGCCGCCGCGAGGTCGCGCCGGGACGCTCGGTGCGCCTGCACCTGAGCGGCTGCAAGGCCCGGGCGAGCCACACGCATTTCGACAAGGGTGCCTTCACGCTCGAGCTCGATGCCACGCCGGTGCTGATCGACCGCGGCGTGGTGCGTTACGACGACCCGCGCACGCACATGCTCAAGCGCTCGGAACTGCACAACACCGTCACGCCCGTGCTGCCGGACGGCAGCTATGCGCAGCAACCGCTGCCGGAGGTCGCGATGATCCCGGAAGGCGAGGGTGACGCGCAACGGCTGCGGGCGCGGATCAATCTCGACCACGTCTGGCGGGCCGTCGCGACGACAGCTGGGCGCGAGATCGCGTCGGATACCCCCGGCGCATTTACCATGACAGACCGACTGAGCCTGCTGCAGGTGGGGCCAGTGGTCTTCCACCTGCATACGCGCCAGCAATGGAAGATCGACGGCCCCGGCAAGCGGGCGACGCTCGAGATCCCCGGCTGGCGGCTCACGCTGGATGTGCCGTGGGCGAGTGAACTGCGCCAGTTCCAGGACGGCATCGACCACCGCTATGAGCCGGTCTGGCACCTGGAGTGCGTCGCAGCCCCGGCGAAGGAATTCGCACTGACGAGCCGGTTCGCCTGCGAGGTTTTGTAGGGGACCGTGATCGAGCCAGATCGGCCACGGTAGGCAGCCCGCTTGCGGGCGCTGGTTTGGCGTGCGCGTGCCGAACGAGCGCGAGCAAGCTCGCGGCCTACAGGTGTGCAGCCATCCGACCCGCCAGAATCCCCCTCCACAAGTCCTGTTGGTCCTGATGCGCAATCTCGCTAATTCCTCCAAAAATTCGGGCCTTTAGGTTTGATCCTCCGCTGAACGGGACATCGTTGGAGGCGCCATGCAACGCCTCCTGTTCTTAGCCTGCTTATTCCTTTCGCCGCTTGGTATCGCCGCCAGCCCCATCGCGGGACACTGGCGCTTCGTCCCTGAGCGCAGCACCGATCTCAGCCCCTGGCGCACCTACGACCTCACGATCACGGTCGAGGGCAATCACGTCACTCTGGTGCGCGCGCTGGCAGCCGGGCGCCGCACCTTCGCGGATACCACTCGGCTCGACACGACCCTGCCGGTCAATGTCGTGCCTGCGTCCTACTGGCCCGACAACCGCCACCTCGGCGCCTACATGGGCGGCGACAAGACGCGTCGCGTCCGCACCGAATGGATCGACGGCGGCCGGCTCCTCCGCCTAAGCACGGATGTCACGCTGACCACCCAGCAAGGAGATCGCGCGGTCAACATCCTGAGCGACTACAAGGTCTCCGCCAACGGCGCCCAGCTCACGCTCACCGAGCTGCGGAGCACGCGCAACCGCCCCGTCGTCTACGTCTTCCGCCGCCTCACCGCCGAGGAAATGGCCAAGCCGCAAGCCACCGGCCGCTCCGAATAAACGCCTGCCCGAACTCTGATCCTCCCATGCAACGCACCCTTTTTGCCCTGCTCGCGCTGGTCCTCCTCGCTTCCGCCAGCATCGTTTCCGCCCAACCCGCCCCGCGTCGCCAGGAACGCGCCCCGGCTGAGGCCACGATCGTCCCGCTCTCGGAAAACTGGCGGATGGATGGCGACATCCCCGTCAACGTCCTCCTCATCTCGCTTCAGGGCCTCGCGAACCGCGACTACCCGCGCATCTATCTCGAGTACCCCAAGCACTGGCAGTGGGAAACCGTGCGCCCGCTCATCGGCTTCATGGAGCGCCGCCATGGCACCCGGTTTTCGCGTCTCGGTCTGAATGACGCGGATGCCGCGCTGGCCAAGTTTGCTCAACACGCGAAGGGCTATGTCGTGTGGGACCGAGAGGTGCGCTCGTCGGTCAACGTCGCCTTCACCGCCGCCGGCGTGCTCGACGCCCTTGTCGTGAGCGAGGAGCTCATCCCGCTCGCGGAAAAGCACGGGCTGAAAAAACTCGAGGACCTGCGCGGGATCTTCCGCGGTAAGTCCGACTTCGAGATCTACTCGTGGGCCGTCGCCAAGTACTGGGACCGCTGCTCCCGCGACTATTACGCCGTCCTCGGCGGACATGCCGGGATGGAGATGCAACCGGGCGTCGCCGACTTCGCCATCATGCAGCGCGCCTTCTGCGCCGACCTCTCGGCCAATCCCAAGCATCCCGAAGAGTTGGGCCTGCTGCGCTCGCTCCTCAGCAAGCAGAATCCCACGAGCACGGTCATCGGCTGGCATTCCTACGGCAAGGACACCGAGGGTCAGCACACGACGCTCACCGGCAACCTCGGTCTGAAGATGGAGGGCCTGCATAACCTGCCCAACGTTTCCTACACCTGCCAGATTCCGCTCACGCCGGACTTCAAGTTCACCAACAACCACAACGTCGCACCCGACGCGAAGCTGCAGGCGGAAAAGAAGGTCTATCTCGCCGCGCTCGCGACTGACTCGATGGGCATCGGCACGTGGACCAAGCCCGGCCGCGGCGAGATACCCTACGGCTGGCAGGTCCTCATGGGCTGGCTGCGGTTGAATCCCGTTGCCTTGCAGTTCTTCTACGAGGACAAGTCGCCGAACGACTACTTCGTCGGCGGCCTCAGCGGCCCGGGTTACATGTACCCGAAGTCCATCCCGGCCGACAAATTCCCGCCGCTCATGAAGGACGCCCGCGAACTCATGGCACAGCTCGACCTGCGCGTCATGGAGATCATGGATTACTCCGAGGGCAACCGACATGTCGGCAACACCGACCTGACCAAGGAGGTCGTGGACCGTTACTACCAGGAGTTTCCCGACGCCATCGGCTTCATCAACGGCTACGGTTCAGCCCGCACCTTCGACCTGCGCGACGGCAAACCGCTCATCAGCTACGACTATTACCTCGACGTGAACCGTCCGGTGGAAGAGGCCGCCGCCGATCTGGAGGAGCTGATCCAGCTCAACCCGCAGCGGCCGTACTTCATGCTCATCCACATCCGGGAGAGCAACACGATCGAGAAAGTGAAGAAGATCATCGACAGCCTGACCGAGCCCGTCGAGGTCGTCCCGGTGGACGTCTTCCTCAAGCTCGCCGCCAGCGAAAAAACCTACCGCACCCGCTACCAGCAGCCCGAGGATCCGATCGACCATAATCCCTGAGTGCGCTGGGAGAACGCTCAACGCTCAACGCTTAACGTTTAACTCTTAACGCTCAATTGCTGAGGGCCCGTTCAATACTTAAGCGTTCAGCGTTAAACGTTAAGCGTTAAGCGTTTCTTTAACTCCTATTTTCCCGTCAGTTCCTTCGCCTTTTCCTTCGCGGCCTCGGCGGCCTTGAGCGTGGCTTCCTTTGTGGCCTGGTAGGCGGCGGCGGATTTTTCCTTCACGACGGCGCCGGTCTCCTTGGCAAGTTCCTTCGTCTCGGCTGCGACCTCCTTGGCGACTTCCTTGGTCGTCTTGGCCGCTTCCTTTGAAACCTCGACGGTCTTGTCGTAGGCCTTGGCGGCCCCTTCCTTGGTGGCCTCGCCGATCTTCACGGCCTTCGCTTTCGTGATCTTGGCCGCCTCGGCCGTGACTTCGGCCACCTCGGCGGCGGTTTCCTTCACGGCGGCCTTGGCCTTCTCGAGCTTGGCGCCTTCCTCGGCGGCGACGGGCAGGACGGCGAGACAGAGGAGGAGGGGCAGGGTGGATTTCATGGCGGCACGATAATGGTTCGAGACTTGCCGACAAGCACTGCACGGCCGATTGTCGCGGGGATGTCCGCGACCGCTGCCGCCTATTCACCGCGTGAGGAGCTTGCCAACAGCCTGACGCATGGGCTCGGCGTCCTCTTGAGCATCGCCGGGTCGGTGCTGCTGGTGACTTATTCCGCCCTGCGCGGCGACGCCTGGCTGGTCACGAGCTCGGCGATTTTCGGCGTCACCCTCGTCATCCTGTACACGGCGTCGACGCTGTACCACAGCTTCAGCGACGCGCAGCTCAAGCGTCTGCTCCAGAAGTTCGATCACGCCGGGATCTTTCTCCTCATTGCCGGAACCTACACGCCATTCCTGCTCGTGAGCCTGCGCGGACCCTGGGGCTGGAGCCTCTTTGGGGTCATCTGGGGCCTCGCGGCCGTCGGTGTGACGATCAAGTTTTGGTTCGCCGGCCGCTTCCGCCTGGCCTCCACGCTCATCTACATCGGCATGGGCTGGCTCGTGGTCATGGCGGCGAAGCCGATGCTCCTCGCCGTCCCGACTGGCGGCCTCTGGCTCCTGCTGGCCGGCGGACTCTGCTACACCGGTGGCACGGTGTTCTACCTCTGGAAACGCCTCCCGTACCACCATGCTGTCTGGCACCTGTTCGTGCTCGGCGGCAGCGCCTGCCACTGGGCGGCGGTGTTCGTGTACCTCGTGCCGCCCGCGGCCTGAACCGCCGGCGGGTGCGGGGCCAGCCCGGCTCTCACCCATGAAAACCATCCGTCACGCCCTGATCGCCGCCGGGGTGGCTGCGCTGCTGACCCTGGCCGCTGGCGCCGCTGAAACTTCGCGCTTGGCCGGGCTTTGGACGATCGACCGCGCCCGGAGCACCGCCATCAAGCCCTGGGAGCGCGCCGAGCTCACGATCGCCGTGGCTGGAGACGCCGTGGAAATCGTCCGCCGCCTGCAATGGGGCCCCGACCGCAAGGTCGCCGACACCACCCGCGCCGTCGCCGACGGTCGCACGGTCACCGCCAACCCGGTCGAGCACTGGCTCGATACCTGGTACACCAATGTCTACATCGGCGGCGACAAACAGAAGCAGGTCACCGCCGCCTGGCTCGACGGCGGCCGCGTGCTGAAGCTCGAGTCGAGCCTGACACTCGAGGCCCAGCAGGGCGACTACCCGGTGCACGTGTACACCGAGTACCGGCTCTCGCCCGACGGCAGCACGCTCACGCAGTTCGAGCTGCGTTCCACCCGCGACCAGGCGCTGGTGTACGTCTGGCGGCGGCAGATCGCGGAATGAATCAGAACCGGTTGAACCGCGAAGAAGCGCGAAGCGACGCGAAGGAGAAACGAACCATGAAGACGATTATCGGGATGGGATTTGCCCTGATGCTGGCGGCACCCCTGCTTCACGCCGTCCCCGGCCGGCCCGGGCCGGCGCCCAAGGAGGCCTGGCTCATCACCGTGAAGAACAACTGGGAGATCACCGGCGCCTTGCCCGAGAACCTGCTCCTTATCGGCCTGCAGGGCCTGGCCAACTCCGAGGCGCCACGCGTCTACATCGAGTACCCCGCGGACTGGAAATTCCGCGACTTCAACCCGCTGAAGGACTTCTACGCGACCCGCTACGGCATCAAGTTCAACAAACTGGACACACCTGACGCCGCGCTGGCTGCGCTGGGGCAATACGCCAAGGGCTACGTCGTTTGGGACCGGCAGGTGCGGAGCTCGATCTATGTCGCGCTGACTGCCGCCGGCGTCCTGCGCGCGGCCGTCGTGGATGAAAGCCTCATCCCGCTGGCGGAGAAGCATGGCCTCAAGCCGCTGGCGGATTTCCGCGGCGTGTTCACCGGCATGAACGACGTGCAGATCAACCGCTGGGCGCTCGACCGCTACTGGAAGGATTGCAGCCGCGACTTCATCATCTGGATGGGCGGCGTGGCGGGCAACCGCATGGAGCCCGGCATGGCCGACCTGGCCGTCGCCTTCGGCGCCTTCGTCACCGATCTCTCCGCCAACCCGAAACACACCGAGGAACTCGCCCTGCACCGCGAACTGCTCGCGCAGCTGAAGCCCGACGCGTGGATCCTCGGCTGGCATTCCTACGCCAAGGACACCGAGGGACAGTGGGTGACGCTCACCTCAGGCTACGGCCTGAAGGTCATGGGGCTGAACTCGTTCCCCAACGGCACCTTCATGAGCCAGATCGGGTTCTCGCCGGGGTTTCGTTTCACGAACAACAATCACGTCACCCGCACGCAGACACTCACGACCGAACCCAAAGTCTACCTTTGTCTCGTGCAATCCGACAGCATGGGGCTGGGCGCGTGGACCGAGCCGGAGCGCGGCCAGATCCCCTACAACTGGGAGGTCGGCGTGGACGGCGCGCGCTGGTACCCGGCGGCGATGGAGATGTTCGCCAAGGACAAGTCGCCGAATGACTACTTCATCGGCGGACAATCGGGCTACATGTATCCGGTCGTGGTGCCGCCGGATCGCTTCGCCTTTGTGATGCGGGAGATGAATCGGCTCATGCCGACGATGGACGAGCAGGTCGTCGGCATCATGGACCATTCCGACCGCGGCCTACCTATCGGCTACTTCGACCTGCCCAAGGCGACGGTGGACCAGTATTACGCCCACGCGCCGGACGTCATCGGCTTCATCAACGGCTACGCCGCCGCCCACACGTTCGACGTGCGCAACGGCCAAGCCTTCATGTCGTACGACTACTACCTCGACGAGCATCGACTCGAAGCCGACGTCGTGGCCGACCTCGACGAGCTGATGCGACTCAACCCCAAGCGCCCGTATTATCTCCTCATCCACGTCCGCGAGACCAACAGCATCAAGCGCGTCATGGGCATCCTCGCCAAGCTCGCCGAGAAACCCGAGGTCGTGCCCCTCGACACCTTCCTGAAACTCGCCGCGAGCAATCCGACCTTCAAGGTCCGCTACAAGGACACGCGGCCTGAGGGCGAGCAGTGGATCCATGCCGTGCCGTGAGGGAGCAATGGGAACGCTCAAGGGGACGGTGCTGCGGTAGGCCGCCCGCTTGCGGGCGCTGGAATGGCGGACGCCTGCGAAGGGAGCAGATCTGCCGGCGCGGCGCTATCGAGCGCGAGCAAGCTCGCGGCCTACGGTGGCCGGCTCTCCACTTGAGCGTTGAGCGTTAAACGTTAAGCGTTTCTTCCTTCCGCCTCCGCCATGCGCTTCCACCGCGACGAATACCTCGACCTCATGACCTTCGGTTCGGCCCACCGGCCGATGTTCGTCGAGCTCTTTGGGCCACTGATCGGCCTGGAGGACGAATGGCGTGCGCAGGGCGCCACCGAGGACGAGATCAACCTCACGGCCTTCGACTGGGACTACGTGCCCATCGTGGATTTCGGCGGTTACCCGCTCCCGCGCGGCGCGGCGCCGATCACGATTGAGGACAACGCCGAGCGGCGGGTGCAGCGCGACTTTCTGGGCCGCGAGCTCCTGCTCCTGAAGCGAACCGCGACCCACGCGCTGCCCATGAACTTCCCGGTGCAGACCATGGACGACTGGCTGCGGGTGAAACCGCACTACGTTTTCACGCCGGATCGCATCAACTGGGACGAGGTCGCCGCCGCCAAGCGCGCCCGGGCTGAGGGTGCCCTGATCCGCGCCTACATGCCCGGCGCCTTCGACATGCCGCGCGACCTGATGGGCGAGGAGGTCGCCTGTCTCGCGTACTACGAGCAGCCCGAGCTGATGGCCGACATCATGGCGACGCTGCAGGACACGATGCTGCGGGTGTTGCAGCCGATCATGGCCGAACTGCCGATCGACCAGCTGTCGGTGCACGAGGATTTTGCCGGCAAGTCCGGACCGCTGATCGGCCCCAGCCAGATCCGCGAGCACTTTCAGCCCTATTACCGCGCCATCTGGGAGCCGCTGGCGGAGCGCGGGGCGAAGATCTTCCAGGTGGACACCGACGGCAACATCGACGCCGTGATCCCGGCGCTGCTCGATTGCGGGGTCACCTGCATCTACCCGATGGAGCCGGCCGCGGGCATGGACATGGTGGCGGTGCGGAAGAAGTACGGTCGCCGCCTGCAAATGCTCGGCGGCATCGACAAGCATGTGCTGCGCCAGGACAAGGCCGCGATCCGCCGCGAACTCGAGTACAAGCTCCAGCCTCTCATGCGCGAGGGCGGCTGTGTCTTCGGCCTCGACCACGAGATCCCCAACGGCACGCCCTTGGAGAACTACCGGTATTACGTCGACCTAGGCCGCGAGATCCTCGGCCTCCCGCCGCGCTCGCCGGAACGCAAGGGCTGGGCGCGGATGGGGATGTAGCGGCGCCGTTTACTCTTTCCGTCCCGTCCTCGGGACGGCCACCTCTCCGGTATCCAGCTTCTTCAAGAACCGCGCCGCGACCTGCGCCCGTTCGAACAGGCTCGGCAGGTGAATCCACTCCTCCGGGCTGTGCAGGCGGTCGCCCATCGGGCCGAGGCCGTCGAGGCAGGGGAGGCCGGCGGTGGCGAGGTTGTTGGCGTCGGAGGCGCCGCCCGCGTGGATCCATTGCAGCGGCGGAAGCTTGAGTTCCGCGGCGCATTGCTGCCAGGCGGCGAAGACGGCGTCGGCGGTGGCGCTGCGCTCCATCGGCGGACGTGAAAACCCGCCGGCAACCTCGAGGCGGAAACCCTCGCGGGCGCGGATGGCGGCGGCGTAGTCGTCGAACTTGGCGTAGACCGCGGCCCGGTCCGAGAGATGGGTGATGCGCACGTCGAGCTTGGCTTCCGCGAAGTCGGGCACGACGTTGGTGGCCGGACCGCCGCCGCGGATGGCGCCGATGTTGAGCAGCACGCCGTCCAGCTCCTCGGGCAGGCGGTGCGCGGCGACGAGGAACTCCGCCAGCGCGGCGATGGCGTTGCGACCGTGCTTGGCGCCGCCGGCGGCGTGGGCCGCGCGGCCATGGCAGGTGATGGTGAAATTGCCGGTACCCTTGCGCGAATGCACGAGTTCCCCGCCGGGACGCGCGGGTTCGAAGACGAGGCCGAGTTGGTACCGGGCGGCTGCCTCGATGAAGAACGGATGGGCGCCGTGCGAACCGATCTCCTCGTCGGGATTGAGCAGGATCTCGTATCCGATCCGGTTGCCGTGACCCTGGCGCTCGAACTCCTCGATTGCCGCCAGCATGACGACGAGGCCACCCTTCATGTCGATGACCCCGGGTCCGCGCAGGCGCTCGGGGCTGAGTTGCTCGCAGCGCTGGAACGGATCCTCGGGGCCGTAGACCGTGTCGTAGTGACCGCTGAAGAGCAGTTGCACCGGCGCATCGGGCCGCACGCGGATCCGCAGGACGCGGGCGGGGGACTCGGTCAAGGGGAGGTGCTCGACGGCAGCGCCGGGCAGCTTGGAGAAATCCGCCGCCAGCAGCGCCCGCATCGTCTCCAGCCCGGCGTAGTTATGGCTGCCGGAGTTCTGGTTGCACCAGCGGACAAGCCGGTCGCGGAGAAGGTCGAGTTTCATGGGCGGGGAACGCGACCATTGCACCCCAATCACCGCCCACGAGCAAACCAATCCGGTTAACCACGGATTACACGGATGGCACGGATACGGAACTGATCCTATAATCCGTGAAATCCGTGTAATCCGTGGTTCAAAACTAGCGCTTCACCCACGTTTGGCCTTCGGACGTGGGCCGCACTTGGACCAGTCCCAGGGTTTGAAGCCGAGCTTCAGCGCGGGGGAGTTCTTCGCCACGCGCCAGGTCTTGCGGCCTGCGGTGACCTTGGGGTCGGCGATGATCGAGAGCGAATCGTGGCCGGCGGCCAGCCACTCGCGCCAGGTCACGCGTGTCGGGACGCCGGGGGTCTTCGAGCGCGGGTTGGCGCTGTGGGGAAGCTTCCCCTCCGGATTCCAGAAGCAGTTGGCGTTGGAGCTGAGCGCACCCTGGGCGATGTTGCCCTTGTAGCCGCCGCAGAAGAGTCGGCGGCTTGGGCCGATCACGATGTTGTTGAAGTAGTTCGCGCTCATGTGGCCGGGCTCGACACGGGAGACGGAGGTCAGCGCGTTCGTGCCGCGGGCGAAGATGTTGTGGCGGACGACATTCTCGCGGGCGAAGTGGATGTTGAACGGTGCGTCCTTGGTGTCGTGCACGAGGTTGTGCTCGATGATCAGGTGCGCCGTGCCCTCGTCGAGGTAGATGCCCCAGCCACCGTAGTCGTGCGACCAGATGTGATGCAGGTGATTGCCGCGGACGATGGTGCCGGGCTGCACGCCGAGGGTGTAGATGCCGCCCATGTCGCTGAGCACGCCGGCGCCGATGTCGTGGATGAGGTTGCTCTCGATCACGTTGTTGCGCGAGGGTGTCTCCCGGAAGCCCCAGGTCCACCCGGTGGAAATGCCGGTGTAGCAGGCGTGGTGGATGTAGTTGTGGGCGACGTGGCAGTCGAACGCGTGGCCGAGAAACACGCCCACGCCCTGATGGAAGATGCGGCCGATGTGGTGGATCGTGTTGTCGGTGATGGTGAGGTGGCCGGTGCGCCCGTCGAGGTGGCCGTCGAAGTCGGTGCCACCGCCGCGGATGCCGCCGGCGCCAAGGTCGGAGAGGTGGTTGCCGACCGCGGCGCATTGGCGGCAGCCCTCGTCGAACTCGATGCCGTAGAGCCCAAGCTGGCTGAAGGTGCAGTCGCGCACCGCGCAGTCGCGCGCCGCGCGGAAGATGAGCGTGCCCGGCACGCAGTGGGCGGCCTGCATGTTGCCGGCGAGGGACAGCTCCTGGCCGTACTGGGGATGGAACTGCTGGGGCGAGACGAGCGGCGAATACCAGTCGCCGTGGCGGAACGTGAGGCCGACGAACTCCAGATTGCGGACGTGCGGTGTGGCGTGGGCGTCGTACGGCTCGATCGTGTCGTTGAAGAACTGGCCGCTGGCGCGGATGAAGGTCTGGATGCGCGGGGCGGTGATCGCGGTGTTCGCCGGGGTCTCGCCGGGACGGGGCAGGTAGTAGAGCCGGCCGGTCGTTCGGTTGAGATACCATTCGCCGGGTTCGGTCAGGGCTTCGAAGAGGTTGTCGATGTAGTAGCGGGCGAGCGCGCGATTGCCGTATGAGGCGGATGAGGCCTCGTAGAGGTTGAAGGCCGAGCGCCGCGCAAACCGCAGCCAGCCGGTCGCCGGATCGTACTGTGGGCGCGGCATGCGCTCCTCGACCCAGTAGTGCAGGAGCACGAACTCGGCATCAGGCAGCGAGGGCCAGTCCTGCACGTCGCCGGGGCGGGCCTTGAACATGTCGTGACCGTCGAAGAGCCCGGTCTTGTCGGGGTGCTTGATCTCGCCGAGGTGGAAATAGTTGTGCACGCCCTTGCCCTCGGGCGCGAACTTCGGGAGGCGGGCGCGGGGGGCGCGGCGGCCGTCGACGAAGAGCGACCGGAAGTACCAGCGGTCGGCCGCGACGTCAGGCAGGTCGAGGGTCCACTCGGTGCGGCCGTTACGCTCGCCGACCTTCCAGCCGGTGAGACGCTCGCCGCCGTCAAAGACCGGCGTGGCGCGCGGCGCGGCGGTGTAGGTCGTGTGCGAGTCGTGCTGGCTGAAGGCGACGGTCTCGGTCAGCGCGTAGCGACCGTCGTGGACCTGCACGGTGACGGGGCTGGCAACCTTGCCGGCGGCGCGGAGGGCGCGGAGATTGTCGCGCGCGCCGGCGAGCGTGGCCCATGGACCGTCGCGACGGCTGCGGGCGGGGGCCGCGAGGCGGCCGGACCATTTATCGTTTCCCTGGGGCGAGAGGTGAAAGACGTTCATGGGGACCCCGCCAGCGAAGCCCCGAACGCGAACTCAGGCGAAGGGAAAATGGCCAGGAATACAGGTAGGAAAAAAATGACGAACCGCCGAATTCTTAACCACGGATTTCACGGATGGCACGGATTCAGAACCTTACAGGAGGAAACGGAGATAGCAGAGGCCGGAGGATTGTCTCCGCTAATTCTGTTACCTCCTGTAAAAAATCTTCTGGGTCTTCATGTGCATTGGGTGCCCCTTGTGGCCATGGTTTGGATCCGTGCCATCCGTGTAATCCGTGGTTCAAGCCTACCGCCTCATCCGCGCTTGGCCTTCGGACGAGGGCCGCAGCTGGACCAGTCCCAAGGCTTGAAGCCGAGCTTCAGCGCGGGGGAGTTCTTGGCGACGCGCCAGGTCTTTCTGCCCTCGGTGAGTTTCGGGTCGGCGACGACCGAGCAGCGGTCGTGGCCGGCTTCCTGCCACGCGCGGAGGCTCACCTTGAGCGGGTGGCCCTCCTTCTTGTGCGTCTCGGGGTTCATGCTCGGCGGCAGCTTGCCGCCGGGGGACCAGAAGCAGTTGGCGTTGGACGTGACGGCCTTCCGGATGTCGCCCTGATAGCCGCCGCGGAAGAGCACCTGGCTCGGGCCGGTGAAGATGTTGTTGAAAAGGTTGGCGCTGAAGTGGCCGGGTTCGACGCGATAGACCGACGCGAGGGCGTGGACGCCGCGGGCGAAGATGTTGTGGCGGACGACATTCTCGCGGCCGTAGTGGATGTTGAACGGTGCGTCCTTGGTGTCGTGCACGAGGTTGTGCTCGACGATCAGGTGCGCGGTGCCCTCGTCGAGGTAGATGCCCCAGCCGCCGTAGGCCTGCGACCAGATGTGGTGCAGGTGATTGCCGCGGAGCACCGTGCCCGGCTGGATGCCGAGGGTGTAGATGCCGCCCATGTCGCTGAGGATGCCGGCGCCGATGTCATGGATGAGGTTGTGCTCGATCCGGTTGTGCGAGGTGAGGGTGTCGCGGTAACCCCAGTTCCAGCCGACGGAGATGCCGGTGTAGCAGGAGTGATGGATGTGGTTGTGGGCGACGGTGCAGTCGGCGGCGTTGGTCAGGAGGACGCCGATACCCTGATGGAAAATACGGCCGATGTGGTGGATCGTGTTGTCGGTGACCTTGATGTTGCCGGTGCGGCGCGCGCCGAGGCCGTCGAGGTCCACGCCGCCCACGCGGATGCCGCCGGCGCCAAGGTCACGCAGGGTGTTGCCGACCGCGGCGCAGTCGCGGCAGCCCTGGCTGAAGTCGATGCCGTAGAGGCCGACGCGCTCGATCGTGCAATCGGTGACGCGGCATTCCTGGGCGGCGCGGAAGAGCAGCGTGCCGGCGACGGCAATGGCGGCCTGGGGGCTGCCGCCAATGGGCAGGTCGTTGTGCTCGAGCGTGTCGTGCGTGGGCAGATGGCGTTCGGCGAGCGGCGAGAACCAGTCGGCGTGGCGGAACGCGAGGCCGGCGAACTCGAGTCCGCGCACGTGCTGGGTGCCGTGCACCTCGATGCGGTCGCCCGATTCGCTGAAGATCCGGCCGTTGGCGCGGACGAACGTGTGCAGGCGCGGCGCGCGGATCTCGGTGTTCTCCGGGGTCTCACCGGGCTTGGGTAGATAGTAGAGCCGACCGGTCTCGCGGTTGAGGTACCACTCACCGGACTCGGTCAGGGCCTCGAAGAGATTGTCGATGTAGTAGCGCGCGTGGTCGCGTTGGCCGTGGGCGTTCTCGTAGGCCTCGTACAGGCAGAAGGCCGTGCGGCGGCCGAAGGTGATCCAACCCGTGCGCGGGTTGAGGGCGGGCTTGGGCAGGCGCTCCTCGATCCAGTAATGCAGGACGACGAATTCGGCGTCGGGCAGCGAGGCCCAGTCGGGCGAGATGTCGCCCGGGTGCGGCTTGAAGGTGTCGCGGCCGGCGAAGAACTCGGTGCGCTCCGGTTCGAGCATCTCGCCGACGCGCAGGACGTTTTTACCGCCGACGGCGTCGGGCGAGAATTTCGGGAAGCGCGCGCGCGGGGCGCGGCGGCCGTTGACGAAGAGGGAGCGGAAATGCCGCTTACCGGCGGGGACGTCGGGCAGATCGAGGGTCCACTCGGTGCGACCGTTGCGCACGCCGACCTTCCAGCCGGTGAGGCGCTCACCGCCATCGAAGACTGGCGCGGCGCCAGGGGCGGCGGCGTAGCGCGTATGGGAGTCGGCCGGCGTGAACTGTACGGTCTCCTTCTGCTCGTACACGCCGTCCTGAATCAGGACGGTCACGGGTCCCTCGATCTCGCCGACCGCGCGCAGCTTTCGCAGGGCATCGCGTGCCCCGGCGAGCGTGGCCCACGGCCCGTCGCGGCGGCTGGCGGCCGGACGCGCGCGGCGTCCCGACCAGTTGTCATTGCCCTTGGGGGAAAGGTGAAAGACGTGCATGGGGATCGAATGGAGCGAAAGCGGGCGATGCCGGGGAGGCGAAGGAAAAACTAACCGGAATTTTTAACCACGGATTTCACGGATGACACGGATTCGGCGACGGAAGCGTGGTTGAATGGCCTCAAAAGGCACAAGAGGAACGTAACATCACAATCCGTTTTACAGGAGGACACAGAGATAGCAGAGGCCTTGCATTGGACTCCGTTGCCTCCGTTTCCTCCTGTGAAATTCCGAATCCGTGCCATCCGTGAAATCCGTGGTTAAATCCTCCGGTCACCGCAGTCGCGGTGGCGGAGTGGGGGCGGCGAAGACGACGGTGGCGACGCCGCCGACGACGAGAAGGCTGGCGAAGTAGAAGGTCGGCGCCGGGCTCTCGCCGAACAGGAAATAGGCCATGATGCCGGCGAAGATGAACTGCCCGACGTTCCAGAGGCTGACCACCTGGCCGCGCAGGTGGCGCATGCTGGCGTTGAGGAGCGAGTGACCGAAGATCGTGGGCAGCACGGCAAGGCCGAGCATGAGCAACCATTCGCGTTCGTTGCTGGTCTCGAATGTACCCGCCCAGGGCAGGGCGAAGATGAAGCAGATCACGGCGGCCTGCGCGTAGACCGGAACAACGTAGAGCCAGAGCGAGGGGAAGTCGCGGTTGCGCCGCCCGAGCGCGAGGTACCACGCGAACAGCAGCATCGAGCCGAAGCAGACCACGTTGCCCCAGAAGTCGCCGCCGCCGGCCAGCGCGTCGCGCGCGCTCAGCACGACCACGCCGGCCAACGCGATCACGGTGCCGAGGATCTCCACGCGGTTGACCCGCTCGCCGACGATCCAGTGCAGGAAGAACGGAATGGCCGCCGGCGCGAGGTTGACGACGAGACTGGCCTGCGCGGCGATCGTCATGCGGGCGCCGTAGGACCAGGAGAGAAAATGCAACGCCAGGACCAGGGCCGGCACGAAGGTGCGGCGGAGGTGCTCGCGGTCGTACACGTCCCGGTGCCGGCGGTATTCGCGCCACGCGAGCGGTGCGAGGAGGATGGAGGCGATGGCGCAGCGCAGCGCCGCGAGCATGAACGGATGCGTGTGGCTCGCCTTGATCTGAATGACGGCAGTGGAGCAGGTGAAGACACCAAGGAGAAGCAGCAGATAGTGCCGGAGCATCGGGTGGGGAGCTTGAAGGCGGTTGCAACTACCTGCCAATAGCGAACCTGGCTCGTTCCGGAGGCTGCGGCGGGGAAACCTGCGTTGACTAGGAATTCGGTTTGGGCCAGGTTTCCGACACCCCTCCCGCACCCGTGAAGCGATCCGCTGCACCGTTTCTCGCGTTTGTCGCACTGGCGTTGCCCAGTTACGGGCAACTCGTCCTGAACTTCGACGACCTCACGCTCAATAATTACGATCCGATCCCGGCTTCCTACGGCGACACCCTGGTGGCGAATATCGCCGACATCCAGTACCGGACGCTGAACGCGGGCGATTTCAGCCTCTACGAGTCCCACCTCGAATTCTGGAATAATGACTACGGTGACCTGACCAAGGTCGCTTATCCGTCGGCCAATGGCATGGTCGCCGAGATCGCCATCGTGCCGGCCTCGGGGTACGGGGTGAAACTGGTTTCGTTCGACATGGCGGGTTATTCCCATGCGGACCTCACCAATACCGTGATGCGCATCCTCGATGGGTCCGGCAACGTCCTACAGAACTTCGCCGCTGAAGGGGCGGTGGCGATCCAAGGCGACGGCACGGGGCCGCAGCACTCGACGTTCACGCCCAACCTCACCTTCGCGGGGACGGTGCGCCTGCAATGGGGCACGAACTGGAACGTGGGTCTAGACCACCTGAGGTTCGAAGCGGTCCCGCTGTCCGCAATCCCCGAGCCGTCGACGTGGGCCTTGCTGGGCCTGGGTGCAGTCGTGGTGCTGGGTTGGCGGCGCTTGCGGTAGGGGTGCGAGCAGGCCCCGCAGGTGCGCTTACTCCTCGAACCAGCCCGTGACCAGTTCGCGGGCGGGTTTGCCCTCGGCCTGGAGCTGGCCATCGGGGCCGTAGACCTTGAAGTGGGGGATGCTGTTCATGCCGTACTGCTTGGCCACCGGGGAACCCCAGTCGATGCCGCGCACGTCGGGGCGGTTGATGTCCACCTTGACGACCACGACATCGGCGCGGTCGGCGTGCAGTTTGTCGAGATAGGGCGAGATCGCGCGGCAGGGCGGGCAGAACTCGCTCGTGAAATCGAAGACCACGGTTTTGCCCGGGACGAGGTAGTCTGCGAGGTTCACCGTCTGGCCGAAGGCGATGCGTTCCGGCTTGTCCGGCTTGACGCGGGTTTCGGCCAGCAGGGGCTGGAGGTTCAGGGCGGCCGTCGCAACGACGAGCGCAGCGATGAAGGATAGACGATTCATGGGGGGAAGGTAAGCGCCCCCCACGATGGGCAGGCCCGGGAGTTTCGCAACTCCGGACGGGCTGTCGCCTACAGCACCACGACCGGGGCACCCTCTGCCACGGGCTTCACCGTGACGCGCACGGGGCGACCGCGGTGCGTGCCGGCGATCTGCCAGGTGTTGCACGATTCGGCCACCGCGATGGGTCCGTGCGCCTCGCCAGTGGGCGCCGCGGTGCAGACGGTGATCAGGCAGTGTTCCTTCGCGGCGGGTGAGGTCACGGCGGCGAAGGGATAGATGCCGCCATCCTCGGGCAGCGGCAGCCGCTCCTCCGAGACGACGAACGGACTCGGGCCGGCGGCCTCGGCGCGCAGCGTCGCGTGCGGCCGGGCGATGGTGAAGGTTCCGCCCGTCACCGTCAGGGCGCCGTGGCCGTCCTCGTTCGGGACCTGCCACCGGGTCTGCACGGGCAGGGCGGTGGTGAGGCGGACCTGGTCGCAGACAATGAGGATGTCGGGTTTGAGGAAGACGACGGTGCGCAGCACGCGGCTCACCGGCAGCCCCGCCAGCGCGTAGGCCGCGGTGGCGTCGCTGGCGGCGAGCATCCAGTCGCGACCGATGCGGTGGTCGATGAGGTGGGCGGCGGCCTTGGAGGCGTTGGTGCCTTCCTCGCCTTCGTGATACTGATGACCCTTGCCGTCGATGAGCACGGCGGTGTGCGCCGCGGTCAGGCGCAGCAGCCACTTCGGGTCGGTGCGCCAGTAGGAGGCCTTGAGCGGGTCGTTGAGCAGGCGCTCGCCGTGGGCGGCGAAGATGAGGCTGTTGCGGTCGGCGTGCTCGTGGTTCTCCGGCTCGCCGCTGCGGAACGAAAGGACGGAGTCGCCGGCCGACCAGCCCGTGCGCGAGATGGCGATCCCGGGATAGATCACGCGGTCGAGCGCCAGGTCGGGACTGCGGCGTGCCGGAACCTCCGGGTCGTACCAGATGGCAGCCCAGCCGGTGTTGGGAAGGTCGCGGATGGTGCCGGGCGTGAGGACGAGCTGGTTGGCCGTGCCGTCGCGGAAATGGCGCCCGATCCAGGCCAGCGGCTCCGCGCCGGAGGTGCCGAAGGCGTCGCCGATGTTGATGCAGCCGTCGACCCTGGCGCGCGTGGGCAGGGCGACCAGCTGGACGTAACGGGCCATCGCCGGGAAATCCGCGGCGTCGCGCACGTCGATGGCGCAGCGCCGGCGCAGGAACTCGGCGGAGACCGCCCAGTAGTTGAACGTGAAATGCCAGTAGTCTGGCCCCTCGGGAAAGGCGCCGTCGGCGGGCAGGCGCGAGACGAAGAGCTTCAGGCTGTCGCGGGCCATTGCCGCCCAGTGCGCGGCGCGCGGGTGGCGGCCGTGCAGGTGCGCGGCGGCTGCGGCCAGGCCGGAGCTGGCGATGATGCGCAGGTTGTTGACGTCAAGGATCACCGGCCAGCGGCTGACATCGACCTTGGAGAAACCGGTGAACTCCTCGTTCATGGTCCAGCCCACGACCTGGTCGTGGTGGTTCATGCCGAAGACAGCGGTTTCCGCAGCGGGACCGGCCTCCTCGGCGAGGTAGCGGTCGATTGCGGCGTGATCGGCGGCGGTCAATTCCCCCGCCAGCCACTCGGCGGCGAGAACGACCGACACGGCGGTCGTGCCGTTGCGCATCACGCCGACCGTCTTGGTGCCGGCCTCGAGAAACCAGTCCCAGCGCGGGTAGGCGAGGACGCGTTCAAGGGCGAGCCGGGCGATGGCGACATGACGCGGGTCCGGGGCCACGGCGTGCACGAACGCGGAGCGCTGGAGGATCGTCGCCGCGCGGGCGAGGTCCTTCACCGGGTTCTTCAGGTCGAGCTGCTCGCGCAGGAAGCGCTCGTCATCGGCAAAATCCGGCTGGCGCGCGTTTTTCCAATAGATCGCGAACTCGGGCAGTCCGAGGGTGGCGCGGATGCGGGGCAGCTCGGTGGCGTCGAACATCAAGCCATGCGAAGGAACAGGGGAGGCGGCGGAGGCGTTCATGAAGGGAATGAAGACTCAGCGTGTACTGCTGCACGAAAAGGCGCGAAGAAATTCTCGTCTGGAATATTACCCGACGGATGTCGCGGTCGTGCCCCAACTAGCGGATCGGCCAGGCCGTCAGGGTGCCGTTGAAGTCTGCGCCGATGACCACGTCACCCGCCACGGCTAGCGAACCCGCGTGCCCGCCGAATCCGTTCAACGGTGCCGGCGGCGAACGGTGACGCCAACGGACGGCCCCGGTGCCGCGATCGAGCGCCATTACGCCGCCCGTGTGGCGGATCACGGTGCCGGGCAGGTTCTGGGCGACGGTCCCAATGAAAAGGGTATCCGTCGTGACCGCCGGCGTGCCCCACGCCAGGCCGCGCACATCGGTCGCCCAGATCTCGCGGCCCGTCGCCGGGTCAAACGCGGTCACGCGACGATAATCCGACGCCCCGACGTACAAGATGCCGTCAGCCACGCGCGGCGTCGATTCAACCCACGAGAACCAGTAGGAAAAACGCCAGGCCGGACGGCCGTCGGCCCGAGCAAAGGCATACAGCAGGTAATCGCGGCTGCCGACGATCACGTTGCCGCCGGCCAGCACCGGGGTCGTGACGACGCCGCCCCGGGTTAGGTAGCGCACGACTTCGGTCCGGGTTTGGCGATCGAGCAGGATGACGGCACCGTCCATCGTGCCGCAGGCAAGGATGCCAGGCTCGATTTCAGCGACGCCGGAGAAAATCGGCGCACCCGCTTCGTGCCGCCAGCGCTGGCGTCCGTCCGCGAGCGTCACAGCATAGAGTCCGCCATCGGCCGAACCGCAGTAGACGGTGTCGCCGATGACCAACGGGGTCGCAGTCCGGCGATTGAAGGTCGGGTTCTCGGCCAGGGGCGCCGCGGCGAGCGCCGAATCATGCAGCGGAAACCGCCAGCGCAGCGTGCCGTCTCGTCGCTCGAGACAGACGAGATCGTTGCGACCATCGACGAAGACGATGGCGTCGGTCGCGACGGCAGCGCAGCCGTCGATCCGGTTGGGTCCGGCCCACGTCCAGACGGCGCTTCCGCGCGCGGCATCGACGGCGTGGAATCGGCCGTCGTTGGTGCCGACGTATACGACGCCATCGGCGACGACGGGAGTGGCCCAGGTCGGTGCGCCGAGTTCGTGCGTCCAACGCGGTGTCGGTGCGGGCGGGTAGTCGGGCTCGGCCGGCTCCGGGGTGAGCTCGCCGCCACGATGCAGCGTGACCGGCAATTTCCCGCCGCCGAAGTTGCCCGTGAGGGTGTCGGCGCCGGTGAGCGTCAGCTTCACCTTCAACGGATCAAAGGTGTAACGCCCCGCACTGCCCGCGCCGGCGCCGGCGAAGGTGAAACCGTAGGTGTGCATGACCGGCATGTGTACGGTGACGTCGAAGCGGTCGGAATCGCTGCGGACGAAGACCAGCGTGAGCGCTGCCGAGCCTTGGGGGCCGTCGACCTTGCCGGTCCAGTTGCCCTCGATCGGATCTGCGGGCGCCGCGATGGCGGCCAGGGTGGCGAACAACAGGGACAGAATGGGGCGCACGACGGGGCAGGTCATGAGACGAGCATGCGATCGAGCGGACGCCCCGGCAATCTTGTCAGGATGGATCGTCCGAACTCGGGATGGCCGGTCGCATTCCAGCTTGCCGGGGCGGGCGCCATGGAGGACAACCCGCGGCCATGAGTGAACCCCGTGTGACCTGGAACGCTGCGCTCGGCCTGTGCCGGCAGGAAGGTCCTGGGCATACCGCGCCGGTGGCGGCGCTGCCGGCCGTCCACAACGCCGTCCTCACGGCCTCGCACCTCTGTCACCGGGCGCAGGTCGGGCGCCTCGAGGCGGTCGAGTTGATGACCGCGTTAAAATCCATCCGGGCCATGCAGGAGACCGCACCGGGTGAGCGCCAGGGGTGTCTGCGCTGGTATTGGGAGGAGCCGGCGACGGAGGACACCAACGCTTCGTTCTTCATCGGTCTTTCCCTGCAGCTGCTTTACCTGGCCGAAGGGAACCGGCTCCCGGCTGAGGCCCGCGCGGAGATCCGCGCGATCAACGCGGGGCTCGCGGGCTGGTTCGAGCATGAGCTCACGGCAGCGCATCCACGCTACCCGAACAAATGCCTGGGCGATCTGGTCTGCGGTTGGCTGGCGGCGGAGGTGCTGGAACGGGCCCCGTCGGATCGGCTGCGGCAGACGACGCAGGAGTGGTGTGAATACTGGCGCCGTGAACACTGGGGTTGGGGCGAGCACATGAGTGACATCTACAGCATGGTGCTGCTGACCGAGATCTCGGCCTTGCTTCAGTTCAGCCGCCAGTTGCCGGCAGACCTGCGCTCCGACCTGCGGGGACTGATGGCGGACTTGCTCGCGATCGAGGACGCTTACGCGGGCGGTCCGCGCGTGCCGCAGATTCGAAGTTATGCCTTTGACGAGAGTCCGTCGGCCATGGGGTTTCGCCGCTTCATCGCGCCTCGGGTTGCGGACGCCGATCCGGCAATCCGGTCGCGGTTGCTCGCGGAGGTGTTCGGCCCCTGGTTTTTCCACGCCGGCTGGCGTGAGCTGGCCCCGGCGCCAGGCGCCGCGCGGTCCTGGGTGGAGATTCCCTGCCATGGCGGCACGGTGGCCCGGGCGGTCGTGCGACCCGACCTGCGTCTCGGGGCGATGTCGCAGTATCCGGTGATGGCCGGGGTGGACCAGCAGACTTGGGGCCTGTCCTGGCAGACCTTCCCAGCGGCTTTCTGGCGTCCTGCCGGTGACTGGGGATTCTGGCGCTGGATCACGCGCACGGGCGACCGGGAACGCGCGCATCCGGCGCTCGACCGGGCCAGCGCGTATCTGGGCAATGCGCTGGCAGCGCAGCTCGAGCCGCCACCGGTGCCCCGCCTGGTGTCCACGCTGACGCCGCAGGGTTATCTCGAGATGGAGCGGACCCTGCCGGTGCCAGCGGGTGCCGACTGGGACGAGGTGACGGATGCCTTCTGCCTGATCAGCAGTGGCGCCGAAGTCCGGGTCGAGGGTGCCCGGCTTCACCTGATCTGGCCGGATGCGCGGGTGATCCTACGCTGGGCGAATCACGGCGCACCGCATTGGGTGGCGGGGCCCGGCGGTGGTCGCTGGCAGGTGCGTTATCCGCGCGAGGCGCTGGCCGGCCGCACGGAGATCACGCACTGCTGGACGGCGACGATCGCCTGAGGGTGATCGTCGTCGGGAGGGTGCGGGCCTATTTGCCGGCCCAGACCTGGGCGAGGTGCAGGAGGGTTTCGACGGCCTTCTCCATATCCTGCAGGCTGACCCATTCGCGCTGGCTGTGGACGTCGTGCATGCCGGTGAAAATATTCGGCGTCGGCAGTCCGCGCGCGGTGAGGCGGGAACCGTCGGTGCCGCCGCGGATGGGCTGGTCGAAGGGTTTCACGCCGGCGCGGCGGGCGGCCTCGCGGGCGTACTCGACGGGGCGCATGTCCTTTTCGAGCCAGTAGCGCATGTTGCGGTACTGTTCCGTAAAGGTGAGCGTGATGCGGGCCTTCGGCTCGGCCGCGCGCAGGTCGGCGGCGATCTTCTCCATCAGTTCGTGCTTCGCGGCGAGGCCGGCGAGTTCGAAATCGCGGATGATGAAGCGCACTTTGGCGTGCTCGGCAGTGCCGGTGATCTCCATCGGATGAATGAAACCCTCGCGGCCCGCGGTGCGTTCCGGGGACTGCGCCATCGGCAGGGCGGCGACGTAGCGGCCGGCGAGGCGCAGGGCGTTGATCATCGTGTCCTTGGCCCAGCCGGGGTGGGAGGCGATGCCGTGGATCTCGAGGACGGCGCCGTCGGCACTGAACGTCTCGAAGCAGATCTCGCCGCGCTCGGCGCCGTCGAGCGTGTAGGCGAAGGCTGCGCCGACGCTGGCGAGTTCGAGGTGGTCGACCCCGTGGCCGATCTCCTCGTCGGGGTTGAAACACACGCGGACCTTCCCGTGCGGGATCTCCGGGTGCTGCAGCAGGTGGCGGGCGGCGGCCATGACGATGGCGACGCCGGCCTTGTCGTCGGCGCCGAGGAGGGTCGTGCCACTGGCGGTGATCACGTCCTGGCCGATGGCCTCGCGCAGGTGCGGCGTCGTCTCGACGGTCAGGACCTGCGCCGGATCGTCGGGCAGCACGATCGGTTTCCCGTCGTAGTTGCGATGGACGATCGGCTTGGCGGCGCTGGGCAGGTTGGTGGCCGTGTCGGCGTGGCCGAACCACGCGATGACAGGGACGTCGGCCGGCACGGTGGCCGGGATCGTGCCGAGGACGTAGCCATGGCGGTCGATCGTGACGTCGTGGGCGCCGATCTCGTGCAGCTCGCGCTCGAGGAGGCGGAGCAGGTCCCACTGGACCGGCGTGCTGGGGGTCGTGCCGGTGGCGTCGTTGCTGCGCGTGTCGATCTGGACGTACCGGAGGAAACGCGCGAGGAGGTCGGCGGTGTCGATTTGCATGGGGCTTAGTTCAGGCCGCGGCGTTCGAGGAGGGGCTTGATGACCGGGTCGGCGCCGCGGAAGGTGCGGTAGAGATCCATGGCCTCGGCGCTGCTGCCGCGGGAGAGAACGGTCTGGCGGTAGTGCTCACCGTTCTTCCGGGTCAGGCCGCCGTTTTCCTTGAACCACTCGACGGTGTCGGCATCGAGCACCTCGCTCCACAGGTAGGAATAATAGCCGGCCGCGTAATCGTTGCCGGTGAAGATGTGCGAAAAGTAGGTGCTGCGATAGCGCGGCGGCACTGCATCGAAGTCCACGCCGGCCTTTTTCAGCGCGGCGGCCTCAAAGGCGAGCACGCCGTCGGCGCCGGGGATCTCGTCGGCTTTCACCTGGTGCCAGGCCTGGTCGAGGAGGCTGGCGGCGAGGTATTCGGTGGTGGCGTAGCCTTGGTTGAACTTGCGGGCGGCCATGACCTTCTTGAGCAGCTCCGCCGGGAGCGGCTCGCCGGTCTGGTGGTGCTTCGCGTAGTTGGCCAGCACGTCGGGCCAGGCGGCCCACATCTCGAAGGCCTGGGAGGGGAACTCGACGAAGTCGCGCGGGACGTTGGTGCCGGCGAAGCGCGGGTACTTCACGTTGGAGCACATGCCGTGCAGCGCGTGGCCGAACTCGTGGAAGGCGGTTGTGACCTCGTCGAAGGTCAGGAGCGTGGGCTCGCCGGCCGGCGGCTTCGGGACGTTGAGGTGGTTGCCGATGACTGCAGTCTGGCCGAGGAGGTGCGATTGGGTGACGTACTCGTTCATCCAGGCGCCGCCGCGCTTCGAGGACCGGGCGTACATGTCGATGATGAAGAACGCGAGGTGCGAGCCGTCCGCGTTGAAGATCTCGAAGACCTGCGTGTCGGGATGGTACTTCGGCAGGTCGGTGCGCTCCGTGAAGGTGAGACCGAAGAGCTGGTTCGCGGCGAAGAACACGCCGTCCTGGATGACTCGGTTCATCTCGAAATAGGGGCGGATCTGCGACTCGTCGAAGGCGTAGCGGGCGGCGCGGACCTTCTCGGCGTAGAGATCCCAGTCGGCCGCGGTCACGGTGAAGCCGCCCTTTTCGGCGTCGATGATCGCCTGGATGTCGACGGCCTCCTTGCGGGCATTGGCGACGGCCGGCTTGGCGAGGTCGGTGAGGAGCTGGTTGATCGTCGCGACGCTGCCGGCGGTCTGCTCGGCGGCCTGGTAGGCGGCGTAGTTCTCGTAGCCGAGAAGCGCAGCGAGCTCGGCTCGGATCGTGGCGATGCGCGCGACGACGGCGCGGTTGTCGTAGTCGCCGCCGTGGCTGCCGCGGGCCAGCGAGGCCTGCATCAGGCGCTCGCGCGTGGGCCGGTGGGTGAGGGTGGAGAGGGGCGGCTGGCCGGTGGTGTTGAGGAGGCGGAGGAGGTACTTGCCCTCGTGGCCGGCATCGGTCGCGGCCTTGGCGGCCGCCTGGATCTCGGCGTCGGAAAGGCCGGCGAGCTCCTCGCGCGTGGCGACGACGATGCCGTCGGCGTTCTTTTCCTTCAGGACGTTCTGGGTGAACGCGGTCAAAAGGCTGGCGAGCTCGGCGTTGAGGTTGGTGAGGCGCGTCTTGCCGTTGTCGGGCAGCAGGGCGCCGGCGCGGGTGAAGTCCTTGAAGTAGCGGTCGAGGAGGCGGGCCGACTCCGGGTCGAGGCCGAGCCGGGCTTGGGTGTCGAAGAGCGCCCGGATGCGGGCGAAGAGCGAGGGGTTGAGGCGGATGGCGTCGCGGTGCGCCGAGAGGCGCGGGGCCATCTCGGTCTCGATCTGCTGCATCTTCTCATTGGAGATGGTGCCGGAGAGGTTGTCGAAGATCGCGGCGACGCGGTTGAGGGTCTGGCCGGACTTCTCGAGGGCGACGATGGTGTTGTCGAACGTGGCCGGCTGGGGATTGCGGACGATGGCCTCAACCTCCTGCAGCTGCTCGGCCATGCCCCGCTCGTAGGCCGGGATGAAGTGCTCCTCCTTGATCAGGTCAAAGTGCGGAAACTGTCCGGGCAGGGAGCTGGGCGTGAAGAGCGGATTGGCGTTCATGGAGTTCGGGGCGCCATCATGCGCCGACGCGGGGATCGCGAGGGTCAGGACGGCCGTGAGGACGGTGAGAACCTGGAATTTCATGGGTGGGTCGGTAGGGAATAATTGGCCGGGAACCTTGAGGGGGATTCGATCCGGCGCAAGGCCGGGAGCTTGGATGGTCCAAAAGGATGATAAACGGCCATGGCCGGCGCCGTGGTCCGGACTCAAGCTTCCAGCGGTCGCTTTTCGGCGAGTCGGGCGAGGAGCTCGGGAAAGGCGGTGCGGATGGGCGAATCCTGCAGGAATTCCTGCGCCGTGGCCTTCCGGCCGCGGGCGCAGAGGTTGGCGTAGACGTGCAGCTCAAACTGATGGCGGAGCGCCGCGGCTGCCAGGTCGAGGCGGAGGGCGCCGAGGAGAAAAATGAGGGCCTCGACGGTCGAGAACTGGGCCGCGCCCTGTTGCGCGCGGAGCCAGTAACGGCTGGTGCCGGCCATCGGCAGCGCCACGCGGCGGCCCCATTGGCCGGCGCCGCGCTGCATCTCCAGGGCCTGCCGCCAACTGCCGTCGAGCAGCAGAACCTGGACCCGCGCGGGGTCGGCGTCGGTGGGCGGCGGATCGCCGAGGGGATGGAGGACCCAGAGCTCGCGGTCAGGACGGACGACCTCCGTGCGGGCCGGCAGGCCGGCGCGGCCGATGCGGTGCACCCGCGTCCCGGGAACCACCCGATCGATCAGGTGCCCGGTGCTGCTGGGCCGGTGCGCCTCCTCGGGGTGCATGAGGATGTCGATCGCCAGCGGGAGCGCGATCGGCTGCAGCCCGGCGCACACGCACCACCGCGGCGGCAACAGGCACCGCCCGCAGCGCGGGGCACCCTTGCGTACGACACTTCGAGCCATGGGCGCAGCGTCGGCCAAACCCGGCGCCGGGGGAACCCCAAACTGCGCCGATCAACGCGGATCGCCCTGACCCCGGGCGCCGAGCCGGCGCCGGAGGTTGGCGGCGTCGAAGCGTAGGCGGGCCTCGGCGATCGAGCGCTGCGCCGTCTCGAGCTCGAGGCGGCGGTGGCTTTTCAACGCGGCGATGGCGCGGCCGCCGGTGTGGATGTAGAGGCAGTGCACCTTGTAGCCGAAGCCGGCGACGGCCATCAGGATGAGCGCCAGCAGCGACAGGGCCACGCCGGTCGTGGGAAAGTACGGGCCGTAGACGCGCGTGCCCATGAACGAGATGAACGAGAGGGGCAGCAGGCCCGCGAGCCCGGCGATGCCGACACCGACCAGCGGTCGGATCTCCTCGATCTGGGTGGAGATCACCCCGGCGTGGGCGATGGACTCCGATCCGATCGTGATCTTGGCGGTGGTGACGACGAGGCGCTGCTGCTGGAAAAGGACGCGCTCGATCATGCGGGCACCGGCTCCTGCCGTCGGGCGTGGGCCAGGCCGGCGTCGATCTGCCGATGCAAGGCCCGCAGGTCGTAGCCGGAACGCACCGGCAGACGCAGCACCGGCAGGCCCGTGGCCGCGCAGACGGTCCCGATGAACGCATCGGGTTCAGTCAGATCCTCCTCATCCGTGGCCCGGCGGTCCAGCTCCAGGGCCAGGAGCGGGTGGCCGTCGGTCCGACGGATGAGGAGGAAATCGAAATGCGTCCGCTCGATCCGCGCCTGGGCGCGCTGGCGCTCCGCCCAGGGGAGGCGGGGCTTGACGCCGATGACGGCGGCGACCTGGACCTTGGGCGCCACGTCGGTGTCCTCGAGATCGAGGGTGAGCAGGGCGGCCTGCAACGTGCGCTCCTCGGGAGCGAGCATCGCGGAGCGAAGGAAATAGGCGTCGGGCCGCGACTCGCCCCGGTGGAGGGCGTCGCGGACTTTCAGCGTGACGCAGGCGATCCCCAGGGTGCTGAGGACGCCGGCGGCGGCAATGAGCAGGGAGAGCATGGCGGGCGGATTTTCAGAGTGTTCAACCTCCAAAAATGGCCTGCTCAGGCCTGGTAACAGTGCAATTTACACCCCATTTTGAGGTGGTCCGACACCCGTGAAAATGGGTGTTATAAATCCTTGACAGGATCGATCGGAAGGCGGCCGGAGCGCAGCCAGACGGCCATGGGTGCGAGTCCGCGGTTGTTCCAGACGGCGTACGGAATGGCGGTGACCGGGCGCGGCTGGACCGGGGCGGCCACCTCGTCGAGGACAAGGGTCACGACGTCGCCCAGTTGTTCGCGGTGCCGGTGAGCCCGGGCGCGGGTCCGCGGCGTGACGGCGAGGTCCGCCGGGGCGGTGCGGTTCACCTCGCCCTCGACGGCGTAGACCACCGGGCCCCGCTCGAACGCGACGGCACCGCGCACGGCTTCGATCCGGGGATGTCCGCGCACGGCGTGCACGGGCATGGGCAGGTCGAGCTCGACGACATCGCCGGCGCGCCACTCCCGAGCGATCACGGCGTAGCCGGCCGCGAGCGTTGGCGTAAACGGCTGGCCGCCGAGCCGCAGCGTCCACGCGGCGCGCAACCGGTCGGCGTAGGTGTACAGGTCGGACGGCACCGGCCGGCCCTGGGCCCAGCCGGGCAGCCGCAGATGCAGCGCGAAGGTGACCGGGCGGGCGGGGTCGACGCTGAGCCGGATGCGGCCGTCCCAGGGGTAATCGGTGGCCTGGGTGAGGCGGACGCTCGTGCCGGCGACCTCGACCGTGCCCTCGCTGGCGGCGTAGAAATTGACGTAGAGCGACGGGTCGCGCACGGCGTAGAACCAGCCGGTGAGTGCGGCGAGCGTGCGCATGAGGTTGGGCGGGCAGCAGGCGCAGCCGAACCATGGGGCCCGGCCCGCGTGGTCGTGGTTGTTCTTCGCCGCGCCGTCGTAGGCCAGCGGATTGGGGTAGAAGAAGCGGTCGCCCGAAAGCGAGACGCCGGCGATGAAGCCATTGAAAGCGGTGCGCTCGAGCACGTCGCACGGGGCGGCGTCGCCGGTGAGCAGGAACATGCGCTGCGCCCACAGCATGAGGGCGATCGCGGCGCAGGTCTCGTTGTAGCACGCGTTGGGCAGTTCGTAGTCGGTGCCGTAGGCCTCGCCGTGCTGGAGGGGACCGACGCCGCCGGTGAGCGAAAGCTTGCGACTGGCGACATTGTCCCAGATGCGCCGGATCGCCTCGACGTAGGCGGCATCGCCGCCGAGGGCGGCGACGTCGGCCATGCCGGCGTACAGGTAGTTGGCGCGCACGGCGTGGCCGACCGCCTCGGTCTGCCGCGTGACCGGCAGGTGCTGCTGGCTGTAGGCGGGACCGTCGGGCCCGCGGGCCTCGAGGAAGATCCGCGCCAGCTCGAGCCAGCGGGGATCGCCGGTGACGCGGTAAAGCTTGGCCAGCCCCATCTCGATCACCTGGTGGCCGGGGGCGATGCGGAGGCGGCGGTCGCCGAAATCGCGCCAGACGAGCTCGGCGCTTTTGAGGCAGACATCGAGGAGCGTGCGCTGGCCCGTGGCCTGGAAGTGGGCGACGCCGGCCTCGTAGAGATGGCCGAGGTTGTAGAGCTCGTGGCTGAGGTCGGGATCCTTGCGCCAGCGCTCGGGCGCGATCCACTCGTGCACCGGCGTGTCCGGATGCATCGTGCGGAACGTGTAGAGGTAGCCGTCGGGTTCCTGGGCGGCGGCGACGCGGGCGATCCAGCCGTCGAGGCGCGCCGCCAGCGCGGGGTCGGGCTGCACGTGCAGGGCGTAGGCGATGCCCTCTATCACCTTGTAGACATCCGAATCGTCGAAGGGATAGATCGTGACGGGTTGGTTCTGGAACGACATTTCGCCCGCGGCGCGGCGGCGCAGCGTCTCGGCGGCGAGGTCGAAGTTCGTGAGCCGGCCGGTGTCCTCGCACTGCTTGATCGCGTAGGGCACCGTCACCCGCAGGTTCACCTGCTGGCGCGTGTGCCAGAATCCGCCGGTGAGGCGCACGGCGGTAAAGGGAACGGGACGGATCGGATAGTCGGCGGACATGGCCAGGTGGTCACGAACGCGGCGGGGCGGCGTCGCGTCCGCTCAGCTGGCCCACTCGAAGGACGTGTTCTGCTCGATCTCCTCGATGGTCGTGAGTCCGAGGAGCACCTTCTTGAGGCCGTCGTAGCGGAGGGGCCGGTAGCCGACGCGGGCGGCGGCGCGGGTGATTTCCTGGGCGCTGCGGCCGTCGGAGATGAGCTGGCGCATCTCGTCGGTCACGAGGACGAGTTCGTGGAAGGCCACGCGGCCGTGGTAGCCGGTCCCGCGGCAGTGCGGGCAGCCGCGGCCACGGTAGAAGGGGACGTCCGTGAGGCCCTCCTCCTGGAAGTAGCGCAGGAGCACATCGCGCGACGGCGTGTAGGCCTCCTTGCACTTCTCGCAGATCCGTGCCGCCAGGCGCTGGGCGAGGACGCCGATGACGGACGGCGCGACCATGTGGGCGGCGACGCCGATCTCCATCAGCCGGACGATGGCCTGCGGCGCGGTGTTGGTGTGCAGGGTGGCGAGCACCAGGTGACCGGTGAGCGCGGCCTCGGCGGCGACCTTGGCCGTCTCGAGGTCGCGGATCTCGCCGATGAGGATGACATCGGGGTCCTGCCGCAGCAGCGCCCGCAGCATCGTGGGAAACTTGAGGTCGATGTGCGGGTTGACCTGGCTCTGCGTGACGCCGCCGAGCTGGATCTCCACGGGATCCTCGATGGTGGAAATGTTGAGCTTCGGGTCGTTGAGCTCGTGAAGGGCGGCGTAGAGCGTCGTGGTCTTGCCGGAGCCGGTGGGGCCGGTGACGAAGAGGATGCCGTTGGGATTCTGCACCAGCCGGCGGAAGGGCTGGAGGATGGTCTGCGAGATCAGCATCCCGTCGAGCGTGAGCTTCGATTTCTTGTCCGCGGACGCGAGGATGCGGATGACGGCCTTTTCCCCGTGGATCGACGGGATGCAAGAGAAGCGGAAGTGCGCCTTGCTCGTGCCGATGGCCAGGGAGAAGCGGCCATCCTGCGGGAAGCGGTGCTCGGCGATGTTGAGGTCGCTGATGATCTTGAGGCGCGAGATCAGCGCCCGGTGGAGCTTGCGCGAGAAGGTCAGGACCTCACGCAGGTTGCCGTCGACGCGGAAGCGGATGCGCGACTGGATCTCCCCGGGCTCGACGTGGATGTCCGTGGCCCGCTCGCGCAGCGCGAAGTGGATCATGGTGTCGAGCACCCGCACGAGGGACTCCGACTCGGCGAACGTGTCCATGCCGTCGGGGCTGTCGGCCAGCGAGGGTCCGCTCCGCTCGGCCTCGCCCAGGATCTCGGTCAGGCTTTGTTCGGTGCTGTACTGGATCGCGATGGCATTCTCGATCTCGCAGGGCAGGCCGAAGACGGGGCTGATCGGAAGCTGCACGATCTGGCGCAGCCGCCGGACCGTCTCCTCGCTGTCGGGCTGGGCCATCGCGACCGTGAGGACGCCGTCGATCAGGTAGAGGCCGATGGCCTGCACCTTCTGCGCGATGGTCTGCGGAATCTTCTCGATGGCCTCCTCGGTGATGACGGAGGCGAGCACGTCCACATAGGCATGGCCGATGCCGGTGGCCCACAGGCGGCAGGCCTCGTCCTTGGGCAGGAGCTTTTCCGTGATGAGGGCTTGGAGGAAATCGAGGGTGCCGTGGCCGTGGCGGGCGGCGAGCGTGGCGGCCTCGCGCTCGAAGTCGAAGTAAGGCAGGGCGCGCAGCGCCTGCAGGAAGGCCTTATTGACGGGACTTGAGGGCACGGCGTTTGCGGGGTTGGCTGAAGAGCTTGCCGATCTCCGCCTGCTCGAGCTTTTCCATGGCGAAGGCCAGGCTCGAGCGTTCCTGGGTGAGCTCCCGCAGGAGCTCCGGCAGCGAGTAGCGAACCTCGGTCAGGCCCGGGGTGGATACCGGGGCATGGTCGGAAGCGGGAGGGGTTTTCACGGGGCGGGCGGCGGGTTGGCCTCGGAGTCCTCGAAATTCTCGTCAATGAGCCGCTGCAGCTCCGCCAGCAGCTCGGGATGGGGCAGGTCCTTGCGCAGGTAGCCGACGGCGCCGAGGCGCAGGCACTCCTCGATGGTCTGCCGGTTGGTGAGCGAGGTCAGCATGATGACGACTGCGTCGGGATCGGCCTGCCGGATCCGTTCCAGCGCCTGGACGCCGTCGAGGGCGGGCATGCTTACGTCGAGCAGGACAAGATCGGGGCCTTCGCGGGCGAAGGTGTCCACCGCGTCCTGACCGTCGCGGGCCTCGACCAGGGTCGGGTTGCCGACCTTGCGGAGCAGCAGGCCGACGAACTTCCGGATGTGGGCCTCGTCGTCGGCGAGGAGAATCTTGCCGTTGAATTTCATGGGGAGGGCAGCGTGAACCTAAAGACGCTGCCGCCGGCGGGGCAAGGCTCGGCGCCGATGGAGCCGCCGTGGGCGACCATGATGCGCCGGCAGATGGCGAGGCCGAGGCCGGTGCTTTTCTCGCCGCTGGTGGGCCGGACGGAGGTGCGCCCGAAGTCCTGGAAGAGCTTGTGCCGCTCGTTCTCGGGGATCCCCGGGCCCTGGTCCTGCACGGCCACGGTGCAGGTGCCGGGTGCGACCGCCGTGCACACGGTGACGACCGAGCCGGGCGGCGAGAATTTGCACGCATTCGTGAGGAGGTTGTTGATCACCTGGCGAACCTTGTCGGGATCGAAGCGCAGCCGCGCCGGCAACGGGTCGCCGGGGGCCAGCACGATGCGCTGCCCCTTGCCGGCCGCGTGGAGGTTCTGCAGGCGGATTTCCTTGTCCAACAAGTCGCCGAGCGAGGCCTCCACCGGGGCGATGGCCACCTCGCCGGACTCGAGCACCGAGGTGTCGAGCAGTTCGTTCACCAGCGTGAGCATCGACTGGCTGGCTTCCTGGATGGTGACGATGAGGTCCCGCTGGTCGGCATTGAGGGGCCCGGCGCCGTCCTCCTGCAGCAAGCCGGCCAGCGCCCGGATGGAGGCGAGGGGATTGCGCAGATCGTGGGCGGCCATGCCGAGCAGCTGGTTCTTGGCGGCGTTGGCCTGGCTCAGCTGCTCGACGAGCGTGCGCTGGGCCTTGATCAGGGCGCGGTTCTGCAGGTGCAGCCGAATGCGGGCGACGACCTCCTTGGCGCGAAAGGGCTTCGGCAGGTAGTCAACCCCGCCGGCCGCGAAGCCCTGCACGACGTCGTCGGACTCCGACTTGGCGGTGATGAAGATGACCGGCGCGCAGTGGTCGCCGTAGGTTTCCCGGAGCTGCCGGCACGTGGCGAAGCCGTCGATGCCGGGCATCATCACGTCGAGGAGCACGAGGTCCGGCGGCGAGGCGGCGTATTGCCCGAGCGTCTCCTCGCCCGATCCCGCCTCGGTAAGCTCGTAGCCCTCCGGTCGCAGGATGCCGGCGAGGATCCGCCGGTTGATCCGGTCATCGTCAACGAGGAGGATCCGGGCCGCACGGGCGGCCGCGGGTTGGGCCATGCGTGCATCCTGGCCAGAAGGGGGAGGAGGCTGACTCATGATGAACGAGGCGCAGGAAGATGGGTGGGAGACGGCAGCGGGGCCATTGGAACCGCGCGCGCCAGCGGCGTCAACCCGGCGAAACGATCCGAGGCGGCGGGGCAGGCGGACGGCTGGTGGGTGAAAGTACGGATGGCCCGATACGGACATTGAGCTTGAGTGGCGATTCCGGCGCACAAGAGTGAGGGCCAATCAAATCAACATGATTATGCGGCCAAGGACTTCCCGCGGCGAAGGTGTATGGCGGGACCGACGCGGATTCACGATCCTGGAAATTGCCATTGTCCTCGCGATCATGGGCATCGTCACAGCCATTGCGCTGCCGGCGTTCGAGCGGATGCAGCGCAACTCGCGCCTCAGCACGCTCGGCAACGACCTGCGGGTGCTGGCCGGTGCCTTCCAGCACTTCAACTCCGCCACCGGCGGCTGGCCACCGCTCTCGACCGAGGTCGGGGTGGTGCCGACCGGCATGCAGGATTACCTCCGCGACACCAACTGGACCCGCCTGACCGCCTTCGGAGGCGGTTACGTCTGGGAGCGTGACGTCACCCACAACGGCCGCAAGGTGCGGGCCGCCATCGCCCTGCAGTCCACCGACGCGTCGCCCGTCCGCATGACGGCGGCGGAGTTCACGCGCTTCGACGAACAGTTCGACGACGGCAACCCCGCCACGGGCTTCATCCAGGCGGGCTATCTGGGCCTGCCGCTCTACGTGATCGAGGACGATCCGGATTATCTGGCGGCCACCGCGCCCGTCACCGACCCCGCTGCGGAGGCGGCGGCCGAAGCGGCGGCCGCGCAGGCCGCGGCAGATGCCGCCGCTGCGACCAAGGCAGCGGAAGAAGCTGCGGCCAAAGCAGCCGCCGATGCGGCCGCGCAAGCAGCTGCGGACGCGGCGGCGAAGGCCGCCGAGGAGGCCGCGGCCCAGGCCGCCGCAGTCAAGGCGCTGCAGACTGCGCAGGCCGCCGCCGCCGCCAGTTACGCCACCGACCAGACCCGCTACAAGCAGCTGGTCGCCTGGGCCGACAAACTCGACGTGAACGAACCGGGCAACCTGGATAACCGCCTCGAAGACCTGAAGGACGCCGTGAAGGATTATGGCAAGGCCACGGTGGACACGAAGAATCTGCCGTCGCTCGCGACCGATGTGGCGGCCGCCCAGGCTGCGCTCGACAAGGCGCTGGACCAGTTCGAAAAGACCCTGCAGGCCGCGCAGGAACGCGCCGACAAAAAGAAAAAATGACGGCGATGAAGGTCACCACCGAGAATCTCAATCCCGAATGCACGGTCGCCGATACGGCGTTTGGCCGGCTCGAGCGCGGCGAGCTCACGGCTGAAGAATTGCAGGCCTTGCTGGCGAATCTGGCCACGGTCGACGCCAGCCAGGACCAGCGACACGACCCCGGCATCATCGTGCGGGTGCGGGACCGGTCCCATCTGATCCGACCGGCGCGCGGTCAATGGCTGCTGTACAACGCCCGCGACGCCTTGGAGCCGGGCATCAAGCTCAGCCTGTCCGAATTGATGGCGGTCCTGGAGGATGCAACCCTGCCGCCCGCCGCCGTGGAGCTGCCGCCGGATGCTGCCCAGGGTCCAACCGCGACCCCGCGCCGGAATACGCAAGCGATCTTGGCCGGCATTCTCCTGGCGGTCGGTCTCGGGCTCAACCTGTGGTCCTTGGCGCAGTGGGCCCTGCGCGAACGCGCCGCGGCGCCCGAATGGACCTCCATCACCGATCCCGTGCAACTGGAGAATCTGCGCCGCGACCTGGTCGGCGCCTATGCCACCGGCAGTGAGCCTGGCAGCCGGATCATCACGATTCAGGCCGAGGACCGACTGACGCTCGCGTTGCTGGCCGCGGACGCCACCGGCTCCCTGCGGCAGGTGCGACGGCTCAATTACGATTTCGTCTGGAGCCGCCGACCCGATGGCACGATCGGCCTGGTGACCCGCGAAAGCGTGCAGGTGGTCGTGGAACCCGATGCCGCCACGCTGCAGCTTTCGGGTGACCGGTACCTGCGGCAGCGGGTGGCCAAGCTGCGCTGAGGGCGAGAGCGGGATCCATGCAAGCAATCGACCCGGCGGCGCTGACCCGGCATCTGCGACACCTGACGGAGACGATCGGCGTGCGCCTCGCCGGCTCGGCGGGCGAACGGGCCGCGGGCGATTACGTGGCGCGTGAGTTTGCGGCGACGGGGGCGCTGGTAACCCAGGAGCCTTTTCCCGTGCAGTGCCGCGACGTGCGCGCGCAGCAGCTGCAGGTCTTCCACGACGGCGCCTGGCATGACTACGGATGCTCGCTGTTCGCCAACGCGCCCGGAACCGATGGCGCCTGGGTCGAGGCGCCGCTGGCGTTTTTCGATGCGGCGACCGGCTACCAGCGGCCGGACCTTGCGGCGGAGCTGCGGGGCCGGGTCGTCCTGCATCTCGGGTGCCACATCGAGTCGCGGGAAAACTACCGGCGGCTCATCGCCGCCCGCCCCGCCGGCGTGCTCATGGTGGATGTCCGGTATCCCGGAGCCTCACCGCTGGCGGATGCGATCTTCCCGGCCTACGCGAAGGCGGCCGGCGTGGTGACCGCGCTCAATGTGGCCTACCTCGATGCCTGGCGCTGGCGCGAACGCGGGGCGACGCAGGCGCGCTTCCGCGTGGTGGGCGGCCCGCGGCCGGCGGAGTCCGCAAATATCGTCGCCGACCTGCCCGGCAGCGATCCGGCCGCCGGGGTGCTTTACCTCGGCGGGCACCATGACACGCAGGCCGACTCCGTGGGGGCCGACGACAACGGCTCGGCCACCGCCGGCCTCATCGAGCTGGCGCGCGTGCTCGCGCCGCGACCGCGGCGGCGGACCATCCGGCTGATCTCGTTCGGCGCGGAGGAGCAGCTTTCGGTGGGCAGCAGCGCCTACGTGCGGCGGCATCGCGAAGAGCTGGCGCGCGCGGGGAGATTTTTGTTCAACTTTGACAGCTTCGGCTCGCTGCTCGGCTGGAACACGCTCTCGGGCAGCGGCCCGCGCGAGCTCGATCTCCTGCTGCCGGGTTACTTCGCGCGTCACGGCGCCTACTTCCGGCGCGAGCGTGGCGTGCTGCCGTACGCGGATCACTTTCCGTTCAACGCCGCCGGCGTGCCGGCGCTGACGCTGATGCGCCTGAACTGCGCCGCGGGCCGGTTCTTCCACCATCGCGCCGACGACGATCTCAGCCGCCTCGACGTGCAGGTGATGGCCGCTTCGCTCAATGCCGTTGCCGACCTGATGACCGACCTCGCGTCGACGGAGACGCTGCCGTTCTTGGCCGAGATCCCAATGGACGAGCGCCCGGCGGTCGCCTTTTGCTGGGACGATCTTTTCGGCGGCTGGGACCGGTAAGGGCCTCACGCGGAGACGCGGAGAACACGGAGTGGATTGCAGGGGCAATTCTCCACTCCGCGCTCTCCGCGTCTCCGCGTGAGAAAGCGCTGGACGATCAATCTTCCCGGTGGTGGGTCAGCCAGATCGCGGTGGCGGTCGCCGCGAACACGAGCGTCGGGGCCACGATCCACAGCGGGTGCAGCGGTACGCTCCAGTGGACCATGGCCCACCAGATGACCACGCACTTCACCAGGATCACCGCCCATACGATCGCCATGAACCAACGAACTCGCGGGGGGTATTGCTCGAGGTCGATATGAACAGGGGAGTTCATGCCCCGAAGATACACCCGCCGCCTCTCCCTGCCTCCGCACCCCTTGCCATTAGTTATGCAGCGATTGCGGCGGATGGAGCATCAAGCGATGGCCACAGAAGGCACAAGAGGCACATAAGGACCCAAACCTAGATGGATCGGGTTCTTTTGTGCCTTCTGCGCATTTTGTGGCCATCCTCAAGCGCGGCATTCGCCGATTCCGATCCGTGCCATCTGTGTAATCCGTGGTTCTCCTCCGGTTCGTCATTTCCCCAGAAAGGAATCGAGGATCTTTGTGATCATCACCTCGGGATCCTTGGTGCGGGGGCCGGGATTGCGGTAGGTGGCGGACGAGATCAGCTTGTTCGAGCGCGCGTCGCGGAACGTGAGGTTGAGCTCGATGAGGTAGGACTTGAAGTCCCAGGTCCAGCGGTCGTCGTAGCCGACGATCACGTCGATCTTCTCCGGCATCATCGTGAGGTGCCCGCACGAGGCCTCGAGGCCGCGGCGACGGAGATCGGCCACGATCATCTGGTCGAGGTTGTGATTGTCCGTGAGGCGGTGCTCGACGTAGTAGCGCTGGAACTTCGAGAAATCCACCGTCGGGTTCCGATGCGAGGACAGGGAGGAGCAACCGGCGAGCAAGGTCGCGGCGAGTAGGCAGAAGAGGAGGCGGAACATGGAATGGCGGGTCACCCGTGCACGTATTGCATGACGAGATTCTCGAGGTACTCCTGCTTGCCGGACTTCGGCCTGGGCTCGCCGAGCTGGGTGAGGACGAGGCGGTTGAGTTCGCGGAAGTTCGTGCGGCGGCGTTCGATGGCGCGGCCGTAGCCGGCATCGTAGCTGGCGTAGCGCGCGGCGACGAAGGCCTCGAGCTTGCCGTCGGCCTGGATGCGGCGGGCGATCTTGAACGCCAGGGCGTAGGCATCCATGCCGCCGATGTGCGCGAAGAAAAGATCCTCGGGATCGATCGAGGGCCGGCGCAGCTTGGCGTCGAAGTTGAACCCGCCTGAACCCAGGCCGCCGGCCTTGAGGATCGAGAGCATGGCGAGCGTGAGCTCGCGGATGTTGGTGTTGAACTGGTCGGTGTCCCACCCGAGCAGTTCGTCGCCGGCGTTGGCGTCGATCGAGCCGAGCATGCCCGCGGCGGCCGCGACCTCGATCTCGTGCTGGAACGAGTGGCCGGCGAGGGTGGCGTGATTGGTCTCGATGTTGAACTTGAAGTGGCGGTCGAGCCCGTAGGTGCGCAGGAAGGCGATGCCGCTGGCGACGTCGAAGTCGTACTGGTGCTTCGTGGGCTCCTTCGGCTTCGGCTCGATGAGGAACTGGCCCTTGAAGCCGATGGACTTCGCGTAGTCCACGGCCATGTGGAGGAATGCGGCGAGGTGGTCCTGCTCGCGCTTCAGGTTGGTGTTGAGCAGGGTTTCGTAGCCCTCGCGTCCGCCCCAGAAGACGTAGTTCTCGCCGCCGAGGGCCTTGGTGACCTCGAGGGCTTTCTTCACCTGGGCCGCGGCGTAGGCGAAGACGTGGGCGTCGGGGTTCGTGGCGGCGCCGCACATGTAGCGCGGGTTGGAGAACAGGTTGGCAGTGCCCCAGAGCAGCTTCACGCCGGTGGCCTTCTGCAGGTCCTTCGCGTGGGCGATGAGCTTGTCGAGGTTGCGGTTGGACTCGGCGAGCGTGCGGCCCTCGGGGGCGATGTCGCGGTCGTGGAAGCACCAGAAGGGCGCGCGGATCTTGGCGAAGAATTCGAAGGCGGCGTCCATGCGCGTTTTCGCGATGGAGACCGGATCGCGGCCTTTTTCCCACGGGCGGACGATGGTGCCGGGGCCGAAGGGATCGCTGCCGACGCCGCGGAAAGCGTGCCAATAGGCGACGGAGAACCGCAGGTGGGCGGAGAGTGTCTGGCCGTCGATCACCTCATCGGGATTGTAATGCTTGAAAGCGAGGGCGTTGGCGGATTTCGGGCCCTCGTAGGCGATGGTCTTGATCTTGGGAAAATGGGCTTTGGCCTTTTTCATGGGAGCAAGGTTGAAGCGAAAGGCATTCGGCCCGGCAGAACGAGGCTGAAATGCGGTCGGTCCGGTCCGCCGCTCAGCGCGTGGCCCGTGCCTCCGGACTGGGCGCTAGAAGCGCGTGGTGACGCTCAGGCGGACGGCCGGCGGTGAGCCGGGCGTGATGTTGTTGTTGTTGTGCGCCGAGGCGAAGTACTCGCGGTCGAGCAGGTTCTCGACGTTGAGCTGTGCGCGGAGGCGGTCGTTGAGCTTGCAGAAGACGGCGGCATCCACGCGGGCGAAGCCGGGGACCCGGACCGTACTGTCGGTCGACGTGAAGATCTCGCCACGGTAGATCCAGCCGAGGCCGAAGCCCCAGTGGTCGTCGAGGTCGATGCGGTTCCAGAGCGAGGCGCTGTGCCGCGGGAGCTGGGCGAGGCGGGCGCCCGCCGGGATGGTGGCGGACTGCGTGGAGAGGATCTCACTCTCCTGGTAGGCGTAGCCGGCGGTCACGCTCCAGCGCTCGTGCACGCGGCCGGCGAGGCCGAGCTCGAGGCCCTCGGTGCGCTGGCCGTCGACGAGGATGGAGCGCGTGGCATCGGCGGGATCGGTCACGACGACGTTGCGGCGGTCGAGGCGATAGAGCGCGGAGGTGAAGGAGAGGTCGGGGCGCAGGTCCCACTTGAAGCCGACCTCAAGGTTCTCGAACTTCTCGGGATCGAACACGCGGTTGGTGACCGTGAGTGAGGCCAGCTGCTCGCCGGCGCGCGGGACGCTGGCCTCGGAGTAGCTGGTGTAGACGGACGCCGTCGGGACGGGCTTCCAGATGAGGCCGGCGCGCGGCGAAACGAGCTCGTCGCCCTGCGCGATCGTCGCGCCGGTGCGGTTGTTGCGGAAGTCGATGTCGAAGTTCTCAAGGCGAGCGCCCAGCACGGCCTGCAGCTGAGGCAGCAGGGTGATTTGGTCCTGCAGATAGACGGCGGCGGACTCAGCGACGCCGTGGTTGTTGTTGTCGGTGGCGCTCGGTTGGAACGTCACGGGCAAGGTGTAGCGCGGGTTCGAAACCGGCACGGATACGGAGGTCGTCGTCGGGCTGACGGCGGTGAAGTAACCGGTCTGGCGCAGGTTGTCGGTGGCCTGCCGGCTGAGTTCGAGGCCGAACAGGAGGACGTGCTCGAGGCTGCCGGTCGTGACGGTGCGGACGAGGTCGGTCTGGTTTACGAGATTCTCGCGGGCGGTCGCGTTGTTGTAGGCCGAGATGGCCACCGTGGTGCCGGCGGCGTTCACCGCGCCGGGGAAGACGTTCTGGTAGAACTTGTCGTAATTGGCGAAGCGCGTGGTGTTGCGCAGGGTGAGGCCGTTGCCGAAGTCGTGGTTCAGCGTGGCGTTGAAGGCGCTGACCGTGGCGGAGACCGGACTCTGCTCCGGTGCGCCGAAGAATGTCTCCGGGGCAGTCGGCAAGGGGCGGCCCTGGTGGGACGGAACGCCGCGGTCGGCGACGCGTTCGTCATGGAAGTACTCGAATCCGGCCCGCAGCGTCGTGCGCGGGGCGAACTGGATGGCGAGGGTGGGGTTGACGGCGTAGCGCTGGAGGGTGAAGCCGTCGCGGTAGCTGGCGGAGTCTTCGTAGATCGCATTGAGCCGGGCGGCGACGCGGTCGGAGACCGGCTGGCCGACGTCGAGGGTGGCGCGGTACTGTTCCCAGGCGCCGACGGTGAAGGCCAGTTCGTGCACCGGGGTGGGGCGGGCCTGCTTGGTCACGCGGTTGATGAGACCGCCGGGGCCGCCGCGGCCGAAGATCATGGCGTTGGGGCCTTTGATGGCCTCGATACGGTCGACGTTGTAGAAATCGCGGAGGTACTCGACGTCGTCGCGCACACCGTCGAGGAAGAAGCTCGCGGTCGAGCTGTTGCCGCGGAGGACCGGCGTGTCGCGGTTACCCTCGCCCTGGGCGATGCCGACGCCGGGCATGAAGCGAACCGCGTCGCCCATGCTGCGCATGGCCTGGTCGTCGATCAGCTCACGCGTGACGACCGAGATCGATTGCGGGACGTCAACCAGCGGGGTCTCGGTCTTCATGGCGGTCGTGCCCTGCCGGGCCTGGTAGCCGGTGGCCGTGCCCTGGCTGCCGTAGACTTCCATCTCGGCGAGGACCACGGGGTCGGCGTTCATGTCGTAGACGAGATCGTCATCCTTGCCGCCCGCTTCCGCGGAGATCGCCGGCACCAGCGCAAGGGCCGAGGCCAGGAAACAGGTGCCGCAGAAGCGGCTTGGATTGAAAGGGATCAAAGACGTGCTCATGGGAAATGGGTTTAATAGCGAACAGGTCTCAATAGCACGAAATGAGCAAAACACGTCAACTTAAATATTGAGAAAGCATCTCAGTCTCATCAAAGATGACGATTGACGTCACTGACTGACAAGATGTTAAATGCATCCATGACAGATTCGCTTTTGGTCAATCTCAACGAGCGGAGTTACGAAATCCGCTTCGGTGGACGATTGATTGAGGCGATCCAAGGCACGGTGCGCGATCTGCGGGCCGCCGGAAAGACGGTAGCGGTGCTGACTGATTCAAACATCGCGGCCCGCCTGGCCGACGAATTGACCGCGATGTTCGGCGACGCGCCCCGGTGCGTCGTTGCGGCGGGCGAAGGGGCAAAATCGCTGGCGGGCCTCGGGACGGTCCTGGAATTTCTCGCCGAGAAGCGGGTGGACCGCGGCGGCGTGCTCTTCGCGGTCGGCGGCGGCGTGATCGGCGACCTCGGGGGCTTCGCAGCGGCGAGTTATCTGCGGGGCATCTCGTTTTACCAGGTCCCGACGACGCTGCTCGCGATGGTGGACAGCTCGGTCGGCGGCAAGACCGGCATCAACCTTGCCGCGGGCAAGAATCTCGCCGGCGCATTTCATCAGCCGAAGGGCGTCTTCATCGCGACGGATCTGCTGCGCACGTTGCCGGCCCGCGAATTCGCCGCCGGCATGGCGGAGGTCATCAAGTACGGACTGCTCGGCGAGGCGGCCCTGTTCGAGCGCCTCGAGCGGAGTCCGCTCACGTTGGCGAGCGGCGATCTCGCGGCGGTGATCCGGCGCTGTTGCGCGATCAAGGCGAAGATCGTCGAAGCGGATGAGCGCGAGCTCGCACGCGAGGGCGGCCGCGCCCTGTTGAATCTCGGCCACACCTTCGGACACGCCATCGAGCAGGCGGCCGGCTACGGCGAATACCTGCACGGCGAGGCAGTCGCCATCGGCCTCGTGGCCGCGACCCGGCTTTCGCACCGCCTCGGCCTGGTGCCTGAGGCCGCGATCGGGCACGTCGAGCGCGTCCTCGCGGCGCACGCCTTGCCGGTTCGCCTCGCGGCCCCGCTGCCGCTTTCGACGCTGATGGCCGCCGTCGCGCGCGACAAGAAGGTGCGCGCCGGCCTGCCGCGCTTCGTGGTGCTCCAGCGTGTCGGCGAGGCTGTCACCCGCGACGGCGTGTCGGCGGAGCTGGCAGAGGAGTGCTTCCGCACCGTCGGCGCGGCCGACAGGTGAGAATGAAGTGACATTTCCCCATTTCGGCCTAGAAAAGGGATCATGGCTGCCACCGACGAAGGCATCGTCCGCGAATACTTCGAACAGAACGGCTTCCTGGTCCGCCAACTGCGGAAATACCAGGTGCAATCCCGGCGCAAGACCAGCGCCGAGGAGGTTGACCTCCTCGTTTTCAATCCCTCCTGGGAGCATGGCTCGCGCAAGCCGGACTTCTTTCTCTTTTCGAACGAACTGCCCTTCATCCAGAAGGCCGTCGTGGCGGTGAAGGCCTGGCACACGGGCGTATTTACGCCGACGATGTTGCGCAGCAGTCCGGAGATTTTCGGTTTCCTCGAGGAGAATGTCCTCAAAAACGTCACGCGCTTCTTTCCGCCGCCAGCGCCGGGTGAGGGTGACGTGACCAAGATCCTCGTGCTGCCCAGCCTGCCGACGGCCGAGCCCTTCCGCTCCCAGAGCATCGCGATGCTGAAGGAGCGCGGCGTGGATGCGATCATCTCCTTCCGCTCGATGCTCCTCGACCTCCTCGACAAGATCGAGGTCAACCAGAACTACACGAAGAGCGACACCATGCAGGTCATGCGCCTGATGAAGAACTACGACCTCCTGAAGGACACGCAGCTCGACATGTTCCCCGACCGCCTCGGCGGCGCGGCCCGGAAGGCGAAAGGCTGAGCCATGGCGACGAGCATTCATCCGACGGCGATCGTCGAGCCGGGTGCGCAACTGGGCGCCGATTGCGAGATCCAGGCCGGGGCGGTCATCACCCGGCACTGCGTCCTCGGCGACCGCGTGGTCATCCATCCCTACGCGGTCGTGGGCGGCGACCCCCAGTACCTGAAATTCGACCGTGCCACGCCGGCTGGCGTGCGCATCGGCGCGGGCACGGTCGTCCGTGAGCACGTCACGATCAACCGCTCGATCCACGCCGGCGAGGCCACCGTGGTCGGCGAGAACTGTTTTCTCATGGCGGCGAGCCACGTCGCGCACGACTGCGCGGTGGGCAATCAGGTCGTGCTCGCCAACAACGCGATGCTCGCGGGCCACGTGAGCGTTGGCGACCACACCTTCGTCGGCGGCGGCGCGGGCATCCACCAGTTCTGCCGCATCGGCGAGAGCGTGATGGTCTCCGGGCTCGCGCGGCTCACCAAGGACGTGCCGCCGTTCGTGATGGTGGCCGAGCGCGACGAGGTCATCGGCTTCAACGGCGTGGGTCTCAAGCGCCGCGGGTTCCCGCGTCCCGCCATCGTCGAGCTGAAGGCGGCCTTCCAGGAGATCTTCTTCACCCCGGGTAACATCCGCCACATAGCGGCGACGCTGCTGGCCTCGGGCCGGTTCCCCAGCGCCGAGGCACGGCGCTTCCTCGAGTTCTTTGCCGGCGGCAAGCGCAGCTTCGCGCGGGCCCGGCGGGCGGGTGGCGGCGAGAACGACGATGGGTCCTGAGCTGGCATTGACCTGCGGCGATCCCGCCGGCGTCGGCCCCGAGATCATCGCGGCCTGGCTGCGCGACGAGGCGCCGGCGGCCGGCGCCTTCGCGGCCATCGGCCCGGCGCGCTGGCTCGAAGCCCTGCCTGACGCGGTGCGGAAGATCCCGGTCGGCATCGAGGATTACGCCGCGCACCCCGGACAGCCGGATGGCGAAAGCGCGCTCGTGGCCTGGGCCGCGTTGGAACGCGCGGCCGCGGGCTGCCAGTCCGGCGAATTCGCCGGCGTCGTCACCGGCCCCGTCAGCAAGGCGGGCCTCGCTGCGATCGGCTATGAATGGCCGGGCCAAACCGAATTTTTCGCGGCCCGCTGGGGCGGCGAACCGGTCATGGCCTTCTGCGGCGGACGCCTGCGGGTCGTGCTCGCCACCTGGCACGTGCCCCTGTGCGAGGTGCCGCAGCTGCTGGGTCCGCAGCTCCTGCATCGCACCGTCGCCGCCGCGCAGGAACTGGCGCGCGCCGACGGCGTGGCGGCGCCGCGCATCGGCGTGTGCGGCCTCAATCCGCACGCGGGCGAGGGCGGCCTGCTCGGCGAGGAGGAGCGCGACTTCATCAATCCGGCGCTCGCGAAGCTGCGCGGGGAATTTCCCGCCCTCTCGTCCTGCCAGCCCGGCGACACGCTGTTCGCGCGCGCGCTGCGCGGCGAATACGACGTGGTCGTGGCGCTCTACCACGACCAGGGCCTCGCGCCGCTGAAGACCGTGGATTTCGACGAGGCGGTGAATGTCACCCTCGGCCTGCCCCACGTTCGCACCAGCCCGGACCACGGCACGGCCTTTGGCATCGCCGGACAGGGATTGGCGCGCACCACTAGCTTCGCCAACGCCGTCAAGGTCGCGCGCCGGCTGGTCGCCCTGCGCAGAAATAAGCGCAACGCAGAGGCCAGATGAGTTGGCGGATAGGCCGATCCCGCGCGTAAGCGCGTCGTTCCCGCACGACGCAACCTGCTGACCACCAAGGGCATGTCGGTATTCATTCTTGACCTGATATCTTACCCCGTCCGCGATTTTTCGCAGGGGCGGCGGCGAACCCCTACGGTGCCCCGGCTTGACGGGCGCAATTCTTGCGCGTCTGGGCGATCCGCGCGATGCGTGGGGCATGTCGGATTCACGAGCGGGCAGCACGGATGGGCGGGGGGAGCGGCTGGAAATGACGCGGACGCCGGAGCGGCGCGATCCCCTGTTGCTAATGGGCGGCAGCGCGGCCATCCGCCGGGTGCAGGCAATGGCCGAGGGTGTGGCGGCCACGGACGTCACCGTGCTGATCGAGGGCGAGAGTGGCACCGGCAAGGAGCTCGTCGCCCGCACGATCCACCGACACAGTTCGCGGTCAACCCGGCCCTTCATCTTCGTGAACTGCGCCGCGCTGCCCGAGCAATTGGTCGAAGCCGAGCTGTTTGGCTACCGCAAGGGCGCGTTCACCGACGCGCGCGCCGACAAGCTGGGTCGCTTCCAGTTGGCGGACGGCGGGACGCTTTTCCTCGACGAGATCGGTGACCTGTCGCCGAAGGGGCAGGGTGACCTGCTGCGCGTGCTCGAGGATGGCGCTTTCCGCATGGTCGGCGGCACCGAACTCATCCGCGTCGACGTGCGCATCGTCGCCGCGACCAACAAGGATCTGCGCGAGGCGGTGGCCGCCGGGCGCTACCGCGAGGATCTGTTTTACCGCCTGCACGTCGTGCCGATCAAAATCCCGCCGTTGCGCGATCGCAGCGAGGATATCCCGGTGCTGGCGGAGGCTTTCATCGCGCAGTTCTGCACGAAGCACCGGCGCCGGCTGAAACGCCTCGCGCCGGAGGCGATGCGCTTGTGCCAGCGTTTCCCCTGGCCAGGCAACGTCCGCCAGCTGCGCAACGTACTCGAGCACCTCGTGGTCACGACCCCGGCCGCGACGATCGTCGCCGCCGACCTGCCGGATTACGTGCGCGGTCATGAGCACCAGTCGCCCGAGTTCAGCCTCCGACCCGGCGTGACGATTGCCGAGGCGGAGCGACTGCTCATCGAACAGACCCTGCGGCACGTCACCACCCGCCGCCAGGAGGCGGCCCGCCTCCTGGGCATCAGTCGCCGCACCCTGCAGTACAAGCTCCGCCGCTACGGCATTCACGTCGGTTGAAGTCGCGGCCAGGCGGCAAGTTTTGCACCCGCACCACGGAATCGGTGCAAGGATTGCGCCACCGCGGGGCGTCGGGATTGCCCGTGGGCGGCGTAATGTCTCCTAACCACATCGGAATCAGTGGGTAGGAGGATAATCGATCCGCCGGCACGGCGCCTGCAGGGAGGACGGTGCGCACGCCATCATCATTTTATTGCTCTTCGCCTTTCGCCCATGAACGACCTGATCGAGACCCTCCACTTCCTGCAGCAACAGCAACGCCGCCCGGTGGCCGCGCGGGTTGGCGCCCCGAAGCTCGCGGACCTGCGGGCCCGCGTGCCGGCTCCCGTGCTCGCGCACTTCGACCGCCTGACCGCGCACGGCCGCAAGGCCGTCGCCGACGTGCACCACGGCGTCTGCGGCTCCTGTCACCTACGCCTGCCGCAGGTGACCACCTTCGACGTCACCCATCGGCACGAGCTGCGCTTCTGCGAGCACTGTGGCGCGTATCTCCGCTTCGCCGACGGCGAGGCCTCGTCCGCGACGGTGGCCTCGGTCGCCTGATCCGCTCCGCGCGCTTGCTCTCGGCGGGACCTGGGCAATAGTCCCCGGTCCATGTCCCCCGCCACCGACGCATCCGTTCCCCCCGCCGCCGCGCCCACGGCGGCAGCGGTGATCGTGCGCGAGGGCAACGAGAACCTGGTGCGCCTGACCGAGGCCGCTGGGCGCAAGGCTGCCGCCCTGGCCGCCCGCGAAAAGCAGGGCGACTACCTGCGCATCGCCATCAACGGCGGCGGTTGCAACGGGTTGAGCTACAAGCTCCGCTTCACCGCCGAGCCGCGCCGCGGCGACATCCTGGTGCGCACGGCGGGGATCCCGGTGCTGGTCGACGGCAAGACTGCGCTGTACCTCAAGGGCACCGTCCTGGACTATTCGGGCAAGATGATCGCGGGCGGATTCAAGTTCACGAATCCCAACGCGAAAGCCAGCTGCTCCTGCGGCGAGAGCTTCAGCGTCTGAGCCCGGCTCCCGCCCGGCGACAGCCAAATAGGTGTTGTCATCCGGAAGTTTACCCTCGAAAAACAACGCCGACCCAGTGTCCACACCAACCTAATTGATGGCCAATTCGTTTCCTTCCGCCGGCGGTAATCGCCCCGGCAATTATCAGCGTCGGGTTAACAACGACCCGTTTGCGAACATCCGTCGCAACCACCGTATCAAGGTCCCGCAGGTCCGCGTGATCTCCCCCGAAGGCAAACAGCTCGGGGTTCTGGACACTCCCAAGGCCATCAACCTCGCCCTCGAAGTCGGCCTCGACCTCGTCGAGGTCGCCCCCAATGCCACGCCGCCGGTGTGCCGCATCATGGACTTTGGCAAGTACGTGTACGAGGAGCAGAAGAAACACTCCCACGTTAAATCCACGGCGTCCAAGATCAAGGAGATCGAGTTCACCGCGCGCATTGCCGACGGCGACTTTTTCACCAAGCTCCGTCACGCCGAGGAATTCCTCAGTCACGGCAACAAGGTCAAGATGCGCCTGAAGTTCCGCGGCCGCGAGATGGCGCACACCGAGATCGGCTTCGAGGTCATGAAGCGCGCGGTGGTCGAGCTCGCCGGCATGGGTCACCCCGATTCCGAGCCCAAGCTCATCGGCCGCAACATCAACGTGATGCTGTCGCCGCTGCCGGCCAACAAACGCAAGCCCAAGTTCAGCGTCGAGGAAGAGGCCACCGAGGACGATTCTCCGCCGGCTGACTCCTGAAGGGAGCCGGTGCGCCGTTCCGCCGTCAGAACCGCCGCCGGTGTCCTGCTGCTCCTGGTTACCCTGGCGGGTAACCTGCCCGGCCAGAACGCGCCGCGCAATTCCCCCCAGCGGCCGCTCACCGTCGTCCGCCTTAACGGCGCCGAGTACGTCCCGGCCGTCGATTTCGGCACCCGCTTCGGTCTCAAGCCGCAGCGCAGCGGCGACGGTCGCAAGCTGACGCTCAAGAGCAACTGGACCGCGATCGAACTCGAGGCCGACACGCGCGAGTGTTCGATCAACGGCGTCCGCGTCTTCCTCGGCGAGGCCATCCGCGACCACCGCGGCGCGCTGCACGTCAGCCGCATCGACGCGGAAAAGCTGATCACGCCCATCCTGCTCCCGGGTTCCGGCCAGGGCACCGTGCCGGCCGTGCGCACCATCGTGATCGATCCCGGGCACGGCGGCGGCGATCCCGGCATGGAAAACAAGGGGCTGCGGCTCCAGGAAAAGGCCCTGGCCCTCGATACCGCGCTGCGCCTGAAGAAGGAACTCGAGCGGCAGGGCTACAAAATCGTGCTCACGCGCAAGGACGACCGGCAGCTTGCGCGCAGCAAGAAGGCCGACCTGCAGAAGCGCGGCGAACTCACCTTCGGCACGAAGGCCGACCTGTTCATCAGCCTGCACTACAATTCGGTCGAGAGCGGCGCCGACCGCGTCACCGGCGTCGAGGTCTATTCGCTCACGCCGCAGTACCAGTATTCGCACAGCGACCCGGAGCGCGAGGACAGCACCGCCGCCATTGCCAATCTCGGCAATCGCAACGACCACTGGAACGCGCTGCTCGCCTACCAGATTCACCGCGAACTCCTCGGAGGTCTCAAGGCCTCGGACCGCGGCCTCAAGCGCGGCCGCCTTGCCGTGCTGCGCTTCGCGTCGTGCCCGGCCGTGCTCGTCGAGGCTGGCTTCCTCTCCAACGACACCGAGGCACGCAAGATCGCCACGCCGGCGTACCGCCAGAAGATCGCCGAGTCCGTCGCCGAGGGCGTGCGCGTCTACGCCAACCTCGTCGAGGGCGTGCGCCGCCAACGCGCCGGCCAGCGCTGAATTTCCCCATGAACATCCGCCGACTCGCTTCGCTCGCCCTGCTCGCCGCGGCGGGCTTCACCCCGCTGGCCGCCTGGGATTACGCCGGTCACCGCCTCGTCAATCAGGCGGCCCTGGCCGCCCTGCCGGAGGACTTCCCGGCCTTCGTGCGTGATCCGGTCGCGGCCGAGCGCATCGCCTTTCTCGCCGGCGAGCCCGACCGCTGGCGCAACAATTCCGACCTGCCGATCAAGCACGCCAACGGCCTCGACCACTATCTCGACGTCGAGCAGCTTGCCGAGGCCGGGCTCACGCCGGCCACCGTCGCCCCGATGCGCCTCGCGTTCGCGACGCAATATGCCGCCGGCCGCGTGGCCAATCCGGCCGCCTATGCGACGATCGATCCCGCCAAAAACCGCGATCGCACCCGCGAGTGGCCCGGCTTCGCCCCCTGGGCCATCGCCGAGCATTACGGCAAGCTGCGGTCCGCCTTCGCCTACCTGAAGGCCTACGAGGAGCACGGTGGCACCGCCGAGGAGATCGCCAACGCGCGCGCCAATGCCGTCTACATCATGGGCGTGATGGGTCACTTCGTCGGCGACTGCGCCCAGCCGCTGCACACCACCGTGCACCATAACGGCTGGGTGGGGGACAATCCCAAGGGCTACACCGCCAAGCCGGGGATCCATGCGTGGATCGACGAAGGCGTCATCGCGAAGGCCGGCATCGGCTGCGCGAATCTGGCCAAAGACATCGAACCAGCCTCGGCGCTCGACCTGCCCGCCGTACCCGAGGGTCAGGACGCGTTTTTCAACGCGGTCATGGCTTACCTCATGAAACAGCACGCGCACGTCGAGGCGGTCTACGCGCTCGAAAAGGCCGGCGAATTGGGGATGGGTGCGACGGATGTCAGCCCGGCGGCCCAGGCGCTGATCGAGGGTCAGTTGCGCGCCGGCGGACAGATGCTGGCCGCGATCTGGGTCACGGCCTGGCAAACCGCCCCGGTCGACACCTACCTGCAGGCGCAGTTGGCCAAGCGGCAGTCGGACGCGGCGAAGGAGTGATTGCGGAAACGCGGAAAGCGCTGAGGACTGCCACGGTAGGCAGCCCGCTTGCGGGCGCTCGTGAGGTAGCCGCACGCCGATCGAGCGCGAGCAAGCTCGCGGCCTACCTGGGCTTCTCCGCGCCGCTGCGGTAGTGGATCACGCGCACCTTCTCCAGGGTCACCAGGCCACTGCCGATCATGCCGTCGAGGACGGGGAGGAAGGCTTGGATTTTTTCCTCGGTGTCGACGATCTCGATCACCATTGGCAGGTCGTCGGAGAGGCGCAGAATCTTGGCGGTGTGCAGGTGGCTCCGCGCGCCGAAGCCCATCGGGCTGCGGAGGACGGTGGCGCCGGCGAGCTTCAGTTCCCGGGCCTTGAGGACGATGGCCTCGTAGAGAGGCTGATGTCCGTGACGGTCGGATTCACCGATGAAGATGCGCAGCAGGGTGGAGTCTTCGGGGAGCGTCATGGGGTCAGTTTCCTTTCACGGAGTTGAGGTACACGGCGGCGAGATGCCCGAGCCAGACGGCGACGAGGCACGCCACGACCGAGGCGGCGACATTGCCGCCGGCCTGCCACCATTCGCCGTCCCGGGCGAGGTTGAGGGTCTGCAGGCTGAACGAGGAAAAGGTCGTGAAGCCGCCGAGCACCCCCGTCATGAAGAACTGCCGTCCGCCCGGCGACACGAGCAGGCGGCCGTCGGGCGAGGTCAGGGTGGCGAAGAACCCGATCACGAACGAGCCGAGCACGTTCACGATCAGGGTGCCCCACGGAAAGGTCTCGCCCCAGTGATGCGCGACGAAGCCCGAGAGCGCGAAGCGGGCGACGCTGCCGAGCGCGCCACCCAGGGCGATGAGGAGATAAAGCATGGATGTCCGGTGCTTGGAGAGCTGGAGCAGGAGTCATCCGAATCTGGAACTCTGGAACCCTGGAAACAAGCCATAGGTTTCCCGGACTTCCGGAACTCCCGCTTCCAGTCTGGCCAAGAAGCGGCCGTTCGCCAGAGTGGGGGCATGCGCGCCTTCCGCCTGCTTTTGTGCCTGCTGCCACTGGCGGGAGTGGTCGGGTTGCAGGCGCAGGAGGACCTCGCGGCGCGGGTCGTGATCCTCGCCAATGGCGACGACCCGGACTCCTTGAGAATTGCCCGGCATTACGCGGCGAAGCGCGGTGTGCCGACTGACAACATCGTGGCGCTGCCGTTGCCGACGACCGAGACAATCTCCTGGCGCGAATTTGTCCTCGGGATCTGGCAGCCCCTTCAGGACGAACTCGTGCGCCGCGGCTGGGTCGACGGCATCGCCATGAAGGCCCTCGACGAAGCCGGCCGGCGGAAATACGCCATGTCCGGCCACCGGATCTCCTTCCTCGTGACCTGCCGCGGGGTGCCGCTGCGGATCGACCACGATCCGGCTCTGGCCGGGCCGCCCCCGCCAGTGAACAGGCCCGAGTTCCGCACCAACCGCGGTGCGGTCGATTCGGAGCTCAGCCTGATCGCCGCGGGCAACTACAACGTCAACGGCTTCGTGCGCAACCCGTGCTTCCTGAGCGAACAGCCCAACATCGAGTCGGCCCTGATCGTGAAGGTCGCCCGGCTCGACGGACCGGAGCCGGCGGACGTGCTCGCGATGATCGACCGCACACTCGCCGCCGAGCGCCAGGGCCTGCTGGGTCGCGCCTACGTCGACCTCGCCGGCCCGCACAAGCAGGGGGACAACTGGCTCGATTCCGTCGTGCATCAGCTCGAGGCGCAGGACTTCGACCTCGCCGTGCATCACGATGCGGGGACGTTTCCGCGGACTGCCCGGTTCGATGCGGCGGCGCTTTATTTCGGCTGGTATACGGGCGACGTCACCGGACCCTTCACGCTGCCGGACTTCCGCCTGCCGCCCGGGGCGATTGCCCTGCACATCCACAGCTATTCGGCGCAGACCCTGCGGTCGCCGACGCAGGCGTGGTGCGGTCCCCTGGTGGCCCGCGGCGCCTCGGCGACCTTTGGCGCCGTCTACGAGCCGTACCTCGAGCTCATGCACCAGCCGCACCTCCTCCTGCGGCAGCTGTTGCGCGGCGCGACGCTGGGCGATGCCTCGTATTATTCGCTCCATTGCCTGAGCTGGCAGAACGTGGTGGTGGGCGATCCGTTGTACCGTCCGTTCGCGCGCGACGCCGCAGCACAGTGGGCGGAGCGCGCGAGGCTGCCAGGGAGCCTGCAGCCCTACGCGGCGCTGCGGGAAATGCACCGGCTGCAGGCCGCGGGCAAGCCGGCTGAAGCCATCGCCCTGGCGCGCGCCGAACAGCAGCGGCAACCCAGCCTCGCGGTGGGCCTGGCGCTGGCCCACCTGCTATCGGGCGAGGGCAATCAGGCGGGGGCGGCCGCCGCGATTGGGTTTGCCGGGTTGTTGCCGGCCGGTCGCAGCGACGAGTGGGGTCTGCTCCGCGAGGCCGCCGTGGTGCTGACCGGAAACGGCGAGGCCGTGAAGGCGGTGGAGGTCTACCGCAATCTGTTCAAGGCCGGGGATTTTCCTGACGACCTGCGGCTGGCCTGGCTGCGTGAGGCCGCCAAGGCGGCGACGCAGGCCGGCAATTTTCCGCAGGCGGTGGTGTGGGAAAAGCAGCTGCTCGAATTGGAGCGCCCGCCGGGACAGGCGACCGGCCCGCGGGCGGCGCCGTGAGGTAGGCCGCGAGCTTGCTCGCGCTTGATGGGCGTGCGCGTGTCAAAACAGCGCCCGCAAGCGGGCGGCCTACGGGTGACTGCCGAACCTCAGACTTTGTCGACGATCCGGTCGGCGAGGCCGTACTCGATCGCTTCCTTCGCGTTGAGGTAGAAGTCGCGATCCGTGTCGTGCGTGATGCGCTCCAGCGGCTGGCCGGAGGCGGTGGCGAGGATCTGGTTCAACTCGTGCCGGAGTTTCTCCATCTCCTGCGCCTGGATGTTGATGTCCGTGGCGGGGCCGATGAAGCGGCCGGAGATGAGGGGCTGGTGGATGAGGACGCGGGAGTGCGGGTAGAGCAGGCGGCGGCCCTTCTTGGCGCCGCTCAAGAGGATCGAGCCCATGGATGCGGCCATGCCGGTGACGATCACGGTGATCGGCGAGGTGACGAGCTGCATGGTGTCGTACACGGCCATGCCGGCGGTGATCGAGCCGCCCGGGGTGTTGATGTAGAAGAAGATCTCCTTGCCGGGATCGGAGGCCTCCAGGTACAGCAGCTTCTCGGTGATGTCCTTCGCGGTCTCGTCGGTCACCGCGCCCCAGAGGAAGATCTTCCGCTGCTCCAGGAACTTCTTCTGGATGAGCATGGCCACCGGCGTGTTCTGCTTGCCGGCCGGGGTGCACTCGGGCTCGTCATCGTCGTCATCATCGGCGCGCGGAACCGGAGCGGACAGGCCAGGCTGGAGATTGTCGAAATGCATAGGGCGGAAACGTTGGCGGTCCGCCCCATTTTGGCAAGGCCGGGACGTGATTGGCCCAAGAAATGGCTTGGACCCGCGTGAGCCCAGTTCGGCACTCGAGTGTTTGATGCAGCAAAGACAAGTTTGCCTGCCCCGACTTCATTCCACCAGGATGTCGCCATGGCGAAGACGCGGACGCAGCGGTTGGCGGGGCGCATCGTGGACCTCGAGGCGCGACGTGAATTTCACGGCTACGTCGAGTGGCAGGCGGGGCGGATTGTGCGAGTCGTGTCCGATAAGGCGGTTCGCTCACGCCAGCTGATCATGCCCGGCTTGGTGGATGCACACGTGCACATCGAGAGCTCACTGCTGCCGCCGGCGGAGTTTGCGCGCCTGGCGGTGGTGCATGGGACGGTGGCGACGGTGTCGGATCCGCACGAGATCGCCAACGTGCTGGGTGCGGCCGGCGTGCGGTACATGGTGCGCGACGGCCGGCGCACGCCCCTGCGGTTCACCTTTGGCGCGCCGTCCTGCGTGCCGGCAACGACCTTTGAGACGGCGGGGGCGGCGTTGTCCGCGCCGGCCGTGGCGCGGCTGCTGGCTGACCCGGCGATCCGCTACCTGGCCGAAGTGATGAACTTCCCGGGCGTGCTGGGCGGTGCTCCGGCGCTCCGGTCCATGATCGCGACGGCGAACCGGCTGGGGAAACCGATCGACGGCCATGCGCCTGGACTGCGCGGCGCGCAGGCACGGGCTTATGCGGCGGCGGGACCGTCGACGGACCACGAATGCTTCATGCTGGCGGAGGCGAAGGACAAACTCGCCGCCGGCATGAAGATCCTCATCCGCGAGGGTTCGGCCGCGCGCAATTTCGCCGCGCTGGAACCTCTCCTGCGGACGCACCCGGCGCGGGTCATGTTCTGCTGCGACGACCTGCACCCGGATCGGCTGCTCGAGGGTCACATCGACCGGCATGTGCGGCGGGCGCTTGCGGGCGGGGCGGACCGCTTCGACGTGCTGCGTTGCGCCTCGATCAATCCCATCGAACATTACGGGCTCAACGTCGGCCGTCTGCGTCCGGGCGATCCGGCGGATTTCATCGTGGTCGACGGCTGGCGGCACTTCCGGGTGCAGGCGACTTACCTGCGCGGCGCCTTGGTTGCCGCGCGCGGACGCAGCCGGTTGCCGCGGCTGCTGTCCGCTGCGCCCAATCGTTTTCGCGCTCGGCCGCGGGCGGCGGCCGACTTTGCTGTGAAGGCCCCGCTGGCTACGACGCCGAAGCGAACCGTCAATGTCATCGAAGCGCTGAACGGCCAGCTGATCACCCGGCACCTCACGGCCGACCTGCGGGTCCGCGCGGGTGTGCTGTACTCGGACCGACGCCGTGACATCCTCAAGATCGCCGTCGTGAATCGCTATGTGCCGCAGGCGCCGGTGGCCGTGGGTTTCATCAAGGGCTTCGGCCTGCGCGCTGGGGCCATCGCATCGTCGGTGGCCCACGACTCGCACAATATCGTGGCCGTGGGCGTGGACGAAGCGGCGTTGGCCGCGGCGGTCAATCTCGTCATCCGCCATCGCGGCGGCCTGAGCGTGGTCGGTCCGCGGGGTCACGCGGTGTTGCCGCTGCCGATCGCCGGCCTCATGTCGGACCGCCCGGGTGCAACGGTCGCACGGCGCTACACGCAACTCGACCGGGCGGCGAAGGGTCTCGGGTCGCGGCTCGACGCGCCGTTCATGACGCTGTCGTTCATGGCGCTGCTGGTGATCCCCGATCTCAAGCTGAGCGACCGCGGCCTGTTCTCCGCGAGCCGGTGGGGTTTTGTGCCGCTGGCGTCTTGACGCGTCAGCTGCCCGTGTACGCGGTACGGCGCTGTTCCTGCCAGCGCTCGCGGCCGGCGAAGACGGGGACCGAGTCCTGCACGGGCACGTCCTTCAACAGGATGAAGTGCCGGCCGAAGAGCTCGTCGGAAGTGCCCCAGGCAAAGCCGTAGGGCGGTCCCTCCTCGAGGTCGGGGTTCTTGTAGAAAAAGTAGCCGATCAGGTCGCCGCCGCGCTTGAGGAGGCTGGCGACGCGGTCGCGATAGGGCACGCGCAGGTCCGGCGGGAAGGCGCAGAGGAAGGCGCGCTCGTAGATGTAGTCGAAGGAGGCCGGCTCGAATTTGTGGGTGAAGAAATCGCCGTGGACGATGCGCTTCGCGAGTTCGGGCCCGATCGCCTCGTGGGCGCGCGCGATGGCCGCCTCGGCGTAGTCGATTGCCGTCACCTCGAAGCCGGCCTCGGCGAAGGCCTTGATCTCATACCCCGCGCCGCAACCCGGGATCAGGACGCGACCGCGACCTGGGCCGGCCGGCGTGGAGCCCCGGACCCGCCGTTTCAGGAAGGCCTGCAGGTCCGCGGGAATGCCGTTGAAATCCCACGGCGTTTGGCCGGAGGCGTATCGGGTATTCCAGAATTCCTGATGGGAAGGCGTGCTCATTCCTGCAAAGGGCAGTCCATGCGCTACGGGCGGGCCGTCAAGTGTCACTTGTCCTGCATAACGTCTGACTTCAGGTGTCAGGTGTTTGCGAAACGGGCAGCATTTGCCGCGGCACTTCCGGACGCCCCGGCGCCTCAGATGAGGCCGAGCTTCATCTTGCCCTCTTCGCTGATCATGGACTGGTTCCAGGCTGGCTCCCAGGTGATGCGCACGTCGGCGTCGGCGACGCCGGGGACCAGCAGGACCTTGTCCTTGGCGTCGGCCGCGATGGCCGGGCCCATGCCGCAGCCGGGGGCGGTGAGGGTCATGGCGATGCTGACCTTGAAGCCTTCTGCGGGGGCTTCGCATTTCTCGATGTCCATCGAGTAAACGAGGCCGAGGTCGACAATGTTCACCGGGATTTCCGGGTCGAAGACCTTGCGCAGCTGATCCCACACCGCGGCCGGATCGGGCGAACCGTCGGCGAGGGTGGAGGCCTTGACCGAATGCTCGGCGACCTGTTCGCCGATCGCGTCGCCGTCCTTGCCGTCGATGCGGAAGAGGCCGAAGTCGGTCTGGACCGTGAAGCTGCCGCCGAGGGTCTGGTGGAGGAAGACCCGCGTGCCGGTGGGCAGGGTCTGCTTGTCACCGGACGGAATCTGCGTGACGGAGATTTCGCGGGAGAGGGTGCGTTCGCGATTCATGGTGAGGGAGGAAATAAGCCGAAAGATGGGGCTGAGCCAATGGGGAATGTGGAAATCAGGGATTCAGGAAGGGATCTTTTTTGGATCTCCGTTCCAGCGTTCCTGAGTTCCGCATTACCTCTCAGAGCTTCTTGAACTTGGCCTGGATGAAGGCGCGGAGGGCCTCGTGAAGGTGGTCGTCGGATAGCTTGCTCAGGACGCGCTCGAAGAAGCCGAAGACGAGGAGCTCGTGGGCCTGGGCGGGCTTGATGCCGCGGGACTCGAGGTAGAACTGCTGGTCGGGATCGATGCGGGCCGTGGTGGCGCCGTGGGTGCAGCGGACGTCGTTGGCCTGGATCTCGAGACCGGGGAGGCTGTTGGCCTCGGCGGTGTCGCTGAGCATCAAGTTGCGGTTGCTCTGGTAGGCGTCGGTCTTCTGCGCGTCCGGGTCGACGATGATGAGGCCGGAGAAGATCGTGCGGGCCTTGTCGAGCAGCACGTTCTTGTAGAGCAGGTTCGACGAGGTGTGCGGGGCCTGGTGGCTCTGCAACGTGCGCTGGTCGAACTCCTGCGTGCCGTGGGCGACGGTGAGCGAGAGCATCTCGCTGTGCGCGCCGGGGGCGAGGAGGCGGCTGTGCGACTCGTGGCGGGCCTGGCGGCCGCCGAGGTGGAGGTTGAGCGACAGGACCTGCGCGTCGCGGCCGACGGCGATGGAGTTGCTTTGGAAGGCTTGGGTTGCGTCGGACCAGTTCTGCACCCCGATATAGGTGAGGTGCGCGCCGGCGCCGGCGTGGAGGTCGTTGACGCCCGAGGCGAAGTGGGCGGAGCGGGCCTCGGCCGAGACGAAGAACTCGACGAGCGTGGCCTTGGCCTGGTCCTCGAGGATCACGAGCGTGTGCGGGAAGGTGGCCTTGCCCGTGCCGGACAGCGTGTGCTGCACGACGAAGGGCAGGGCGATCTCGACGCCGCGCGGGACGTAGAGGAGGGCGCCGGTGTTGGCGAAGGCGTGGTTGAGGGCGACGAACTTCTCGGCCCCGAGGTCCACCGGGTATTGGTTGAAGTGCTTCTGCACGAGGTCGCCGTGATTGCGGACGGCGTCGTCGAGCGTCGTGAAGATCACGCCCTTGGCGGCGAGTTCCGCCGGCAGCGGGAGCTGCTTGCGGGTGACGACGCGACGGTTCGAGAACGTCAGCTCGGCCGTGCGCGGGAATTCCGGCAGGTGCGGGTTCTTGGTCGCGGGTTCGGTGGGCAGCTCGAAGCCGTCGAGGGTGATGCCCTTGAGGTTCGAGAAGCGCCAGCGTTCGTCGGTGCGCACGGGCAGCGGCAGGGCGAGATACTGGTTCCACGCGGCCTTCTTGGCCTCGAGCCACCAGGCCGGCAGGTCGGCGCGGTTGGCCAGGTGCGCGGCGAAGCGATCGGAGGTGAAGCCGGGGACGGGCGTGTCTGCTTGGGAAAGGGCAGGGACTGAAGACATGGAAATTTACGAATTACGAGTTACGAATTACGATGGTGTATGGCGGGCGGGGCCGGGAAGGCGGATGAGGCAAGGCAGATTTACGAGTCGCGAATTCCGTAGGCGTAAACGACAGCGGGACTGGGTGCGTAAATCGTAAATCGTCCTTCGTAAATCTAGCCGACGCTGCCTTCCATCTCGAGGTCGATGAGGCGCTTCAGCTCGACGGAGTATTCCATCGGGAACTGGCTCGCGAGGTCGTTGACGAAGCCGTTCACCGAGAGGCTCATGGCCTGGGCCTCGGTGAGGCCGCGCTGCTGCATGTAGAAGATCTGCTCCTCGCTGACCTTGGACACGCTGGCCTCGTGCTGGACGCTGTTGGCGTCGCCGCGCACGGTGATGGCGGGATAGGTGTCGGTGCGGCTGTTGGTGTTGATCAGCAGCGCGTCGCACTCGGTGTTGTTCTTGCAGCCCTTGAGGTGCTTCGGGATGTGGACGACGCCGCGGTAGGTGGAGCGGCCCTGGCCGACGGAGATGGACTTGGCGACGATGTTGGACGTGGTTTCGTCGGCCGCGTGGATCATCTTGGCGCCGGTGTCCTGGTGCTGGCCGTCGTTGGCGAGGGCGATGGAGATCACCTCGCCGCGGGCCTTGCGGCCCTTCAGGACGACGCCCGGGTACTTCATGGTGAGGCGGCTGCCGATGTTGCAGTCGATCCACTTGATCGTGGCCTCCTCGTGCGCGACGCCGCGCTTGGTCACGAGGTTGAAGACGTTGTTGGCCCAGTTCTGGACGGTGATGTACTGGATCTTCGCGCCCTTGAGCGCGACGAGCTCGACCACCGCGCTGTGCAGGGTGGAGGTGGAGAACTTGGGGGCGGTGCAGCCCTCCATGTACACGACCTCGGCGCCCTCGTCGGCGATGATGAGCGTGCGCTCGAACTGGCCGAAGTTCTCGGCGTTGATGCGGAAGTAGGCCTGCAGCGGCTGGGCAACCTTCACGCCCTTGGGGACGTAGATGAAGGAGCCGCCGGAGAAGACGGCGCTGTTGAGGGCGGAGAACTTGTTGTCGCCGGTCGGGATAACCTTGCCGAAGAACTTGCGGAAGATCTCGGGGCGCTCGCGCAGGGCCTCGGTCGAATTCATGAAGATCACGCCCTGCTTGGCGACGATGTCCTTGATGTTCGAGTACGCGGCCTCGGAGTCGAACTGGGCCTCGACGCCGGCGAGGAACTTGCGCTCCTGCTCGGGGATGCCGAGACGCTCGAAGGTCTTCTTGATGTCGTCCGGCACCTCGTCCCAAGTGCGCTTGGGTTTCTGGCCCTGCGAGAGGTAGTAGCGGATCTTGTCGAAATTGATGTTCTCGAGGTCCTTCGTCGCCCAGTGCGTCGGCATGGGCTTCTCGCGGAAGGTCTGCAGCGCCTTGAGACGGAAATCGAGGATCCACGGCGCCTCCTTCTTGACGGAGCTGATGTAGCGCACGGTGTCCTCGGTGAGGCCGGTGCCGGCGTCGAACTCGTAGCTCATGTCGTAGCTGAAATTGCCGACGGTCTGGTCGATGCCGTGGACCGGATTGTCGCTCGCGGGCTCCGCGGCGATGGCCGCGGCGTCGAGTTCGGTGGGAGGTTTCATGGCGGGCAAAGTTCGGGTTTTGGTCTCAGGCGTGGGCGAGTTCCTTCTTCACCCAGTCGTAGCCCTTGGCCTCGAGTTCGAGGGCGAGGTCTTTCTCGCCGCTGCGGACGATGCGGCCGTCCCACATCACGTGGACGAAGTCCGGGACGATGTAGTCGAGCAGGCGCTGGTAATGGGTGATCATGAGCATGCCGAGGTTGGTGCTGCGCATGGCGTTGACGCCCTCGGCGACGATGCGGAGCGCATCGATGTCGAGGCCGGAGTCGGTCTCGTCCATGAGCGCGAACTTGGGCTCGAGCATCGCCATCTGGAGGATCTCGCAGCGCTTCTTCTCGCCGCCGGAGAAGCCGTCGTTGACCGCGCGGGAGGTGAACTTCCGGTCGATCTTGAGGAGGTCCATCTTCGTGTAGAGGCGCTTGTAGTAGGCGGTGGCGTCGAGCTCCTCGCCCTCGGCGAGGCGGGCCTGGACAGCGGCGCGGAGGAAATTGGCGATCGTCACGCCCTGGATCTCGCTCGGATACTGGAAGGCGAGGAACAGGCCGGCGCGGGCGCGTTCATCGGGCTGCATCGCGAGGATGGACGAACCGTCGAGGAGGACGTCGCCGCCCGTGATCGTGTAGTCGGGATGGCCCGCGATGGCCTTGGCGAGGGTGGACTTGCCCGTGCCGTTGGGGCCCATGATCGCATGGACCTCGCCGCTTTTGATCGTGAGGCTGAAGCCCTTGACGATGGCTTTCTGGCCGATGCTGATGTTGAGGTCCTTGATTTCGAGCTGGCTCATGGTTGGGAAGAGTGGAAGGCGGAGGTAAGTGGGAAAAGGGAGGGAGGAGTCGTGGCTCAGTCCTTGGCTTTGCCGCGAAAGATGATCTCGACGGAGTTGGCGTCGTAGCCGTTGGGGAGGATGGTCTTCACTTGGTCAAGGAGGCCGGCCGGGAGGTCGATATCGTGGGTCGAACCGGTGCTTTCGTCGTGAAAATGGGCATGCGGCTTCTGGTTCGGGCAATAGCGGGTCGGGCCGCGCTCGAAATTGACCGCCCGCACGACCCGGCACTGGACCAAGGTCTCCAGGCAGTTGTAGACCGTGGCCAGGGAGATGGTGGGCATTTCGGCCTTCACGCGTGCAAATACCTCATCAGCAGTGGGATGGTCGCGTTTCTTAAGCAGCACGTTGAACACGAGCTCGCGCTGCGGGGTGGAGCGCAGTCCGCTTTCGGCCAGGGTTTGGGAAAGGGACTCGGGTGTGGCTGTGGTCGTTTCGGACATGATGTTGAGATTCGCTATCAGATTGGAATGGTTCTAAATCGCAAGTGAGATTTAGAATTATTCCAATAAACTAATAGGACTCATTAATTCGTAGTGAGACTGTTAATCGCGGGTTTGAACTGGATTGTCCGGCGTCGGTCCAAGTATCTCATCGCCACATGAATCTCGATGAAGCCCGCACTGCTGTGATCCAAGCCCTTGGGCGCATGAATGCGTTCTACCAGCAGCCGGTCTTCGACGAGTGGGTCCTGGCGAAACTCGCGCGCGAGCAGGGCGCGGTCCTCTATTACCAGGGTCCGCGGGCCGAGAGCTACAAGGCGCGCTTCATTGCCGACAGCAAGCCGCTCGGGGCGGAACTCGGGCAAAGCCAGCTGCACCCGGGCGACTTCGTTTTCGCCCCCGAGGCGCATGGCACCCATTTCGATGCGTGCATCCGCCTGGGTCCGACGAGCTATCTCTTCTGCAACCACACGACGCGTTCCATGGTCGAGATCCGGCAGAGCCCGCTGTGGCTCGAGGCGCAGAAGCCGTTTGTCGAACTGGCAGCGAAGTTCCAGGCGGATCCGCTGGCGTAGCCTGCTTACCCCAAGCCCTGCCACAAGAACCACGCGTACGCGGCAACCAGCGTGCCGCCCGCCCAGCGCGGCAGGCCGCCGGGGACAATGAGCAGGATTGCGTGGGCGACGATGGTGCCGAGCAGCAGTCCGAGGCCGGTCATGAAGAAACCGGAAGTCGGCAAGGGCTGGAAAAGCGCGTAAAGCCCGAGGCAAAGCGGAATGCAGATGTGTCCGTCGCCCACCTGCGAACTGTACACGATGTCGGCGCGCCGCCGCCAGCCCCAGTAAAGCGCGAGGACGGCATTGGGCAGGACCATCAGCCAGCCGGAGAGCCATCCAAGATTGGCCGCGCTGATGAAGCCGCCTTTTTGCGCACCGATCCACGCGAGCAACCAATCGAGGCTTTCGTAGATGGCCCAGGCACAGGCGAGCACCACCGCGAGATCGACGTAAAACATCGGGCTGTAGCTGATGCGCTGCCGGACATTGTGCTTCATCACGTCAAACACCTGGATGCACTGCCAGAACAGGAATAGCCCGATGAGCATCAGTCCATCGGACGCATCGAGCCTGCCATCGTCACCGAGCACCCAGACCGCGCCGGTGAAGAACAGCGCCGCCGCCAACGTGAGCAGGAGCGAAAGCCGGTTGAGCTGCCCCGCCGTCCCGGCTTCGGCGCCGCCCTTGCGCTTGCGCGGCGGCGCGCTCTTGGCCTTGCCCGGCAGGACCTCGAGCCCCCACCACAGGGCCGGCAAACCCAGCAGCAGCGTTAGGTTGGTGACGTTATTGACGAGGCAGTTGGTCATCACCTCGCCCGGCGCACCCTGGTGCGCGATCATCAGGCCGATGAAGACCAGGTTCCCCAGCCCCGAGCAGTAGGGCATCACGAGCGTGCCCAGCGCCGTGCCCTCGAGCCCGTGATCCAGCATCGCCTCAAGCCGCCACATCATCAGCAGCGAAACGCCGACGAAGACGAACAGGTAAGCCGGCGCCTCATTCAGGCCACAGGCATCGAGCAGTTCGGGGAGCACGTCTCTGGTTGGCGAGAAACCTGCCGCGTGTAAATCCCGCTCAAGGCATTTTACAGGAGGTAACAGAGGAAACGGAGGAGATTGAACTCTCTGTTCTCTCCGTTCCCTCCTGAAAAAAGGACTGGATCTTCGCCTTACGCCGGCGAGAAATCCTTCACGTGCAGCCGACGCGCCTCGACCAGCTCGGCCGTGGAATACGGGGCGGCATCCGCCGCCGTCGCGCAGTCGAGGATCTCCTCGAGTTTCTTCGAGCCCGAGAGCACGAGGGAGACGCTCGGGTTGTCCAGCACCCAGCGCATGGCGGCGGCGGCGAGGGTCTTGACGTCGCGGCGCACGAGCAGGGCCTTATAGCGGTCGGCCGTCTCGACGCGCTCGATGATCTCCTCGCGGCGATAGCGCGCATTGAGCGAACCCGCCGGAAAGACCGTGTCCTTGGTGAACACGCCGGCGAGGAAGCCGTTGGCGAGCGATTCGCGGGCGACGATGCCAACGTTCAGTTTGCCGAGTTCGGCGATCATCGGTTCCCACTCGCGGTAGGTGAGGCTGTAGGCGATCTGGGCAACGTCGATGCGTCCGTCCGCGGCCCACTGGCGCGTCATGGCCTCCGTGTCCTTGATGAACCCGCACGACAGGCCCACGAACCGCACCTTGCCGCTGCGCTTGAGCTGGTCGAGCGCGGCCCAGACGTTGTCCTTGATCTTGTCGGGATGCGTCGGCGAGTGAAAGAACAGCACGTCGATCCGGTCGGTGCCGAGCCGGCGGAGGCTCTGCTCGACGGACCACACGACGGTCTCGCCGTCGAAAAGCTCGTTGGTGTGCACCCGCGAGTGGTACCGGCCGAACTTGGTCGCGATGGTCACGCGGTCGCGATCGGCGCCGAGTCCCTGGCCAAGGACCTTCTCGGCGATTCCGTCCTCCTCTTTCGTGCCATAGAGCGGGGCGCTGTCGAAAAAGTTGATCCCCGCGTCGAGCGCTCCGCGGATCGCGCGGTGGGCGGAGCCGGAATCGACGGAGCCATAGATGGACGGCGACCCAAAGGCCCAGGTGCCGAGGGAGACTTCACTGACGCTGAGGCCGGTCCGGCCGAGGGTGCGGTAGTTCATGATCGGGTAATTCAGAGAGTTCGGATGCAGGATTTATCGCGGAAACGCGGAGAGGCGGAAGCGCGGAATTGATTCAGTGTTTCCGTTCTTCCGCGCTTCCGCGATCAGGCCTTGGATGGCTTCAGCGCCTCCGCGACGACCTTTGTCGCCGCCGCCACAAACGCTGCCGTGTAGGCTTTCCCCTTTTCCGCGGACGCCTCGCGCGGGTCGGGGCCCCAGACGGCGTCCTGTTCGAGGGTGGGGATGCGGTCGGCGGGGAGCCGGGCGAGGTCCACGCAGTCGGGGTCGGTGTGCATCAGATACGACACCTCACCGAGCGCGGCGTGGTTCACGATCACGATGTCCTTGGCCACGAGATCGGTCTCCGACGTCGCGATGGCCCGCGTGCCGGTCTGGCGCGCGTTGAACTGCGCCGCCTCGTCCTTGATTATGTCGTAGTGCGGCTGGCCGACGTGGCCGCAGAGGATGAACACCACGCGGAATTTCTCGTCGGCGAGCTGGTCAAGGTGCTCGCGCATGAGCGCGCGCAGCGTGCCCTCGCTGAAGTCGAGCGAGTGGCGCGGAAACGGCAGGTTCTTGAGGCCCTTGATGGTGTTGGCGGCGACGTAGACTGGCGGGAGCACGAGTCCGCCCGCGACGCGGGCGAGTTCGACGCAGAGGCCGTGGGCCTTGAGCCCGTCGAGACCGACCGCCGCGTGCTTGCCGTGGTACTCGAGCGCGCCCCAGGGCAGGTAGGCTACGGGGTGACGCGCGAAGATGGCCTCGATCTCGGCGGGCATGAGCCGCTCATAGCGGCCCCAGGCGGGTGCGGGCGGTGTGGGGGGCATGCGGCTCGCACGATGGCGCACGGGTTGCCGCCGCCAAGTTTTTTGTACCCCTCGGTCTGCAATTCACCGTTTGCCTTCGGTGCGTTCGGTGACCTCATTGGAAGCCCGGGTCCGACGGACCCTTCACACCAACCTCAACCCCCTGAAATCCATGGCAACGTTCGTTCCCCTCATCAGTTCCGGCACCGCCGGCCCCCTCGGCGTCCTTCACCTGCCCCGCTTCTGGCTCAAGGCCTCCCTCGAGGCCCGCGGCAAGCTCGACGCCCGCTATCCTGGCTGCGGCAAAGGCTACGACCAGATGACGATCGATGCCCTCGGCCTGAAGCGCGAGGCCGTGCTCGCGTTCATCAAGGACAAGCGCCCGACCTACCCGCAGTTCGAGGCTTGGATCAAGGCCCAGCCCGGCGTGAAACTTGACGCCGCCACCATCGAAAAGCACAACGCGGCCGTCCGCGGCTACATCCACGACGACGCCACGCGCAAAGGCGTGCTGAAGAACAACGGTCTCCCGGACGATGCCACCGCGGTGAAGGACGCCGTCCGCCTCAACGACCTCGACAGCTGGCAGGAATTCCACTCCGACATCCTGGCCTGAGATAAGGCAGGGAATACCGTTCAACCACGGATTGCACGGATCGAGCGGATGGGACGTGGTTGGATGGCCACAGAAGGCGCAAAAGGCACAGAAAATACCGATTCTTTTGTGCCTCTTGTGCCTTCCGTGGCCATTCCCCACGCTTCATCCGCCAGATCGGCAAGGTCCGTGGATAAGCAACTCCGCGCCCTCCGCGACTCCGCGAGAGCCGACCTCGCTCACCCTTCGTGTTCGGCTAGCCAGCGCTCGGCCTCGATGGCAGCCTGGCAGCCCATGCCGGCGGCGGTGATCGCCTGGCGGTAAACGTGGTCGGAGCAGTCGCCCGCGACGTATACGCCGGGAATATTTGTCTGCACCTGCGAGCCGGCGGCCGGCTTGAAGTAGCCGCCTTCATCCACCTGTAGCGGCGGCGCGAACGGCCCCGTGTTCGGCACGTGGCCGATGGCGACGAAGATGCCCTTCACGGGCAGCACCGACTCGGCGCCGGTCTTGATGTTCTTCACCTTGAGGCCGCTGACCGAGCCCTGTGGCACGCCGAGAACCTCGACGGGGACGCTGTCCCAAACCATCTGGATCTTCTCATGCGATGTGGCGCGGTCGGCCATGATCTTGGACGCCCGCAGCGAGTCGCGGCGGTGGATCAAGTAGACCTTGCTGGCAAAGCGGGTGAGGAACAGGGCCTCTTCCGCGGCGCTGTCGCCGCCGCCGATGACGGCCACTTCCATCTTGCGGTAGAACGCGCCGTCGCAGGTCGCGCAGGTGGTCACGCCCTTGCCGCCGTAGAGTTCCTTTTCGCCCGGGATGCCGGTCATGCGCGGCGAGGCGCCGGTGGCGATGATGACGGATTTGGCGAGGATCGTGCGGTCGCTGAGGACGAGCTTGCGCGGCATCGACGAGAAATCGACCGCGGTGACGAGCGCCTGCTCGAAGCGGGTGCCAAAACGCGTGGCCTGCTCGCGCATGTTCTGCGTGAGCTGGAAGCCGTCGACGCCGTGGGGAAAGCCGGGGAAGTTCTCGACCTCGCTCGTCGTGGTGAGCTGCCCGCCGGGCAGGGGACCCTCGAGGACGAGCGGATTGAGGTTGGCGCGCGCCGTGTAAATGGCCGCCGTGAGACCCGCGCAGCCGGTGCCGATGATGACGACGTTTTCGACGTTGGAGGACATGGGAAGGAAAGAAGGAAAGAGGATGCACAGAGCCTACGGAGTGCAACTCCCGAGATGTAGGCCGAAGGGACCAGACCGTTTAACCACGGATTACACGGATAACACGGATACGATCCTCAGAGGATGGCCACAAAAGGCACAAGAGG